>JAYUJN010000059.1:0-56576 GCA_043765195.1 Bacteroidota bacterium | reverse complement strand
GTGGGTATGGTGTATGCCTCTATGGTGAACATACGTATGATGGTGGCGGCTACTACGGCAAACAGAATGGCATCGAACCACTCCCTAACTGCCGATTTTTTTTTCTTTTCAGTCATTTTTGTGTTTAATGAAATATTGGGTATTTAGTATCTTATTCGGGTGTAAAGTTACACTTTGAGTTTCTATTTTTGGCAAAAAAGAAAATGGCTGGGGGGGAATGCCAGAACAGGATTTTGGGATTGTACGATTGCGAAAAACATCAGAACAGGATTACGAGAGTTTGGGATTTTCGGGATTACAATAATCCTGTCCATCTTTTAATCCTGAAAATCCTGTGCGGACAAAGGGCGTTTCGGCTGCGCTCAACGACCAAAAACATCAGAACAAGATTACGAGATTTTGGGATTTTTTCGGACATGTATTTTTATCCGACGGTTAAAACCGTCGGCTATTGATTTTGATTGACAAACGCAATGGATTAAACCACGCCGCAAATCGTTTTCAATAGCCGACGGTTTTAACCGTTGGATTACGGGATTATCAGATTATCGGAAAAATGATTTTTCGTACAGACGCAATCAATCGCGTCTCTACCCAGCAAATGCCCAGCAGGCAAAAATTATCCGAACAGGATTACATGATTTTGGGATTTCCAAGATTGTGGTGGAAAATCCTATGAAGACAAAAGCGTTTCGGCTACGCTCAACGAACGCCGAACAAATTATGTACAGACGCAATTAATTGCGTCTCTACCCAGCAAATGACCAGCAGCCCAAAATATCAGAACAGGATTACGGGATTTTGGGATTTACAGGATTGAAAAATCTTAAAAGTCCTGTGCAGACAAGAAACGTTTCGGCTGCGCTCAACGACCAATCCCCACCCACCTAATCGGCATAAACCACGTAGTTGTTTGGTGTGTTTTTAATGTCAAGTTTTAGCTTGTTGGCATCTGTATATTGCGCTACCACGGACTGGTTTTGTGCCATATATTGCAGCATTTTTAGGTAGCAAAGCTCACCGCCATGAAAACCATCTAAAAATTCATCGTCTGCCACCAAAGCCGTGCTGGGGTTTGTAAAGTCCCAAAGCTCAAAGCCGTATTTGGTAAAAATGGGCTTTATTTGCGGATATATGCCATCTAAATACGCATAATTACCGCTTTGTTTCATTTTTTTTAGCACTTTACCTGCAAAGGGCGGCAAAAAAGCCACAACCACCATGCCGTTTTTTTTGCAAAAAAGCAGCACTTTTTCCAGTTCTTCCACCGCTTTTGAGTTCACTTCGCTGCCATACTCAAACCTTTGGTTGCCCTGCGCCACCCTGAGCAGCGTACCCGAAAAATTAAAATCATACGCCGTACTGTCTTTGCCTATCAGTTTGGCTACGTCGTTACCATAAGCCCTGCTGCCGTCGGCTCTAAACCCAGCATTGTTTATTTTTGCGCCCAAGCCTATTTTGGGTAGCGCATCGCTGTTTATGAGGCGTTTGTAATCATATTTTTTGTTAAAAACGTCTGTCCAAACCTTATAAATCGTATTTACACTTGGGGTTTGGGTTAGGCTAAATATTTTTTCTATATTTGCATTTTTGTTGGTATCCAGCTCGTCCCAGTTGGCATTAAACATACATTGGTCCAAAGAAATAATGAGCAGCTCGGGGTATTTTTCCTTGGGTATTTTGTGCAAAAACGGCATAAAATCTAAGATGCCCGACACGGTGTAGCCGCAATTATAAAAGCTACTACGAAACATTTCTGCCCTCATTTGCAAAATCCGAGACGAACCCAAAGCCAGCACTTCGTACTTTTTTTTGCTGGCTAAGGTTTGGTATTTTAGGTATTTTGCATTGTCGTTGTAGGCATAGCCTATGAGGTATTTCGGGTTTTGGATTATAAAATGGCTTATGCCCGTAAAGTTTTCGCCCGATATTTTTAGTAAAAATGCTGGTGGTAAAAAGAAAAAAAGTATGGGTGCAGCAAAGAGGCTTAACTTAATTAAGAAGTTTTTCATGGGCATAAACGTGGTTTTCGGGGCTTTTACGGCTCTAATCGCCCGTACATACGTGGAAACGGAATGGTTTCTCGCACGTGTTTTAGCTTGCAAACGTAAGCCACCAGCCGCTCCAAGCCCAGCCCAAAGCCCGAGTGCGGCACGCTACCATAGCGGCGCAAATCCAAATACCACTCAAATGCCTCCATGGGCAGCTCGTGTTCGGTTATTTTTTCTTGTAGCCACTCGAGGTTGGTTTCACGCTCACCGCCGCCCACTATTTCGCCGTAGCCCTCGGGCGCAAGCACGTCCACGCCCTTGGCAAACCTTGGGTCGGCTTCGTCCCGTTTCATATAAAATGCCTTCACCTCGTGAGGCCAGTTGTACACCATTATCGGCTGTGCGTACATTCGGGTTATCACCGTTTCGTCACTGCCGCCCAGGTCGTCGCCATACGTAAAATCCTTCGCCGATTTCAACCAATTGGGTATATTTTGGGCTTGTTCTTGCTGGTCGTCCAGCTCACTTTTTAACTTAGCTACCTTTTCTTTGTTAAAATTTATAGTGCCTTGTTTTTGGTTTTTATCGTCTATTACAAGCTCTCTTTCGGCTATTTCCTTCTCAATTTGCACTATTTTTAGGCTTACTTCCACCAAATCTTCGTTCAGGGTTTCTATGGTCGTTTTGCCATTTACGGCTGTTTCGCCTTTTAGCACGGCTATGGCTTCGGTGTATGTAAGGCGCACAAACGGCTGCGTGGCTTCCGCCAGCTTGGTTTTATCTCGCTCTATTACGTCCAACTCGAGGTCGTTTTTTTCCAGCACTTTGCCAGTTACAAACCGCAAAAACGCCTCTATCACGTCCATATTTTGGGCAAGGTCGCAAAAAGCCATTTCGGGTTCTATCATCCAAAACTCCGAAAGGTGGCGGCGTGTTTTGCTTTTTTCTGCCCTAAATGTAGGACCAAAAGTATAAATTTTGCCCATCGCCATCGCCATTGCTTCGCCATAAAGCTGCCCGCTTTGGCTAAGGTAGGCAGGGTCGCCATAAAAGTCGGTTTCAAACAAGTTGGACGTACCCTCGCAGGCATTTCCAGTAAAAATAGGTGCGTCCATTTGCACAAACCCACGCTCCTGAAAAAACTCGTGGATAGCCATAATTATCGTGTTTCGAATCCGCATAATAGCCCACTGGCGGCGGCTGCGCAGCCACAAATGCCTGTTGTTCATCAAAAACTCGATGCCATGCTCCTTGTTGCTTATCGGAAACTCGCTCGCCACCGAAATCACCTCCAAATCCGTAACCTGCATTTCGTAGCCGCCCACTTGCTTATCGTCTCGCACTATTTTGCCCGTAAGCCGCACCGAGGTTTCTTGGGTAAGGCGCTTGGCTAACTCAAATTTTTCGGCAGATAGCGCCGCCTCGCTGGCTACACATTGTATAATTCCGCTGCCGTCTCGCAGGTAAATGAAAGCCAAACCTTTGCCCGTGCGCAAGTTTGTAACCCAACCCTGCAACGTAACTTCTTGATTTTCTTGTTGTTGTAAACTATCTATGGTCATTTTTTTTAAATAAAACGCAAACTATTTTTCTATAATTAAGGCACAAAGATACAAATTTACGCACTACCAAAAAAGCACCATCTTTAAAAAAAAACCGTAACTTTGCCGCAATGAAACTTTCGGTAATAATCGTAAATTATAATGTAAAACATTTTTTGGAGCAAGCCCTTTTTGCCGCCCAAAAAGCCTGCGTCAACCTACACGCAGAGGTTTTTGTGGTGGACAATGTGTCAAGCGATGGCTCTGTGGAAATGCTCAAACAGCCGCAGTTCAACTGGGTAAAAACGATTTTTAACACCGAAAACCTCGGTTTTTCACGTGCCAACAACCAAGCCATGCGCCTGGCACAAGGCGAGTTTATACTGCTGCTAAACCCTGATACGCTGGTAGCCGAAGACAGTTTCGAGCAAATTATTGGTTTTATGGAGCAGCAGCCCGCCTGCGGCGGGCTGGGCGTGTATATGATAGACGGAAAAGGCAGTTTTTTGCCCGAAAGCAAGCGTGGTTTGCCCACGCCCAACGTGGCTTTTTACAAAATTTTTGGGCTATCGAAGTTTTTTCCCCGCTCAAAAAAATTCGGAAAATACCACCTAAGCTACCTCAATAAAACCGAAATACACGAAATACAAGTACTTTCTGGCGCATTTATGCTCATGCGAAAATCGGTTTTGGACCAAATAGGGCTTCTCGACGAAAAATATTTTATGTACGGCGAAGACATCGACCTTTCGTACCGCATTTCGCTGGCGGGCTACAAAAACTACTACTACCCGCACACCCAAATAATACACTACAAGGGCGAAAGCACCAAAAAAGACACGCTAAAATACATCATCACTTTTTATAAGGCGATGGTTATTTTTGCCAAGCAATACTTTACCAAATCCAACGCCGCAATTTTTGGGTATCTTATCCATTTTGCCGTAATTGTTCGTGCTGCCATCGCATTGCTATCCAATTGGTTAAAGCTCATTTTTAGCCCACTATTCGATGCCATTTTAATTTATGGAGGAATGCTTGCGCTCACTCATTTTTGGCAACAAAACATAAAAAATACGGTTTATCCAGCATTTTTTATACAAATAATTTTGCCGTTTTACATCGTTTTATGGCTGGTATCTGTGTATTTTAGCGGCGGCTACGACAAACCATTTACCACCCAAAAAATGGTGCGTGGCATACTCGTAGGCACGGTTTTTATAGCCGCACTATACGGTTTTTTGCCCGAAAACCTGCGGTTTTCACGTGGTTTAATACTGGCTGGTGCCGCCTTGGCTACCGCCCTTATGCTGGGCATCAGGCTGGTTTTGCACCTGCTGCAAGTCGGCGACTCGAGCATATCCACGCCCACCCAAAAAACCATGATAGCCGTAGCCAATACCCAAGAGCTTGCCAAACTCATGGAGCTGCTGCCGCAAACGCAAACCAACCCCGTTTTTTTGGGTTTCGTGAGCCACGAAGCCACCGATGCCCAAAATCCGCTTTACTTAGGCAACGATTTGGAGCAAGCCATAGCCATTTTTAAACCAAAAGAAATTGTTTTTTGTGGCGGAGCAGTAAGCAATAAAACCATTGTAGAACTCATGATGGCACTCAAAAACAAAAATTTGAGCCTAAAAATAATGCCCGAGCGCAGTCAGTTTGTCATCGGCAGCCACTCCGTAGATGCCGCCAGCGATTTGTACACCCCCGATTTTAACCTGCGCCTAAGCCAACCCTCCGCCATGCGCAACAAGCGTGTGGTGGACTTGGGCTTGGCTTTTTTACTGATTGTTAGCTATCCATTTTGGGGTTTTAACCAAAAAAAAACCAGCCTGTCGGCACTTTTTCAGGTCGTTTTAGCCCAAAAAACAATGGTAGGCTACGCACACTTGCCCGACGGCGCAGCCAACACATTGCCCGTTTTGAAACCGAGTATTTTCAGTTGTTTTTCATTGCCCCAAAACGCAAAAAAAGTTAGCATTTATCGTGCTAACCTTTTGTACGCCAAATATTATTCGGCATTAAGCGATGTAAAAACGGTGTGTAAGGCTATTTTAAGCCGCCCAAAATAAGGTCGGTTATGATGTCCACGGTGGTTTTCACCTCATTTTCAAACTCGTCTTCTATCCTATCCCACTGCACCACCCAGTTCATGGCACTAAACACAAAGTTAAAATCGTGTTTTACATTTTTTATTTTCAAAAACCCAGTTTTGTTGCAGGCTTCCATAATCGCCAAAAAGTAGGCTTCGTAGCCGTCTTTGTGCGCCTTAAACCTGGCATAGTCCTCGGGGTTGTATAAATAACGCCAATCTTGCAGGTAAACGGTGCTCGAGTACAAGTTTCTTTTGAGCATACCGATGTGCGTAGCCACGGCGTGCCTAAACATTTCCTCGGGGGTGCCGCCCATAATAAGCACCTCTTGCCTGCCCGCCTCAAACTGGTCGAGCATATTAAAGCAAATGGTTTTTAGTATATCTTCTTTGGATTCGAAATAATTATAAAGAGACGCTGCCTCCACGCCCAGCCTCTGCCCGAGGTCTCGCACATTGGTGCCCCTGTAACCGTTTTCGCAAAATATTTGAGCTGCCTCGCTCAAAATTTCGCCTCTGCGTTTTAGTTTCACGTTTAAAAGTTGGTTTTAGTTGTTGATTTATATAATTTAAAACAAATGTATAACATATTTCGGAATATCCAATATTTTTTTGCTATTTTTTTGATTTTTATCAAGTTTTTGCAAAAAAAATTTTCGCATTTTTTGGAAAACTCGTTAAGCTGTTGTATATTCGCACTCCGAATTGCCCAGATGGCGGAATCGGTAGACGCGCTGGTCTCAAACACCAGTAGAGCAATCTGTGCCGGTTCGACCCCGGCTCTGGGTACAAAAAAACCACTTTATTTGTTTAAAGTGGTTTTTTTTATGCAATGTGTTTATTTGGTTGTGCCTGTATCTGTCTTTTTTTCGAGGGCAAGCTGAATGTCTTCTGGTATTTTGGCAAAAAAATTGAACCCCGTAGCGGCTTCTATCGCATCTACGGTGGTGCGGTAGTTGCCCCAGTCGTCCGTACCAGCCGCTTCGTCGTTTGGGGTATCTACGGCTATCACCCTAATGGTTTTTGTAATTCTGCTTATATCGTTTTCGCCGTTTGGCAGCACCAGTATTATTTTAAAAATATGCGCTGGAACGGTTATTTTACCGTTGTTTATCGTCGTTTTTCGTCCGCTGCTACCCGTTCCGCCCTTGCCATAATTGCCCATTATAATATATACTTCGTTGCCTTGGTCTATCAGTTTGCGGGTATATTGCTCAAAATTGTTCCACATATTTTGGTTGTGGGTGGGTGCCTGCGGGCAAATGTTGGTCATCAAAAACGTGGCAGAGTTATCAGCT
Source organism: Bacteroidota bacterium (assembly GCA_043765195.1). GTDB lineage: Bacteria > Bacteroidota > Bacteroidia > UBA7662 > JAYUJN01 > JAYUJN01. The sequence continues at coordinate 49,651 of JAYUJN010000059.1, read as the reverse complement.
ACGGTTTTGGTGCGGTCGGCGGAGGGGCAGTTATGCCCACGGTCAAAGCCACTACCTTGGTAATCAGTGCCTTGCACCTTGTACCAGCCAGCGGGCAGTTGATCGTTTTGCCGAAAATCGTCTTGGCGGGCGGCACTGCCCATCCACACGGGGCTAAGGTGCCAGCTCACCCAGTTGGGTATGCCTTTGTCTTTGTTGTAAGAAATGGTGTATTGCCCCTGCGCCAACAAAAAATTGTTGAAATCGCCCACATTTGTAGTGGCGTTGCTGGGGTTTCCGAGCAATAAATTGTCGCCTTTTTTACTTGGCGCATCTACCGCCGTACTTTCGCAGCCCGTACCACAAAAAGCCGAGAGCAAGTATATCCCTAATTTTATAAATTGTTGCATCAATCTTTTTTACTTTTGCGCTCAAACGCACGGTTAAACACCCCAAAAACGCTATTTATAACCGACAACACAATGCTAAACACAAAGGTGTTCAGCAAGCCATTTACCGCAAAACCATCTATAAAATAATCGGCGATGTAAATCATAAACGCATTAATAACCAAATAAAACAAGCCCAAAGTTACCAACGTAATGGGCAGCGTTAGTATCACCAGCACGGGTTTTACGAGCGTATTTAGCACCGAAATTACGACGCTTACCAGCATGGCTATGAAAAAGTTTTGAACCATTGCGCCTGGCAGCAGGTACGCCGTAAGCATTACCGACAAACCACCAATAATGAACTGTGCGATGAATTTTAGCATGGATTAAGGAGTTAGGTGTAAAATAGTGGCTCTGTTGAGAATCGAACTCAAATTTAGGGCTTCGGAAACCCTCGTACTATCCGTTGTACTACAAAGCCAGGCGTGATGCCTTGGTCGGCTACTATAAAACGCATTTAAACTAAATTAGTTCTACGTGCCGCTTGGGTTTTACGCCAATATGCTGCGGGCTATCACTATTTTTTGTATTTCCGATGTGCCTTCGCCGATGGTACACAGCTTGCTATCTCGGTAATATTTTTCTACTGGAAAATCTTTTGTGTAGCCGTAGCCACCAAAAATTTGCACGGCTTCGGTACTCGCCCTCACGGCTACTTCGCTGGCATAATATTTTGCCATCGCCGATTTTTCGGTTACGGGCAAATGGTTGTTTTTTAGGTATGCGGCTTGGTAAATGAGCAGCTCGGCGGCTTCTATTTCGGTAGCCATATCCGCCAGTTTAAAGGCAATGCCCTGAAACTCCGCTATGGGTTTGCCGAACTGTTGGCGTTCTTTGGCGTATTTTAGGGCGGCTTCGTAAGCACCTTTGGCTATGCCCAGCGAAAGCGCAGCTATCGAAATGCGCCCGCCGTCGAGCACCTTCATGGCTTGCTTAAAACCGTCGCCCACCTCACCCAAAATGGCATCTTTGTGTACCCTACAATTGTCAAAAATCAGCTCGGTGGTTTCTGAGCAGCGCATACCCAGTTTGTTTTCTTTGCGTCCGTGGGTAAAGCCCTCTATGCCTTTTTCGAGCACAAAACAGGTCGTTCCGTGGCTGTCCAGCAGGTCGCCAGTGCGCACCACTACCACGGCTATATTACTCGATTTTCCGTGGGTTATCCAGCATTTTGCGCCGTTTATAACCCAATAATCGCCGTCTTGTTCGGCGGTGGTCATCATGCGCAGGGCATCAGAGCCAGTGTTGGGTTCGGTAAGCCCCCACGCCCCTATCCACTCGGCAGAAGCCAGTTTGGGCAGCCAGCGCATCTTTTGCGCCTCATTTCCAAACTGCAAAATATGCCCAGTACACAGCGAATTGTGCGCCGCCATACTCAGCCCTATCGAGCCATCTACCTTCGATAGCTCCTCTATGGCAGTTACGTACTCAAAATAACCAAAGCCCGCCCCGCCATATTGCTCGGGTACAAGCACGCCCATGAGCCCGAGTTCGCCCAGTTTTTTAAACACGTCCACGGGGAATTCTTGGCTCTCGTCCCAATCCATCATATTGGGTTTTATATGCCTTTGCGAAAAATCTTGTATCATTTTCGCTATCATGAGCTGGTTTTCGGTTTTTTCGAAACTAAAACCTGTATTATCTACTTGCATTTTCTTTTATTGAGGGGTGATGATGCCACAAAGATACATTTTTATACCAATAAAACCACAAAATATGGCTTAAATCCCAAAAAATTGCTGCATTTTTTGCAATGCCAAAGCTCGATGGCTGATGCTGTTTTTAAGCTCTGCGGGCATTTGCGCAAATGTGTGGTGGTAGCCCAGCGGCACAAAAACCGAATCGTAGCCAAAACCGCCCGTGCCGTGCGGCTCTGCTATAATATTGCCTTTTATAATGCCTTCAAAAACGGTCATTTCTCCCTCAAAAATGAGTGCGATTACGGTTTTAAACTGCGCAGTTCGGTCGGTGGCGTTTTCTAAGTTTTGCAGCAATTTTTTTACATTGTTTGGGCTGTTCGAGGGCAAGCCCGCATACCTCGCCGAATGCACGCCTGGCGCACCGCCCAAGGCAGTTACTTCCAAGCCAGTATCATCGGCAAAAACATTTTTATTGAGCCTATCGTGCAAATATTGCGCTTTAAAACACGCATTTTCAAGTATTGTGGGTTCATTTTCGGGTATTTCGTCCAAAAAATTTACGTCGTTCAGGTTTTTTATAAAAAAACCGCTGGGCACTAATATTTGCTTTACTTCTTCTAATTTATGGGCATTGCTGCTGGCAAAAATAAGCTCGTTCATGGGTTAAGTTTTAGGTTGTTTTTCAAAAATAAATCCAAGGTTTCGGCATCGAGGTTTTTGGCTACAATTTTGTGGTTTTTGTCTATCACCACCACCTTTGGCACTTGGTCTATGTTGTAGCCCGAGCGAAAGGCGTAGCTGCCCGAAAAATCGTATAAATTCAGCCACGTAAGCCCTTTTTCCACAATATATTTGCGCCAGTTTGCCTCCTCGGGTGCATTGCACACCGATACAAAACCCAGCTTAGGCTCGCCAGCATATTTTTTGTAAACCCCCAAAACCTCGGGCGTTATTTTTTGACATTTGCCACAATTTGGGTCAAAAAAGTACAGCACCGTGTATTCTTTTTGCAGCCCATACACCGAAAAAGTTTGCCCATTTTCGTTTTGCAGCACAATGTCTGGTGCGGTTTTTCCGAGCAACGAAGGTGCAAGCTCGTTGGCTTTTTGGCGTATGCGCAGCAGCTCTGGCTCTGTAAAAAAAGGCACTGATGCCAAATCTTTAAAGTATTTTTCGACCAAATACACAAAAACCGCATCTGTACCCATTACCTTAGGTTGCTCGTAGGTGCTGGCGAGTTTGCGCAGCAAATATTCGTACATTTCGGGGTTTTTTTTGCATTTTTCGAGCATAAAATCGCAGGCGGCGTTCAAAGAATCGGGTATTTGCGGTATAATTTGGGTGATGTAGCGCATTATTTTGGGTTCTAATGCCAAGGTATAAATGAGCCTATTATCGTTGAAATCGGTGTTTTCCCAAAAATTTCTGCTATAAAAATACATTATTTTTGCGGTATCCAGGCTGCCGTCGGTTTTGCGTGGGCGGTAGTTATCCAGCTCCGACTCTTTACTAAGCATCAATATTTTGGTAACCAAATCCTCGGGGTTTTGGGCTATAAATTGCGCCTGATTGGCTTCAAAAATGCTATCTATTTCCTTGGTGCTTTTTTGCTCGGCTCGGAGCTGCTGGGCTTGCCCTCGGTTGATTTGCGCCTGCAACAAATAACCAAAAAAGCGGGTATTTTCGGGGCTGTTCGTGAATTTGGCTTGGGCTAAAAGGTTGTTTTTTTCGGTTGTTACCTCAAAATTTTGATTGGCTGGCATTATAAACTCGAGGTAGCTCTTGTCCGAAAGCATGAAGCCCGCCACGCCTTGGTGCAGGGTTTTGCCCACAAATTCAGCCTTGGTTTGCGCATCGAGCAGGGCGGTGTCGGTGGCGAACTGCTGCGTGCCAAAGGTAGTGATGAGAAAAACGGTGTCGCCTGGCTGTGCGCCTTTTACCGTTATTTTTATGTGGTATTCTTTGGCTTGGGGCTTGGTATTGGGCTGCAAAATGGCGGCAAAACCACATTTTTGAAATGCCATAAACAGCAATAACAGCGTATAATAAGTTGGTTTCATTGCATAAAAAAGTTGGTATATTGGGTTGTTCTTGGGTACAAAACTACTAATTTTGTGCCAATAATTTAGAATGATTAAAAATTTAAAAAATAGGCACATAAACAGAATTTGGTTGTAAATTTGTGGCATTAATTTTACATCATTTTTTAGAAAATATACAACATGGCAATAATGATAACCGACGAGTGCATCAACTGTGGTGCGTGCGAACCCGAGTGCCCCAATACTGCGATTTATGAGGGCGGTGTGGACTGGGCTTTTGCCGACGGAACACGCCTAAGTGGCTCAGTAACAATGGCTGACGGTGCGCTGGTAGATGCCGACGAACGCCGAGAACCCAACGCCGACGATACCTATTATATCACCCACGACAAATGTACGGAGTGCGTAGGGTTTCACGAGGAGCCTCAGTGTGCGGCGGTTTGCCCCGTGGATTGCTGCGTGCCAGACCCCGACCACGTGGATAGCAGAGATGCGCTTTTGGAAAGAAAAAAAGCGTTGCATTTGAGCTAAGATGGCGCAAAACTGGCAAATAATCGTAAATAGCCGCTCAAACAGTGGAAAAACCGCAAAAAATTGGCAGAAGTTAGCCGAAAAACACGCCATAACCTACCCAACGCATTTTACCAAAAGTGTGGAGGAGCTGCAAAATCTTGTGGTGCATTTGGCACAAAACAATGAAACCAACCTAATTTCGGTGGGCGGCGATGGGTCGCTGAACGTGCTTTTGAATGCGGTTTTTAACCAAAATGTTTTACCCGTAAATAGGTTTACGCTGGCTGCCCTGCCTTGCGGCACGGGCAACGACTGGCTGCGCACGCACTTTTTGGGGGCGCAGTTTTCGGAGATTTTAACTGCCATAACCCAAAACAAACAAGTGGCGCACAGCATAGGTAAACTCACCGACGAAGTGGGCAATAGCCGCTATTTTTTGAATGTGGCTGGCTTCGGGTTTGATGCCTATACGGTACAAAAACTAAACTTTTTTCGGTTGAAGGGACTGAGTGGCTTGCCATCGTATGTAATAGCCCTGATAGCGAGCCTTTTTGGGTACAAAACCCAGCATTGCACCCTGGATTTTAATGGCACAGCGAAGCAAGTGGCGCTCTTTAACCTAAATGTGGGCTGCTGCCGCTACGCTGGCGGCGGTATGATGCTGCTACCCAAGGCTTGCCCCACCAACAATTATTTTGATGTTACGCTGGTAAATGCCATAAGCAAGCTCAAAGTTTTGGTGAAAATTCCGCTGCTTTTTAGTGGTAATTTTACCAAAGAAAAAGAAATAGAGCAGCACGAAACCAAAACACTTAAAATTACCGCCCCGCAGCCCATGATGGCGCAAACCGACGGCGAACTAATGCCATTGAGCAAGCAGTTTTTTATAGAAATAATGCCCAACGCCATTGGTTTGATTAGTAGTTTGGGAAAAGGATAGCTATTTGTGATTTATTTTGTACATTTGTTTTCTAATCCGAAACGGTTTGAGTGGTATTAATTGTGTTCCCCCAACGGCACAAACAAACTTTAAACAACCGCTTGCTTTACGGGCATTTTTGTTTAGTTTTGCAGGGTAATTAATGGAAAACTACCGCTATATTAACAAGGTAAAAATGCAGCTCCATGCTTATTTTTTCGCCTCGCAAAACCAAACATTTAACCCTAAAATGAAAAATATACCAATTTTTGTATTGCTGCTTTTGTGCATGATTTCGTGCCAAGACAACCTAATACTCGACACAACCACACGCATAAGCGGCAAATACACGGGCATTAAGCAAAAAAAATGGATACGCCTGCCCGCTGCGCCCGACACGGTGCTGGGTAGCAACATCGGCGAAGTGCTGGTAATCAAAGACCCCGACGAAAATTACAATCGGTTTAAAACCTCTGCAAATATATTTGTAGATGCGCAAATAGCCATTTTTTACCTGCAAGACCGCACTTTTGAAGCCCTGAAAACGAATAATTTGGGCATGACGGGTGCATTTTTTTACAACGACAGCCTATCTTTCGACAATGTAAGCGAAGAACTTGGCTTGCGCTACGTAACGAGTTTTAGGGGCAAGCGCAAAAATTAATCTGACAAAAAATTGGCTGCGGCTTGGGCGCACTTTTCGCCATCTATGGCTGCCGAAACAATGCCACCAGCGTAGCCCGCCCCCTCGGCACACGGAAAAAACCCAGCTATTTGGGTGTGCATCAGCGTGTGCGGCTGCCGTGGTATGCGCACAGGCGACGAAGTGCGGGACTCGGTAGCCAACATAATGGCTTCGGGGTGCAGGTAGTCGGGTTTTTGCTTTTTGAACATTTCCAAGCCTTCTTTGAGCCTTTGGGCAATGAACGGCGGCAGCACTTGGTGCAAATTTACGCTGGCTACGCCTGGCAAATAACTACATTTGGGCAAGGTATTGGAGGATTTATTGGCTAAAAAATCGGTGGCTCGCTGCGCAGGCGCTACCAACGCACCGCCGCCAGCCTCGTAACTGGTGCGCTCTACCTGCTGCAAAAAAGCCAAGCTCGCCAGTGCGCCGTGCTGCTTGTACTCGGCTAAATCGTCGAGCTGCACCTCCACCACCAAGCCCGAATTTGCAAACGGATTGTTGCGCTTCGAGGGCGACCAACCATTCGTAACCAGCTCGTGGGGTGCGGTGGCGCACGGCGCAATGATGCCGCCTGGACACATACAAAACGAATAAACGCCCCTACCGCTCGCCTGCGTAACCAAACTATAACTGGCGGGCGGCAAAAAATCGCCTTTTTCTTGGCGGTACTGCATACTGTCTATGGCTTGTTGCGGGTGCTCGATGCGCACGCCGAGCGCAAATGGCTTGGCAAAAATCTCTATTTTTTGCTGCTGCAAAAGCCGAAAAATATCGTGTGCCGAATGCCCAGTAGCCAAAATAAGTGCCTTACAATTCAGCTTTTGGCTGCCATTAATTTCTATGGCAGAAACGGCATCGAAGTTTGTATAAATTTGTGTGAGCTTGCTCTCAAACAATATTTCGCCGCCGCAAGCTACAATATAAGCACTCACAGCAGAAATAATTTGCGGCAATTTATTGGTGCCAATGTGCGGGTGGGCATCTATGGCTATGTCGGTGGTTGCCCCAAAAAAGATGAGCAAATCCAAAATTCGGGCTACATCGCCTCGCTTATTCGAGCGGGTGTAGAGCTTACCGTCGCTGTACGTGCCTGCGCCGCCCTCGCCAAAACAGTAGTTACTCTCGGGATTAATTTTGCCTTGTCGGGTGATGGCAGCCAAATCTCGGCGGCGGTCTCGCACATTTTTGCCCCGCTCCACCACAATGGGTTTAAGCCCAAGTTCTATCAAACGCAATGCCGCAAACAGCCCCGCCGGACCCGCACCCACCACCACTACCTCGGGGCTGCTCTGCACATTTTTGGGTTGCGGTGCGTATCTTTCGGGCAAAAAATCGGTTTTATCCGTAAAAAGTGCCACCTGCAACCGTATTTTTATACTTCGCTGGCGTGCGTCTATCGAGCGTTTTTGCACGCTATGCCGCACCACATCGCCCTTGGCTATGTAGGCGGCGGCACAAGCCATCGTCAGCACCAAATCCTCCTGATTTGCCTGCTCGGGCAACACCATTATTTCTACTATTTTCAAAATTATATCATTGATTTTTATAAAACAGCCCTAAAACCACAACAAACGCCGTTTTTCATGTCCCTAATGCGCACAAAGTTACGGCTTATCATAAATATTCTGCAAAATATCTTGCATAGCAAGCCCAAAACCATGAATATTCTTGGGCGCAATGCCTTGGTTTTTATTTGTATCGAAACCGAAAGCCCTATTTTTCAAAAAATGAAAAATAGGGCTTTTAGTTTTAACACAAGCGATTTATTGCGTAATTATCGCTTTAAATGTGCTGGCTACGTTGTTCGTTTTTACGGTAATAAAATAAACGGTATTGCTATTTAGCGTTACGTCTATCGGCGTATTTACCGCCACTTTTGCAGGCGATGTGTAAACTGCTCTGCCCACCACATCACAAATAACGATGTTATCTACTTCTTTTAGCTCATCTGATAGCAGTGTAAAACCATTTTTGTTTAGGGCAATGCGCACTTGGTTTTTAGAAATATCTTGCGCAGATGTTGCGCCACCAAACAATACATCGTCCCAATAGTAGGTTTTAACACCCGCTTGCGCACCTGTTGTACCAAAGTTAAAGAAAGCAGAGGCTTTGCGGTAGTTGTAAGTAAGGTTAATCGGTGCTGTGCCTGCGGCTTGGTTTGCAAAATCAAAAGTGAGCGTTTGCCATGTGTTTGCGGCGGTTGTAGTGGCTTCGGTTTCTACGCTTTTGGTTGGGTCGTTGGGGTCTTCTACTTTCAAACGCACTTGGATACCAGCATCTGGCGACCATACACGCATATTCATTTTGGTATCGGTTGCCGTAAACGGAATGTTTTGCCCAAAACCTACTGTGCCGCCCAAAGTTGTGCCAGCCCAAAGTTCAGCAGTAGCACCTTTAATGGTTTGCACCACTTTGTTGTTTGGGTTTGTAGGGTCGGTAACTATCGAGCTTGCGTTGCCACCGAAATCGATTAGGTTGTAAGGTACGGTAGCGTCTTCAAAAGTTACTGGAAATTGTAGCGGCGTTACCACCACTACACTACCAAACAATACATCGTCCCAATAGTAGGTTTTAGCACCCGCTTGCGCACCCGTTGTGCCAAAGTTAAAGAAAGCAGAGGCTTTGCGGTAGTTGTAAGTAAGGTTAATCGGTGCTGTGCCTGCGGCTTGGTTTGCAAAATCAAAAGTTAGCGTTTGCCATGCGTTTGCTACGGTTGTGGTGGCTTCCGTTTCTACGCTTTTGGTTGGGTCGTTGGCATCTTCTACTTTCAAACGAATCTGAATGCCCGCATCTGGCGACCATACACGCATATTCATTTTGGCATTTGTTGCCGTAAACGGAATGTTTTGCGCAAAACCTACTGCGCCGCCCAAGGTTGTGCCAGCCCATAGTTCAGCCGTAGCTCCCTTAATTGTTTGCACCACTTTGTTATTTGGGTTTGTAGGGTCGGTAACGATGGAGCTTGCGTTGCCACCAAAATCGGTTAGGTTGTAAGGTACGTTGGCATCTTCAAAAGTTACTGGAAATTGTAGCGGCGTTACCACCACTGCACCACCAAACTGTACATCGTCCCAGTAGTAGGTTTTAGCGCCCGCTTGCGCACCAGTTGTGCCAAAGTTAAAGAACGCAGAGGCTTTGCGGTAGTTATAAGTAAGGTTAATTGGTGCTGTACCTGCGGCTTGGTTTGCAAAATCAAAGGTTAGGGTTTGCCATGCGTTTGCTACCGTTGTGGTTGCTTCGGTTTCTACGCTTTTGGTTGGGTCGTTGGCATCTTCTACTTTCAAACGAATTTGGATACCAGCATCTGGCGACCATACACGCATATTCATTTTGGCACTGGCTGCCGTAAACGGAATGTTTTGCGCAAAACCTACTGCACCACCCAAGGTTGTGCCAGCCCACAGTTGGGCGGTAGCATCTTTAATGGTTGCCACTACTTTGTTGTTTGGGTTTGTGGGGTCGGTAACTATCGAGCTTGCGTTGCCACCAAAATCGGTTAGGTTGTAAGGTACGTTGGCATCTTCAAAAGTTACTGGAAATTGTAGCAGCGTTACCACTACTGCACCACCAAACTGTACATCGTCCCAATAGTAAGTTTTAGCGCCCGCTTGCGCACCAGTTGTGCCAAAGTTAAAAAAGGCAGAGGCTTTGCGGTAGTTGTAAGTAAGGTTAATTGGTGCTGTGCCTGGTGCTTGGTTTGCAAAATCAAAAGTGAGCGTTTGCCAGCCGTTTGCCACGGTTGTGGTTGCTTCTGTTTCTACGCTTTTGGTTGGGTCGTTGGCATCTTCTACTTTCAAACGCACTTGGATACCAGCATCTGGCGACCATACACGCATATTCATTTTGGCATTGGTTGCTGTAAACGGAATGTTTTGCCCAAAACCTACTGCGCCGCCCAAAGTTGTGCCAGCCCATAGTTGGGCGGTAGCATCTTTAATGGTTGCCACTACTTTGTTGTTTGGGTTTGTGGGGTCGGTAACTATCGAGCTTGCGTTGCCGCCAAAGTCGGTTAGGTCATAAGCTACGGTAGGGTCTTCAAAAGTTACTGGAAATTGTACAGCAGTTGACACTACTACTTGGCAAGCATTGCAGGTTTCCCATATATTACACAATGTTTGGGTAGCAGTAGTAGCCGTAGTAAGGGTGCGGTTGGTGTATTGGGCATTGCCGTTTGTGCAGGCAAAAGCGGGGCTTAAAACCTCTTTTACGGGCGTTGCGTTGTTCACATACAGGTACTCGTAGTTCGTTGCCGATGTAAGCGGCAATGTGATTGAATAAGTGTTGTTTCCGATTGCGGTCATGGCATCGCCAGGGTAGTTCGACCAGTTGCTCCAGCTACCAAATACGTAAACTGGCGTACTGGGAGGGTTTTGCACCTGAAATGTAACCGAGGTGGTCTGTGAAAAGCCGATGGTTGTTGCAAGAACAGCCAAAAGCATGAAAAGTAATACTTTTTTCATTTAGAAAGGGTGTTTGGGGGTTTAAAAAATTGATTTGTTTGAAATTAAGATATAAAACGGTAATACTCACGAAATTTAGAAAAGCAAAGGTATAACAATTTGCGATACAAAAAGTTTTTTTGGTTACAACGGGATAAACCGAAAATCTTTTATTACTACCTCCGCTTGGTTGTTGTTGGCTGGTCCTTGCCCGTTGAGCAACCAAAGGTTGAAGCGTACGTTTGTGCTGTCTTCTGGAGCAGGAATTACAATCGGATTTGACACTTGATTGCCCTCCAACTTTTGGCGGGTGCGGTTGCTTTTGTCGTAAGACCAAGAGCAAAGCGGCGGGCTATTGGTCGGATACACTTCACCTTCGTAGCTCGCCCAAGTAACGAGGTCGGCGGTCCACTTGAATACATGAACGCAAGTTTTTTTCAGTTTACTCACTTGCATCGCTGGGCGGCGGGTGCGCTCTGCATAGGGTCCGGGCTGCGAAAACCACACGGGCTGCACGCTATAAGTAAGCAACGAAGTGTCGCTCGAGTCGCCCCACCTCGCAAACTCAACGTCTATTTCGCTGTTTCCTTGGGTCTGAAACGAATAATCATTCCAAGTAAAAAGTCCCAAAACGGCTCTTTCGTTCAGGGTAGTTAGGTCGCTGGCGGTGGTAAAAATATAAGTTCCGTACCCAAATTCTTTGGTAGAAACAACCTCGCTGCACCGCCACTGGCTGCCCACTTTTGTTATTTTTAGGTGCAGCATATTGTTGGCATCGAGCCAAACATTGTCCAGCGAGCGTGAAAAAACATTGGGTCCCGGACCCACCACTTGCCCCGCCGCACTACTTTTTATTTTCCATTGGTAGCCCGAAAACGCAATGTCGCCCTTTTCCTCCGTATTTATTGCAGGAGGCTCGGATTGGTAGCAGGCTGTAAAACCCACGGTTATGGCGAGTAAAAATATGCCGAATAATTTTTTTTGCATCAGTTCTGTGTTTTTAGTTTTAAGGTATTCTCACGATGCGAATGTCGTCCAAATAAATGTCGCCATCGCCCTCTAATTGTACCATAAATTGTTTTATTTTAGATAAGTCCGCATCGTTGCGCTCAAACGGAAAGTTGCGCAGCGGAATGGTAACCGTTCGCCATTCTGTATCCGTAAAATTGCCCGCTACAAGCGTTTTATTAAAGCCAAAATACGACTGCACGCCCGCATAATCCTCGAACGCAAATGCCACAGGAAGGTTGGAAAAACTGCCTTTTACGGCTTTCACCTGCATCTGAATTGCGGCATCTGTTACGTCCATCATGTCTTTTGGCTGCCAGTTGTTCCACCCAAAACCAAACCCAATCCAATCGCAACCGCCCGTTACCTTATCCCATTTTATGTGCAGCGCACCCTTGCCCGAGTAGGTTTGGACTGCTTCTTTTTGCAGGGTCATACACTGTTTTTCGGGCGATGCCCACACGCTACCGTCCAAATCATCGCCAAAAACCACGAGTTCTGTAAACCCATTGATGTCGTCGGTGGACTGCATAGTAGCTTCGTCGTACAAATTCTGCGCTTTTACCTGCACAAAACCCGTTTTTTGTGCCATCGCAAAGCTCATTTTTGCACACAATAAAAGTAGTAATACTGTTTTTTTCATTTTTGGTTTTTCAACGAATGGAAACTGCCATTTTGTGGATTATTAGGGCTGCAAAGGGCTGTTGGTCATAATAATGTAGTCAATTTTACACGCCGCAAAACCGTTGGCAGGATTGGCGAGGTGGAGCATCGATATTTTACCAATTTTATCGGGGTTATGCACCGAATTACCCTTGGGCGTGGTCGGCTGCCCGTTTGTAAGCGAAATAATATCCGCATATTTCACGGTTATCAATTTCCAGCCCTCCCAATTCACCGTTATTTGATAGTCATATTGGTCGTCGCTGCTGGCATTTATGGTACCGTCGGCGTTTTCATCTTCTTTAAACTGAAATAAAACAAGCGACTCATTTGTGCCAGGCTCGCCATAAATCAAGCAATTGAAATATACATTATTCGGGTTTGCGTCCAATGCCATGGTTTTTGTGGTGCCATAAGCCTGCGCATTAAAGTCAATCAAACCAATCAAATAATCCCAACTTACGGTGCCTGCCATGCGCAAATATTTTGCGCCTTGGGGTGTAACCGCATCAGTTTTAATGGCGAAATCCATGTTTAAGCCATTTTGAATGAATTTAGTCCATTTGGTATTAAACCCGTTTTCAAAATCGGCTAAAACCAAACCCGTATTTTGTTTGATGGTTCTTATTTCTACATTTACCAAAAAACTGTCTTGCACGCCCTCAATTTTGAGCTTGGCACTGCAGTTTTCGGCTTTAAAAAGCGGAAAATTGGTGGTAGAGCCGTTCCAAACCGCATTTGTAGCATCAATGGTTTTGCTTTGCCCCGCAATAACTTTCTTTGCTTGGGAGGATTGCCCAGTTACCGTAATCGTCCAATTAACCGTTTTATTGAACTTTGCGCTAAAAATAACCTTTTCGTCGCTGGAAAACCTTACACTGTCTTTGTTCGCCGCAAAATTTTGTGTAACACGGAATGAGCCGAGCGTTTCCTCTATGTTGGGTCCGTCGAACACAGTTGGGTCTTTGCGGCAAGCCGAAAATGTAGCGATAAAAAAGGTAAAAGCAAAAAGCAAACGGAGGCTTGGGGTGTATTTTTTCATGTTAAAAAGTCATGTTATAAATGATTGAAAACTGATTTACATTGTAACTCGGCAGCGTTTCGGTGCGGTCGTTGTAGGATTGCATTTGGTACATTGCGCACAAATAAATTCGTTCGTTGAAGCGGCAGCGTGTGCCAAAAGCCATGAGCTGCTGCGCCAAATTGTACTGCTGATTGGTCAAAAAAGAAACGGTAGAATATTCGTTGCGGTCGGCAAAAAAATCGTTGCCTTTGGTGTTCATGGCTACCAATCCGCCCAAAACATCAATTTTGGACAGCACTTCCACCTCAAAACCTGCGTGGTATTGCATAGAATTTAGAGCTACTTTTTCGCCCTCAAAATCACTGTTTCGGTTGGTTGTTTGGTAATTCACACCCAACTGAACTTTAAACATTTTTTCAAAACCGAGTAATTTATTCAAATCCAACACGCTTACAACCTTATTTTGGGTAAATTGTTTTAGTTTAAGCGTGCCTTGCCCCCTAATTTCGGATAGCGAAAAATGCTCGGCATTCACGGTAATGCCTTTGGGCGAGCGGTAATTAATTTTACCAAAAAAGCCAGCACGGTTAAACGTGGCAATGCCGAAGGGCATCACGTTGTTGTAAACCGCATTTTGAGGCATGAGTTGTGTGCTAACGCCCGCACTATACAAATTATCGTTGCGTATTATATCCAAAACGCCCAGCGGACGGTTGATTTGCTTGTTTGTGTATCTGTTGTAAAAATTGGGCGTGGCGGCGTAATTCACGTTTTTGGATTGCGCACCAATGCTTCTAAAATCGGGTCCGACATCTAAATATCCGCCCGTAAAACTGATGTTTTGCTCAATTAAAGCAATGTTCACGTAGGCGTGTATAAAATAATCGCTTAAATACGAGGCTTGGTAATTTTTTGTGGTAAATACTTGGCTGTTTCCAGTTTCGGCTTTTGCCTCCAAGCGCAGGTTTTTCAGGTCTTTTATATACGCCACATTCACCGATTGAACGGTGTTGTTGTAGTGGCTTGTATCGGGCGTTGTGCCTCTTAGGTCATGCACATAAAAGCCATTGAAGCCCAGTTTCAGGTGTTTGCTCTGCATCAAACCCACCGTTGCGCCGCTCATGAGCCTATCGGGTATTGCACCAAAATCGGTGGCTTGCAACCTGGTAGTATAGCCCGTAAAGTTGAGTTCTTGGATATATTTGGCAAATTTGAAGCCAAAATCCACGTTTACGCCTTGCTGCCGCCATGTATTTTTTTGGTAAAACCTTTCGTATTTTACAATGTCTTGCTGCAAATCAAAAATAACGGGCAGCGAATCGATGCGGTCGGCATTGTGGTTGTACAGCGTAAATGGCGTTTGCTTGATGTTCATATCGCCCACCTGATAGCGCACCACGTCGCCCACCACGCCTTTGAGCGAGAGCTGGCGCACGCCAAAGGTTACGCCCGACCCCCAAAAGCCGCCGTAATTATTTGTGATACGAAACATACCCAAAATTTCGGTGTTTTTATTGGGTTTTATGTTCACGCCCAAATCCAGCAGGGCGTAGCCGCCCGTGTTTCTTTTCACGGTGGTGGTGTCGGGTATGGTGTCTTGCACGCTAATTTGGTTGTTCGCCATAAAAGAACGTGCGCCGCCTATGAACTGCACGGTGCGTTTTTGCTGTGCCTGCGCCGTGGCTATGCACAGTACAAACGCCGCAACGGTTAGGATATATGATATGTTTTTTTTCATTTTTCAGTCATTCGTTTGCTTCTAAATCAGTTATTTACACAAAATTAAAAGAAAATTTTAAGTTCTGCGGTCGTTTCAAAACCGCTATATTTGTTTTTTTCGAAACTGGCATCTTTGTAATTCATAAACCGCTGGCGCAAATACAGCCCTGCGCCCTTGCTCAACCGAATGTCGAAACCCGTAGCAATGCTCGAGCCCGTTTGGTTGCGTGGGCGGCGTGTAATGATGTCGGTTTCGGTGTCATAATTGGCAACAATGCGCTCGTAGCCCACATAATTGCACCAAATGAGCGAGGGCGCAAGCACATAGTAGGTTTCAAACTGGTGGTAATAGGTGCGCAAAAGGGCTTTTTCATCAAAAATAACGGTGGGCGAAGCGAAGGTTTGCGCCGAACTGTATTGCCCCAAATAAGACAAATAAAGGTCTTTTGCCAACACTTTTGTTTTCAATTTTGAGTTCACCTCTATGCTATTAAAGTATTTTTGGCGGTTTGTCCTGCCATTTGCATCTCTTGCCGTCAGGTTCACGGTTTCATAAACCGAGCGATAAATTTTTGAAAGATTGTTGTAAGGTCCTACATTGCTCGGAAAACCCCAACGCCAAAAATGCGCCAAAACCAAGCTGTTAATCGGGTGCCCGTAGGTGAGCTGCGACGATAAATTTTCCAGCTCCATGCTTGCGCCATAACCAATCGAGGTTTTTAGTTTCCCAATGTTAATTTGGGTGTTCAAATCAATGCCCTGGCGGTTGTTTGTGAGCTGCCCCACGGGCACCATTGCGCTGGCTACGGCGGGCAGCACCACTTGCGTTGCTACATTTGGGTTGCTTACCACGCTTTCTACAATGGCTGTGTTTATAAAAATTGCGCTGTTGTTTATCACTTTTGGACTAATGCGGTAGAAATGCAGCTCAATTGGGATTTTTTTGGCAATTTCGGTCGAAATTTTGAGCGATATGGCTTCGCCCCAGCCCCGAGAAGTATCTTGTTTTACGGTGCGCCCCAAGCCTATTTCGCCCTGCACCGTAATTTTTTTAAACTTATTTTTAAATTCTACCGTTGCCACATTAAAGCCCGCAGTGTATTTTTGCGTAGAATCCATGTAGGTTTTGTTGTTAAACGTATTAAAACTAATGAAATTTGAGCCATATTCTTTTTTCACCAATCCACCCACCGAGCTGTTGGGTAAGGGCGAAAGTCCGCCATTGAGTTCGGTTTTTCCGTACATAAATGCGCTTGAAAAGCCCTTCGGCAAGTTTTTTCCCTCCACAATCAAGCCCTGAAACGCCTGCTGCCCCCAGCGTTGGTCTTGGTTTATGCCGCCCGCATTGTAAAAAGTGTTGTAGCGGCTATCCATGGTTTTGGTGTCGGGGTCCCACGGATTGCGCTCAAAAATGCTGTACCGATTGTAGCCTCTGTTGGTTTGAAAAGTAAACGGCGACAGCGCAAACCAATTGATACCGCCCGTGCGCACCGTAAAATCGCCGTATTTGGTGGCGTGCGTGCCATACAAACTAATGCCGAGGTTCAGCCCCTTCACATTTTCGGCAGCTCCCGCCCCCGTCATCGGCGACCACATAAAAAGGTCGGTACCAAACGACGTATTTTTGCCCGCACTTCCGCTAATGTTCAGCAATAATTGCGGAATTTGGCTGTCGTCGCCCACAAAAAGGTTTCTTTTATTGTTCACAAGGTGCGGATAGGCTTCGTTCAGTTTGCGGTAATTACTTACAAAACGGTAGTATCCATTTACATTAAACTGCTTTAAGGGCTCTGTGGCTTTTTTGGGAAAAATACCAATTTCTTCAAAATAGGCTTTGTACAATTGCAGGCTGCTGTCGGCGTTGGTGCGCTTGGTTTCTGGTAATTTTTGTGCCGCAAGTTGCATATTTGGGCTAAAAACGAGCCACAAAAACGCAAAAACGCCAGCCAAATGCTTGTTTTTGGAGCAATGCAAATGAATTACCTCAAGAAATGATGTAAAGTTTTTTATCATATTTTTGTTTTCAAAAAATGTGCGCCCAGCCTACTCAATGCAGCCGAAACAACAAAATTAATCCTCATCTTGTTTGTTGATGCTTGCTTTTTTAAACTCCACAAAGCCCGCTTGCCCGTCCGCCTCGGTGCGTTTGTCCACCCAAAAAGGAATGTTGGCGTAGGCTATTTTGTCGTTTAAATAAACCGTGGCAAACAAACGGTATGCGCCCGCTTCGGTAGGCGCATCAAAAACAATCTCTTTTTTGCGGCTGCCACGTATCAAACCGCCCACTTCTTGTGCCGCTTCTTCGGCATCGCCGCCCGATTTTTTGTCGGCACTTTCTGCCAAAATTTTCCACTCATACCTAAGTTTTTGGGCCACATCGGGCTGGCTTTCGAGCATATTTGTCGCAATTTTTGCCGTAATGGTTGCGCTGTTGTTGCGTGATGCCGCTTTTATTTTAATGTTGTCCGCCGCCTTTTTGTCGTTGAGCAACATTGCTTCCACGGTTGGGCTGGCTTGCTCGGGGTTTTTGTTCAAAAACACCATTTCCAGCGCATCTACGGGTTCGGTCGGCTTGTTGTCTTTCGAAAAAAGCCCAAACCAAGTTTCGGTATATTCCTGTTTTTCGCCCCACAAAAATGCGTAAGAACCCAAACACTTGCCATAAGGCGCAATGTAATTGGTGTAACGGTCGTAAAAAACCTGCTTTTTTTCGGTACTCGTCTGCTCAATGGACACACTCCAAGCCGTGTTCGGCGACTCCCAATAGCCATTTACGCCCCACTCCGTAATCATGTACGCACCCGACCAGCCAAACCGCTCTATGTTTTTCGGCACACTCGGAATGTCGCCATAAGTATTCACACAATATATATCAATGTCGGGCGCACGCTGCTTGATGTGCTGCACTTCCAGTGAGTCCAGCCCTGCTGTAACGGTAGAAGTCGGGTGGTTTTTGTCCACCTCGTGCGCATATTTTGCGATGTCTTGCACGGCGTTCCAGCAATTTGGGTTGGTGTACATCAAATCCAACTCATTGCCGATGCCCCACATCAAAAGCGCAGGGTGGTTTTTGTATTTATCAATGATTGATTTATAAAAAACGAGCTGTTTTTCTACTTTTTCTTTGTCGTCATAATCAAAACCATGCCGCTCATGCTGCAACCACAGCCCGAGCATCACGGTTAAGCCACGCTTTTCGGCTTCGTCCAGCACAGTTTGCGCATTTTCTATGCCCCACGTGCGGATAGAGTTTGCGCCAATTTTCACGGCTTTGTCCAAATTTACGTCGCCGCCCACACCTTTTACATAGTAAGGCTTTCCGTTTCGGATAAAAGTAAAACCCGCCTGCGTTTTTTCCACGGTTGTGGTTTGGGCAAGGGCAGTTTGCGCCACCAATAGGGCGAAGGCAAGCCCAGAAATGATAGAAATTTTACGTGCTGAAATGTACATAGTTTCTAAGTGTGGAGATTTAAAATCCAAAGTTACTATTTTTTTATATATTTCCAAGTTTTTTTGCAAATATATTATTTCGGGTTAAAACAAACTCGTTTTATCTGTTACAAATGGCTTTAAAATCGCAATAAACGCAGCTTTTTACGTCCGTAGTTTGCGCAAAGTTTTGGGTGGGGTCATAAATATTTTGCAAAATATCCTGCATAGCCAGCCTAAAATCGCTGATGTCTTTGGGTACAATGCGTTGGTTTTTGTTTATTTCGAGGGGCAAAACCTCGTTTTTCATTTTACGAAAAGCATAAATACCCGAAAAAATGCCCGTACTCGGAAACTCAATAGCGCCCTCGGCGGCATCAAAATAAAACAAAAATGCGTAATGCAAAAGCTGAAAAGCCTTGGCTTTTTGGTGGTTTGTAGCCACATCTGCCACCGTTTCTACGTGAATTTCGGCAGGCGCAAACGAACCAGTTTTATAGTCTATGATGCGCAGCACATCGTCCAAAATATCTATTCTGTCTATCACACCCGTAATAACCACCTTTTTTTTATCGCCCAAAATATCAAAGTGTGTGGAAATCGCTATCTTTTTTTCGAGCGCAAGAACGGTTAAATTCTCTTTTTTTGCCTCTTGGCTTATTAGTTTTTCGAGGTAATAAGTACAAATTTTTACGATTAAATAATTTTTACCCGTATCTATGTTTCCACCCTTAAAATGCTTGTCCAATGCAAAATTTAGTGCGCTGGGCAGGCTTTTTTCTATGTCTTCAAAGTTGTTTTTTGTGAGTTTTATGCCTAAATACGGCTCAAAAATAATTTCGAGCGCAGTATGCAATATATCGCCGATGGTGCGAGAATCGATGGTTTCGGAGGCATCGTTTTGGGGTTTTGCACGCTGAATGTAGCTCAAATAAAATTTTAGTGGGCAATGCACGTAGCTGTTTAGCATCGTGGGCGAAATGCCCTTGCCACCGATTATTTCGTCTATTTTTTGCAGCATTTCCACCGTTTTGGGTATAGAAATCTGGCGTGGCAAAATAAAATCTTTGCGTATTTCGGGGCTAACCGTAAGTTCTTGGTAGTCTATGTTTGGGTTTAGTGCGCAAAGTTCGTAGGCAATTTGGAGCAAAAACCTACTTTTTTCGCCGCCATTTAGCACATTGTTGGTTTCGGTGCTGTGCAAAAAATAGCAATTTTTGGCGTTTTGCATCAGGCTATACAAATTGTAGGCGTATATCGCATCACGCTCTCGGGTGTTGGGCAGCTTAAATTCTTGCCTTATGTCGGCGGGCATCAGCGAGTTTTTGGCGTTTCCCTCGGGCAGCGTACCCTCATTTGCCGAGAGAATAATTACGTTTTCAAAATCTATGGCACGAGCCTCGAGCAAGCCCATAATTTGCAAGCCTTGCAGCGGCGTGCCTTCAAAAGGTAGTTTTTGGGCAGAAATCACATCTAAAAAAAGCATTTTAAACACGCCCATGTCCGCAAAATGGTTGTAGTTTTCGTTTAGTTTTTCTACTTTTTTAATGGCTTTTTTTATCACTTCGCAGCTTTGCAGCAGCAGCGCATCGGCTACAAATTCGGGCGCACGGCACAGCACATCTAAAATTTCTATTATTTTATTTAGGGCGTGGCTGGGCTTTTGCCAATAGGTAAATATGGTGGATAGCGCTTGGTTTGTGGGGCTTAAACTCGGTATTTCACTGGGTTTTAGCAGTACTTTGTTGGTTTTTTTCAGGTAGTTGTTTATTTTTTCTATGTCCGATGCGCTGCATATTTGCGACAAATACGGGTGGTTTAGCAGCGCATGAACGTCTCTAAAATAAAATTTGGGTTCGTCTCGGTTCATTTTTTTTAGCCGATAGGCGGTATCTTGGAGCTTAAACCAGGCTTGCAACAACCCAAAAACGGGCGTAAATTTTACGGCATAACCCACCGTGGCGTTCACCTGCGTAACGTTGGGCGGGAGGCTGCCCAAAACCGAAAAAAGCAGGGCTTCGTTGCACAAAATAACTGCGGTTTTCGAGAGCTTCTCGGGGTGCGTAATCAGTTTTTGGAGCAGCTCGCCCATGTACTTGGCTTCGCCCACTGCCTGCGGCACGGCTATGGAAGTAATGCTTTTTTTTTGGGTAAGCAATTGGTTTACAATCGTTTCTGGGTTTTCGTTCCAGCCCGCTATTTGGTTGTATTGGCGTATAAACCTGCCAGCCTCTTGGTTTTTATCGTTTATGTAATATTGGTCGGCGTTCCAAAAAATATCGGCTAACTGCGCATCTACCAACTTTTTTAGCAGCACAAGCTCCGACCTTGTAAGCGCATTAAAACCCACAAAAACGAGCTTGTGCGTTTCGGTTTTTATGGCTTCTACGTCTATTTCTTGGGCGGCTTTTTTGTACAGCATTCCGATGTAAGCCTTGTTTTTTTGGAGTAGCTGCTCGCCATAAATTTGGTATAGCCGGCGCATCTGCTCCCAAAACCGCAAATAACCCTGTATGCCCGTGGTGAGGCTCTCGCCCCACAGCTCTATGCGTTTGGAGGCGGTGAGCGTGGCAAAAAACTTGGGCGTGTCTATCATTTGCTTGTCCAGCTCGTCAAAATCGGCGAGTAGGCTGCCCGCCCAGCCCACAAAACGGTCGAAGGTTTCGGGCTGCTGCGCTGTGTCTTGGCACAGTTTTTTGTAGGCTTCATAGAACTCAAAATAGGCTTCTATGCCGTCTATCACCTCCAAATTTACCTGTTTTTGTATCCATTTATCGAGCGTAATGGAGCTTAGCGTTTCGGCACTACCGCCGTAGCCCGCCATTACATCGTCAAAAAAAAGTTTGGAGCGCTTGTTGGGAAGCACCACAAGTATGTTTTCTAAATTTTCGCCGTATTTTGTGGCAATACTTTGTGATACTTTGTGTAAAAACTGCATTTTAGCGAATATAAATTATTTTAAGCCAAATATACGGCGTTAAAACACGTATTGCAAGCATTTTTTGGGTAAAAATATAAAAAGATGCCATTTTTGTATCCGAATATTCGAATACACACTTATTACTGCGCCAAAAATTAGTCGGCGGCTACCACTTCTTTTACCTGCGGCACCATGCGCTGCATTAGGTTTTCGATGCCTTGCTTTAAAGTAACCACCGACGATGGGCAGCCGCTGCACGAGCCTTGCATTTTTACGGTGAGCCTACCCGAGGTTTCGTCGAAGGCATGAAAATTAATTGCTCCGCCGTCTTGCTCCACGGCTGGCTGCACATAGTCTATAAGTATGTCTTTTATGCGGCGTATGGTTTCGTTTTCTTCGTGCGCATTGGTGGCGGCGGGCGCATCGAGCCTAATTATTTCATTGCCAGACTCTAAATAGCCTTTAAAAAACACTTTTAGCTCGGGGATAAGGTCGTTCCAATCGGCATCTGCGGTTTTTAAAATGGTGATGTAATTGTTGCTAATAAAAATGCTGCGCACGTACTCAAAGCCAAACAAAGCCACGGCAAGCGGCGACTCCAAGGCGGTTTCGGGGCTGGTGTACTCTCGGGTGTCGTTGGGCAGCAGGTAGCGATTTACCACAAATTTCATGCTCTCGGGATTTGGGGTACTTTCGGTATAAATAGATACGATGTTCATTTTGTGTTTTGATTGTTGGTTGGTATAAAAACTGCAAAAAACATCTTTAAGTTCAAAAAAAGCTGCTGCGCCCGCCTAACTCTTTGATATTAACATTGTTGAAAACATTATGTGGATAGAAATAGCATAACTATATCCACAACGATACTAATTTTGGAGTGTTAAAATAATACCAACCAAAACCTATTATGCAATGAAGAACGCACTCGTTTTATTTATATTATGCTGCCTGCTTGGCACAGCTACTGTGGCTCAGGCGCAGACCAAAGAACAAGAAAAAGCGTACAGGGAAGAGCTGAAACGCATCAAAAAAATGACCCCAAGCGAAATAAAGGCGATGATGGTGAAAATAGACAAAAAAACCAGAGAAGCCGAAGAATGCAACACGCAAAACGACCAATTGAAACAAGCTCTGAGCGAAAAAGAGCAAGAAATAGGCGAACTTAGGGCTTCGCAGCTTGCCCAAGCCACCGAAAAAGCACAAGAAGTAGTGGTAGCCCCGCCCCAAAATGCGCCCGCACCCACTACCACGCCCGCACCTACCACGCCCCGCCCGAGCAGCGGCACGGCAGCCTCTTCACCCATGCCCACAGGCTCTTTCGAGCAACCAAGCGGCGTATATTTTAGGGTACAGCTCGCCGCCGAAAAAGGAAACATCGCCGAAATAGTGAGCCAAGAACTCTACGTAGAGCAAGAAAACGGATACAGCAAGCTGCTAAAAGGCGTTTTTTACAACTTGGAAGACGCACGCAAAGCACGCAATTACTTTAAAAGAATAGGCATAAAAGGCGCATGGATAGTAGGCTACGAAAACGGCGCACGTATACCAGTATCCGATGCGGTACAAAAAGCCAGCAGCGGCGCAGCAGCATTAAAATAAAATGATATGCAAAAAAATTACTCGTACTATGTAATAAATGTGTAATTTTAACGCAAATTTTAAAAAACCTATAAAGTTTACTAAACTTTATAGGTTTTTTCTTTGACCGATTAACCCAAACCTTTTTACCCAATTTCAGCGTGAACAACACAAAAATTTTTTACTGGTCGCTTGTCGTAGCCCTTTCGGGCTTTTTATTTGGCTTTGATGCCGTGGTTATTTCTGGTGTAGATAAGCAGCTCCAACAACTTTGGCACAGCTCCGACCTTTTTCATGGCATTGTAGTAATGTCGATGGCACTGTGGGGAACGGTGATAGGCGCAATATTTGGGGCTGTACCCACCGACAAAATAGGCAGAAAAAACACGCTCATTTGCATCGGTATTTTGTTTTTTGCCTCCGCCGTAGGCACAGCATTTGCCCAAAATGTGTTCGCATTCGCCTTTTTTAGGTTCATAGGCGGGCTGGGCATCGGCGCATCTACCATTGCTGCGCCCACTTATGTATCGGAAATAGCGCCCGCCAAAAACCGAGGCAGGCTGGTGGCGCTCTACCAATTCAACATCGTTTTTGGGATACTAATGGCGTTCACGTCCAACTATTTTTTGCAAGATTTGGGCGAAAACGCTTGGCGTTATATGCTCGGCATACAGGCATTGCCCGCCGTAATTTACAGTATTTTGGTGCTGGGCGTACCCGAAAGCCCTCGCTGGCTTGTGCTTTATAAGAACAATATAGCCAAAGCCACGCAGGTTTTAAACCAAATTTACCCCGAAACCCAAGCCAAAGCCGAACTTTTGGCAATGCAAAACCAAGAGGCAGAAAAAACCAACGAAAACATATTTATGCGCAAATACCGTAAACCGTTGCTGCTGGCTTTTTTCATCGCATTTTTCAACCAACTTTCGGGCATCAACGCATTTTTGTACTATGCCCCACGCATTTTTGAGCTTGCGGGTTTAGAAAAATCGGCATCGTTTCTGAGCAGCATCGGCATTGGGTTTATAAACCTCATTTTTACCATTGTGGGCATCAGCCTCATAGACAAATACGGGCGCAAACTACTGATGTACATCGGTTCGGTGGGCTACATAGTATCGCTGGGGCTGGTGGCTTATGCTTTTTGGCAAAAATGGACGGGCATTTGGGTCCCCATGTTTTTTTTCGCTTTCATAGCCTCGCACGCCATTGGTCAGGGAGCGGTGATTTGGGTGTTTATCTCCGAAATTTTTCCGAACAAACTGCGTGCCGCAGGGCAGGCTTTTGGTTGCTCGGTACATTGGGTTTTGGCGGCACTTATACCTTCATTTATTCCATTTTTATTTAAAGAAATAGGCACTGCCACCGTGTTTGCTTTCTTTTGTTTGATGATGGTTTTTCAGTTAGTTTGGGTATGGAAAAAAATGCCCGAAACCAAGGGACAAACCTTAGAGAACCTATCGAAAAACTTAGCCAACTAACGCCCATGAAACCAAAAATAGTATGCTTTGGCGAAGTGCTGTGGGACGTGCTGCCCACCCAAAAAATAGCGGGCGGCGCACCCATGAATGTGGCTATTCGGCTACAATGGCTGGGCATAAATGCCCAAATAATATCGAGCATTGGGGCTGATGCGGCTGGTGAAGAACTGCTAAAAATAATAAGCTCGCACCATGTAAACAGGGAGCTTATACAAATAGATGCCGTGCTGCCCACGGGCTTGGTTTTGGTGGCGTTAGATGCCCAAAACAACGCGAGCTACGACATTGTAAAACCCTCCGCCTGGGACAATATAGCCCTTTTGGAGGCGAATATGGCTGCCACAAAAAACGCCGATGCCTTTGTGTTTGGTAGCTTGGCTTGCCGAGATAGTAGCTCAAAAAACACGCTTTTTGAGCTGCTCAAAATGGCAAAATACAAAATATTTGACGTAAATATTCGCCCGCCTTTTTATGATGTGCAGCTCATAAAACAACTGATGACGCTTGCCGATTTTGTAAAACTAAACGACGACGAATTGCTAATGGTAGCCAAGGCTTTGGGTTCGGATACCGAGGATTTGGAGCAAAATATTTTGTTTTTGGCGGCGCAAACCCACACCAACGCAATGTGCGTAACCAAGGGCGCAAATGGCGCTGTGCTGTGGATAAACAACCAGTTTTACACGCACGCTGGCTACCAAGTTAGGGTAGCCGATACGATAGGTGCGGGCGATAGTTTTTTGGCAGGTTTAATTTATAAAATAATAGAGCCAAATGCCGCCGATTATGCGGCGGCACTTGGTTTTGGCTGCGCCGTAGGCGCAGCCGTGGCAGCTCGCAGCGGTGCCAATCCTACCCTGCACCCACAAGACATACACACACTACAAAACCCCGAAACGAAATGAAAACAGCACTCGTATGTGGCAGCACGCAAGGCATCGGCAGAGCCTGCGCCGAACTTTTGGCGGAAAATGGCATAACCGTGGTGCTGCTCGCCCGCAACGCCCAAGCTTTGGCGCAACTAAAAAACGAACTCGCCACACCCACACAGCAAAAACACCAGGTGCTGGTAGCCGATTTTGGTAATTTGGAGCAGCTCAAAGCCGTGGTTTCGGAGTTTGCGCAAAATAACGCCATAGATATAGTGATAAACAACACGGGCGGACCGCCCAGCGGCGGCGTAGCCGCCGCCAATATCCACGATTTTACCCAAGCCATGAGCAACCATTTACTGGCAAACCACATCATTTTGCAGGCGGTTTTGCCCAATATGCAAGCCAAAAAGTGGGGGCGAATTGTAAACATCATTTCTACCTCGGTAAAAGTGCCGCTACCCAACCTGGGCGTAAGCAACACCACCAGAGCCGCCGTAGCCAGTTGGAGCAAAACCCTCGCCAGCGAACTGGCAATATACGGCATCACCGTAAACAATGTGCTGCCAGGCGCAACCAATACCCAAAGGCTAAAAAACATCATAGACCAAAAAGCCAAGGCACAAAACACTGACATACAGCACATTACCCAAGAAATGCAAGCCGAAATACCCATGAAACGCTTTGGTACACCACAAGAAATAGCCTACGCCGTGGGTTTTTTGGTGAGCGACCAAGCCGCCTACATCACGGGCATAAACCTACCAGTAGATGGCGGCAGAACGCCAAGTTTGTAGCCAAAATAAAGGGAAAACATGAGTAATATTGCCGTTTTTTTGCAACAAACAGCACAAGTTTCTATACTTTTTGCGCCATGTTTGGTATGGTTAGCACAAAGCTACTGCCCACGCCCAACTCCGAACTTGCACTAATACCGCCGTTCAGGGTATTTACAGTTTCTTTTACCACAAAAAGCCCGATGCCCGCACCCTGCGATTTTTCGTTGGAGCGCACAAACATCTCAAAAATTTTGGGCAGCTCCTGCGGAGCGATACCCTGACCATTGTCTCTGAACTCGAAAATAGCCTCTTTTTCCGTAATTTTCACTTCTATCTCCAAAAACCAATTTAGGTCGTTGGGTTTCGCAAACTTATACGCATTGGCTATGATACAGTGTAGTATGTTGCCCAAGCGAACTTTATCGCTCCAAAATGCCATCGGATTTATGAGTATAATACGTGCATCGGGCATATCCTCCACAAAAATGCGGGTTTTTATAACCCGATTAGCCGTTTTTATAAACGGCTCTAAATCAATGGGTTCGTGTTTTATTTCTTGCTGTTTATTGTGGGCATAGCGGGCTACATTGCGGGTGCGGCTCTCTAAATGGGTGAGCGTAGTCCGAATTTTGTGTACACAAAACTTGTTGTTTTCTACCGTTTCTTCCAGCTCCAAAATATTTAACAAGCCTTGTATCGTATTTATGGGCGCACCATAATCGTGGGAGCTTCTATAAAAAAAAGCCTCTAACTCTTGATTGGTTTTAAATAATTCGCTTTCTTTTTGGGCTATTTTTTGGTCTGTAACTACCTGCTGCGTAATGTTTTTCGAAAAAACAGATACACCATTTATCACGCCTTCGGTGTTGAAAGATGGTCGAAAATTTATTTCAAAAAACAACAGGTTGCCAGGCTGGCTATAATCTTCTGTTGTGGTGTGAATTTCGCCTTGTATAGCCCTATCTAAGTTTATTTTTGCACGCAGGGCAATGGCTTCATTGGGCGAGTAATCAAAAATACAACGCCCTACTTCTATATCGTAGCCCGTGAAAATTTTTACAAAATGCGCATGATTTTTATTAAATACTTTATAGCAATAATTTTTATCCAAAGAAAAAATGAGCAAATCATTGTTTTCTATGGCTTCCCTTATGTCAATTTTACTTTGTTTTAGCCTTGCTTCGGAGTCTTTATACACAGTAATATCTCTGGTAGAACCCACAAAATTGATAAGTACATTTTTTTCGTTGAAAACAGGCTTTACATTGCTCTCTATCCAGCGTGTTTCACTCGTTTTTTTGTGTTTTATTTGGTACTGAACGTAGCCCTCATAGTTGTTTTCTACCAGTTTTTCTACCTGTTCGTCGTAACTGGCTAAATTTTCGGGTAGTATAAAATCTCGCACGTATTTGCCCACAACTTCGTGCGAGTGGTAGCCAGTTAGCTTATAAAAGCTCTGCGAGGCATACAAAATTTTGCTGTTGGGTGCGTGCAGGCACACCATATCGTTTATGTTTTCGGCCAGGAGCTGGTAGTTGTTTTTGTGTTTTTCACTTTCTAAATACGACGAGATAGCCCCAGTGTATATGCGCAGCGTGTTTTCTATAATTTTTTGCTCGGTAATTGGCTTATTATCTATCACAGATACGACACCTATTATTTCATTCCGTTTGTTTAGTATGGGTACGGCGGCATAGCCCACGCCATCGCTCGGGGTTTGTAGGTAAATGTGTGGGTATAGCTGGCTTAGATTGTTTAAAATGAAATACGGTCGGTGCGTATCTACCACATTTTTGCAGGGCAGCATGGCTAACGGCTCTGTGCGCTCGATTTCTAAAATTTGATTGGTATAGGCGGTTTTTATGGTAGCATTCACACTTTTGGCATTGCAAAAAACAATGGTAGCGCAAGGCACATCGAGGCTTTTACAGATGTTTTTCACTACTTCTTGCAAAAAACTATCGGAAACCTGGTTTATTTGCCACAGGTTTTCGAGTATCGTGTTGGATAGTTCTTGCTCTTGTATGCTCTCTACAATGCCTATTACATAGTCTTTTAGCCCTTGGTTTTTTGCTTCGGGGCTGGCTCTACAAAACTCCAACCATATTTTTGCCCAAAACTTAGAGCCGTCTTTGCGTATATAGCGTTTTTTTATATTTGTACTCGTTTCTCCGTTGTGGTAAGCCTGCACGCCCATGCCCACTTGGTTTTCAAACGGGTTTTCGGTGCTTATGTCATCTACTTTCATGCCTACCAGCTCTTGCTCGGTGTAGCCCAGCATACGACAAAAAACGGCATTGGCACGCAAAATATTGCCTCCTACATCGCTGTGTACCAGCCCCAAAGGTCCGTTTTCGTATATGCTTTGGAGGTCTTGTTGTAGGTTTATTTTTCCTTGGGCTTCGCTGGCATCGTTGTGCTGCACAATGCCAAAACTGGTTACTATCCCGTTTTGTTTTATGGGTACAATTTGCCAATTAATGCTTTTTAGGCTTCCGTTTTTTACGGTTTCGGTCAGCATTTGGTGTTCGCCATGGAGTACTTTGTCCATGTCTATTTTTTGTATCACATCAAAATCGTAGAGCGACAGGGGCTGGGCGGGCTTACCCAAAAAGGCTTCTGCTGGCACATTGTGCGCTGTGCACCAAGCGGCATTTACTTGCTCATACACAAAATACAGCGATAGCACGGCTGCGGGCAGCTTGCTATTGGGCATAAATAAAGGCGTATTTGTGTATATCTCTTTCAAAATTCTGTATTGTTAAATCAATGGAATTTAGCTGAACAAGATACTAACAATTTAATATCGTATTTTGTTTCTTGCGGCACGAATAAAAATTGCTTTTGGATTTTAAGAAACGTTATTATTTATAAAATAAGAAATAAAGATAGATACAATGCGTGTATTTCTATAAAAACGATACAAATTAAAGTTATTTGTTAAACTATTTATTTTTTATGGGTTGATACGAATGCCAAGGCAAAATGTTTAACCAAATTATTTATGCAAAAAATTTATACTTGATAAAAAAAAGTATTACTTTTGGTTTCTAAAAAATCCTTTTACCCGACCAACAATGTACTTTAAATTTGTTTGTATTTCCTTTATGTTGTGCCTAAGCCTACTCGCCCAAGCCCAAACCACCACGCAGGCTAAGGTAGCCAACTTGCTCGCAAAAATGACGCTGGAAGAAAAAGCGGGGCAAATGACCCAGCTCGCCGTAGATGTACTCTCGGACGGTGAACCCTACAATCTGAAACAGCCAATGCAGCTAAATGAGGCGAAACTAAACGAAATTTTGGTGAAAAAAAACGTAGGCTCTATACTCAATGTGGGTACAAATGCGCACAGCAGGGCGGAGTGGCAGGGTTTTATAGCCACCATTGAGGCGAAGGCAAACGAAACTCGGCTGAAAATACCCGTTTTGTACGGCATAGATGCCATACACGGCACCAACTATACGAAAGATGCCACGCTTTTTCCGCAGCAAATAGGGCTGGCTGCCACTTTTAATGTGGCGCTCACGGAGCAATGCGCCAGTTTGTGCGCCTACGAAACCCGTGCCTCCAACATTCCGTGGACTTTTGCGCCCGTGCTGGACCTTGGGCGCAACCCCGTGTGGCCCCGCATTTGGGAGGGTTTTGGCGAAGATGTGTACCTTAGTGGGCAGCTCGGAGCGGCGACGGTGCGTGGCTTCCAAGGCAAAACCAACGGCATAAACGACAAATACAAAATAGCCGCTTGCCTAAAACACTACACGGGCTACGGCGCACCCGTTTCGGGCAAAGACCGCACGCCCGCCTGGATTTCGGAGCGATATATGCAGGAATACTACATTCCTGGCTTCCAAAAAAGCATAGACCAAGGCGCAGTAAGCATTATGATAAACAGCGGCGAAAACAACGGCATACCCACCCACGCCGACTACCATTTACTCACCGAAGTGCTGCGCAACCAATTGAAATTCAAGGGCTTTACGGTATCCGACTGGGAAGATGTATATTACCTATACAGCCGCTACCACACCGCCAGCAGCCTAAAAGATGCCGTGCGCATAGCCGTAAATGCGGGCATAGACATGGGCATGGTGCCCATAGACGTAACCTACGCCCAGTACATTGTGGAGCTGGCAAACGAAAAACTGATACCAATGAGCAGGATAGACGAGGCTGTTAGCCGCATTCTGACCGTAAAATACGACTTAGGTTTGTTCGAAAAAATGAGCTACCCAGCCAGCGATTACCCCGATTTTGGCGGCGAAAAACACAAAAAAATAGCCAACCAAGCCGCCTGCGAAGCCACCATTTTGCTAAAAAACACCAGCAACCTCCTCCCCCTGCCCAAAACCAGCAAACTGCTCGTATGCGGACCAACAGCCAACACCATGCGCAGCCTAAACGGCGGTTGGACTTACACTTGGCAGGGTGAACTGGCAGATAAATTTTTGGGCAAAGAAAACACGATATTCGATGCCTTGGGGCAAACCTTCGGCAAGGAAAACGTAAAACTGCACGAAATTGTGTCGTTTAATGCCAACGAAAACACCTCCACCTTAGCCAAAGCCATGAAAGACCTCGCAAGCTGCACCGCCATTGTGGTGTGCCTGGGCGAAAACAGCTACACCGAGGGTGAGGGAAACATAGACGAATTGGAACTACCCAAAGACCAACAAAAACTACTTCAAGACCTAAAATACTTGGGCAAACCCATTGTTTTAATAATGGCACAGGGCAGACCACGCACCTTCAACGCCGTAGAGCCGCTCGCCAACGCCATACTGTACGCACCACTCACGGGCAACGAAGGCGGCAACGCCTTAGCCCAAATAATGAGCGGCGCATACAACCCAAGCGCAAAAATGCCCATAACCTACCCCAGATACGCAAACGCCATCATAAACTACGACCACAAATACCCCGAAGCCATCAATGTCAAGCCTTACAACCCACAATTTGAGTTCGGTTTTGGGCTAAGTTACACCACATTTGCGTACAGCAACCTAAAATGCAGCCAAACCAAACTGAAAAAAACCGACAACATAACCATAAGCATCGACCTAAAAAACACAGGCGAAATGGCGGGCGCAGAGGTAGTGCAGCTCTATGTATCGGATTTGGTAGCCAGCATTTCGCCGTGCGTAAAACGCCTGCGTGGCTTCGAAAAAATACTACTGCAACCCAACGAAACCAAAACAGTGAAGTTTTCGCTGCCCGTAACCGATTTTTCGTTTGTGGGCTTAGACAACAAATGGGTGTTAGAGCCAGGGAAATTTAAAGTAAACATAGGCGGACAAACCACCGAAATAGAAGTAATAGACTAACCAAAAGTGATGGCAATAGCCCTAAAAAAAGAAATACAAATACACCCAAGCTGGATAGCAGCCCTAAACCAGGCGTTTGAGCAGCCGTATTTTTTAGCCATAAAAAAACACCTGCTCGAGGAGCGAGAGGACAATCAAACGGTTTTTCCGCCCGCACCGCTCATTTTCAATGCCTTTAACCTCACGCCCTTTGATGAGGTTAAAGTGGTTATTTTGGGGCAAGACCCCTACCACAACACTGGGCAGGCGCACGGTCTTAGCTTTTCGGTGCCCGCCACCGCCGACACGCCGCCCTCGCTCACCAACATACTCAAAGAGCTAAAAACCGACGTGGGCAGCACCCAGCTCACCAACGGCAACTTAGAACCGTGGGCGGCGCAGGGCGTGCTTTTGCTCAATTCCATACTCACCGTGCGGGCGCACCACGCCGCTTCGCACCAGCACATCGGCTGGCAAAAGTTCACCGATGCCGTGATTCAAACACTATCCACAAACCAAGAGAACCTCGTTTTTATACTCTGGGGAAAATTCGCACAATCGAAAACAGCCTTTATCGACGACACAAAACACCTCATTTTGCAGGCAGCGCACCCGTCGCCGCTGTCGGCGCACAACGGTTTTTGGGGCTGCAAGCATTTTTCTAAAACGAATACTTACCTCAAAAAAAACTACAAAAAAGCCATTATTTGGTAAACAAAACCCCAGCAAATTGAACAATTTTACACAAAGAATTATAACGGGCGCAGTACTTGTTTCGGCTGTCATAGCCAGCCTTTTATACAGTTTTTATACCTTTTCCGCACTTTTTTTTGTGTTTTGCCTCTTGGGGCTAACCGAGTTTTACCAAATAGCCACGCCCCGCACACGCCGTTTTCAGTACCTACCGTCCATCATAGCGGGCGCAGCCATTTACCTGCTCACCGCCCTCACCGCCGCCCAAATCATTCACTACAAATGGCTAGAACTCGTCATACCCATTGCGGCGTACTTTTTTTTATTCGAGCTCTACAACCTAAACACAAAAAAACCCTTCGAGAGCATCGCCATCGTAATTTTGGGCATTATATACGTAGCATTACCGTTTTCTTTGCTCAACTATCTGGCTTTTTTGCCCTCCAATACCTACAACTACCAAATTATTATGGCGTGCTTCATATTTTTGTGGTGCAGCGACAGCGGCGCATACTTGGTAGGCAAAGCCATAGGCAAAACCCAAACCAAACTATTAAAGCGCATTTCGCCCAAAAAAACCGTGGAGGGCTTTATAGGCGGCGTAGTTTTGACCATTGTAGTGGCTTATTTTTTGGTAAGCAAGTATTTTACCAGCCTCAATGTACTTAATTGGATGGTTATTTCGGTCATCGTTTCGGTGGCTGGTGCCTACGGCGACTTGGTAGAAAGCCTCCTCAAAAGGAGTTTCGACAAAAAAGACTCTGGCAGCGTTTTGCCAGGGCATGGCGGCATTTTGGATAGGTTCGATAGCCTAATTTTAGCCGCACCGCTGGTATATACCTACATAAAATTACTTTAAATCAAGCCTTATTTCACCCCAAAACCACCCAAATCATGGAACCAAAACCCATTACATTTAAACCCTACATAGCCAACGAAGAAAAAGTAGCCGAGTTCACCCTAAAAGCCATCGGTTTGGGTGCCATATTCGGCATTATTTTCGGCGCAGCCACTGTGTATCTCGCCCTCAAAGCTGGGCTTACCGTATCGGCATCTATACCCATATCGGTACTCGCCATTACGCTCGGGCGCAAGTTTTTCAACACCACAATCCTCGAGAACAACATCATTCAAACCACAGGCTCGGCTGGGGAAAGCATCGCTGCTGGCGTGGTATTTACGCTGCCTGGCTTTTTGTTCCTCAGTGCCAACGAAAACGGCGTGAGCGGCGGCGAGGCTTATTTCAACTACCTAACCATTTTTTTACTGGCATCGCTGGGCGGCATTTTAGGCACACTCATGATGATTCCGCTGCGCCGCTCGCTCATAGTGCAAGAACACGGCGTGCTGCCCTACCCCGAGGGCACCGCCTGCGCCTCGGTACTAAAAGCAGGCGAAAAAGGCGGCGACATAGCCCGCACCGCCTTTATGGGCTTGGGTGTAGCCATGATTTACGCCATACTCCAAAAAATATTCTTTGTAATAGCCGAAGCGCCCTACTACATTACGGCACAAACCAACAAATATTTTCCGTCGGCTAAGGTAGCAGGCGAAATAACACCCGAATACCTCGGCGTGGGCTACATCATCGGACCAAAAATAGGCGGCGTGCTGGTAGCAGGCGGCGTATTTGCTTGGTTGGCAGCCATTCCGCTGCTCGCCACCTTAGTGCCAGCCGACACCATAGCCCTACAACTCGTAAAACTCGGCTACCTCGCCGACTTAGCCACCGAAGGCGGAAAAGGCAACTGGAACCCAATTACACACACTTTCACCGACTACTCAGCCGCCATTTATTATGCTTTTATCAGGCAAATAGGCGCAGGCGCAGTTGCCGCTGGCGGTTTCATCACCCTTTTCAAAACCATTCCTACCATAATTTCTTCGTTCAAAGGTAGTTTTTCATCGCTATCCAAAAAAGACGGCGCAAACCAAACCGCCACAGCCCGAACCGAGCAAGATTTATCGTTCAAAATCGTACTTTGGGGCAGCTTGGCTTTGGTGGTACTCATGACCATTTTACCCCAAATACCAGGCGATAGTTTAGCCAACAAACTGCTTATTGGCGTGCTGGTAATTATATTCGGCGCATTTTTTGTAACCGTAAGCAGCCGCATAGTAGGGCTTATTGGCTCTTCAAACAACCCAATTTCGGGCATGACCATCGCCACCATTATGGGTACTTGCCTCATTTTTATTGCTTTTGGGTGGAGCGGCAAGCTCTACGAACCCATGGCTTTGGTGGTGGGCGGCATGATTTGTATCGCCGCTGCCAATGCAGGCGCAACCTCCCAGGACCTAAAAACGGGCTACATCGTAGGCGCTACGCCCAAATACCAGCAACTTGCGCTGTTCATAGGTGCAGTGGTTTCGGCGGTAATTATAGGGCTTACCATAAAAGTACTGGATACCCCAACCGCCGAAATGGCGGCGCAAGGCATCAAACACGCCATAGGTACCGAAAAATATTCTGCCCCGCAAGGCACGCTCATGGCTACGCTCATCAGGGGCATTTTGTCGTTTAACCTCGACTGGCAATACGTAATCGTAGGCGGATTTTTGTCCATCGTAATGGAGCTTTGCGGCGTAAAATCGCTGTCGTTTGCCGTGGGTGCTTACCTACCACTTTCTACCACTTTGCCCATTTTTGCAGGCGGATTGGTGCGTGGCGCAGTAGATGCCCGCCTAAAAAGCAAAGGCATTAACCGCACCGAAGAAGAAAACGAACTAAGCAAGGGAAGCCTTTTTGCCACTGGATTGGTGGCGGGCGGCGCACTGGCGGGCGTAATAGTGGCGGCACTTTCGGTAAACGATAAAGTAGGGGCATTGCTAAAAAACATCAATTTTGAGCATGGTTTAAGCACCCTCTTGGGTCAGGGAGGCTACTATGTGCTGGGCGTAATGGCTTTTGGGGCAATGGGCTATATGCTCTACCGCCTTGGCATTGCCAAAAACGAAAACGAAGCCTAAACCAAACGCTTTTTATGCCCCGAGTGCCTCGTAAAAACGGGTACTCGGGGCTTTTTTTGGATAACGGCTAAGTTTAGTTGTAAATTGATTTTTATAATCGTAATTTTGTGGTACAATAGAAATAGAAACACCATGCCACATATCTCTAAAAGAGGCGCAAAAATGCCCGCTTCGCCCATACGCAAACTGGTTCCTTATGCCGAAAAAGCAGCCAAACAAGGCATAAAAATTTACAAACTAAACATTGGGCAACCCGATATAGAAACGCCGCCGCAGTTTATGGAGGCGGTGCGCAACTACAATGTACCCGTTTTGGAGTACTCGCACTCGGCAGGCAACGAAAGCTACCGCCGAAAACTGGCGAGCTACTACGAAAACTTAGGCATTCCCGTGTCTTTCGAGGATTTAATGATTACCACGGGCGGCTCGGAGGCGTTGCTTTTTGGTATGATGAGCTGCCTCGATAGCGGCGACGAAGTGATTATCCCCGAGCCGTTTTATGCCAATTACAATGCCTTTGCCATTATGGCTGGCGTAAAAGTAAAACCAGTAACCTCCTACATTCAAAACGGATTTGCGCTGCCGCCCATCGCCGATTTTGAACGGCTTATTGGTCCGAAAACCAGAGCCATACTAATATGCAACCCCAGCAACCCCACGGGCTGCCTGTACAACAGTGCCGATTTGGAGCAGTTGCGCCAGTTGGTTATCAAGCACAATTTATTTTTGTTTTCAGATGAGGTTTACCGAGAGTTTTGCTACGAAGGGCATACGCACACCTCGGTGCTACAACTCGAGGGTTTAGAAAAACACGCCGTGGTGATAGATTCGGTTTCGAAAAGATACAGTGCCTGCGGCGCACGCATAGGCGCACTCATAAGCAAAAACGCCGACGTAATGCAAGCCGCACTCAAATACGCACAGGCTCGCCTAAGCCCGCCCAGCTTCGAGCAAGTGGGCGCAGAAGCCGCACTGGACGTACCAAAATCTTATTTTGAGGCTGTAAATACCGAGTACATCAGCCGCCGAAACTTTGTGGTGGCGGCACTAAACAAAATAAAAGGCGTGCAATGCCCCACGCCGCAGGGCGCATTTTACTGCATGGTGGAGCTGCCCATAGACGACAGCGATAAGTTTTGTAAATGGATGCTCGAAAAATTTAGCTACCTAAAACAAACCGTGATGATGGCACCAGGAACGGGTTTTTATGCCACCAAAGGCTTGGGCAAAAAAGAAGTACGCATAGCCTACGTACTGAACATAACCGACCTGCAAAATGCGATGGAAACCCTAGCGCATGGCTTAGAAACCTACCAAGAAAAGGTAATGCGCACTGGAAAATAGCCCAAATTACAGCAGATGAGCAAACTTAAAACGGCATTTTTTTGTCAGAACTGTGGCAACAAAGCCTCGAAATGGCTGGGAAAATGCCCCGCTTGTGCCGAGTGGAACAGCTATGTGGAGGAGGTAATAGAGTCGGAGGACAAGCCCTTTAAAACCCCAACGCTGGGCAGCAATTCGGCTTTGCGCACCGCAAAACCCCAAAAACTGCAAGACATTGCCGCACTGGAACAAGCCAGATACATTACCCAAGACCAAGAGCTAAACCGAGTGCTGGGCGGCGGAATTGTGCCTGGTTCGCTGGTGCTTATAGGCGGCGAGCCTGGCATAGGCAAAAGTACGCTGCTGCTGCAACTGGCACTGAGCCTGCCCACGCTAAAAGTGCTGTATATTTCGGGCGAGGAAAGCGAAACGCAAATAAAAATGCGTGCCGACCGCCTGAACAACAACCCCGTGCAGTGCTATGTATATACCGAAACCGAAACCACCAAAATATTTGGGCAAATAGCCGACCTTACGCCCGACATCATCGTGGTGGACTCGATACAAACGCTGTACTCGTCGGCGATAGATGCCACGCCAGGCAGCGTATCGCAAATTAGGCAGTGCGCTGGCGAATTTATGCGTTTTGCCAAAGAAAACAACATACCCGTGTTTTTAATTGGGCATATTACCAAAGATGGCAGCATTGCTGGTCCGAAAATTTTGGAGCATTTGGTAGATACCGTGCTGCAATTTGAGGGCGACCGCAACCACACTTACCGAATATTGCGCACCATAAAAAACCGCTTTGGGTCCAGCTCCGAGCTGGGCATCTATGAAATGCGGGGCGATGGTTTGCGCCAAGTGCCAAACCCAAGCGAAATACTACTTACCCAACGCACCGAACCCTGCTCGGGCGTAGCCATAGGCACTACATTGGAGGGCAACCGCCCCATGCTCATAGAAGTACAAAGTTTGGTGAGCAAAGCCGCCTATGGCACACCACAGCGCAGTGCCACGGGTTTTGATGCCAAACGGCTAAATATGCTGCTGGCGGTACTCGAAAAAAGGGGTGGATTTCAGTTTTATACCCGAGATGTGTTTTTGAACATAGCGGGCGGCATCAAAATAGAAGACCCCGCCATAGACCTTTCGGTGTGCGCCGCACTGGTGGCGAGCTACGAAGATATGCAAATAAGCACGCAGTTTTGCTTTGCGGCAGAAGTAGGTTTGGGCGGCGAAATACGCCCCGTAACCCGCATAGAAAACCGCATTTTGGAGGCAGAAAAACTGGGGTTTGAAGCCATTTTTATTTCCAAACACAACAAAGTGGAGCTAAAAGACAAAAAAATTAAGGTAATACTCGCAGGTAAGTTGGAAGAAGTATTGCAGCATTTGTTCGGGTAAATGAACGTGTTACAGGCGTATTTGAACGGTTGTAAAGTCTAATTTGCCGTTTTC
Source organism: Bacteroidota bacterium (assembly GCA_043765195.1). GTDB lineage: Bacteria > Bacteroidota > Bacteroidia > UBA7662 > JAYUJN01 > JAYUJN01. The sequence goes on along the minus strand of JAYUJN010000059.1, from coordinate 11,759 downwards.
GAAACGTTGTTGCATTTTTATTACTGAGTTCTCGCCATCAAACTTTTTTAGTTTAAGGTCTTGCTCAAAACCGCCTTGCAAGCTGCCACCCAATATGCTTTTTTGCGGGTTAAAGTCCTTGCCCAAAATCACTTTTAGGTAATAGTCGCCGTTGGGTATTTTTTTCAGTTCGTAGGTGCTGCCTGCCTCCACAAACTCATTGCGCACCACATCGTCGGTTTGGGCATTTACCAGCAGCACCACGGCATCGAGGTTTTGGGTGTTGCGCACCGAAAGCGTGTTGTAAGAGCCGCTATCGAAGCTGCCTTCGCCATACCTATTGCTATACGGCGATGCGCCGTTGTACATTTTTTTAGTGCCTCTTTTTTCTTCTATTTTTGGCTCATTATCGCTGCCAAGCATGGGCAGGCTGGCGGTTTGTTTTTTATAAAAATTGCGCTCGTCTTGCCTGTCTGCGGTTATTTTATCGGCACTCGGGCGGTTTTCGGTGGGTAGTTTGGCTTGGGCTAAGGTGTTTTTTAGGCGGGTTTCGTAATCGTTGGCTAAACTAATGTCGTTTTTTAAGGCTTCTGCTATTTGTACCAGTTCCTTATCTACTTTTGGTTCTGGCTGAACTACGGGTTTTTCGAACATCGTTTTTGTGTACCAATACGTACCAAACACGAGCAAAAATGCGGCAAGCAGAAACGGAATTACATTTTTTAACTTGTAATTGCTGGGGGCGGCGGCTTGGGCTTGGTTAGCCACAAAAACCTGCGGCGGCGGCGGTGCCACCAGCACATCGTCGTCGGTATGCCCCATTTGAACATCGTAGCTACGGCGGGTTTCGGGGTTAGAAAGCACGGTATTCGCCTCATTTACCAAAACCATATAATCGTTGAAAAACGCACCATCGCTATCCGATTTTTTATCGGGGTGGTAGCGTTTCGCAAGGTAACGGTATGCTCCTTTTATTTCTTCGGCGTTGGCATCTGGGCGAACCCCCAACACTTGGTAATAATCTTTAAAGCTCATGGTGTTTCAACGATAGGTAATACAAATATAACGCAGTTTTTTGTTATAGGTTGCAAAGTTGCGCATTTTTTTTTGGGTTTAGCTACTTTTTTTGCATAAAACGCACCAAAGGTAATAAGCCCGACAAATATTTGGGCGCAAAAATAGTTTTTGTGTAAAAAGGCAAAAAAAAATGCTAAAAAAACCTAATAGATTGGTATAGTTCGCATTAAAAACTAACTTTGCATAAAATAGCCCTGAACGACGCTAAAATGTGTTTGGGCAGCAATAATTTGACCTAAAAAAGGTTTATATTCTCTATTTCTTACCATAAATGGCTCGCATTAACTATCAATACAACACTTCGAAAATGCGCTTTGAGCGTGTGGAGGTATCGGTGAAAGCCCAACTTACACGTGCATTTGGGTTTTTATCTACCGCATTGGTTTTTTCTTTTTTACTCACCGTTTTGGCTTATAATTACTTGGATAGCCCCAAAGAAAAAAAATTGAGGCGGGAAATATCCGTACTAAAACAGCAATATGAGGTAATAGACGACAAGCTGGGCTTTGCCGAGGCGGCGCTTTCGGATTTGCAAAACAGAGACAACAACATTTATAGGGTGATATACGAAGCCGAACCCATAGGCGCTGCCGAGCGCAGGGCGGGCGTGGCGGGTAGGAGCTACCGCAAACTGGCGGGCTACGACAACTCCGAAATTATGCTGCAAACCTCCGTGCGGCTCGATAGAATAGTGCGGCAAATGTACGTGCAGTCCAAATCGTATGACGAAGTGAGCAAGCTCGTAAAGGCAAACTCGAATATGCTGGCATCGATACCCGCCATACAACCCATAGCCAACAACGACCTAAAACGTGTGGCTTCGGGCTTTGGGTTTAGGGTGCACCCGATTTATAAAACCCGAAAAATGCACACGGGCATGGATTTTACGGCGAGCATAGGCACCGAAATTTATGCCACTGGCGACGGCGTAGTAAAAGAAATAAAAAACGACGGCGGCTACGGAAACCACGTGGTGATAACCCACGGCTACGGCTACCAAACGCTGTATGCGCACATGTCCAGGTTTGGAGTGCGGGCGGGGCAAAAAGTAAAAAGGGGGGATATTGTAGGCTACGTGGGCAATACTGGACGCTCCACCGGACCGCACCTGCACTACGAAGTGATAAAAGGCAACGCAAAAATAAACCCAGTGAACTTTTACTACAACGACCTAACCCCAGCCGACTACGAGCGCATGGCAGAACTTGCCGAAACTGCCAACCAATCGTTTGACTAAGCTGTCGGGTGTTGTGCGCAAAAACCTGACATTTTGGCAAAAAATACGCTTGGCAAGAAAATTGACATGAAAAGCATTATAAATAAGATAAAGCAAATGATGGAAAATAAGACCGAAATCATAGACAATGAATTAGAAAATGCTACCCAAGAGGCAGCCAACGAACTGGAAACAAACCCAGAAATATACGAAATAACCGAAACCGAAAAGCTGGAGGCAAGCCTACAACAGGCAAACGAGCGGTACGCAAGGCTTTTTTCGGAGTTCGAAAACTACAAGCGGCGCAGCAGCCGTGAGCGCATAGAGCTTATAAAAACAGCCTCGAAAGATGTAGTGGTGGACATGGTTTCGGTGTTAGACGATTTTGAGCGGGGCATAGCCGCCACCGAAAAAACCGAAGACATAGCCGCCCTGCGCTCTGGCATAGATTTGATTTACCAAAAATTCAAAAACCTGCTCTTCGCCAAAGGCTTACAACCGATAGAAGCCCTGCACCAACCCTTCGATGTATCGCTGCACGAAGCCATTACGCACGTGCCAGCCACCGACGAGGCGCAAAAAAACACCGTTTTTGCAGAAGTAGAAAAAGGCTATAAATTGGGTGAAACCGTAATTAGATACACCAAAGTGGTGGTAGCCGTTTAAAAAAAGCTACTCCTCGAGGCTCTGACAAAACTCGTGGTAACGCTCCAAAAGGCTCAAAAAATTGTTAAAATCTCGGGGTTGCTCAAAACTTTGGGCATAGTTTACCAGCATTGGGCAGCCCTCAAAAAGTACCTCATAAGCCCAGCTATACGTATTTTCATTGAGCCGCAGCGACGATTTTCCTTTTCTGCAAACCCAATACTGCACATAATTGGTGGCTTTTGTAAAACCCTCGGTGTTTTGGGTAATGCTCACGCCCGAGGGGTAGGCGTACAGCTCAATGTCGGATATATTGACCAAACGCTCCAAAAAAACCTTGCGCTTTTGGTCGGTGGGCGACGGGCAGCTCTGGTAGTGAACCATGGCTCGGTCTATGCTTTTTATTTCGGGGTATTGGGTTATGGCGATGTGCCTGTTTTGCGAAAAACCCAAAATGTCGCTGGCATTGAGCTTGGTTTTTCTATATACTTGGCTCTTAAACACAATTCGGTGTACAAACCCGACGGCTTTTTCTACTTTTATCAAGCCGTAAATGGTGTCGTTTTTTAGCGAAACCACGTATCCTTCCGTAAAAAAGGTGATGGGCGGGCTTTCACACAGTAGCTGTGCTTTTGCGGTAGAGGCTATAAAGAAAAAGAGAAAAAATAGGGTTTTCGGTGCAGACACAGTTTGGGTGTTTTTTAGTTATTATACCAAAATTTTTTGTAAATATACTAAAAATAATGCAAAAAACCATACCAATTTCACGATTTATACTGCTCGGTTGGCGAACCAAACCGAGCCGTTATACATTGCCCAGCACGTACATTTGCTCCATGGTAGGCGTGGCGCTGCCGCCACGTCGCTCGAGGGTTACGGCAAATGCCTGCGGGTTTTCTATGTTAATCATGGTTTGAAGCTCGCTATCGCTCGCCTCAAAAACGCCCAAACTCACTGGCTTACCGTCCACGATTGCCCACAGTTGGTACTGATGCTCGGGTGATGTAGGTGGCAAATTGTTGGCATAAATTTTTACGAGTTTGGTGCTTTTGTTCCACAAAATGCTGCTGTTGTACGCCTTTTTTGCGGGCAAACCAGCCATTTTTATAATCGTGTAGCCGCTTAGTGTGGCATCGTTTAACGTAAGTTTGAGGCTTTTTACCTGCGAACCAAGTTTTTGCGAAGTTACTTGCGCCAGTTGTGTTTGGTTTTGAACGTCGGCAAGTTGTTGTTTTAGCTCGGCATTTTGGCTTTTGTAGCTACCAAAAACGCCCAACAAAACCGCAGCCAGTACGCCGCAGGCGGCTACGAGCCATTTGTTTGTGGCATTTTGCATGGCTACTACCTTGGCTTGCGGCGCAGCCGCAGCCAAAACAACTGGTGCTTTTTCGGTTTTTGTAGCCGATATTTGTTCGGTTTTCGAAATCTCCGCCATCAGCCGCAGCTTGGTAGCAGCCGCTGGGCTTACCGCACGGGCTTGCGCCACGGCGTACATCGTTTTACCTATTAGGTCTATTTCTTGTTGTACTTCGGGGTAAATCACCGATAGGCAATTTACGGCACGCTCCTCCTGCGGGCTGCATTGCCCCAGTGCATAGCGCTCCAAAACGCCTGATTCTATATAGTTTATAATATCCATAACTTTATCTATTTAAAAATTGTACGAAGTTGATTCAGTGCCGCCCTTGTTCGGGTTTTTACTGTACCAAGCGGAATATCCAGTTTCTCAGATATTTCTTCCTGGGTGTAGCCTCCAAAATAAGCCAAATCTATCATTTGTCTATATTCGGGTTTTAAGGTATTTACGGCATCTTCCACGCCAATCACATCGGTGTTTATGGCGAAATTTTCCGATACATTTATACTACTTACGTTCTCATTCAAACTTTGGATTGGTTGAATGTTTAAATTACGCAATTTATCTATGGCAGTATTTCGGGTAATGTTCAGCATCCAAGTAAAAATAGTGCCTTTGGAGGAATCAAAACGCTCTATGTTCTTCCAAATTTTTACAAATGCCTCTTGCAATACGTCTTCGGCTACGGGCTGATTGCCGCCCAGCACCCGCACCGCCACACCCAGCAGCGCAGCCGAATATTGGTCGTACAATTGCTCAAAAGCCTGCTGACTACCCGCCTTAACACGCTCCACGAGCTGCAATTCAGGTTTCGGTTCGTTCAAAATGATGGTAATTTATTAGGTTTAGTGCGCAAAATAGCAAACTTACTCTTTCAAACCGCAAATATAACCATAATCCCATCAATTATTCGTACAAACAAACAAAATGCTATTTTTTTTCGTTAAAAAGGCATTAACCATTCAAAAAAACCGCATTTTTTCAGCATCTTTGTACTTTGTTTGCAAAGCACTTTTATGCCCAAAACGCAAACACCAACCTGTATCCACTATTTTTTATAAAATGACAAAAAACCTACTGCTTTCAGGTTTAGAACCGCTCGTAATTTCGCACCAATCCAATTTTGTAAACATAGGCGAAAGAACCAATGTAACGGGTTCGAAAAAGTTTTTGAGGCTCATAAAAGACGAGCAATTCGACGAAGCCTTAGCCATAGCCCGAGAACAAGTAGAAGGCGGCGCACAAATCATAGACATAAACATGGACGAAGCCATGATAGACGGCAAAGAAGCGATGGTCAAGTTTTTGCACCTCATCGCCTCCGAGCCCGACATAGCCCGTGTACCCATTATGATAGATAGCAGCAAGTGGGAAATCATAGAGGCAGGGCTAAAATGCGTGCAGGGCAAACCGATTGTAAACTCCATTAGCCTAAAAGGCGGCGAAGCCGAATTTATAGCACAAGCCAAGGCTGTAAAACGATACGGCGCAGCCGTAATTGTAATGGCTTTTGATGAGCTGGGGCAAGCCGACAACTTTGAGCGCAGAAAAGAAATATGCGGCAGAAGCTACGACATACTCGTAAACACCGTGGGTTTTTCGCCCGAAAACATCATATTCGACCCCAATATATTTCCAGTAGCCACAGGCATAGAGGAACACAGGCGCAATGCCTTAGACTTTTTTTTGGGTACAAAATGGATAAAAGAAAACCTGCCGCACGCCCGAGTAAGCGGCGGCGTGAGCAATGTATCGTTTTCTTTTCGGGGCAATGACCTGATACGAGAGGCGATTCACTCGGCTTTTTTGTACCACGCCATACAATACGGCATGGATATGGGCATCGTAAACCCATCGCAGCTTACCATATACGACGAAATACCCAAAGACCTGCTCTTAGCCATAGAAGATGTGCTGCTGGATAGGCAGCCAGATGCCACCGAACGCCTAATAATGCTCGCCGAAACCATAAAAGGCGGCGGAAAAACCAACGTAAAAGACGAAACTTGGCGTGAAAACACGGTAGAAAAACGCCTCGAGTACGCACTCGTAAAGGGCATTGTGGATTACATAGAAACCGACGTGGAAGAGGCTCGCTTACAATGCACCCGCCCACTACACGTAATAGAAGGTCCGCTGATGGCTGGCATGAATGTGGTGGGCGACTTGTTTGGGGCTGGAAAAATGTTTTTGCCACAGGTAGTAAAAAGCGCACGGGTAATGAAAAAAGCCGTAGCCTACCTCGAGCCTTATTTAGACGAAGAAAAACAAGCCCTGATGCTGAACAATCCGCTGGGCATAAGCCTAACCAGCGGACAGGGAAAAATACTGCTGGCAACCGTAAAAGGCGACGTACACGACATTGGTAAAAACATAGTAGGCGTGGTGCTTGCCTGCAACAACTACGAAATAATAGACCTTGGGGTAATGGTGCCGCCCGACAAAATTTTAGATGCCGCACAGCTCCACGACGTGGACATTATAGGTTTGAGCGGGCTTATTACGCCTTCGCTGGACGAAATGGTGTACATCGCCAAAGAAATGCAACGCCGCAACATGACCATACCCTTGCTCATAGGCGGCGCTACCACCTCACGCATACACACCGCCGTAAAAATAGACCCATGCTACCAAGCCTCGGTGATACACGTGTTAGATGCCTCACGCAGCGTAACGGTTTCGGGCAGTTTGCTTAGTAAAGACAAGCAAGTGGACTACATAGCAGACATAAAAGCCGAATACGCCCAAATGCGTGAAAGCTACGCCAACCGCAAGCAAATAAAGCAATACCTTAGCATAGCGCAAGCCAGAGAAAATAAGTTTAAAATAGATTTTGAACTGGAATTGCCCCAAAAACCAAACTTTGTGGGTACAAAACTATACGAAAATTACTCGATAAAAGAAATAGCGGAATACATAGACTGGACACCTTTCTTTAATGCGTGGGAGCTTTATGGCAAGTTTCCGATGATACTAAACGACGAAATAGTGGGCGAAGAGGCTCGCAAGCTGTTTGCCGATGCCCAAAAAATGCTGGCAAAAATAATAGATGAAAAACTGCTGCAAGCCAACGGCGTGGTGGGCATTTATCCCGCCAACCAAATAAACGACGACGATGTAGCCATTTATACCGACGAAACCCGCCATGAGGTGCGGGCTACCTACCGCACGCTGCGCCAGCAAAGCCAAAAGGTGGGCGCACCCAACATAGCCCTCGCCGATTTTGTAGCCCCGAGCGGCACGCCCGATTATTTGGGTAGCTTTGCGGTAACTACGGGCATTGGGTTAGATGCCATGGTGGCGGAATACGAAGCCGACCACGACGATTATAGCAGCATTATGGCTAAGGCACTCGCCGACCGTTTGGCGGAGGCTTTTGCGGAACTGATGCACAAAAAGGTGCGCACCGAGCTGTGGGGCTACGACCACCAAGAAACCCTAAGCAACGAAGAACTGATAAAAGAGGCGTATAAGGGCATTCGCCCTGCGCCAGGCTACCCCGCCTGCCCCGACCACACCGAAAAAACCACGCTCTTTGCGCTGCTCGAAGTAGAAAAAAACACGGGCATTACCCTCACCGAAAGCCTGGCGATGTACCCCACGGCTGCGGTTTCGGGCTATTATTTTGCGCACCCCAAGGCTAAGTATTTTGGGGTAGGAAAAATAGAAAAAGACCAAGTTACCGATTTTGCACTCCGCAAGGGCGTTTCGTTACAAGAGGCAGAGCGCTGGCTCTCGCCCAACCTGAACTACGACGCAGATTAAATTCGGGTATAAAATTAGCTGAATTATAACATAAAAAACGCCTTGTAAACAAAGTTTGCAAGGCGTTTTTTGGCGGAAGAAGAGGGATTCGAACCCTCGATACACTTTTGGCATATACACACTTTCCAGGCGTGCTCCTTAAACCACTCGGACATACTTCCTATTCTTTCGGTTTATTTGATAGCTACGGTATCTGGCATCAGATTTAGGAGGCTATCTATTTTTTGCATAAAAGTAACTCTGTTTGCTTCTATGGTGTTTTGCAGGGTTGTTATTTGTGTGTTTTTTTGGTCTATGAGCGTGTTGGCGGCGGTGAGTTTTCGCTGTAGCTCCGTGCGTTCGGTTTCGTTTAGCTGTGTGATGCGTGCCGAAACAGCGGATATATCGTTTATTTTACCGTTCATTTCGTTGTTTAGCTTGATGTATTTTGCCAGCCGCTGGGCAGTAATGGCGGTGTCTTCTATCAAAATACGGTTTTCTCGCTCGAGCTTGCGTAGCTTGTTTAGGCTGGTTTCTTTTTCGTCGGTGGCTGCGTCCAACTGGGTGAGTAGCTGCCTATTTTTGTTTTCGGCTCGGCGTTCGTTTTGCAACGATTGCTCGTACTTGCGCTTGGATACGCAGCCCGTGAGGGCGAGCAAAATGCAGATGGAGTACAAATAGGGCTTGAGCAAAACGGTAATTTAAGCGGCAAAGTTACTACTGTTTTTTTAGAAATGTATGTATTTGTATAAAAAAAGTAGCCGCTCACTTCTGAGCGGCTGCTTTTACACACACTTTAAAATACTGACTGAGTTTAGGTAGTAGTTTTCATAGATTTTTTAGTGCCTTTTAGGATACATAATAAATAAATTTCAACAACAGCACAAAGGTAGTATTTTTTTTTGCCCACAGTTGTAATTGGCGACGAACTGGGTGTTTCGAGCTACGAACTGGGTGTTTTTAGGCATGAATTTTTTTGGGGGGGATTTTTTGGGGGGAAATCTCATTGGTTACTTCATCTTTCAACTCTATTTTTAATACATCATTGAAATTAAAATTGTCGGAACTAATAGTACGACGAGTCCAATAGTTCCTATTTTATAAATTTTACTTTGTTGTTTTTTGATAATTTTTAGAACCAACCAAATTAGCCCATTTATGATTATCAAAACTGGATAACCTAACACGATGAGAATAATAGCCTTATCGTTGCCGCTCCAAGCTATACTTATCAATTTAAAAATTATTGCAAGGTTAATCATTGAAATTACAAATAGATGAATTTTGTCGGCTTTTGTCATGTAATTAGCTGTTTGTATTTTCAAATCTTTTGTGGTTGTAACATTTTGAAAGATTAAATTTTATTCATTTTTTATTTTAAGCAAGAACAGAATAACCAAAAATTTAAGCTAATTTCATGTCATTTTTTCAACATAGCATTTAAAATTCGTTTCAATCCTTCAACACAGCATTATTTGCGGTATTTTCGGAGAAAAACTACTCTTTTTCGTCGGTTGGGTGGTCGGCTATGGGTGTGGCAAAGCGGTTTTTTAGGGGCAGGCTGCGGCTGAGTTCTATCATTTTTAGGGCTGTGGTGGCGGCTTCTTGCCCTTTATGCCCGTGTATGCCGCCGATGCGCTCTTGGGCTTGGGCGTGGGTGAGGGTGGTAAGCACGCCGCACACAAAGGGGGTTTTGTAGCGTATGTTTAGGGCGGCGATGCTCTGCACTACGGCTTGGCTGATGTACTCGAAGTGGGGCGTGTCGCCTTTTATGAGGCAACCGAGGCATACTACGGCATCGAGGGTGTGGGCTTCGTGCAGGAGCTGGGCGGCGAGGGGTAGCTCGAAGCTGCCAGGCACGTTTTGTACATAAATGTTTTTTTCTCGTATGCCGCTTTGCCGAAAGGTTTCGGCGCAGGCACGGGCTAGCTCGGCGGTAATGTCGGCGTGCCACTCGGCGAGTACGATGCCTACTTTTATAGTTTCGGGGTGGGCAAGGCTAATATTGGTTTGCCTGTGGGGGTCGGTAGTCATTTTGTTTGGGTAAATAAATACAAATTTAATAAATTAAAATTGTATGTTCAAATTTTTTTTGGGCAATGGGTATTTTGTGATAAAAAACCAGCACGCCACAAAAAACCAAAACCGTAGAGACAAGGCACTGCCTTGTCTCTGTTATGGCATTTTGCATCATAATCATAGAGCCGTTGCAGTGCAACGGCTGTACGTGTTCGTTCGGGTAGTCGTTTCGGCTGCGCTCAACGACCCGTACCCTGAGCGTAGCCGAAGGGTATTTGTCCGCACAAGATTTTCAGGATTAAAAGATGGACAGGATTATTTACCACAATCCTAAAAATCCTAAAAATCCTAAAAATCCTAAAATTCTGTAATCCTGTTCTGATATTTTTGGCTGCTTGGCATTTGCTGGGTAGAGACGCGATTAATCGCGTCTCTACGTATTCGTTCGGCTTTTTGTCTGCACAGGATTTTTAGAATTAAAAGATTTACAAGATTATTTACTACAATCCTAAAAATCCTAAAATCTCGTAATCCTGTTCTGATATTTTTTGCTCGGCACAGACGCTCTATTAGAGCGTCTGTGCAAATCCCGTAATCTTGTTCTGACGTTTTTGTTGTTATCCCTCAGAATTAAATCACTAAATTTGGAATTGTCAAAAACAGTAATTACATTTGTTTTTTAAAGGTTAAAACTCACATAACCCACTACACCATGAAATTTCAATTTTACAGCCTTGTTTTTTCATTTCTTTTGCCAGCATTGTGCCACGCCCAGCAACTACCCAACCTCACATACCTAACTTTTGATAATGGAGTTAATTCGCCTACAAATGTAGAATTAGGAGGATTTGAAATGTTGTATAAAAACGATACCAACACGTTTGTTCAATTGGGTTTTAGCTACGGCAACAGCCAGTTGGTGGACGTAGATTTTTCGCCAAATAACTATGTGGTAAACCTACCATACGCCAACTTTGGCTATTTTATACTAAAAACCGACAGCAATTATGTACCCATTAGCCACAAACTGCTGCTCTGCACCACTGCTGCAACGAATGAGGTAAGGATAGAAAACACAAGGACAGACAAAGACAGAAATTTATACGTTTTGGGTGCTTTTAGCGGTACTATCGATTTTTATCCAGGCGATAGCACGTACAATAGAACCTCAATTTATCCAAAATTTGGGTCAAATCCGCTCGATTATTTTACAGCCAAATACGATACAGCACTGAATTTAATTTGGGTAAAAACCTACAAACCCGCAGGCAATACAAGTGGCATCATTCAATGTATAGATTTTGAGGTAGCCCGAGACGGCTCCGCCATTTATTTTACGCCTGCTACACAGGGCGGGGGCTTTTGGTTGAATGCCACCCAGCGAATATCTAATACTATGTATCCTGGTGCGCTCGTAAAATTAGATGCCAACGGCGATTTGGTTTGGTTTAAAACGCAGGCATCTAACCCTGCATACCCTATTACGAGTACCTATCGTTTTAGGCTAAATAGCCAAAACGAAATAATTATGGCAGGGCAATTCGGAGGAACTGTGGATTTGGATTGGGGTGCAGGGCAGTATTTGATATACAAAACGGCACCGACCATTATGCAAGTAATCTCAGCCAATGCTTTTTTGGCTAAATACGATGACAATGGCGTTTTTTTAGATGCCTTGGTTATAAATGCGCCTACTTATAGCTCTTTTTATAATTTTTTTAA
>JAYUJN010000058.1:0-11749 GCA_043765195.1 Bacteroidota bacterium | reverse complement strand
TGGCTTATTTTATTGTTTTCTATGGCTATAATGCCATAGCCAGTTACGGTAGTGCCTGGGTCAATGCCCAAAATAATGCGATTTTTGATGGTGTTTTGTATGGTTGTAGGCGCAAATATAAGCCCAATTGCGTTTTTTTTATAGACAAAACGTAGTTATTTTTTGCCGCTGGGCATTTGCTGGGTAGAGACGCGATTAATCGCGTCTGTACGTGTTTATTCAGAAGATTGCATAATCGTACAGACGTTGCACTGCAACGTCTCTGCAATTGCGATGGAAAACCTGATGATGGAGACGTTGCAGTGCAACGTCTGTACATAATTCGTTCGGGTTCGTTGAGCGCAGCCGAAGTGCTTTTTGTCCGCACATGATTTTCGGGATTAAAAGATGGACAGGATTTATTGTAATCCTGTAAATCCCAAAATCCCGTAATCCTGTTCGGATATTTTTTGCTGCTGGGTATTTGCTGGGTAGAGACGCGATTAATCGCGTCTGTACGAAAAGTCATTTTTTGCGATAATTTGATAATCCCGAATCCAACGGTTAAAGCCGTCGGCTATTGAAAAACCATTTGCGGTGTGGTAATCTATGGCAATTATCAATAAAAATCAATAGCTGACGGTTTTAACCGTTGGATTAAAATATATGCCCGAAAAAATCCCGTAATCCCGTAATCCTGTTCGGATATTTTTTGCTGCTGGGTATTTGCTGGGTAGAGACGCGATTAATCGCGTCTGTACGTGTTTATTCAGAAGATTGCATAGTCGTACAGACGTTGCACTGCAACGTCTCTGCAAATTCGCTTCGGCTGTGCCCAACCAATAAAATTCATGGTCGTTGAGCGTAGCCGAAACGAGCCGTAGTAACCGTAGCCCAAACGAGCCGTAGTAATTATTTTTGCAAACAAAAAACCAAAAAACGCTATATTTGCAGTAAATATTTTTTATAAAAAAGTTTTTTATGGAAACAAAACACAGAGAAACAAAATTTGAGAGTTTTATTTGGATAGACATTTGTAACCCAAACAAAGCCAATTTAGATAAAATAGCCTTGGATTATAGCCTCGATTATTTTCAGATAAAAGACAGCCTCGAAACGGGGCATTTGCCCAAAATAGAAAAAAGCGAAGCCTATAATTTTTTAATTCTTAGGGCATTTACCGCCAAACCCAACGATAGGGTGAGCAACATTGGTGAGCTGTCAAACAAAATTGCGATTTTTTACAGCGACCGAAAACTCATTACAATACACCGCTCAAATTTTGATTTTTTGGAAACTGCGCCCGAAAACATAACCAGCTCGCAGGAGCTACTGCTGTATTTTGTACATAAAATGATAAAAACCTTTGAGCAGCCCGCCAAGCTCTTTGGCGATAAAAATGACGAGATAGAGAAGGTTATTTTCTTGAAAGATTACACCAAAATTTCGCTCGAGCAGCTTTATTTTCAAAAAACAAAAACGAGGCTCACCAAAAAATTGCTGCAAATAACCCAAACAGTAGTAAACGAAATAGTGGTTTCGGAAAAAGCAAAAACATCGCTGCAAGACATAAAAGACAGCCTTTTGGGCTTAATTTTGGAGTATGAGGAGGTGCTGGAAAACTCCAACAATTTACTGAATACCTATATGTCGGTAAATGCCCAAAAAAGCAACGACGTAATGAAGCTGCTGACCATTTTTTCGGCGTTTTTTTTGCCGCTTACATTTATTGCGGGTATTTATGGCATGAATTTCGAAAATATGCCCGAGCTGAAATGGCAGTTTGGTTATTTTTTAATTTTGGCTGCCATGTGCATTATTGCGCTTGTGATTTATCTTTGGTTTAAGCGAAAAAAAATTATTTAACTGTTTTTTTTGTAAAAAAGATGCAGAAATGAAAAAAGTTATTAAATTTGCACCTTAAACATACTAAACGTTATTAAATGAAACTCAAACTTATTTTTATGCTGCTCTTGGGCAGCAAGCTCGCCTTTGCGCAGCAAAGCACTCAATTAGACCTCGATGCCGACGGCATTTTGGACAATGTAACCCTCGCCAATATCGAAACTGGGTTTAGCTTGGAGTACAAGCTCTCTACCCAAAAAAACAAGGCGTTTGTAACCAAAATTATTACTTCGGGCGGTACTACCAACGGGGTTTCTGCCAGTAAAAATGTGCTGGTGCTGAAATGCCAGTTTATGCGTGGCGAAAATTACTTTAAATTTAGGTACGATGCCAAGCTAAAACAAGTAAAGCTCATCGGCTACGACAATGTGCAGTACGGCACAGCCAACCAAAATGGCTCGGGTACGGGCAGCCTGAACTTAGCCACACAAACCTACGAGGGCGTGTGGAATGTGTATGACCAAAAGCAAAAAAAATTGGTGGAGCTACCTAAAACAACCAAAAAGGTAGCCACAAAAACCTATATTTTAAAAAACTTTGACGATGCCGCCATTGCCGAACTCGACCAAATAAACTATAAAAACTTACCCAAACAACTCCAATGAAAACAAACAAATTTAGCCTCGTAGTATCGGTAGCCATAGCGCTATCTGCCTGTAACACCAAGCCCGCCGAAACCACCGATGCGGCTACCACGCCCGCCGACAGTGCGCAAACCGCCGCCGCAGCACCTGCGCCCGTACCAGCCACTGATGGTCGTATGTGCTTTTTTACAGCCGACAACAGAGACACCACCACCGTTTCGCTGACCATAACTGGTAGCGAGGTTACGGGCGAAATGGTATGGAACCCTTACCAAAAAGATGGCGCAGTAGGCACATTAAAAGGTACAAAAAATGCCGCTGGCGAATTGGACTTAATGTATAGCTACATGATAGAAGGCAGCCAACAAAGCGAAACCAAAATAATGAAAATAGAAAACGACCAGTTGCTCATCAAAAAGGGAATGCTCGAAGACCCCAAAAACGATGGCAATATGCGCTACAAAGACGTATCTAAGGCTGTTTTTAGTCAAAAACTTGCAAAAACAGACTGCAAATAATTTTTAAAGAACAGAATTTGCTGGCTATCCCAGTTATCAAAAAAGCGGAGGAGCAACTATTAGTAGCTCCTCCGTTTTTTGCATTTGCTCATGGTTTTTGCCCCCGCTCAACCAAGCATTTTTTTGGGCAAACAGATGTAGGTAGTGTAAGCGCACAAGGCAAAACTAAGCACCGAAACCAACACCACCGCCGCCACATAGCCCCAAGTGCCTACCGACAAAACGCCGCCCATCACCACAGCCGCCTGCATGCTCGGTGCATTTATGATGGCGCAAATGCCCAAAGCCATAACTTCCACGGCGCAGAATTTAAAAAAATTTGCCCTGGTATATGGCAGCGCACCGCACACAAAACTTGCCACCACAAAATACAAAAACTCGTGCAAGTAAGCCTGCACCAAAACCATAACCAGTACGGCAAAAGCGAAATAAAAAAGGTCTTTTTTCATCGTAAAATTAGTTGAAACTGATAAAATGCTTAAAATTTTTGGCATCAAACCTGGCGTAATGCACCACTTTGTGGTACTTGCCCTGCCGCCACTCCGCCACTTGGTTTTTGTAGTTTTGGCTGTTGAACCGCCCACTTTGCCCGCCCGTAAGCACCACCATAGCGGCTATGCCCGTGGGTTTTAGCTCTATAATGGTGCGCATACTTGCGCCGTGCACGGCGGCGTAGTTTTTTCCGCCGCTCGAGGCATTTACCGTATTGGGCGTGCCGCTGCTCCCAAACGGCGTGTAAGACAGTGCCTCTATGCCCGTAACGTGCTTTATATCAGTGGTATGTAGTTTTTTGTACAGCCATTTTTCGGGGTCGCTGCCCAGCATGGCGGTTAGTTTGGATTGGCTGCCCAGCCACGCTTTTTGCACCAGTTCGCTCGTTTTTACGCTTCCCGTGGTGGTTGCTATCTGTTTTTGGGTTTTTAGTATGTAAAAAGCGTGTTCCGCCTGCACCCAAATCGCCATGTTTGGGGCTATGGCTTCGTTGAAAAGACGGTACAAACTATCACGGAACACCAAAAACTGCGTAGCTGCCACCGAGTTTGTATCGCAGTTGCCTTGCCAGTTTTTCATAAAAATGAGGTCTTTTGCGGGTATATACGCCTCCAGTATCGGTTTGATGAGCGTGTATTCCAAGTCCGTGGCATCTAATTGTAGGCGTTGCATATCCGTGGCATCGAGCTTGGGTTTGCTGCCCAAAAACTCATTTATGCGCTTGGCACGCCAGCTATCGGCGTATTTTATGGGGTTTAGCTGCGCCGAAACGGCGTTGGTCGTTTGGTTTTCATTTGCCGAAAACACATAGCCTTTTTTGGGATTTATCGTATTCAGCACCGATGCCATTTTGGTATAAGTTACCAGTTGCGAGGTTTTTGTGGCTTGAATAATGCCTCGGCTCGGCTGGTTGTGCATGGCGGCTGCGCCTGCGGTTACCAGCCCAAACTCGCCCTTGCGGTCGGCTATCACAAAGTTTTGGGGCGGTTGCCAAAAGCCCTGCAAGCCCAAAAAAGCCTCCTGCGCCGTGCTCGAGCGTTCCAGCGCAGCAAAACACGCACCCTCCGTGCTTTGCGTTACACTTGCGCCTATCCAGTTTACGGCGAGCCATTGCCCCGCTATGCTATCCATCACCCCAAAATCGCTGTGCAAAAAAGTTTTGTAAACCGCCTTTGCGCCCTTTATGTAAATGGTATCTTGCACCGCCAAAAACTTTTTTTGCGTGCCGTTTATTTCGTAGCTTGCGTGGTCGCTGGCGGTTTTTAGCCCATAAAAATCCACCAAATTCCAGGTGGCGTTGGTCATGCCCCAAGCCACATCGTCGTTGTAGCCCGAAATAATGTAGGGCGCACCTGCCAGCCCAAACCCGTGGCGGGCGTTGCCGTTTATGGTTACGTGCATTTCGTACCAAGTGGCGGGCAGTTGCAGGTCGAGGTGCGTATCGTTGCACAAAATTGGGTAGCCGCCCACCGTTTTTGTGCTGCTGGCGCACCAGTTGTTGCTGCCTATCTGGGTGTTTTTTAGTTTAAACGGATAATTTTCCTCGAGTTTTGCCACGTTTTGCGTTGGGTATTGGCTTTGGGGCAATGGCGCTGCGGGCAAATCGGGGTAAATCGGCAGGGCGTGCTTGCTTATGAGCGGAAAATAAGCGTTCAAAAGCGTGTCGGGTAGCTGCGTGCGCAGTTGCTCAAACGCAAGGTCGTCCTCGTCGTAGTTCAGCATATAGCTCATATAGCGAATGAGGTAATACATATTTTCGGGCGCAAATCGGCTCGGTTTGGCATCGAGCAAATGAAATTCTATGGGCATGGCGCTGTACGGCATCGTATTTATGTAGCTATTTACGCCGTCGGCAAAAGCCTGGTATTTTAGGTATTCCGCAGGGTTGCGCTCTTTTAGGTTGTTTATATAGCTTTTTGCTTGTTTTTCTAAGCCAAATTTTCGCCAAAAAATATCCCTTTTCAATGCTTTTTTGCCCACAACCTCGCACAGCCTGCCTTTTACGGTTCGGGCTATCATTTCGAGCTGGAACAAGCGGTCTTTTGCCTGCGCAAAACCGATGGCGAAAGCCGCACTTTCTTCTGTGGAGGCAAAAATGTGTGGCACGCCCCACTCGTCGTAGCCAATGTCGGCAGCACCGTAGGGCGCATTTTTTAGGCTGGTATTTTGGTCAAAATCGTCGTTGAATTGTAGCGCAGCGCTGCTGTAACTGAGTAAGTTGCCCAGTTTTGGGTTGCCTTTTATGGCTATGCTTAGGGCAATGAGCCAAGCTGCGGTTAGGCTTACAAAAAAGATTTTTTTAATCATCGAGGTGCGGGTTTAGATGGCTTTCAAAGGTACTGTTTTTACACAGAAATCCAAAACTTAGGCATATTTTTTGCGCATTTTTAGCAAAGATGTGTATATTTGCGCCATAAAACCCTAAAAATTTACCCCAAAAAAACCACCATGCTCACAGCCGTTAGCCCCAAACTCCCTATGCGAAACAAAGCCAAAACGATGGCATTTTACGTACAAAAATTGGGTTTTACGCCCTTCGGAAGCCTCGAGCACGAGCATTACCTCATGGTAGAAAAAGACGGTATCCAGCTCCATTTTTTTCTGTTTGAGGCACTCGAGCCCTCCACAAATTATGGGCAAATTTATATAAGAACTGATGACATAGATGGAGATTATAAGCTGGCGCAGGCGCAGGGCGTAGCCAGCCATGCGGGCGGGCGGTTGGAGGTGAAGCCGTGGGGGCAAAAGGAGTTTTCGGTTTTGGACCCAGATAGCAACTTGCTTACCTTTGGGCAAAATCTGTAAAATTATGCCTTTAAATGAAAATGGAGGCATAGTAAGTTTTGGCAAAAAACGTGTAACTTTGTACAATGATGTACAAAAAACCCTTTGAGATATACAAAAGCTCCGCAGGCTCGGGCAAAACTTATACGCTCGTAAAAAGCTACCTAAGCCTGGCTTTGCAGAGCGACGATGCACGGTATTTTTCTAAAATACTGGCTATCACATTTACCAATATGGCTGCCAACGAAATGAAAAACCGAGTAATTGAGGCACTAAAAAGCCTTGGCTCGGGTAGTAAAACCACGCCGCTGGGTACGGAGCTGTGCGGTATATTGGGCATTTCGCCCGAGGAGCTGCGCCACCGAGCCACGCAAACCCTAAGCCAAATTCTGCACAATTACTCCGAGTTTGCGGTTTCTACCATCGATGCGTTTGTGCATCGGTTGGTGCGCAGCTTTGCCCGAGATTTAAACTTTAAACAAAACTTCGAGATAGAGTTGGACAGCGGTATGCTCATAGAAAAAGCCGTGGATTTGCTCATCAACCAAATAGGCACAAACGAGTTTTTGAGCGCTGTTTTGGTGGATTATGCCAAGTTTAAGGCAGAGGAAGACCAGTTTTGGGACATTCAGCGGGATTTGGAGCAGTTTTCGAGGGAGCTGTTTCAAGAAAACTCGAGGGCGTTTGTGGAGGCATTGAGTACCTATCAGCCCCAAGATTTTATGGATTTGAAAGCCTATTTGAAAACCAAAATAAGCGGTTTTGAGCTTAGTATTACCGAAGTGGCGCAGGCGGCTATCCGCAGCATAGAGGCTGCTGGGTTGCAAAAAAACGATTTTTGGTACGCAGCGGCGGGCATCGGCAATTTTTTTTATGCCGTAAACCAAATGCCCGACAAAGAGCCAGGCACTCGAGTTACGGATACCATAGCCAAAAATACGTGGTACAGCAAGGCTACAAACATAGACATTCAGGCGAAAATACACCAGATAAAAGACGGTTTGGAGCAGCATTTTGAGCGCATAAACCACATACAAACGCAGGCGCTGCCCGACTATCGGCTGTATGTGGGCTTGTACAAAAACCTACACGCCCTCACGGTACTAAGCGAAATAAATGCGCAGCTAAAAAGCTACCAAGAGAGCAAAAACATGGTGCATATTTCGGAGTTTAACCACGCCATTTCGCAAAACATAGCCTTAGAGCCTGTGCCGTATATTTACGAGCGGCTGGGCGAAAAATACAACCATTTTTTGATAGATGAGTTTCAGGATACTTCGGTGCTGCAATGGCAAAACCTGCTGCCGCTGATAGAAAACAGCCTTTCGCAAAACCAGTACAGCATGGTGGTGGGCGATGGCAAGCAGGCGATTTATCGGTTTCGGGGCGGCGAAGTGGCGCAAATAGCCGAGCTGCCCCAAATGTACAGCCCGCAGCCGCTAAACGAGCTGCAACTTACCTACGAAAACACCTTGGTGCAAAATAGTAAGGAGCTGAACCTGAATACAAACTACCGCAGCCAAAAAGAAATTGTGGCGTTTAACAACGGGCTGTTTGCGTTTTGTGAGGGTTTTTTGGACGAAAATACCAAGAAAATATACCACAAATCTGCCCAAGAATACCTGCCAAACAAGCAAGGCGGTATGGTAGAAATTAGCTTTTTTGACAAAGAAATAGGCAGCCCAGCCATTTACCAAAAAACCTTAGATAGCTTAGAAAAACTGGTGGAGGACGGTTTTTTGCCCGCCGACATCGTGCTTTTGGTGCGCACCACGCAGCAGGGCAACGACTTAGCGCAGTTTTTGGTGGCGCACGGCGTGGAGGTTATTTCGTCGGATTCGTTGCTGCTATCGAGGCACAAAACCATCAAGTTTTTGCTGGCGTTGATGCGCATTTTTTTAGATGCCACCGACCCAGTAGCCATCGCCGAAGTGCTGTATTATATCCAAATGGATTTGGGGCAAGCGGAACTGACGGAGCTGAAAATAGCCGAACTCATTGCGGCTAAAAAACTGACGGAGATTGAAAAAGTGCTGGCGCAGCTCGGGTATTTTTTAGATGCAAAAAAGACGAGCAAGCTGCCCATTTATGAACTTGTGGAGCAGCTTTTGCGGTGTTTTGGTTTGCAGCATATGGCAGATGCGTATTTGCAAGCATTTTTGAATTTGGTGTTGGGTTTTTCGCAAAAAGAAAACGGAAATTTGTACGAGTTTTTAGATTTTTGGGGCGAAAAGTCCAGCCATTTTTCGCTCACGATGCCCGAAGGGCTGCAAGCCGTAACCATTATGACCATTCATAAATCCAAGGGATTGCAGTTTCCTGTGGTTATTTTGCCTTTTTGCGACTGGGATACCGAAAAAATAAAACCCAGCAAATACCTCTGGTTAAACCTGGACTACAACGAAGAACTGGCGGTAAACCTGGCATTGCTGCCCGCAAACCAGCTACAAAAAACGGAGTTTGTGGACCAGTTTGACGACGAAAAAAACAAAACCATACTCGATAACCTAAACATACTTTATGTGGCACTGACCCGACCCGAGCAGCGGCTGTATTTGTTTAGCACCAAAACCGAGAGCCAAAGTGTGTATAAATGGCTGCGGGATTATTTGGCGGTTATGGGCATTTACCAAGAAAATAAAACGGTGTACCAGCTCGGAAATGCCGACATTTATGCGCCAAAACGCCCCACAAAAACCAATGATGTGCGCACCTCTGGGTTTATTTCGACGGATTGGAACGAGCGCATCGCCCTGAAACAACTTGCAATTAGTTTACCAAATGAATAACCACACCATAGTAGCTCTGGCTACGCCCCAAGGCTTGGGGGCGATAGGCGTAGTGCGCCTTTCGGGCGACGATGCGCTGCGCATAGCGCAAGCCATTTTTGCGGGCAAAAACCTGCTTACGGCAGCCTCGCACAGCGCACATTTTGGGCGCATAACCCAGCCCAGCGGCGAGGTGATAGACGAAGTGGTGGCGACCGTTTTTGTAGCACCACGCTCTTATACCAAGCAAAATACGGTGGAATTTAGCTGCCACAATTCGCCGTATATTTTGGAGCAAATCATAAATTTGTGCTTGCAGCAGGGCGCAATAATGGCTACTGCGGGCGAGTTTACGCTCAGGGCTTTTTTAAATGGCGGGTTAGACCTGTCGCAAGCCGAAGCCGTAGCCGACCTGATAGCCAGCCATAGTGCGGCTTCGCACCGCCTGGCAATGCAGCAAATGCGTGGCGGAATATCGAGCGAGTTAGATGTTTTGCGTGAAAAACTAATCCATTTTGCGTCGCTGATAGAGTTGGAGCTGGACTTTGGGGAGGAAGACGTAACCTTTGCCAACCGCACCGATTTGCAGGCATTGATACAAGAGATTTTGGATAAAATAAATGCGTTGGTTCAGAGTTTTGCGCTGGGCAATGCGCTGAAAAACGGCGTACCTACCGCCATTTTGGGTAAGCCCAATGCTGGAAAAAGCACGCTTTTGAACTCGCTGCTGGGCGAGGAGCGTGCCATCGTAAGCCCAATACCAGGCACCACCCGAGATACGATAGAGGAGGTGATAAACATACGGGGCTTGGCTTTTCGGATTATAGATACGGCGGGCATTCGGCAAACAACCAACGAAATAGAGGCAATAGGCGTAAAAAAAGCGATGGAGCAGGCGCAAAAAGCGGGGTTGATTATTTATGTGTATGATGCCCAAAAGCAGCCGATAGCCGAGGTAATGCAGGAGGTAGCTGCGCTAAACCTACCGAATACGCACACGATTGTTTGCGCCAATAAAATAGATTTAGCCCCCGTGCAGCCCATAAACGATGCAGTTTTGGGTATTTCGGCACAGCACAAAACCAACTTAGAGGACCTGAAAGGGCTGATGGTAGAAAAAATAGGCTACAATGCGCACAGCAACCAAATACTGGTAACCAACCTGCGCCACAAGCAAGCCTTGGAGCAAGCCAAAGCAGCCTTGGAGCAGGCGCTGGCGGGGCTGAGTGCGGGGGTGAGCGGTGATTTTTTGGCTATGGACATACGCCACGCCACCCAACAAATAGCCAGCATCACGGGCAGAATAGACGTGGAAGACCTGCTGGCAAATATTTTTAGTAAGTTTTGTATTGGGAAGTGAGGGGGCGGAAATAGAAGAAAAAAGCAAACGATAAACTGGATTTTTAAATATAAAACATAAAAGACAAATGAAAGACAAAACAAACGACGGAACAAAGGCGGAACTTACCACTTGGGCGCAACAAGTAGCACTAACAGAAGAAACTTTGAGGGGGGAGTTCAATGTAAGGCGAAAAGATATTATTAGTAATGTGGGCTTTGTAAGATACAGCCCACCTACATACACAAAGGCAGCACCACCGCCAACACACAAAGAAGCACACAATTTTAAGGAGAGTGAAGATTACTTAAAAGAACTTAGGGAAAAAACGAAATTCTATTTGGAAGATATGAATACCAATAATGGCGAGCCATTTCCGAATTGTTGCGAACCGCATAAATGGCTTGCGGCGCACCCCGAGTTTAGGATAGAGCATTTTTCAGAAGCCCCAGCAATGGCTGTACAAAAAATTCTTTATACCAAACAATGTATTAGAGACTACTACGATATAGAAAACTGGTACGAAGCCATTACCGATTACATACAGTACTCATACGAAGGTTTTGAGAGTATGATAGATGATACCAAGCCGCTTTTTTGGGTGGAGTACATTAACGAAATTATTGGTTTCGTAGAAAGTTACGACGAACTCGATGCAGAAAAAAAAGCCCGACTAATTGAATACCTACTTACCGAAATACCTAAACAAGCACAACCTAAACACTTGCAAACTAAATACTTACAGCCCACAAAAAGCCCCGAAATAGTTTATAACATAATGCTATCTATGCAAAAAAGGTGGCTCGAACTGTTTCCATTTGATTTAGAGCCTTATTTTACGGATTTGAAAAACAGTTTTGAAGGCGCTCAACCAATGTTTAGTAAGGTTAGAAAAAATTTATTTACGGGCGTGGCGCAACCAACATTTCATACGCCCGAAACCTTAATGGAACTACTAAAAGAAACAACCAAAGAACTGTTAAGCGGCATAGATATAGGGAGATTAATTGAAGATGGTATTATTACCAATGTTCAGGCTCATATCATTAAAATTGCGGCTAAAAAAGTGAGAATAGGCGATGCAAAAGATTTTTCCAAAAGTGGCGACGAAGTAGAATTATTAGGGTTTATAGAACGATGGCTTACACGGCATGAAACTTTTTTTAATTCAATTAAACCCCACCTTACACCCCAACAAGCCCAACAAGCCTTACCCCAACCGCTGCAGAAAACGAGAGCGGCGTATGAATTTCAAGCACCAGTATTAGCGTGTTTTTGTTTTATAAGTATATGGACAGAATAAATTAAGATAATTTGAATTGGTTGTAATGTATGAATAGTTGATTTCCGACGGCTGCCAGTGCCAAATAAGTTGCTAAA
>JAYUJN010000057.1:0-11816 GCA_043765195.1 Bacteroidota bacterium | reverse complement strand
AAATAATCCTCCAACTCCGCCTTGGTCCAATTTTGCTGATTTGCCTCGGTGTAGGCTTCTTGCAAGCCTTCGTCTTCTACACTTTCGGGCATTAAAGTGAGGCTTTCGGCATTTTTAATGAAATACGTCCATTGGTCAATGCTCGTTTCTAACTGCTCTATGGTTTTGTTGAATTTAGGCAACTCAATAAAATTGAACTCCACATCTTGGATAATTTGCTCTTGGGTTTCTACATCTAAAACCTTGTGCCTGCTAAAATAATTTGGGTTTTGCCCAATTTCAAACTCAAGTATGCCGATAAAATACACGGGTTTTAGTTTTTTGTATTTAACGCCCTCGTCCAACTGATTTACATAACTTTGAGAGGTGTAGTAAAGTATCCGTTTGTGGAAAAAGTCAAACTCGGCAATTTGCATTTCTACAATAAATACATTGCCGTTTTCGTCCTTGGCTTTTACATCAACAATCGTGGATTTTCCGCCACTGAGCTTACCCAACTGATACGGATTGGCGATTTCAACGTCTATGATACGCTCGTTTTTGGGCAAGGAAATGACGGCATTGAGAAACGAAATCAAGGATTTTTTCTTGGTCTCGTTTCCAAATATTTTTCTAAATGCAATGTCGTTGGTTATATCTACAAATTTCATGGTGTAAATGTACGATTTTTTTTGTTTAATTCCGATGCTGGCGCAAGTCGTTGGTTTTTAGTGTTTTAAAAATTCGTACTCGTAAACTTTTGGTGTTATTTTTTCTGCCAGCGCATTCAGGTTGTTTCTCAATGCCGCAATGAGCGCCGTGTATTGGGCATCGGTGCTTTTTGGGTTCATTCTACCCTTGGGGTTTCTACCCTGAAAATATGCCCTAATGTCGTAAAAACTCGCATTTGGGTTGTAGCCGCCCCGTCCTTCGGGCATCCCTCCAAAGGTATTTGGGTTGTAGCCGCCCCGCCCGTTGGGCACCCCTCCAAAGGAGGGGAATTTTTGGGCATGGTAGTACTGCCACAATGCCCGCCCAGCCGTAAAAACGGCTGTGGCTTCTGCCGAAAACTGTAAGGGTTTGTTGGCTACTTTTTCGCTGCCAAATAAGTTGGCTTGCAGTTCCCCGCCTTCGGAGGGGCTGGGGGAGGCTTTGCCGTTTATAAAGTTGGTCATAAAATTGCTCGCAAACTTCTCTTTGGCATTTACCTCTTGCTCCGTAAATGGTAGCCAATGGTTTACGCCTTCGTTGCTTGTAATGTTATTACTATTGTCAAAAAGCGTAAATGCCAAACAATCGCTTTGAAATTCCGAATCTGTAGCCCAGCCATCATTTGGAAATAAAAATTGGTCTCGGTCGTTGAGCCAATCGGCTGCTATGCAATGTCTGACAGAAATATATATTGAACTCGTAATTAAATTATTTTTCGTAATAATATTAGTATGATTAAAATTATTAGTTGAAGAAATTCTGATATAATTTTGATTTTGAAAATCATTACCACGAGTATTCATAATACCGATTTCACTATTTTTCTCGTCGTAAAATTTACTGTACCATGAATTAATATATTTTAAGTTATCAAAATTTGAAATTTTTTTCTGACCAATAAATTCACCTTTTGTATTAAATATGTCGCAATTAATTTCGTTAAAAATTTCATTTAAGTCCGAATTCCATACAAAAAATCCAATTGGAAACTTTCCTTTTACGTTGTCAAAAGTATCGGCTGGCATTACAAAAATTTTTTCAAGTTTCGCTCGATAGAATTTTCGAAAATCCTTAAAATTTGAAGATTGCAAATTTTTTAAAGTTGAAAAATTTGCAATCTTGCAGTTAGGAATTTCTCCATAAATTCGTGCTAAAAACTGCGTAAATAATTCATTACTTGCATTCCCTATAATGCCTTTGTATTTGTGATGGATTTTATTTCCTAAGGAAGTATTTGCTTTATTTTCCCCAGTTCCTGTTACTGTTTTGGCAGAAGCCGCCTCCGCATACGGCGGATTTATGTAAATAACCAACTTCTTACGTTTGTTTTCATCGTTTATAATGTCTTGTAGTGGCTGGGGCAGTTTGGAGAAGTTGTCGTTCAAAAAATCAAACTGAAAAACGTGTTTTTCCAGCAGGTTTGCGCCCTGCGCTATGCGTTCTTGCATCACGTTTACGTCGGCTTGGTCCAGTGTGCTTGCCCAAATGTTGTATTTGTTGGTTAGCCCCGTGAGCAGGTTGCCAGTGCCAGCGGCGCAGTCCCACACATAGTATTCGTCTTGCCAGTTTTCGCCGAGGTAGTCGGTGAGGTATTTTTGCGAGAGTTCCACCCAAATACGGGGTGTAAAAAAAGCCCCCTTGCGCTCCCTAATGTCTTGTGGCACCAGCAAATCTCGGCGTTCTATTACATAGTCCTGAAACTGCACCAGCGGCGGTCGCTTGTACCGTTTCCAAAACTGGGTATAGGTTTCCTTGTTTTTAATCGGTATTATACCGTCAATCAATTGGTCTTTTAGGTTTTCTTTTGCAATTCGGTAGCTCTCCTCCATAAAAAACACAAGCAAATTATCCCTTATCGTGCTGTCGTCGTTTATTTGGGGGGTGTCTTTGTCATCTACAAAAAGGTCGGCTAAATAAAAATCGCTGTCCAGTATATTTTTTTTTCTCAGGTCGTCCCAGTTTGTGTTTATGATTGGTTTTATTGTTTCGAGCCACCGCAAATAAATTGGGATAAAATTGTTTTTATCAATATTGATTTTTGTTGTATTCGTAGCTTTTGCTATGTTGTTGGCTATAAAGGTTTTTAGGTCTTTTTCGTCTTTTATATAGTCGTAAATGTAGGTATTTGCCGTTAGGGTGGCTTGTATTCTATCTTTTATGAGTTTAAATTCCTTTGTTTCGTGGTTGCTGGGCGTTACGTTCCAGTTAAAATCGTTGAGGTAAAAAATATCTTGGATACTTGTGTATGGCACAAAAGCGATTTTTTTAAAGTCGAAAGCACCCAAAAAGGCGGGCGGCAGCGTTTTGTCAAACGTTCGGGCTTTGCCGATGGTCAGCACCAGTTGCACAAACATGGTGGTTGTATTAAAGTCGCCCGTTTTTGCCTCCGCCCACAGCAGCGGTGTTTTACCAGAAACGTTGTCTTTTTTCGGAAAAACGGTAAAGTCGATGTTGCCCAAAATTTCGGTGGTATCAAACGCTTTGAACCAGTCGTCTCCCACCTTGTTTTTGAGTTCTTCCTCTCGTATGTTTTTATACTTCATGCTGTGTTTTTAAGTTGTGTGGGGGGGGGTACTACTAAATACTCAATAAATCATAAATATGGGCGGTTCATAAACTTTTTTCGTTTTAGAATACTTCTTTCCAAGTTTTAGCTTTTAATAATTTTTCCAAGTTCGTGTATCTTGGTCCTTGTAAAGTTCCTTGTTTTGCACCTGCAAAGTTTATAGGTTCTATTTTTTGCGCTTTCCCTTTAAAGTTTAGTTTATATTTTGTGCCATCTCCGTATGCTTCTATTGAGTCAACTTCTGCGTAATAAGTTATAGCTGAAATTGGTGCTGTCTGATAAGCTGCTATATATTTTATTTCGTTTAATTTTCCACCGCTAATTCTAATTGCATACCAACAGTCTTGGTTCAAAAACACTTCAATGAATCCATCTTCGTTTGCTGGAACTACAATTGTGTCTTGAATATTCGGACTTTTAATAATTTTTGATTGTTGTGAGTTGTCAACGTCAATTACTTTTGGTTTATCAAAGATTTTTATTTCCACCAATGGAAAAATACTCAACATCTCATTTAGAAATTCTCTTGTGTCTGCTTTTTCAGATTCTGTTAAAATAGGTTCATTCGGTGTCGCTGAATTGTCTAATGTGCAACGATTATGTTTTTTAGCAATGTCAATAAGTGCAAATTCTATCCAAGTTATGTGTCCTTTGTTAAGTCCGTTATTGCTTGATACAAAAATTACAAGTTTCTCCCAAAATGCTTTTTCTTTATAATGAGAATCAATTCGTTTTCTTATTCCGTCGCCTTGTCCGATATACACTTTCGGTAAATCTGAATTTTCGTCATAACCAATTAGAACATAAATTCCTGCTTGGTCAAATTCTTTTCTGTTTTTATGAGTTTCCCAATCGTCTCTTGACATTTCAATTCCTACTCCTGTCCAATTCATTTTTTCAATGATTTTGATTGAGTTTGGATTGCCATTCGGCATAAAAAGTTTTATCGTATATGGTCTATTGTTCATCTATCGTTTATTCTATGGTTTTTATATAATTTTCAATTTGCTCACTTGTCCTAAAAACCTTTGTTGGGTAGTTAAACGGTGGGTTTTCTGTGTTTTGCGGGCTTAAAATCTCTCCATTTTCTATTTCGTCTGCAAAACTTACTTTTGAGCGAAAATCGCCAGTTCCTCTAAAATTTAATATAATTGCCTGAACGCCACTTAAAACAGCCATTTGTAGCCCAGTGGCTTCGCTTTCGTAAAAGTCGTCTTTGTTCAAACGCATTCTCACCTGTTCTTTTTTTAACAGACTTTCGGGGCAATAGCCGTCCCACATATTGCTAATTCCAACCCTTTTTATATTACCTCCATATTTTTTAATTATTCTTTTTAGCTCTTCATCGCTTATTTCAAATGTATTTTTAGTAATATCAAACGCCTCGTTGGTTGAGCCAAAATTTATAAAAGACATATATTTTTCAAACTCTAAAAATTCTGGACTTAACTCCTCGTCAGATATGTAACCTCCGTCTCCCATAATTTTATTTTTTTGGTGTTAAATGATGATTTTTTTGAAAATAAGTACGCTTGCTGTAATTCCTCCGCTAGTTGCGAGCATTGTCATTTTTTATTTTGTACGTCAATAAATTTTTGTAGCTCTTTGTCCTCCGAAAAATCGTAGTTTTTCAGTCCCGCCATAATTTTCGCCTTTTCAACATCAAAGCCTATCGCTACATACTCTTTGAAAGTTGTTTTTCGTCCGAGCAGGTCGGCATCGTCATTGTTCAGCATATCCAAATGCTCATCGTCCGATAGTTCGTCTCTCATTTTGGGTCTGTTTTAAAATTTTGTATAATTTATTTACACACGCACATTTTGTGCTGCATCACAAATATACGTTATTTTTTCGTAATTTCCAAATTTTTTAACATCTATTTTTTAATTACCACAAAAAACCCATTACCACTCCTTTACAAAGCAATAATGGGCTACAATGGGTGGTTTTTTAGGCGGTTTCGTCTTCTTTTTTGCGTAGCAGCAGTGCCACCAGCCCCAGCAAACCGAGTATAATGGCTGGCGTTACTTGCTCGCCCTGCCCCGCAAAAACGTGCGTGCCTACCGCACCAATCGTAAATGCAAACACGCCGTAAATGCCTTTTAGGCGGTTTTCTGGCATCAATAAAGCAATGGCAATCGTTATTTCTGCCACGCCCACCAAGTACCTCGACCAGTCGGGGTAGCCCCAGGTTTCAAAATTTACTACCTGCGTTTTTACGCCCGCCAGCTTCGATAGCCCCGATGCCGCCAATGCAAGCGCTATAAGCCCTGCAAGTACCCAACTAAGGGTATTTTTGTTTTTGTCGCTCATGTTGTGTTTTGGTTTTAGGTGAAAATCATGCGCTAAATTAGCTATTTTTTTGGTATTTTTATTTTATTTCAAAAAAAATCATAAAAATTTTGCACATTTCCACTTATTTCACAATTACGCTACCCAGCCGCATCGCAATTTCTAATTTTTGAGCGTCCAAATCCTTTTGCGTTTCCAAAATGCCGTCTATTTCTTTGTCGTCGGTGCTGTATTTCAGTTTGGCTCGGTTGGCTATTATTTTGGCGGCTAACTTGGTTTGCAGCAAGTGCAGCAAGGCATAAATTACTTCGTTTTGGTAGTTGTCGTCCGCATTTTTTACGAGTATGTCGTGCCTTTTAGCCCAATTTTTACTCAGCGTTTCGGGTTCTTGGCTCAGTTCGGCGGCTATTTTTGCTATGGATACATTTTGGTTGTAAATCAAGTCTCGCTTCGTATCTATTTCAGCACCAATGCCATGCGCTGTTTTATACAATTCAAAAATACTCAAAAGCTCCTCCGTTTGCCAGCCCACGCCTTCCAGCTCGTTGGCAAACAGCTCAACCACCAAAATATCGCCGAACTCTGGCAGCGGCTTGTAAGCATGGCGCATGAGCAGGTATATTACGTCTATTTCTTGTACAATGTCCTTGCTCGCCTCCGTAATGGCTTGCGCCGCCGCAGGCTCATTTTGTGGCGATTTTTGGGTGTTTTGTGTGTATTCTTGCTTGTTTTTGCCCAGTTTCAGGCGGTTTATTTCTTGTATAATCAGTTGCTCGCTTATGTTTAGTTGGCGGCTAATTTGGGTAGCGAACAAAGCTCGCTTTATGGCATCGTTTATTTTCGATACGCTTTCTACCATGTCTTTTATTACGGCGGCTTGCTTTACGGGGTCGTTGCCAGCGTCTTGCAGCAGTAAGTTTGCCTTAAAACTAATAAAATCTTGCCTGTTTTCTGTTAAAAAATCTTTAAATGCCGCTGCGCCCAGTTTTCGGCTGTGGCTATCGGGGTCGCTGCCGTTGGGCAGCAGGCACACCTGCACATTTAGGTCGTTTTCTAGCAAAATATCTATGCTGCGCAGGCTCGCTTTAATGCCCGCAGCGTCGCCGTCGTAGAGTATGCACACGTGGGGGCTAAACCTGCGCAGGAGCTTGGCTTGCTCGCCCGTAAGCGATGTGCCGCTCGATGCCACCGTGTTGCCGATGCCGATTTGGTGCAGGCTTATCACGTCCAAATATCCCTCCACCAAATAGGTTTGGTCTTGCGCCAAAATGCTCTTTTTTGCCTGAAAAATGCCATAAAGCGTCTTGCTTTTGTCGTAAATTTCGCTTTGGGGCGAGTTCAAATACTTGGCTGTTTTGGCATCACTGCCCAGCGTGCGTGCGCCAAACCCAGCTATTTTTCCACTAATATTCTGTATCGGAAACAAAATCCGCCCGTGAAACCTATCAAAAACCTTGCCTTTTTCCGATTTTACCACCAAGCCAGCCGTTTCTAAATATTGCTCTTTGTAGCCGTTTTTCAGTGCCGTTTTATAAAAATCGTCCCACGCATCTACGGCGTATCCCAGCCCAAAAAGCGAAATCATTTGGTCGCTCACGCCACGCTCTTTAAAATAACTCAGCCCGATGCGCTTGCCCTCCTCTTGGTTTAGCAGCGTTTCGGCAAAGTATTTTTGCGCAAATTCATTGACAATAAACAGGGCTTCACGCTCCGTTTTGGCGGCATCGTCGGCGGCTTTGTTTTCGGGCAGGCTCTCTTCTATGGCAATGTTGTACTTTTGGGCGAGGTAGCGCAGGGCTTCGGGGTAGCTCATTTTTTCGTGTTCCATCACAAAATTAATGGAATTGCCGCCCGCACCGCAGCCAAAACACTTGTAAATGCCCTTGGTAGGCGACACCGAAAACGACGGCGTGCGCTCGTCGTGAAACGGACAAATGCCCTGCATATTCGTACCACGGCGTTTTAGCGGCACAAAATCGCCCACCACATCTTCTATTTGGCAGGCATCTACAATGGCTTGTATGGTTTGGGGCTTAATCATATTTTTTTGGCTAATAATACTGCAAATGTACATTTTTTTTCGTACATTTGAAAACACTTAACCAAACCGAAGATGGGTTTCAGACTTTTTTTTATAGCCTTGCTCGGGCTGCCCTTTGTGGCTTGGGCGCAGCCATTTACCCACGCCGATACCTTGCGTGGCAGCAATGGCGCTGGCAGAAACTGCTACGATGTGGGCTACTACGAACTGAGCGTGGCGGTAGATGTGCAGCGCAAAACGATGGCGGGCAGCACGCTTTTTAGGGTAAAAAACCTAAAAAATTACACTTCATTGCAAATAGATATTTTTAATTTCTTAACCTTGGATAGCATCATTTTTCACCAAAAAAAATGCAGTTTTATACGTCAGGGCAATGCCTGTTTTGTGCAGTTCCCCGAAGTGCAGCGGCAGGGGCAGGTGCTACAATTTGAGGTTTTTTTTCGGGGAACGCCCATGCAAGCCAAACGCCCGCCGTGGGACGGCGGTTTTGTGTGGCGCACCGATAGCCTCGGGCAGCCCTGGGTGGGCGTGGCTTGCCAAGGTTTGGGTGCCAGTTCTTGGTGGGCGTGCAAAGATTATTTGGGCGACGAGCCAGATAGTATGCGCATCAACATATCGCACCCAAATAATTTGGTAGCCGTGAGCAATGGCTACCGAAAAAACGTGGTTTTTATAGATAGCAACACCGTACAGTCGGTATTTGAGGTAAAAAACCCTATAAACACCTACAACGTAACCCTAAATTTGGCGAACTACACCCTCGTAACCGACGAATACACCGACGTTTCGGGGCAAAACCGCACGCTGGAATACTACGTTTTGGTGGCAAATGCCGCAAAAGCCCAGCAGCATTTTGGGCAAGTAAAAGATATGCTGCGCTGTTTTGAGCAGCATTTTGGAGCTTATCCTTTTTGGAGCGATGGGTACAGGTTGGTGGAAACCAGCTACTGGGGCATGGAGCATCAAAGCTGCGTGGCGTATGGCAACAATTATAAAAACAACGCCTTCGGTTTCGATTTTATCATCGTACACGAGAGCGGGCATGAGTGGTTTGGCAACTCGGTGAGCGTAGCCGACCAAGCCGAAATGTGGATACACGAGGGTTTTACGACCTACGCCGAAACCATTTTTGTGGAGTGTATGCAGGGCAAACAGGCTGCAAATCAGTACATTGCCACCCAAAAACAAAGGCTGGTACTCAAACAACCCATCGTGGGCATTTTGGGGGTGAACGATACCAACAACGACGTGGATATTTATTTTAAAGCTGCCCTAATGCTGCACACTTTGCGCCAAATGGTGAACAACGACCCGCTTTGGTTTGCCACCATCAAGCGTTTTGCGCTGGAATATAAAAAAAGTTTTGTAAATACGGCGGAGGTTATCACGTTTTTTAACAAGTCATTGGGCAAAGATTACACCACTTTTTTTGCCGAATATCTAAATTTTGCGCCCTTGCCTGTGCTGCATTACAAGTGCTATCAGGACGGAAAAAATACGGTTTTGCAGTATAAATACCACGCCAACCAGCCCAATTTTAAGATGCCTTTGTCTGTGGTAGTACACGGAAAAAAGGTTGTGCTTGACCCCAAAAATGCGTTTCAGAAACGGGTATTTAGGCATACTTCCCCCCAAGAAATACAGATAGATGCCCAAAACTACCTCGTAACCATACAAAAAATACCCTGATGCCGCAATTTTTAGAAACCGTGTATGTGGCGCACCACAGGGCAAATTTTGTGGTAAGGGGCAATGCGCAGGGCGTTGTTTCGGTGGATTTTTGTACTGAAATAGGTGAGGATAGTATCAAAATTAGTGCAGAAATGCAACTAATAAAAAGTGAACTTTTGCTCTATTTAGACAAAAAGCTACAACATTTTTCAGTGAAACTGAACCCACAAGGCACGGATTTTCAGAAAAAAGTGTGGGCAATGCTTCAAACCATAGACTACGGCAAAACGGTGAGTTACGCTTGGGTGGCGCAGCAGCTCGGCAATCCGCTGCTGATAAGGGCGGCGGCGGCTGCCAACGGCAAAAATAAGCTGCTCATTTTAGTGCCTTGCCACAGGGTGATAGGCAAAAGCGGCGCACTTACGGGCTTTGCCGCAGGTTTAGATGCCAAGCGTATGCTTTTGGAGTTGGAAAATGATACGAACCCGAATTTGCTTTTTTAACGAGAATTTAGTTAAATAAAGCAATGATGCCCACAATGAGGCACATCAAAAAGTTTACGGTGTGGTTGTTTAGCAGTTTGTCTTTTTGGAGGCTCGCACCCAAAATACTATCCACGATGCAGCCTATAAAGCCCAAAACAGCGATTAAAAAAAAATGGTCGGAGCGTTGGCTCACAAAAATGGTATAGCTCATGCCCACCAAAATTGCGCCCAAAATGGCAAAAATAGTTCCCTCACGGCTAATACCGCCGTCGGTTCCTGGGGCTGTGTTGGTTAGTTTTAGTATGTGAATGGTGTTTGTGCCATAAATGCTGCCCAGCTCCGAAGCCAGCGTATCGGCGGCGGCGGCGGCAAGGGTGCAAGCCATGGCAAGGGTGTAAGCCATCGTTTTTTCTTTGAAAACAAAGGCTAATATGCCAAAAATAGCCGCCGTGCCGCCGTTTGCCCACACATTTGCGGCGGCTCGTTTGGTTTCGTAGTTGGCTTGTAGCAGTATTTTTTTTTGTTTTTTGTGGGCGCTAGCGCCAAATCCAAGGGTTAAAAACGTAAAAAGAACGCACAATCCGCCCAAGCCCGAACCCAAAAAAATGCTAAACGCCACCACGCCGCCAGCCACAATGCCCTGTACATTTAGTTTTTTGAGGTAAAAAACGGTGCCCAACGCCAACCCAATGGCAGCGCACGCAATGCCGGTGCGTGGCGGCAGCGCAAAAACGGTGTGCGGCAAAGTATAAATGTTTAGCCCCAAAAACGCCACAAACGCCGCCGAGCCAGTAATAACCAAATTGTCGTCTAAGGTGTTGGGTAGGGTTTCGAGTAGCCCAGCCACCAGTACCGCCGCTAATACAATGCAAAACCAGGCTTGGTCGGGCAGCCCGAGGCGGGTAGGGGCAGGCAAAAGGTACAAAAAGAAAAAGGTAAGCAACGTACCGAAAACCCAAAAAGCCAGCAGCCCAGCCCAAGATTTTTCTTTGTTCCAAAAAAGTGGGTTGCGCTTGCCCAGCGCACCGCCCACCAAGCCCGCACTGGCATCGCCAAAGGCAAGTGCGCCCCACGCCACCGCCATAATTATTTGTTGCTCCCAAAACAAAACGCTCACCACAAAAAGCACAAACGGATACATGAGCATACCCACTGAGTAGCCCTGTACAAGGTCTTTTGGGTATTCTAGCAAGCCTTTGCTTAGTTTGGGCAAAATAAATAGGTTCATAAAAAAAGCGGCAAGGCAAATAAGCGATACCACGGCTGGCTCCGCCCTGCCTATAAACAGCCCGAAGGCAATAGAACCAACGTGTACAATTTTGCGTGAAATATTCATGGTTTAAGGTTGTGTTTGGCTGCAAAGTTAGCCAAAATAGTGCATTTTATACCTGATTTTTTCAGGGTATTTCGTTTCGGCTACGCTCAACGAACGTGGGTTCGTGGTCGTTGAGTTCATGGTCGTTGAGCGTAGCCGAAACGAGCCATAGCCAGCGTAGCCGAAACGCCCCTTCCCTTCGGCTACGCTCAGGGGGCAGGGGCTACATTATCCGTACAGCATTATCCACTACAATCTTAAAAATCCTTAAATCCTGTAATCCTGTTCTGACAAAAAAAGCTCATTATCCGTACAGGATTATCCACTACAATCGTATTTGATTTTCTCACCCAAACGGTTTATTGCAGCCCAGTGATGGTTTTGCCATAAGGATATTTTACGGTGTATCTGAGCTTAAACTTGCGGCTTTCGTTTGGTTTCAGTTTAATGCTCCACAGCAGTTTGCCCAGCTCTTTGGTGTATTCGGCGTTGTTGCCCTCGAGCAATTCTATTTCTATTTCTTCATTTTGGCTAATCGGCAATTGGTCCAAAAGCTCCATATCAATCGCCATGTTTTTGTTGTTTAGCACCGTAAACTCAATGGTATGCGTTTGGGTGGTTTTGGTTTTCAATAAATTATGCTCGGTTTTGCATTCAGTTTTTTCACGTTTTATGTTTATTTTTTCGTCCCTACCCAGCGAAAGCAGCAAAGTATCGGCGGTTGTGTTGGGGTTTATGGTGGTTTTGCCCACGTAT
>JAYUJN010000056.1:0-12050 GCA_043765195.1 Bacteroidota bacterium | reverse complement strand
TATTTTTTTTACTGTTTACAAACTTCGTTTGTTGTTCCTGGCTGCTCTTATTTGTAATTGACTGTGTATCCGAAGATACGCACCTCTTACCGTGTCTTGTCAGACACTGCCTTAAATTGTTGCTATCTATCTATCAAAGAACTTTATAATGTAGAGCATCGCTGCTGCTACGACTATATATTAGACGACCTTCGTCGTTTAATTTGCTAATTTGTTTTTCCCTCTCACCTACCGCTACTTTACTCGCTAACCCCTATTCTACCTGCTTTGCTCTTTCTATTTTCCCAACCGCTAATTCCCGTGTTTTTCCTAACTTGCTACCTGCTGTTTGGGAGTGCAAAGGTAATACTAAAATTGAAACTTCCAAACTTTATTTTATTTTTTTTGAAAATAATTTTTTGGGCTTGTTTTTGACTTAAAAACTTGCCACGTTTGGCAAGTTTTGTTTGGTACCCAAAGCGGGACTTGAACCCGCACGCCCTCAACAGGCACAGGATTTTAAGTCCTGCGTGTCTACCGATTCCACCATTTGGGCATTGCTACCCAATGACGTTGGTTATTTGGTAGAAATGGAGCGGAAAACGAGACTCGAACTCGCGACCCTCACCTTGGCAAGGTGATGCTCTACCAACTGAGCTACTTCCGCTTTTTGTATTTTTGGGCAACCGTTGTTGCTTGTTTGTTTGTGGGTACAAAGGTACTATTATTTTTTGGTTTGGCAAGTTTTTTTTGATTTTTTTTATTATTTTTTGTATGTGGTTGGTTTGTAGGGTGTTGTGGTGTGTTAGCTGCTTGTAGGGCGTGAAACGGTGCGTAGCACGGAGCGCAGCGAACCCCGAAAAGGAGCGGCGGCGCAGCCGCAACACCCTAATGTGGGTTTAGGATTTTAGTTTTAAGTCCATTTGGCGTGTTTGTAGGTTTATGTTGGCTATTTGTACTTCGATGGGGTCGCCGAGGTTGATGGTTTTTTTGGTGCGTTGCCCTATGAGGCTGGTTTGGTCGGGGGAGAGCTGGTAGTAGTCGGTGGTGATTTGGCTTAGGCGCAGTAGCCCTTCGGCGAAGTTGATTTGGAGTTCTACGTAGATGCCGTAGTCTTTTATGCTGGATACGATGGCTTGCTGGGTGGTGCCGATGTATGGTATGAGCATTTGGAGTTGTTTGTATTTGATGGAGGCTCGCTCGGCTTGGGCGGCTTTTCGCTCTTGTTCGGAGCAGTATTTGGCTTGTGTTTCGAGGGTTGGGTTGGTGTTGGGGTCGTTTTGGAGTATTTGGTGGAGTATGCGGTGTACGAGGAGGTCGGGGTAGCGGCGGATTGGGG
This sequence comes from Bacteroidota bacterium, assembly GCA_043765195.1. Classification (GTDB taxonomy): domain Bacteria; phylum Bacteroidota; class Bacteroidia; order UBA7662; family JAYUJN01; genus JAYUJN01. The sequence goes on along the minus strand of JAYUJN010000056.1, from coordinate 10,732 downwards.
ACGTGAAATGGGTGTACATGGGGAATGCTAGCCCGTAATGCCCGATGTTTTTGGTGGTGTAGATGGCTTTTGCCATGGTTCTGATGGCGAGGTTTTGTATGAGGTTGGCTTCGGGTTTGTTTTCTACTTCTTTTGCGAGTTGGTTTAGGCTGCTGGCGATTAGTTTTGGGTTGCTAAGGTTTATTTTGTAGCCGAATTTGGTGATGTATTGTTGGAGTTGTTGTAGGCGTTCGGGGTCGGGGTGGTCGTGTATGCGGTAGAGTGTGTGCTGGGCTGGGTTTTTTTCTATTTTTTGGGTGATGTAGGTGGCTACTTGTTTGTTGGCGAGTAGCATAAATTCTTCTATGAGCTGGTGTGCGTCTTTGCGTTGTTTTTGTTGTATTTCTATGATGTTGCCTTCTTCGTCGAAGCGGAATTTTAGTTCTTGGCTCTCGAGGGTGATGCTACCTTTTAGAAAGCGTTGGTGGCGGAGCTGGTGCGCTATTTGGTTTAGGGTGTGTAGGGTGCTGTGCCAGTTTTGGGTTTCGGGCGTGGGCTGCGGCTGGTCGAGTATTTGCTGGGCTTGCTCGTAGGAGAACTTTTGGGTGGATAGTATAATGGTTTTTCCGTACCATTCTTGTACAATTTGGGCTTGTGGCGTAACTTCGAATACGGCGGAAAAGCAGCATTTTTCTTCGTTTGGGCGCAGAGAGCAAATGTGGTTGCTGATGTTTTCGGGGAGCATGGGTACTACACGGTCGGCGAGGTAAACGGAGGTGGCACGGCGGTAAGCCTCGATATCGAGGGCGGAGTTGGGTGCTATGTAGTGCGAAACGTCGGCGATGTGTATGGCTATTTCGAGGTTTTGGTTGGGTAGCAGGCGCAATGAGAGTGCGTCGTCGAAATCTTTTGCGTCGTGGGGGTCGATGGTAAATGTGGGAATTTGCCTAAAATCACGCCTTCGTGCGGCTTCGGTTTCGGGTATTTGGTCGGATATTTGGTTGGCTTGGTCTATTACGTTTTGTGGAAACTGCAATGAAAAGCCAAATTCGGCGGCGATGCCCAATATTTCGGCGTTTTGCGTGCCTGCCTCGCCCAGGTTTTCTATTATTTTTCCCTCGGGATAGCCGCTGGGCGTTTGCCACACCGTTATTTGAGCTACGGCTTTGTCGTTGGGTTTGGCGTGGTGTAGCTCGGCTTGTGGTATGTATATTTGAAACGGAATTTTGGGGTTTTCGGGTACAAGGTACGCATCTCTGCCTTGGTTTTTTAAGCGAATGATGCCCACAAACTGGGTTTGCGACCGCTCCACGATGCGTATTATTTTGCCTATGGCTTTGCCTCGCTGGCGTTGTGGGTAGAGGCGCAGCTCCACAATGTCGTCGTGTAAGCCCGTGCCGAGGTTTTCTTCTTCCACCAGCACGTCGGGGCTGCCGTTGTTTGGTATCACAAAACCGTAGCCTTGCTTGGTCAGGCTTAGTTTGCCGATGAGCTGCTGCTCGGTGAATATGGTTTGGTAGCTACCCGCACTTACTTCCTGTATTTTTTTTTGTTCGGCGAGCTTTTGCAATATATTGCGCACCATGAGGGTTTGGGCTTCGTTTTGGGTATTTATTTTGGCAGAAACTTGCTTGTAATTATAAGTTTGGGTGCGGTTGGCGGTGAGGGTTTGTAAAATCCTTTTTTCGAGCTGCACCATGGTTGGCGGTTGTGGCTTAATGCTATTTTTTTTAGGCATTTTGTATAAAATTACTTTTATTTGGGGTATTTTAAGTATTGAACAAGAAAAACGTGCGCTATGTTACAAAAATGGGCAAAAACTGTGTTTTAAAATGATTTAATTTGCAGGTTATTAAAAACCTAAAACGATGCGCAACGCAGATAAAACGAATTTGAACCCCGAGGAGCAGGATTTTGAGCGGAGTATTCGCCCGAAACACTTTGACGATTTTACGGGTCAGTACAAAACGCTGGACAACCTACGCATTTTTACGCAGGCTGCCATAGGGCGCAACGAGGCGCTGGACCACGTGCTGCTGCACGGACCGCCAGGCTTGGGCAAAACCACGCTGGCGCACATTATAGCCAACGAAATGCGCACGGGCATAAAAATAACCAGCGGACCCGTGCTGGAAAAAGCGGGCGATTTGGCAGGCTTGCTCACCAACTTAGAAACGGGCGACATTTTGTTTATAGACGAAATACACCGCCTTAGCCCCGTGATAGAGGAATATTTGTACTCGGCGATGGAGGATTTTGTGATAGATATAATGATAGACAGCGGACCCGCCGCCCGCTCGGTGCAAATAACCCTAAACCCATTTACACTCGTGGGCGCTACCACCCGAAGTGGGCTGCTTACTGCGCCGCTGCGTGCCAGGTTTGGCATCAATGCCCGCCTGGAATACTACGACGTGAAACTACTAACGGACATCGTAACCCGCTCGGCATACATACTAAACGTACCCATAGAGCAGGCTGGCGCTTACGAAATAGCCCGCCGCAGCCGTGGCACGCCCCGCATAGCCAACGCCCTGATGCGCCGCACCCGAGATTTTGCCCAAATAAAAGGCAACGGAACCATTACCCAAGAAATAGCCAAAATAGCCCTCGAGGCACTTAATGTGGACGAACACGGGCTGGACCAAATGGACAATAGAATACTAAGTATTATTATAGATAAATTTAAGGGCGGACCCGTGGGACTAAGCACCATAGCCACCGCCACCAGCGAAGATGCAGGCACAATAGAAGAAGTATATGAACCCTACCTGATACAGGAAGGCTACCTAATACGCACGCCACGTGGGCGAGAAGCCACCGAGCAAGCCTATAAGCACTTGGGCAAGCTGTATATGAAAGAAAATAAATTGTTTTGAAAAAACTAAAATAAATGCGATTTCACACCGTTTTAAGCTAAAAAAATGCCAATAAATATGCGCACAATCACCTCCATTGCCCTGCTACTAAGCTGCATGGCAGCCCACGCCCAGCCCGCCTCGGCTGTATATACCGACCCAGCCGCCAGCCTAAAACAAGCCAAAGACCTGTACAACAGGGCGTTATATACGTCGGCAAAGCGGGCTTTTGATGAGATAGCCCACAGCAGCCTCATAGCCGAGCAGCAACGCACCGATGCCCAGCTCTACTACGCCCTATGCGCCCTCGAGCTACAACAGCCCGAAGGCATTACGCTGGTGCGCCAGTTTGAGGCAGAACACCCCGAAAACCCACAAACGAGCCAAGCGGGTTTTGCACTCGGAAAAATGCTGTTTATACAAGGCGACTACGCCGCAGCCATCGAGGCTTTCAACGATGCCAACACAAGTGGGCTGTCGGTGGAGCAAAAAACAGCGTTTCACTACTTTTTGGGATACAGCCACTACACCCAAAAAAATTATAACGCAGCCCGCCAAAACTTCGAAATAGTACAGGACTACGAAACCCAATATGCGCAGTCGGCAAATTACTACTTGGGCATTATTGCCTACGAAAAAAAGGACTACGCCGCAGCCATAAAGGCATTTAAAAAAATAGAAAAAGGCAGCTACGCCAAAGAAGTACCTTATTATATAGCACAAATATACTACGAACAAAAAAAATACGACGAGCTAATAACTTACGCCAAACCGCTGACCCAAGACCCAAGCCAAAAAAATGCGGATAAACTAAACTTGCTGCTGGGGCAGGCGCATTACCAAAAAAAGCAATACGACCAAGCCATTATTTACCTAAAAAACTACATAAATACCGCCCGAAAAGCCGTAAAACCCGAAGAATACTACCAATACGCCTACACCGCATACCAGCAAAAAATGTACGACGATGCCATAAACGGGTTTAAAAACATAGCCGCACAAAACACCAAACTGGGGCAAAATGCCGCCTACCTCATGGGCGATAGCCACCTAAAACTGAACGAAAAAGAAAAAGCCCGCACGTCGTTTGCCCAAGCCTCAAAACCCGATTTTGACAAGGAGATAAAAGAAATAGCGGCTTTTAACTACGCCAAACTGTGCTACGAACTCAATGTGCAAACTGCCTCGCTGGACGCACTGCAAGATTTTGTAGCCACATACCCCAAAAGCAAATACGCCGACGAAGCCAAAGAACTAATAGGCGAAGTGCTACTAAGCACCCGAAACTACGACCAAGCCATAAAGGTGCTGGAAGCCATGCCCAACAAAAACAGCAACACCAGGCGCACCTACCAAAAAGTGTGCTACTACAAAGCCACCGACCTATTCAACGAAAACCAACCCAACGAAGCCATAAAGTACTACAACAAAGCCCTAAGCGAAAAACAAGATGCAACGATAGGCAGTTTGGCGAATTTTTGGAAGGGCGATGCGCTTTATTTGCTCAAAAAATACGACGAAGCCCGCAAAAGCTACCAAGCCGCCACACCCAACGCCCAAATTTCGCAAGATAAAATAAACTACCACATAGGCTATGCGCTCTACAACCAAAAAGAATACAAAGCCGCCATACCTTACTTCGAAAAAACAAGCAACAACCCCGCAAACATAGCCAACGATGCCAAAATACGGCTGGCGGACACTTATTTTGCTACGAACAACTACAACAAAGCCGCACAAATTTACCAAACCATTATAGCCAACAAAAGCTCCAACACAGACTATGCGCTGTACCAACAAGCCATTATTTTGGGTTTGGGCAACGACGACAACGAAAAAACGGTGAACCTGCAACGCATCACAAAGGACTTTGCGCAGAGCAGCTACGCCGACGATGCCTACCTCGAGCTAGCGAACATGGCACTAAGCAACGACCAATACACCGAAGCCGAAAATTACTTAGAAACCCTTACGACGAAATACCCAAACAGCCCCATTTTGAAAGATGCGCTGAACAAAAAAGCCCTCACTTATTACAACCAAAACAAAAAACAAGAGGCACTAAATACCTACAAACAGGTAGCCACGCAATACCCGAAAACGCCCGAAGCCCAAGATGCACTGGCGGGCATCAAAAACATTTATGTGGATATGAACGAGGTGGACGAGTACTTTAAATTCGTGAAAACCATACCAGGCGCAAATGTAGATGCCAGCCAAGCGGCGCAAGACAGCCTCAATTTTTCTGCCATAGAGCAGGTATATGAGCAAAACAACTGCACAAAAACCATTGCGGAAATAACAAAATACCTGGGCAAATACCCAAACAGCGTGTTTGGGGTAAATGCCCGATTTATGCGGGGCGATTGCTACCTACAAGGCGACAAAAACGACTTGGCGTTAGCCGATTTTGAGTACATAACCAAGCAGCCACGCAGCAGTTTTACCGAAAAAAGCCTACTACAAGTGGCACAGCTCTACCAAGAAAAAAACAACTACGCCACCGCACTCGCCACCTACAAAAACCTAAGCCAGATAGCAGAAAACAAACGCACCAAACTGCTGACCCAAGTGGGTTTGTGCCGCTGCGCCTACGAAGAAAACCAGCTCGAACTCGCCAACGGCGCAGCCAGCAATGTGCTTACAAACACCGAAGCCTCCGACCAACAAAAAAACGAAGCACGCCTCATTCAGGGAAAAATTGCGTATAAAAACAACAACTTTACGCTCGCAAACCAGCTACTGGCGCAAGTATATGCCGCCGACAAAAGCAGCATAGGCGCAGAGGCAAAGTACTATACCTGCGAAATTTTGTACAAACAAAACCAGCTAAAAGCCTGCCAAGATGCTATTTTTGAACTGGTAGATGCCACCAGCAACGATTACTGGATTACAAAGGGATTTCTGCTGCTATCGGATACCTACATACAAGAGAACAACTTGTTTCAGGCGAAGGCAACCCTGGAAAGCATCGTGGAAAACCACCAAGGTGCTGTATTAAAAGCCGAGGCGCAAGCCAAACTAAAACGCATAGAACAGTTGGAAAAGCAATAAAAACACGGGCAATTTTTATTTTTTGAGGAAAAATATGTGCTTTTGACCAAAAAGAAATTAACTTTGCAGTCGTTTAAAAAAATACACCCCATTGCTCCAAACCAATGTTTAATAACTTACAAGATAGCCTCGAACGTGCCTTAAAAACCCTAAAAGGACAAGGGCAAATAACCGAAATAAATGTAGCCAGCACCGTAAAAGAAATTAGGCGTGCGCTGCTCGATGCCGACGTAAACTATAAAATAGCCAAGGACGTAACCGACCGTGTGAAGGAAAAAGCGTTGGGGCTGGGCGTTTTAAAAGCGCTGCAACCTGGGCAATTGTTCACCAAAATTGTGTTTGACGAGCTATGCACGCTCATGGGCGGCACCACCAGCGAACTAAATACCAACGCCCAACCCGCCATTATACTCATGGCTGGGCTGCAAGGCTCGGGCAAAACGACGATGAGCGGAAAACTGGCTAAAATGCTGAAAAGCAAGGGCTTACGTGTGCTACTAACCGCCGCCGATGTATATCGCCCCGCAGCCATAGACCAACTGCACGTACTCGGCGAGCAAATAGGCGTAGATGTGTATTCGGATAGGGAGAGCAAAAACCCCGTAGCCATAGCGCAAGCCGCCATAAAAAAAGCCAAGGACGAAGGCTATAAGGTAGTAATAGTGGATACCGCAGGGCGATTGGCGATAGACGAAGAAATGATGAGCGAAATAGCCAACATTAAAACCGCCGTAAAACCCCAAGAAATTTTGTTTGTGGTAGATGCCATGACGGGACAAGACGCAGTAAACACGGCGCAGGCATTTGACCAGCGGCTGGACTATACGGGCGTAATACTAAGCAAACTCGACGGCGACTCGAGGGGCGGGGCTGCCATTTCCATTGCTTATACGGTAGGAAAACCCATAAAATTTATTGGTACGGGCGAAAAATTAGATGCCATAGACGTGTTTCACCCCGACCGTATGGCAAACCGCATACTGGGCATGGGCGATGTAATTTCGCTGGTGGAACGTGCGCAGCAGCAATACGACGAAGAAGAATCGAGAAAAATACAGAAAAAAATAGCCCAGAACAAATTTGATTTTGACGACTTTTTGAGCCAAATAAAACAAATACAAAAAATGGGCAACATAAAAGACCTCATGGGCATGATACCTGGCATGAGCGCAGCCACAAAAGACCTGGAAATAGACAACTCTATGTTTACGGAGGTGGAGTGCATTATTCAGTCCATGACCAAAAAAGAACGTGCCAACCCCGAAATAATAAACGGAAGCCGCCGCCAACGCATTGCATCTGGTAGCGGAAAAGACGTAACAAAGGTGAGCCAGCTCATTAAGCAGTTTGAAGAAATGCGCAAAATGATGCACCAAATGAACAAAATGGGCTATGGCAGCAACAAAGCACCCAAAAAACGTATGTAACCCGTTTTTTTTAAACGAATAAAAAGTTATGCCTGCACTTTTTGGGTTTGTATGTCTTTGCTCACACTCAAAATAATGCCCACCGATACGCTGGTAAAAAACAAAGACGTGCCGCCCATGCTCAAAAAAGGCAGGGTTTGACCCGTAACTGGAAAAAGCCCCACCGCCACCGCCATGTTTATAAACGCCTGAAACACAATGTTTAAAGCCAAACCGATGGCTAACAATGCGCCAAAAGCCCTCGGCGATTTTATAACTATTTTGATTACCCGATACAAAAACATGAGGTACAAAAGCATCACGCCCAAACCGCCTACTATCAAGCCGTATTCTTCTATAATAATGGCATAAATAAAGTCGGAGTACGCCTGTGGCAGCGAGTTTCGCTGGGTGCTGTTGCCCGCACCTTTGCCAAAAAGCCCGCCAGTGGCTATGGCAATGTTCGCCCTTTGCTTTTGGTAGCTCTCTATTTCGTCTTTGGCTACGCCTATGCCCGCATACGATTCCACACGGTCTTTCCAAGTGCCGAGCCTACCAAAGGTGGGCAAATCTTCTTTTTCGGTAAAGACCAGATACGTAAAAAAAACGGCAAGAATAACTACTCCCAAGCTCACCAACGCCATAAGTTGCCCAAAACTAACCCTGCCAATAAACATTAGAAGCAAGCAAGAAGTAAACAATATCATGGCAGTAGAAAAATTGGCGGGCAAAATAAGCACGCAAACCAGCCCAATATAACCCACAATGGGCGCAAATGTGCGCTTAAAGTTTTTTATGTTCTCTTGGCTTTTTGCCAGATACCGAGCCACAAACGAGATGAGCGCAATTTTGGCAAAATCGGAGGTTTGAAACCTCAAATGTATGATGGGTATGGTGAGCCAACGGCGGGCTTCGTTTACATTATCGCCCTTAAAAAGCGTAAAAAGCAACAATGGTACGGAAATAAACAGCGCAAACTGCGAAAGGCGGGCGTAGTACCTGTAATCCAGGAGGTGCGAAAGGTACATCGCCCCCAAACTTAGGGCAATAAAAATGATTTGGCTGAATAAATAGTTTTTGTCTTTTGCAAACGCCAAGCTGCTCGATGCGCTGTAAATAATGGGTATGGATAAAAATAAAAAGCCCAAAACGGCTATTGCCCAAATCCAAAAATCGCCTTTAAAGTTGTTTTTTACGAATGCTATCATTGGGTTGTTTCGGTTATTTTTTTGGTTATTTCTGCCTTAAACTGGTTGCCTCGGTCGGAGTAGTTCTGAAAAATATCGTAGCTTTTGCAAGCTGGCGAGAGCAGCACCACATCGCCGCTCTGCGCAAAACCCACGGCGGCGGCTATGGCATCTGCCATGTTTTTGGTGTCTGCCATCGGTATATTTAGGTGGGCGTAGGCGTTTAAAATGCGGGCATTGTCCGCACCCAAGCAAACGATGGCACGCACATTTTGCTTTACGAGCCTGTCTAACTGGCTGTAATCGTTGCCTTCTTCTTCGCCGCCCGCCACCCAAACAATGGGTTTTGTCATGGCATCGAGGGCGTACCACGCACTGTCTATGTTGGTGGCTTTGCTGTCGTTTATGTACTCTGCGCCTCTATAATTAGCCACAAACTCGAGGCGGTGCTCGAGGTTTTTAAAGTCGGAAAGCCCTGCGGCGATGGCATCGTGGCTCACGCCCGCCAGGCTGGCTGCCAAGGTAGCGCACATGGCGTTGTAGGCGTTGTGCTTGCCTTTTATGGCTACCAATTCGGTTTTTATACCAAAAGATTTTCCTTGGGTAATGGCTACGAGGTTGTCGTTGTTTTGCAAAAAAGCGCCTTTTTCTACCTCAATATCCAAGCTAAACGGGTAGCATTGCGCCACAATATGCGCCGATTTTAGGGCATCGGCGGTAAGCGCATCGGTGGGGTTGTAAATAAAAGCGTCGGCGGGCGTTTGGTTTTGCACAATGCGCAACTTCGAGGCTTGGTACGCCGCCAAACTGGGGTAACGGTCGAGGTGGTCGGGGGTAATGTTGCAAAGCACCGCAATATTTATGTGGGTGCTGTACATATTATCCAACTGAAAACTACTAAGCTCCACCACATACCAATCGTGCTCGGTGGCTGCCACCTGCCGTGCAAAACTAATGCCGATGTTGCCCGCCAAACCCACGCTAAAATCAGCTTTTTTGAGCAAATGGTAGATAAGTGCGGTGGTCGTAGATTTTCCGTTTGTACCCGTAATGCCTATGAGTTTGGCTTTTGTGTGCTGGGCAGCAAACTCTATTTCCGACAAAATGGGTATGCCCCGCTGGATAGCGGCTTGTATTGCGGGGCTTTTTTTGGGGTCGATGCCTGGGCTTTTTATGATTTCGTCGGCTTCCAATATTTTTTCTACCGTGTGTCCGCCCTGCTCAAATGGTATGTTGTATTGCTGTAATTCCCTGAAATAATGCTCGTTTATGGTACCGTACTCCGACAAAAATACCTGATAGCCGTGCTTTTGAGCCAAAATAGCTGCGCCCACGCCACTTTCTTGCGCACCCAATATTACTACTTTTTTTGCCATTTTGATGTTTTCTATTGCCTACAAATTTATGGTGTTTTGCAGCAGGGCATTACACAATTTTTACACATTTAGGGCTGTTATTTAAAATGGAAAAGGCGTAAATTTTCGGCAAAAATAAACTAATTTTACACTCAAACAAAATAAACACACATTACACCCGTGGCTGACAACTATTATACCCATCTTTTTTTTGACCTTGACCACACGCTCTGGGATTTTGACAAAAACTCCGAAATAACGCTTTGTGAGCTTTTTGGTGCTTACCGCCTATCCGACGAAAAAATCAATTTAACGGATTTTTTGGCTCAATATGCCGTAATAAACAAGCAATATTGGCATAACTACGAAAGCGGAAAAATAACCAAAGAAGCCCTGCGCATCGGGCGGTTTACTGCGCTTTTTGCACTGTACGGCATTGACGATGAGGCGTTTATAACTGAATTTGGCGAGCGATATTTAGACATTTCGCCACGCCAGCCGTACCTGTACAAAAATACTTATGAGGCATTGGAGTACCTAAAACAAAAGGGCTACTCGATGCACATTATTAGCAATGGCTTGCAAGAGGCGCAGGCTACCAAGTTGGAGGCATCTAAGATTGCGCACTTTTTCGATACCATGACCCTACCCGAAGAAGCGGGTGCGACCAAGCCGAGCAAGCAAATTTACGATTTTGCCTTAGAAAAAGCAGGCGCAAAGGCAGAAAAAAGCATTTATTTGGGCGACGACCCTTTTGCGGACATCGAGGGTTCGATAAAGGCGGGCTGGCACCAGGTTTTTTACAACCGCAAAGGGTTAAAGCACGACCTAAAACCCAAACATGAAATTGCCGATTGGTCGGAGATTTATGGCATTTTGTAGTATTTGTGGAA
>JAYUJN010000055.1:0-65128 GCA_043765195.1 Bacteroidota bacterium | reverse complement strand
CGTCCCATACTGCAATATTAATACTTTTCTCTCAATTTATTATGACTTTATACTTATTTTAATCCGACTGTTAAAACCGTCGGCTATTGATTTTTATTGACAACCGCAATGAATTAACCACACAACAAATGGTTTTTCAATAGCCGACGGCTTTAGCCGTTGGGTTATGGGATTTTGGGATTTGCAAGATTGTCATAGACAATCCTGTTCATCTTTTAATCCTGAAAACCCTGTACGGATAAGAGGCGTTTCGGCTACGCTCAACGACCAATAAATCAATGCTGTACCACAACCTTATAACTCCGACCCTCGCCTGCTATGCGTAGCACGTAAAAACCACTCGGTAGCTCGCCCACACCAAGCTGGCTGCGGGGCTGCGTGAGCGTGGTAGCCAGCACCACCCTACCCCACAAATCGTAGAGCGTGGCTACGGCGGGCGGGCTGCCTGCGCTGCGCTCCACCACCAGCTCGTGCGTGGCGGGCGTGGGGTAAATGCTCGTGCTACCCACCAAAGGTGCGTGCGTGGCGAGGGCGGGCAAAAGATGTATAAAATTGCCGTATATGTTTTTCCTAAAATACTCCATATTACCCGAAAAACCCTTTCTTCTATCTATAACTTGCTGCAAATCAATGGTATTTACATATGTATAGCTGTTGTTTTCTATGCTATCTGGCACCGACCAAACATTGCCCAGCCAAGTTTCTTTTAAATAATATACATACGGATAGCGAGGCGCAATATTCATAATTTTAGCCCTATCCCGCTCTTTATTAGTCCACACAGCCCCATTTTTTTCCTCAACCAAGTTAATCGTTTCGCCGTTTTGGGTTATAGTGCTATACCTATAAATTGTAGGATTGCCCTTAATCGGATACACCTCTCGGGACACGGCTATCAGCCCATCTGTATAATTATTTATGACCAAAGCCGAGTCGCCATTTTCATTAAATTCATTGTAACTCTTCAGCCTACCGCTATAAAAATCAAATACCCTGCCATCGTAGTTGCCAGCCACGCAGTTTTGCCAAACCATGTTTATTTGGGCACTTCTGATGTAATACGTACCCGTAGGCACGTCATAATCGTAATTTATTATCTGTTTTGGGCAGCTATCATTAGCTTGGTAGCCAAAAACCTGAACCAAAGCATATCTTATCGTACCAAGCGAATCTTTGGAAATAGAAACCATGCTATCCAACCTATTTTGGCTGTCGTAACTGAATCTAACCTCATTTTCATAATCCAAATTACCCACATTATAGTGCTTTTCGTTGTGGGCTATCGGAAAATTCATGGCATTAAACCGTGTTTTTTCTTCCCAGTACCGCCTCAAAACGCCGTTGCTATCTGCTTTTTTTACATCTATGTTAGGGAAAAATGGATATTTTCCAGTATTAAACTTCGTTCTTTGTGTAATTTGAGCTGGATAAAACGCACCATTGCTAAACACTTGGTAATTTTGTAACGTAGCCGTGCTATCGGCATATTTAACACAACCCATATAGTAACGCGCCGATGTATCATTTTGCGCATCTAAACTTACCATATAATTGGCTATGCGGCACAAAGTATCGAAATTATAGCTATAAAACTTGTTGGCTAACTGCCAACTGTTTGTACTGGGCTGCCAAGTATAACGCTCCCTGTACATGGGATAAGACAAACTATCAGCGACCAAATAGGTTTCGGGCAAATCGGGCTTACTTTGGGCTATTTTATCCAAAAATTTGTTTTGAGCAAATAAGCTGGCTGGGAAAAGGAGTAAACAAAATAAGAAGTTTTTCATTTTAAATGTTGTTTTAACTATTGAATTTCAAACGCCACAATAAAAGTTTTAGTATTTGGTTTGGCATTTTGTTATAATTGTGTAAATTTATTGTCAGAACAGGATTTTTAGGATTAAAAGATTTACAGGATTTTTCAATCTTCTAAATCCTAAAATCCCGTAATCATGTTCGGATATTTTTTTATTTCGGCTACGCTCGGCGACAGCTCGTTTCGGCTACGCTCAACGACCATGAACCCGAATGTAGAGACAAGGCACTGCCTTGTCTCCCGCCGCAAGGTCTCTACCATTTTTTTGTACAGACGTTGCACTGCAACGTCTCCATCATCACATTTTCCACCACAATTACAAATACGTTTTGGCGGGAGACAAGGCAATGCCCTGTCTCTACATTTTTTCCGTTATTTCTATATTTGTACAGACGCGATTAATCGCGTCTCTACCCAGCAAACGTATCTACCATTTTTTTGTACAGACGTTGCACTGCAACGTCTCCATCATCACATTTTCCACCACAAGCCAAAATACGTTTTGGCGGGAGACAAGGCAGTGCCTTGTCTCTACATTTTTATTCAGGTCGTCAAGCGCAGCCGAAACGAACAATTACCTTTCGCCTTTTTTAAAAATAAATACCAAATCAGTCGTAACTTTGCTGTAAATTATTTCTAATGAAACCTACCTACTTTTACCTCGCCATTTGTAGCATTGCCTTGGCGGGCTGCAGCTCCAAACCCGAGCAAGCCGCCACGCCGCCCCCCAGTTCCGACAGCCTCGCCAGCTTGGTTAGCCAAGTGGTGGGCATAGCCAACATAGAGCCAGTGAGCCGCTTGGTAGCCATTACGCCCGAAAGCCCAGGCGTGGTGCGCCAAATTTTGGTGAACGTAGGCGACCACGTAACCCAAGGGCAAACCCTGATTGTGCTGGAAAACGCCTCGGAAAACGCCCAAATAGCCCAAAGCCAAAGCAAGCTATCTACCCAAGAAACCACCATAAAAACCCAAAATGCCAACGCCGAAGCACTGGCGGTAAGGCTATCCAAGGCGCAAAACGACCTAAGCCGCAACGAAAGCCTTTTTGCCGCCGAAGCCATTACCAAACAACAATACGACGACAGCAAATATGCCTACCAAGAGCTACAAAACCAGCTCGAAGCCGCAAGAGGCAACGTAAAACAAGCGCAAAGCCGCCTTGTGGAACTACAAAAAGACGAAGTTTACACCGCTACTGTGCAGCAAAAAAAGCGCATTACCGCACCAAAATCAGGTACATTACTAAGCCTCGAGGCTAAAATAGGCAGTTTTTTGAACAATACAACCTCCATCGGCGATTTTGCGCCCGACGGACCTACCATGGCATTTACCGAAATAGACGAACTCTTTGCCACCAAAATAAAACTTGGGCAAAAAGCCTACATCAGGGCGCAAGGCGCAACCGATACCTTAGCCAAAGGCTACGTAATTTTAGCCAGCCCATACCTGCGCAAAAAATCACTTTTTAGCGACAACCCAAGCAACCTCGAAGACCGCCGTGTGCGAGAAGTAAGGGTACAGCTCTACGATGCCAAAAACGTGCTGCTCGGCAGCCGAGTGGAATGTGTTATCTTAGTACCTTAATTATCAGCTTATTAGCCTATTGTTGGCATCAGGAAAAACAATGGTAGGCTCAAAAACCTGCGCCTCTTCGGGGGTCATGTAGGCATACGCCACTATAATTACCACATCGCCCACCGCCACCTTGCGGGCAGCAGGTCCGTTGAGGCACACCGTACCCGAGTTCCGCTCGCCCTTTATAATATACGTCTCAAAACGCTCGCCGTTGCTTATATTCACTATCTGCACCTTTTCGCCCACCACCAAATTAGCGGCATCTATCAGGTCTTCATCTACCGTAATGCTGCCCACATAATGCAGCTCCGCCTGGGTTACCTTCACCCTGTGTATCTTGGATTTGAAAATTTCTAAAAGCATAATCTATTTGTTTTTTTGCAGGTGCAAAGTTAGCTAAAATATCCGAACATTGTCTATCAACCTCGTAGCACCCACAAAACAAGCCACAAAAAGCGAAACCTGCGCCGCATCTGCCCACGCCTGCACGGGCTGCAAACTTTGGGCATCGGCAAAGCACACATATTCCAGTTTTAGGCTGGCATAGCACCCAAAATGCAGCTCTAAAATTTCGGTCATTTGGCTCACCGTATAATTTTGGTAGTGCTTTTGGGCAAAAACCAAACTTTTATAAATCGCAAGCGCATCTTGCGCTTCCTGAGTGTTCAAACGGGTATTTCGAGAGCTCATAGCCAAGCCATTAGCCTGCCTTATGGTGGGGCAAACCACCAGTTTTACGGCACTATCCAGCCCAGTTTTTTGTAGCAATGCAGCCACTATGGCGCACTGCTGCCCGTCTTTTTGCCCCATATAAAGGTTGTGGGGCTGCACTACCTCGAGCAGTTTTTTTACAATCGTAGCCACACCTGCAAAATGCCCTGGGCGGTGCGCACCCTCCATTACGGTTTCCAACGCACCAAATTCAATCAAATCCGTTTGGTTGCCCTGCGGGTACATTTCGGTTTGGCTCGGGCAAAAAAGCGCATCGCAACCCATCGTTTCCAGCAGTTCTATGTCCGCCGAAAGCGTTCTTGGGTATTTTTCCAAGTCCAGCGCATTGTTAAACTGCGTAGGATTTACAAAAATACTGCACACCACATAATCTTTTTGCGACTTTGCCGCTTGTATCAGGCTGCCATGCCCAGCGTGCAGCGCACCCATGGTAGGCACAAATCCAACGGACTTGCCCTTTTTTCTCTCAATTTCTAAATGCGCTTGTAGGTCGTTGTTTGTGGTAAAAACGTGCATATTTCTAAATAAAAACGGTTAAACGCCCAGTTCTGCCAAAATATTATTGGCTTTGGAGTATTTTTGCAAAACCCAGCACACATAGCGCACATCGCAACCGATGCTGCGGCTGTACGCATCGTTCCACGCAAAATCGTTGATGGTCGCCGTATATGCCCTATCAAAATTTACGCCCACCAGCTCGCCGTTGGCATTTATTACTGGGCTGCCCGAATTGCCGCCCGTGGTATCCAAATCGTACAAAAAAGCCACTGGCACATCGTTCAGCACTGGGTGCGCAAAATTACCGAAATCTTTTTGTTGGTGCAAAGTGCGCAACAAAAGCGGCATCAAAAAATCGTTGTTTTCGTTCACATCATTTTTTTCGAGTACGCCAGCCAAGGTCGTAAATGGGCTGTTGTAAACGCCATCGGCGGGCGTAAACCCACGAATATGCCCAAAAGTGAGCCTGAGCGTGGCGTTGGCATCTGGCACAAAAATTTTGGCTTGGCTCGTGGCTTCGTTCATCGCCATTTTTGCGTCCAAAAACTGCGGCATCAGCGCATTTAGCTGCGCACTATACTGGTTATTTTGCGCATTTAGCTTATTTTCGGCGTTGGTATATTCGGTTATAAAAGCCGTTAGGGCATTGTTCGCCTTCAAAAGTTTGCTGGTATTGGCATTTATATTTTTTAGCAATGCCGCCTTGTCAAACACAAAAGGCATACTGGCAAAGAGTTTTTGGATATAGGCATAGCGCATCATTTCGGTAGCCGTTTGGTTGCGCAAAAACTGAATTTCGTTTTTATCCTTGAACCCTGCGGCATCGTCGAGCATTTTTTTCCAAAAATTCTGGTCTATCTTGCCGCTATACGGCTCATAGTTGTCGTTTACCACTTTTGTAAGTTCGGTTACAATTTTTGCCAAAACAGCTTTTTGTTGCGCCTTCGGCGCATTTCTATATTCGGCTTGGGCTTTTATCAGTTCCTTCAAAAAAGCCACGCTCGCCGAATTACCACTAAACATTCTGAACCAAAAACCAACGGGCGCAATGTCTATCATATTGGTATAAATGGCGTTTATTTGGGGTAAAACCTCGCCATAAATGGGCTGCATGGTAGGATTATTGTCTATATATCGCTGCAAATCAGCTTCTTCGCCCAGTTTTTGCTGTATGAGCGGCACTCGGCGCAAACCCTGAATTTTGCCTTTGTAGTTTTTGGTTACGTTGGCGAGGCTCTTAATCTCCGACGAAAAAGCAAGCTCAGTAACCTTGTCGGTTTTGCCTTGCTCGGTCATTTGGGCTATGAGCCAATCGTAGGTTTGAGCAATGTAGGGCAATTGGTAGTCGTTTTGTAGCTGCAAATACTTGGCGGGCTGATGCCTAAATGTGCGCCCTGGGTAGCCGAGTACCATCACAAAATCGTTTTCGGCTACGCCCTGCGCCGCCACTTTCAAAAACGTTTTGGGCATATACGGCACATTGTCTTTCGAGTATTCTGCCGAGCTACCGTCGGCGGCTACATACGCCCGCACAAACGAAAAATCGCCCGTATGCCTGGGCCACACCCAGTTGTCGGTTTCGCCGCCGTACTCGCCTATACTACGGGGCGGGGCGTACACCAGCCGCACGTCTTTTATGGTTTGGTAGCGAAAAAGCACGTAGGTTTTCCCCGTAAACATCTCCGATACCTCGTAGGTAAGTTTGTCGTTTTTAGCCTTTTCGAGGTCGGTTATTGCTTTAATTTGCGCCCTTATGGCATCTATGCGTTTTTGGGGGTCTTGGGTCTTTTTGGCGTTTTCCAACACCTTTTCCGATACATCTACATAGCTCAATGTAATGCGAACGGTCAAGCCCTGCGCTGGTATTTCGTACTCTAAACCGTTGGCAGTAAAGCCGTTGGTCAAATAATCTTGGGCGGGCGTGCTGGCTGCCGCCACCGACCCAAAAGCGCAGTGGTGGTTGGTTATAATCAAACCCTGATTGCTCACAAAAGAACCCGTGCAGCCGCCCAAGCGCACCAGCGCATCTATCATAGACACGCCCTTGGGGTTGTACACCTGCTCCAAAGGTATTTTCAAACCCGCATCTTTTATCTGCTGCGCTATGCGCCCCAGTTCGCTAAGTGGGTACATTCCCTCGTTTGGCGGCGCACAAATGCCGCTTAGGCTAACCCAAAAACACAAAATGAACGCACAAAATGAATACTTTTTCATCACAAAAATTTGGTTTAAATTACGGTGCAAGTTAGCAATAAATTTACAACCACAAAAGCCCATTTATCTAAACCACATAATTATTTAGAAATAGCCAAAAATTGCGTAATTTTGCGCAAAAACCAAACACTTGAACTACAAAACCTGGACCAGCGCCATGCGCCTGCGCACC
This sequence comes from Bacteroidota bacterium, assembly GCA_043765195.1. Classification (GTDB taxonomy): domain Bacteria; phylum Bacteroidota; class Bacteroidia; order UBA7662; family JAYUJN01; genus JAYUJN01. The sequence goes on along the minus strand of JAYUJN010000055.1, from coordinate 58,121 downwards.
CTACCACTGGCATCTGCCAGCATTATTTTAGCCAACTTTTTAGCATTTTCCACCGACCATTTCAACGCTTTTGTGGGCATTTTTTGCCTGCTAACCGCCATTTTATTACAAATTTTGAGCAACTTCGCCAACGACTACGGCGACTACCAAAACGGTGCGGACAATGCGCAGCGGATTGGTCCGGCACGAGCCGTACAGTCTGGTGCTATATCCGCCACACAAATGAAAAAAGCGATAGCCATAACCGCAACGCTCAGTTTTTTGAGCGGTAGCAGCCTCATTTACCACCTCATATTACACCTAAATATTTGGCAGGGGCTGGCATTTTTAGGCTTGGGTTTGCTTGCCATAGCCGCCGCCTTGTTTTATACCGCTGGCAAAAATCCTTACGGCTACATTGGCTTAGGCGATGCGTCGGTGTTCATTTTTTTCGGGTTAATGTCCGTGCTGGGTACCTACTACCTGCACAGTTTTACGCTTAGTGCGCCGCTGCTTTTGCCCAGTGTGGCGGCGGGCTTGCTATCGGTGGCGGTGCTAAACCTAAACAATATGCGGGACATAGAAAACGACAAAAACGCCAACAAAAAAACAATAGCCGTGTTTTTGGGGCTGCAACACGCCAAATACTACCACATAGCCATATTGATTTTGGCTTGGGTTTGCTTGATTTTTTATGCTTTTTTAAATTTTAAAAATTGGTACCAATACGCATTCTTGCTCCTTGTCCTACCTTTTTACATAGATGCAAAACAGCTATACGCCATCAAAGAAAATGCGCTGCTCGACCCTTACCTAAAAAAAACAGCCATAAAAACGCTCGTTCTATGCAGTTTCTATGGCTTTTTGGCTTGTTTAAATGCCGTGGCTTAACCCGCCGACAATTCTTTTTTGTAGGTATCTATGGCTCTGTTTCGGGCGAAGCTATGCTCCACCATCGGGGCTACGTACCCAAAACCATCTATTTCTGGCACCCATTTGCGCACGTACTCGCCCTTGGCATCAAACTTTTTGGCTTGCTCCATCGGGTTAAAAACCCTAAAATAAGGCGCAGCATCGCAGCCGCTGCCTGCCGCCCACTGCCAGCCGCCCACATTGCTCGCAAGCTCAAAATCCAAGAGTTTTTGGGCAAAATAGGCTTCGCCCAACCGCCAATCCAAGAGCAAATGCTTGGTCAAAAAACTGGCTACCACCATGCGCACCCTGTTGTGCATAAAACCAGTGGCGTTTAGCTCCCGCATACCAGCATCTACCAGCGGATAGCCCGTTTTTCCCGCACACCAAAGCGCAAAGTCCTGGGGCGCATCACGCCAAGGTATTTTGTCGTAAGCGGGTCTGAATGCAGCTTGCGCCGAATGCGGAAAATGGTAAATAATCATGGCATAAAAGTCTCGCCAAATAAGCTCGTTCAGCCAAGTTTCACTCAACCGCTTGGCTACCACAGCCAACTGGCGCACGCTCACCGTACCAAACCGCAGGTGCATACTCAGCCGAGTAGTGCCTTTTATGGCGGGGAAATCACGCTGCTGGGCGTACAGTTCTATGATTTTTTCGTTTATTTCGGGTTGGGCAAATACCACATTTTGCGCCTCAAAACCCATTTCGGTCAGCGAAGGTATGGCTACCGCCTCGGATTTGTAATAATTTTTCTGAACTTTTTCGTGGTCGTACTGCACAAAAAAATCGTCGGTAACGGTTTTTAGCCACTTATTTTTATAGGGTGTAAATACCGTATAGGGTTTTTGGTCGTCTTTTAGCACTTCGTACTTCTCACAAATTACGTGGTCTTTATGCACACAAAAATCCACGCCTTTTTTTTGCAAAACATCTGCAATGTCTGCATCTCGTTGCCTTGCATAAGGCTCATAATCTGCATTGGTATATACGGCTTCTACCTCGTATTTTGTCAAAAGCGCTTCAAATACTTGCTTTGGGTTGCCATAAAAAACTTGCATCGAGCTACCCAAAGAAATGAGCTTTTGCTGCATTGCCTCTATCATTTGATGGATAAATACGACACGCAAGTCGTTTTTGGGTAGTTTATCCAAAATATTTTTATCGAATATAAAAATGGGTATTACGGGCAAGCCAGCTTGCAGCGCATGAAAAAGCCCAGCATTGTCAAAAAGCCGAAGGTCTCTTCTGTGCCAAAAAATAATGTGTTTCATTGAACGGGTTTGTAACTATTTAGTATAGCCATAAAACAAAAAACCTTCCGCCAAAGTTTGGCGGAAGGTTAAAATTATGCGGTAATTAATAAATTAATAACCAGGATTTTGAGTCAATTTGTCGTTCAAATCCACTTCACGTTGTGGCAACGGGAAAAGGTTGCGGCTTGCGTCTGTGTTTTGCAAGAATTTACGTGGTTGTGTGCTGTATTTGCCCATGCGGAGTAAGTCTTGGCGACGGAAACCTTCCCAAGCCAATTCATAACCACGCTCTTTCAAAATGCGCTCACGCATCAGGTCGTTGCTTGCTGGTGCTGTGATAGCAGGAGCTGCTGAACCTGGACGGCTACGTATTTGATTCACAAGTGCTACTGCACCAGCTACATCACCTTTTTCGTTGAGTGCTTCGGCTTTTGCCAAAAGAATGTCTGCGTAGCGCAACAAAATTAGGTCGTTGCCAGATGCACCGCCGTCAGCGCCTGCATCTATCTGCCATTTTTGTACACGGATACCTTCTGCTTCGTTAGCTGACTCTATGTCTGCGATGTCCAATGTGAATACCAAAGGCAAGCCACCACGGGTGGTCAAAGGTGCTTTTGTAGGGTCAAAATCTTTGTACTGCTGACCAACCAAGAAAATGTTTTTACGTGGGTCGCCTGCTTCAAACGTGCTGTAATACTCCGCAGTGGCACTAAAACCATTCCAAGGCTCTTGTGGCAATTGCTTGTAGTGCAAAGAACGCATGTTGATGTTCATTTGTGGGAAACCCAAGTCATCTTTTGCGTGGAAAGGAGCTACAAACAAAATTTCAGGTGAACTTTCGTTGGCTACTTTAAAGTTGTCAAAATAGCTGTTCGCCAAGCTGTAGTTACCGCTGCTTATGATGGCATCGGCGGTGGCTATGGTTTCGTCCCATTTTGCAGCACCCGACCATACTTTTGCGTTTAGGTAAAGTTTGGTAAGCAATCCGTTGGCAGTACCTTTGGTTACACGTCCGTACTCGGTGGCAGGGCGGGTAGCTGGTAGGTCGGCTGCACTGGCTTTTAGTTCAGATTCTATGTAGGCAAATAGCTCGGCAGCGGTGTTTCTTGCTGGCAAGTTTTTAAGGTCTAAGGGGAAGCTGGCTTTGTCTTCTTTTACGATGGGTACGCCACCATAAAAGTCCAACAATTGTACATAGTAGAACGCACGCAATACACGCAATTCTGCGGCATAGGCTGCTTTGCTCTGCCCAGTAAAGGCAGCATCTGTTTCAGCCAATTTTTGCAACACAATGTTGGCACGGGCTACACCTGTGTAAGCATTGGTATAGGCTTCGCCCAAGTCGCTTTGGTTAGCGTCCCAAGTGTGCTTGTGTAGTTGTTTCCAACGACCACCATCACCCCAGTCGCCTGCACGGGTAGGCACTACAATCTCATCTGATGATACTTCTGAACAGTTGTAGTATGCCCAAAAATAAGAGCGAAGTTGCGCATATACAGAGGCAGATGCCACTTTAAATTCGTCTTCGGTTTTGTAATAGGTTTCACCGCCCAAGCGGTCGAACACTTGCTCGTTTAGCCTATCGCTGTTACACGATGTTACTACCAACGATGTGGCTGCAACTGCTGTAATTGCCATAAAAGCAACTACATTTTTTAGATTCAATTTCATTGTGATTACTTAAAATTGTTTTGTTTTTTTGTGATTTTGTTTATGGCTACCAAACCATACATACGTTATAACGCTTGAATTGGTTTTTTGTTTGTATGGTTTGGAGCAACATTGTTTTTATGATTAAAATCCTACGTTAAGCCCTACTGCAAATGCTCTTGAGCGTGGGTAAGTTTGACGGTCTATACCAATGGTACGGCTGCCATTACCTTGGCTTTGAGCCACTTCTGGGTCGTATCCTGTGTATTTGCTCGACAAAAATACGTTGTTTCCTGTAAGGAATATACGTACTGTTTTGATTTGAGAGTCAGCCAATTTTAGGTTGTATCCTACGTTTAGGTTGTCTATACGTACAAAAGAAGCATCTTCTATCCAGCGTGTAGAAACTACTGGACCGGCTTCTCTGTTCAAGCCGCTTGTAAGCGCACTTGCCAATACGTTTTGGCTGGTAGTTATGTTGTTTAGCAAGCCAGCGTTTAGTGCTGTGTTGTTAAACACTTTACCGCCCCTTGAACCACGTACAAAAATACCAAAGTCTAAATTACCCAAGGCAAAAGAGTTGTTGATACCGTAAGTAAACAATGGCACTGGTGAACCAGCGTTGATGCGGTCGTCGCCACCGATGTAGTCTTTGCCAGTAGCAAGGTCTTTTTCACCTGCGAAACGAGCTGTTCCAGTTTGTTGGTCTATGAATAGTTCTTTACCTTCGGCAGTAGCACCAGCAGACTCAAGTACATAAAAAGAAATGGGTGAACCTGGTGCGAAACGCAACAAACCTGTGCTTGATAGACCTTTACCGTAGGCTTGACCTACCAAAAGTTCTTTTACGCCTTTACCCAAGGTATCTACGTTGTTTCTGTTTGCGGCTGCTACAAGTGTGATGTTCCAGCGGAAACCAGATTCTTTGTTGTCTATTGGCACAAGGTTTACCGTAGCTTCTACACCTTTGTTGGTTATTGCACCTACGTTGGCTAAAATGCTACCAGAAAAACCAGGAGCTGGATATGGAGCGTCTAACAAAAGGTCGGTTGTTTTTTTGTTGTACACGTCTAATGAACCACCTACTCTGCCACCTTTAAGTTCAAAGTCCAAACCTATGTTTGTAGCGGCTGTTTTTTCCCATTGCAAGCCTGGGTTCGGGTTTTGACCAGGAGCCAAACCTACTACTACATCAGTAGTAGAACCTATTACAGCAGTAGTGTTATCAGCCGAGCTTAGGGTAAACAATGAGCGGTAGTTACCAATTTCTTGGCTACCCGTTTTGCCCCAGCCTACACGTACTTTAAGTGCAGAAACCAAGTCTGAATTTGCAAACATGATTTTGCCTAAGTTCAAGCTACCTGCCAAAGATGGGAACAACGCATATTTGTTGTTCGCACCAAAGCGAGATGAACCATCACGGCGTATCGTAGCTGTAATGTCCAACAAGCCACCAGAGTTGTAGTTCAAACGGCTAAATTGTGATTGTATTACGCTTAGTTCACGGAAAGAATATGGTCTTTGTGATGCGCCTGAACCAAAACCTAAGTTGTTGTATTCGAAAGCGTCGGTTGTAAAGCCACGAGCCTCTATACCGAAACCGTTTAATGCAAAATCTTGGGTTTCGTAACCGCCCATTAGGCTTAGGTTACCACTGTTAGCCAAAGGCAAGCTGTACGTTGCGTAGGCTTGCAATGAGCGGTTGCTACGGTTTTGTAGCGACCTAAATGCACGACCATTTACGTCTTTTGCAATGGCACTACCACGTTTTTGGTAGTAGCTACGGCTACCTTGTACACGGTCTATACCTACCACGCCTGTTACGGTAAGGTTTTTTGCCAATAAGTAGCTGGTGTTTATGTTCGCCAACACACGGTTGCTCTCTGACCTGTCTATAATGTCGTATAGCAATGCTACAGGGTTACGAAGGTCTTGTGAGTTTAGGTCGGTAAATTTACCCGCTGCATCTTTGATTGGAATGGTTGGGTTCATTTTTAGTACGTTCTGAAAAACACCACCTGTGTAACCATTGGTTTGGCTTTCTGGTGTGCCTCTATCTGCTACCGAACCCGTAGATAGGTTTGCGCTGATAGTCAATTTGTCGTTCAATGCTTTTTGGGTTACGTTCACACGACCGTTTAAGTTTGTTTGACCTGTGTTGAGTACAATACCATTTTGGTTGATGTAGCCCAAAGAAGCACGGTATTGAGTAGCCGCAGTTCCGCCGCTAAACGATAGGTTGTGCTGCTGAGTAAGTGCATTTGGAGACAAAATTTCGCTCATGTAATCCACGCTTGCGCCACCATCTAAATAGTTGGGGTTTAGCACTTTGCTTTGGTCACGGAATTCTTGAGCAGTAAGCACTTTCAATTGTTTTGCAATTTTAGCTTGTGCAATAGATACGCTGTAATCCACAGAGAATTTGCCTGCTTTTCCTTTTTTGGTTGTAACCAATATTACACCGTTTGCACCCCTTGAACCGTAGATGGCAGAAGCTGAAGCATCTTTAAGTACTTCTATGCGTTCTATGTCATTGGTGTTCAAAAAGCGAAGTGGGTTGTTGGTACCGCCAAAAGAAGCATCGCCGCCTGGCAAGCCAGTGGTAGATGATGAGTTGTCGATAGGCACGCCATCTATTACGTAAAGCGGCTCGTTGCTGGCAGAAATAGACGTACCACCACGGATACGAATGTTTGCACCTGCGCCTGGCTCGCCACCACCTTGGGTAATTACTACACCCGCAGCACGTCCTTGTAGGAGTTGCTCTGGGCTGGTAACCACACCACGGTTAAAGTCTTTTTCGGTTACAGAGGCTACTGCGCCCGTAACGTCGCTTTTCTTTTGGGTACCGTAACCTACTACTACCAATTCGTCTAACACCGAGCTGTTTTCAGAAAGCTCAATGTTTACCACGGTGGCATCGCCTACTACGGCGGTTGTAGCATTGTAACCTACGTAAGAAGCATTTAAAGTTGCTCCCTCGGGTACTTTTAAAGAAAAATTACCGTTTATGTCGGTAATCGTTCCGTTGGTTGTACCTTGTACCGACACAGTAGCTCCTGGTAAGCCGTTACGCTTCACATCGGTTACTTTGCCCGTAATGGTACGCTGTGCATAAGCCGCAAGGCTCATACCGCACATCAACAGTACCATAAGGCACTTCGTTGTCCATGAATTAGTATTCACGCTCATTTGATTGTTGGGGTTAAAAATTGAATTGATTTATTTAGTTTTCCGTTTAAGGCAAGTTGGTGGTAAATAATAAACTTAATACTAACAAGATTTTTTGATAATGGTTTTTTAATATTCGCTTGCGGCGAATATTCGCCAACGTTTTTGGGGTTTATGTACTATTTACACCGCCAAAGCTCTACATTAACTTTGAATTATGCAAACTTTTATGAAAAAAAAGAGTAAAAAAAATGAAAAAAAATACTAAGTATTTGATTACAAGCATTTTATTTTTTTTGCAAAAATTTTCATTTTGCAATGAAATTAGGCTTTTTAAACAATAAGGCACAAAAGTAAAGAAATAATTTAATATGTGGGCGAAAAAAATTACTTTTGTACTTGATTTTTTTTAACCACAAAATATATGAGTAATTACGACCAAGCAATAGGTCTGTTGGAGCGGTCGCTGAGTAAAAGCGGCTATTTGGCAAGCCCGAGCAATGTAACCAATTACAGGCGGGTTTGGAGCAGAGACGGCATTATTTGCGGCTTGGCGGCGATGCTTAGTAGCGATACCGAACTCATTTTGGGTTTTAGGCAAACGCTCATTACTTTGGGTGCTGCGCAAACCGAACTTGGGCATATACCCTCAAATGTGGCTATCACCGACGATGGTATGCCTGCGCAAGTGAGCTTGGGCGGCATTGCAGGCAGGGCAGATACCATTGCGTGGTGGATTTTGGGCGTGTGCAACTACGCTCATTTTGCCAACGAACCCAGTTTTGCGTACCGCTACAAGGCGCAAATAGACTTGGGTTTGCGGCTCATGCGCTGCTGGGAATACAACAACAAAGGGCTGATGTACGTGCCGCAGTCGGGCGATTGGGCGGACGAATACGTGCTGCACGGCTATGTGCTGTACGACCAAGCCTTGCGCCTGTGCGCATTGCAGGCATACACGCTCGTTTTTGGTGATGCACAAGCAGGCGAGCAGGCAGCCAACCTAAAAAAACTACTAAAAACCAATTATTGGATAAATAAAACCACCCAAAACCCCGACCTATACCACGCACGGGCTTACGAGCTTGCGCCCGAGCTACCCTATTTTGCAGCCGCACTCACGCCTGGCGGCTACGCCAAGCAGTTCGATAGCCTCGCCAATGCGCTGTGCATATTGGCGGGCGTGGCAGATGCGGCACAAACCCAAAGCATAGCCAACTATGTACAAAAAACCAGCAGCAACTTAGGTTTGGAGCTAATGCCCGCATTTTTTCCGCCCATAATGCCCAACGAGCCTGGCTGGTTGGAGCTACAAAACAACTACAAATACGAGTTTCGCAACCTGCCCCACGAGTTCCACAACGGTGGCACGTGGGCTATGACCAACGGTTTTTTGGGTGCAGCAATGTGCAAAAGTGGCTTTTTGCCACAAGCCACACAAGTTTTGGCAAGCATAGAAAGCATAAACCAAGTGGAAGATTGGGGTTTTTACGAAAATTTTAATACCCAAACCCAAAAACCAATAGGCACAAAATACTGCGCATGGAGCGCCGCAGCGCAAATCATACTGCAAAATTACCTCAAACAAAATTACCTACTATTTTAATACAATGTTCGACATGATAGCCATAGGCGAATTGCTCGCCGATTTTATAGGTACGGAGCTAAACCAAAACTTAGAATTTAGCCAAAAATACGTGCGCTACCAAGGCGGCTCGCCCAGCAACCTCGCCGCCAACATGGCAAGGCTCGGCGCAAAAACAGCCATCGTAAGCTGCGTAGGCAACGAAAACTTGGGCAAATACCTCATAAAAAAAGTAGCCGACACGGGCGTACACACCCAATTTATACAAAAAATAAACCACTTGCCCAGCAGCATCGTACTGGTGTCTCGCACCGAAGGCACGCCCGACTTTATAGCTTACAGGCAAGCCGATGCGTACATATTGCCCAAACACATTCCGACAGAAGTGATAAAGCAAACCCAAATTTTGCACACTACGTGCTTTGCTCTAAGCATAGAACCCGCCAAAAGTACGATTGTGAATGCCTTTGAAGAAGCGCACAAGCTCGGCGTAGCCACCAGCATAGACCTAAACTACGCCCCCGAGATATGGAGCAACACGGGCGATGCGCACCTTATTATAAACGAAATTTGTGGCAACGGGGCTTTTGTAAAAGTGAGCCAAGACGACTTTTACAGGCTTTTTAACGTAAAAGATGCCGCACCCGAGCGGGTAATTGATTATTTTTTGAAAAAAGGTGCGAACATAGTGTGCTACACCAAGGGCAAACTGGGTAGCTGGGTAGCCAGCAAAAGCCAGCCCGAACCCATACACGCCCAAGCGCAAGAGCTTGGCACAATAGGCGATGCCACAGGCGCAGGCGACGCATACTGGGCGGCTTTTCTGACAGCCCACCTAAAAAAATACGAGCTTGTGCATTGCGCCGCAATTGGAAGCAAAATGGCAAAGCTCAAATTAGAAACCGTGGGCTTATTGCCCGATAAAATTGATTTTGAAACGCTCATTTAACCAAAAACATATTTTGAAATACCGCAGCATATTTTATAGCCAATACGCCAGCACCCAAGCCACCCGAGATGTAAGCAACCTCGCCCAAAAGTTTGAGCAGGAAAAAAAGCAGTTCGCCCGAGAAATACTGCCCCTTATACCCCAAAAAACGAACCTACGCATCATAGACATTGGCTGCGGAAACGGCTCGCTGCTGGCTGCACTCAACCAAAAAGGCTACCAAAACACGCAGGGCATAGACATAGCACCCGACCAAGTGGCTTTGGCGCACAGTTTTGGGGTAAAGCAAGTGGTGCAAGCCGACCTATTGCAGTTTTTGGCGCAAAACCCCGATACCTTCGATGTGGTTTTGGGCATGGATATTATAGAGCATTTTACAAAAGATGAGCTGGTAGAACTGCTGCAAAACATCAGAAACGCCCTGAAAACCGACGGATTTTGTTTGTTTCGCACACCAAACGCCGATGCAGTTTTTTCGTCCATATTCATCGCTGGCGACTTTACCCACGAAAACCAACTAAACGGCTACTCGGCAAGGCAAGTGATGGCAAACTGTAATTTTAGGCTGGTGCAGGTGCTGGCGGCGCACATACAAACCGTGGGCTTTTTTAGGGAATGCCTAAGAATGGTGGCTTGGTTTTACATAAAAACGGCTTGCAAACTCATCGTTTTTGCATCGGGGCGCAGCACCAAAAATGTACTTTTTAGCCCAAATTTACTCATAAAAGCCTTTAAATAGGCTGTACAGCTATGGTTTATGGCAAAAAAAATGGTTGAAACGGCTGTAAAACCATAATAAATTACATTTTTTTAAAAAAAAAGAATACCTTTATATCTTCAACATAAACCCCAAAAAGATGAAACAACTTTTTACCACTTTAATTTTGGCATGCTTACTGGCAAATGTAGGCTACGCAAGCCAAGGCGGACCCGACGCTTATGGCTACACTTGGAAGGATAGCAACGAACCTGGCGGACCGACCTACGCCTGGCACGACATAAGTACGATAGGCACATTGATTACTGGCTTGGGCGACGACAATGTAGTAGGTCCATTTGGCATGGGTGCTGGTTTTAATTTTTATTGGTACACCAGAGACCAATTTTGGATTGGCTCTAATGGTTACATCGCCTTTAATAATGTAAATATAGCCTCGGGCGCAAGCGGATTTCCAGTTTTTCCTGGCGGTAGTGCTGCACCAAACGACTACATCGCTCCTTTTATGTGCGACCTAAAACACGACGGCGCCGCCAACCCAGCCAAAGTATATACGTACCAAAACAACGATAGCCTCACCATTTCGTTTGTAGATGTGCCGTTTTGGATTTCGACCTCGGCACAGCAATACGGCGGCTTAAACAGCTTTCAGATTGTGCTCAACAGAGCCGACAGCAGCATAACCATCAATTATAAGCTACAAACAGGCACGGTGGACGCTACTTATGCTGGTAGGGCATCGCAAATAAGCATGGGCATAGAAAACGTGGGTGGCATTGTGGGCTTGCAACAGTCGATAAACATATATCCGCCCGTGAATTATAGCGTAAAATACTATGCGCCCCGCACCACCACCTATCAGGTGCTCGATGCTGGCGTTTCGTGGAACAACAATGCAAAAAACGGCGGGCTGTTTGTATCCGACAACGGTGCGCCACGCAGCCTAAGCAGTAAAATAAGCAATGTGGGCAACCAGCCCACGCCTTCGTTTGTGGTTACGAGCAACATACAAAGCATTACTGGCGCTACTTCGTTGAGCAATGGCTCTGCTACTGTGCCTGCGCTTTTGCCCAACAACTCGCACATTGCGCAATTTACCAATACATTTAACCCCGCTGCGCCCAACATTGGACCTGGTATTTATAAAAACACCACGGGTTTTGGTACAAATGCCCTGCCTGGCGACCTGCAAGCGACCAACAATACGTTGGTACAAAAAATAATAGTGGTGGATACCACACAAGCCACCATAGCCCTAAACTATGCCGATGCCACGCCTACTGCGGTGGGCTTATCATGGGCAGGCGGCAATGGCGGCGTGGGCGTGTACTTCGAGCCGCCGTTTTACCCAGCGGTGGTGGCTTCTACCCAATATTACATAACGAGCAATGCCACACAAGTTGGTTTTTTTGCTAAAATATACGACGACAACGGACTAAATAACGGACCAGGCACGCTGCTCGATAGCGTGTTTGTAGATGCCCTGGGCATTACCACGGGCGTATATACCACCGTGCCAGTATCGCTGCCGTTTACGGTAACGAGCGGCGGCGTATATGTGCTTTGGTACATGGACGGCGACGGCATACAAATAGCCCGTGATGACACACAACCCATATCCAACCGCACATTTGAAAACCTAAACGGAATATGGGGCGAATACAGAGATAAATCATTGGAGGATTTTTTGGTGGGCTTGAACATACAAAGAATAGCCGCACCCGACCTAAGCGCATCGCAAATACTAAGCCCCAGCCCAGGCACAATAAACCAAGCCTCGATAGTAAAAGTGCGCCTGCGCAACTTAGCCAACGGCACTACCACCCAACCGTTTAGCGTAAGCTACCAAATTACGGGCGGTGCCAGAATTACCGAAAGCTACATTGGCGCAGCCTTGGCTACTGGCGATAGCACCGACTTTACGTTTAGCACGCCCTTGGTGGCTCGCAGCGGCAACCTGTGCGTAAAAGTAAACTACCCAGCCGACCCCACGCTATCCAACGACTCGGTGTGTACCGCCGTAATTGCGGTGGGTACGCAAAACTTACAGCCAAATATAGCCATGGTTTACCCCAATCCAGTGCAAGATTATTTGGATTTTCAGTTTGTGGGCGGCACAAACACCCAAATTTTGGTGATGGATATGAGCGGCAAAGTGGTACACGAAACCACCCAAAACGACGGCAAATACAGGTTTGATGCCACACGCTTGGCGCAAGGCGTGTATATGTACGAGCTTAGGAGCAACAACCAAAAGCAAAGGGGGAAATTTGTGAAGATTTAAGTTTTGAACTTAGTAAAGCGGCTGCCTCAAAATGAGGCAGCCGCTTTTTTTTAACGGCGTTTCAACAATTGGTTATAAATTACCAAATAATTAAAACTTGGGGGTGTTGGCATCGTTTTTGCCCAAAACAATACAAATAACTTGCTTATTTGCGTATCTTTGCCCCAAAATAAAATAAAAATGATTAAAAAAATTTATGTCGGTTTGCTATTTATAGTATATGCCGCAAACTCCAATGCCCAAGTGGTAACCGTGGGTCAGTACAACCTCGAAAACCTGTTTGACATCGTGGACGACCCCAAAATAAATGATGCCGATTTTTTGCCCACGGGTGCCAACCAATGGACAAAAGAACGCTACGAAACCAAACTAAAAAACATGGCGGAGGTAATAGCATCGTTCGAAAATGGTGCTGGCATCGATATTTTGAGCGTTTGTGAAGTAGAAAACAAGAAGGTTTTAGAGGATTTAGTAACCCGCAAATCCATTAAAGACATGAATTATGGCATTGTACACAGCGAATCGCCCGACGAGCGGGGCATAGATGTAGCTATGCTTTATAAAAAAAGTGTGTTTACCCCCACCAAACAAACTGCTTACACCGTGCCGCTACCCGATGGCGACAAAACCAGAGACGTGCTGCTGGTGCAAGGCAAGTTAAAAAACGATGCCAAAGTCAGCTTTATCATCGTGCATTTTCCATCACGGCGAGAAGGCACGCAAGAAAGCGAACCCAAGCGCATAGCCGCCGCCCAAGTGGTGCGCACTGTGCGTGATGCCATAGCCAAAAACAACCCAAACGAGTATATTTTTGTGATGGGCGACTTTAACGATACGCCAAGCGACTCGAGCATTAGCCGAACCATAGGCGCATGGGGCAACAACGACCACAAACACCAGCTCTACAATCCGTTTTATAGAATGCACCGCTCGGGCGAAGGCACTTTTAAATACAAGGGGAAATGGGATATGTTGGACCAAATTATAGTAAGTACCAATACTCTGAACCCAGAGGCAAAAGTACAGTACATACCGCAATCTGCGGTGGTTTACAAGCCAAGTTTTATGCAAGAAAGCGAAGAGCGCTACGCTGGCTCGCCCAAGCGCACCTACGTAGGTCCGAAATACATAGGCGGATACAGCGACCATTTTCCGCTGATGATAAAAATGCAGCTACAAAAATAGAATTGGCGTAGGCAAACGAAAGCAGATAACTATACGAGCCAGTGTATTCACAATCCTGTTAGGGATTTTAGGTACATTGGCTCATTGTTTTTATACAAACTTATACAGTACAGAATTTCAAATACACGCAAGATGCCGTAGGCATCAAACGTTTGTAGAAAAAATACGTGGTAGGCAAATCCGACTCCGAAGGAGTCGAACCCCAAAACTGGTTCATCAGTTCTACAAACATTAAATCCCTGCGGGATTGAAAATACATTGATGCAAAACAACCCAAAGCCTGAATACATACGGAAACTAAAAAATCCCCCAGCGAAAGCTGGGGGATTTTTTAGTATAACTATAACTTAGCGTTAATTACTTCACTATCAGTTTTTGAGAAGCGATGTTGCTACCAGACCTAACCACAACTTGGTATATGCCTTTGCTGTATGCGCTCAAATCCACTTCAAAGTTATTCGGTGTGTTGGCAGCAGGCGTAAAGTTTTGGCTATACACCGATTGCCCCATGATGTTGTATATGTTTAGCTGCGTGTTGGCACTTACCAACGCTGCTACGCTAATTCTTACCACATCTTGTGCAGGGTTAGGCACTATGTTTAGGGTGTAAACGTCGGCACGTAGTTTCACGGTGCGAATGTCCCAAACTTTGCTTCTACCGTCCAAGTCCACGCTTTGGATTCTGTAATAAATCCTACCCATGTTTTGGTTGATGTTGGCATCGGTAAAGTTGTAGTTTTTGCGTATGTTGCTGTTTCCTGCGGCTTTCACGCTGCCTATGGTCTCAAAATTATCGCCATCTATGCTGCGTTGTACGTTAAATTTATCGGCGTTTTGCTCGCTTGAAGTAGTCCAAGTAAGCAATACATCATTGCCTTTTAGGTCTGCATCAAAAAACAACAAGTTTACAGGCAAAGCACAGTTGGCACCGTCAGGAGTACGTGTAAATGTTTGCACGCAAGTAGTAACTTTATTTGCTTTGGTTACTGGCGAGCAAGGTACGTTGGTAACTATTTTATCTACGTGGGTAAGGGTATAAGTACGAGTTACTATTTCTTTTAATCCAGCACAAGCAGAGCAACCAACTGCACTAAAAGTACGACCAGTTTCTACATCAGCAGCCGTAATGATTACTTGCTCTTTGCACAAACCGCCACCGCTTGTGTAAGATATAGCACCACCAGCAGTTACAAATGCTGTGGCATTTAATTGTGTTCTAAAAGCCAAAGTTTGCGCTGCCGTAGCATAAGGGTCATAGGCTGCGGTATAAGGATTGTCGTCCACCAAACAACCAGAGCCAGCCAAAAGAGCAGTGCCTACTTTTTGTGAAGGCAATGGTGCTGTACAAGCTATAGTTACGGCGGCACCGCCATCAGGCAAGGTAACACAGGCTACCTCCGAGCTTATTTGTCCCACATTTTTTATGCTCCAATATTCTTCTATGGTATCAAAGTCGGCTGCATCTGTGCCATTTAGGGCAGTTCTGTCCGAGCTAGGTTGGCGACCGTTTTGGCTGTTAGATTGGTTGTCGCCTGGTCCTTGGTCGTTGGTTACTGCATCAAAAGGGTCGGCGTTGTACGACTCGCCATATTGTGCTGTACTTGTGGCATCGTTTGTACCCGTTACTGGGTCCACGTGTCCGCCCCAGTGGTCGCCGTCCCAAGGTGTGTCGCCTATTTGCTCAAACGGCTTGCCGTGTCCCTGCCCCAAACCTGGTGCCGAGTCGTAGGTATCGTAGCCGTCGGCATCGTAGGTGGTGTACATCGCAAAGTTCATGGTTTGTCCGTTTATGGCACTGGGTGCGCCACCGATGGCACTCCAAGGCACACGTACCTCTATTTTAGCATCTACCTGACGGTAGTCAAAATCGCAGGCACGTTCGGCGGTATCGTCCGTATCGTCTTTTAGCACAGGTGCGCCTGCACCCACGCTGTGTAGCGAGGCGTAATCACCGCCGCCTACATCGTCTTTTTCTATGGCTACCACATAGTTTGGTCTCCAACCATTACAGTCCACACGCTTGTTGTAAGGCAAAGATGTATTGGCTACATTCGTACCCGTGGTATAAGCCGTGGCTGCTTTGTCGTTGTCGGTATCTATGAGTATAAACAAGTCCATTATATCGCCATTGGCACCAGCGTTGTTCCAGTTGGTGTTGCCTTCGGTTAATAAATAAAGGTAGGTATTGTCCCAAGAAACAGAAAGGTTTTTGATGTCGGCTTGCGTGCTTGTAGGATTGTTCCAGTTGGTACGGTTTGCATTGTCGCCGTAAGCAAATGCTGCATCAGTATAATAAGTAAATGCCGAAGATTCGCCCGTAAAATCCGACTGCGTAGTACTTGCGGTTGGGTCGTTTAGGGGTGTAGCAAAGTCAGATTCTTTAGCCAACTGATATTTACAACCGTCTATCGTTGCATTGTCGGTAAGGGTTACGTCGTAGCCACCTTCTGGTACGCATACTGCTTTTATGTTGGTGCGTGTACGAAAGTTAGATAGTTTGTTACAATCTGCATTTGCATTACCCCCAGTAACACCAGAACCATTTACATCAGTTCCGTAGTCGTTTAATGAGTATAAATCTACATCGGCGGCTGGGGCAGCGTTTACGGCTGCTACGGTGGCTAAGGTAGAGTTCATTACATAAAAAGTGTAGCTTACAGCTGGAACCGTAATGGTAAAACAACGTGCATCGGCACCTGTGGTGCCTGCTACGCCTGCTGGCACGATAGGCACAGTAGTGTATGACGTTCCACCATTGGTAGAATAGCGCAAATACAAATACTCAACTGCGGCTGGTGCTTTGTCTAAGCAGCCTACCACCTTGCCGTCTATGGCTGATACGTGCGTAAACTGCGTAGGTTTAAAAGTAGTACTGTGTACAGCTATTCTATTGCCTGTAAACGCTTTGTAAGTAGCACGGAAGCTGTAATAGCTACCAGCTACAAAAGCACTCGCCATGTTGGAGTTTGGTCCGAACTGATGGGCTGCATTGGCAGGTACGCCAAAAGGCACGTTTGCAGCACCCCATTTGTTGCCAAATCCGTTGTTTTTGTTGTTGTCGTTGTGTATCAAAAATTGGTTGCCATTCGCTGCCGCAGTGGCTAAAATGGTTACACCCGATACGCCACCATCGCAGGTAGAACCTACAAATGAATAGTCATCGCCAGTAAAGCCATTGTATTGACCACGAATAAAAAAGAAATTCGAGTGGGAAGTTGGCGTGCGACCACCAAAGAGCGGCGGCGTGCCTTGCGCAAATGCGTTTTGCCAGCCACAACAGCCAGCAAGCACAGCCACCAAATAAATGGCTCTGCGTAAATTGTGTACGTTTTTCATCATCTGAGAATTGGTTAAATAAAGATTGTAAATATTTAGTTTTTGTACAAAAAACACAAATTTTGTGTATTTCGTACAACAAGTTTCGCGCTTTTTTCTGAGACTACAAAATAAATTCATCGACAAAATGAACGCATTAAACGAAATGAAAAAAATTTAATTTGTATCTATCTCACTTTTAAATAGTTAAAAGAATATAAAAATAATTAATTTTTTTAAAAATCAACGATTTAACTATAAATAACTTCTACTTTGAACTAAATTAACACCCAAAATAGCCATTTTTTCAATTTATGCGTTTTGAGCTGTTTTGCGAACTTGCGCCTAATTTTAGTTGTTTTTCAAAAACATTACCATGAAAATAATGACAGCGAATTAAACTAAAAATAAAATATTGGTGTTTTAAAGGGTTGGTAAACCATAAAAAAATTGCGCAATGTTTAAACTTAGGAGTGAGTTTGTACCCACTGGCGACCAGCCTACTGCCATAGCGGAGCTGGTGGCGGGCATACAAAATGGCGAAAAAAACCAGGTGCTGCTGGGCGTAACGGGCAGCGGAAAAACATTTACGATGTCGAACGTGATAGAGCAGGTGCAAAAACCCGTGCTGGTACTCACGCACAACAAAACGCTGGTTTCGCAGCTTTATGGCGAGTTTAAGCAGTTTTTTCCAGAGAGCGCCGTGGAGTATTTTGTGAGCTACTACGACTATTACCAGCCCGAGGCATTTATAGAAAGCACGGGTACATTTATAGAAAAAGAAATGGCTATAAACGCCGAAATAGAAAAACTGCGGCTGCGCACCACCATGAGCCTCATGAGCGGGCGGCGAGATGTGATAGTGGTGGCATCGGTTTCGTGTATATATGGCATGGGCAACCCAGCCGAATACTCCGACAAAATACTGCGCATAAAAGTGGGCGACAACATGGGCAGGCAGGCTTTTTTGTACGGATTGGTGGACAATTTGTACTCCCGCACCACCACGGAGTTTACGAGGGGTAGTTTTCGGGTAAATGGCGATACGGTAGATGTTTTTTTGGCGTATGCCGACTATGGCTACCGCATTGTTTTTTTTGGCAATGAGGTAGAAAGCCTGGAAACGATAGACCCCATTTCGGGCAAGGTGTATGATAGGCACAGCCACATAGCCATTTTTCCTGCCAATATGTACGTTACCAGCCAAGATACGCTGAACAATGCCATTATCAACATACAAGACGACTTGGGTAAGCAAACGGCTTATTTTAACCAAGAAACGATGATAGTGGAAAGCCAGCGGCTGGAGCAGCGTGTGAATTTTGACATAGAAATGATGCGTGAGCTGGGTTATTGCTCGGGGATAGAGAATTATTCTCGGTATTTGGACGGGCGCAAAGAAGGCACTCGCCCCTATTGTTTGCTGGATTATTTCCCCGACGATTTTTTGCTTGTGGTGGACGAAAGCCACGTATCGGTGCCGCAAATACGGGCGATGTATGGGGGCGACCGCTCCCGAAAAATAGCGTTGATAAAAAACGGTTTCCGACTGCCGTCGGCGATGGACAACCGTCCGCTGATGTTTCATGAGTTTGAAGACCTGGTAAAACAAGCCGTTTATGTGAGCGCCACGCCCGCCGACTACGAGCTACAAAAAGCCGAGGGCATTGTGGTGGAGCAAGTGATACGCCCCACGGGTTTGCTGGACCCGCCCATAGAAGTGCGCCCCGTAGCCACGCAAGTAGATGACCTGCTGCACGAGGCGAACCTGCGCATAGAGGCGGGAGAGCGGATTTTGGTAACGACCCTGACCAAGCGCATGGCGGAGGAACTGAGCAGCTACATGATACAACTTGGGTTTAAATGCCGCTACATACACTCCGATGTGGATACGCTGGAGCGGGTGGAAATTCTTAGGGATTTGCGCCTCGGCGAGTTTGATGTGCTGATAGGCGTAAACCTGCTGCGTGAGGGCTTGGATTTGCCCGAAGTTTCGCTGGTAGCCATACTCGATGCGGACAAAGAGGGTTTTTTACGCTCGGAGCGTAGCCTAACCCAAACCGCAGGTAGGGCGGCACGCAACGTAAACGGAAAGGTAATTATGTACGCCAATAAAATTACGGAGTCGATGCGCAAAACCATAGACGAAACCAACCGCAGGCGCATAAAACAACTCGAGTACAACGAGCTGCACAACATAACGCCCAGAGGAATTATTAAAACCCGAGAGGAAATTTTGGCACAGACCTCCGTGCTGGACATTAGAGCCGAAAAAACGCCAGAGGTAGTAAAAGTGAAATACTACACCGAACCCGAACTAAGCACCGCCATAGCCGCCGACCCCATAGTGCAGTACATGAGCGCCGACCAACTGACGAAACTAATGAAAGAAACCAAAAAAACGATGGAAACTGCGGCAAAAAACCTCGACTTTTTGGAGGCAGCACGCCTGCGAGACGAAATGTACGAACTCCAAAAAATGATAGCCGTCAAACGATAATCTGCCCAATTTGCCCCGACGGACAGTGAAAATGTAAGGGCGAATTGCATTCGCCTGTAATTAGATGATGTGCAAATGTGATATAGGGCGAATGCTGGTGAGGGCAAATGCAATTTGCCCAGACGGACAGTGAAAATGCAAAATTCGCAAAAAAAGACTACTCATGACTTATAATTGGTATAATCTTCAAAAAGTGATAGCCACAAAACCATAATCCGCCCAAATGATGTTTTTTATTTTACGCCTTATACAACCCACAAAACGATAATCCACCCAAATGATGTTTTTTATTTTATTACTTATCGGGCTTTTGGGTGGCGCACTGGCGGGCTTGCTGGGCGTGGGCGGCGGCATTATTTTTGTACCCACGCTCATGGAGCTGGCGCAGCGGCTGGGGCTGCAAGGCAAGCAAGCCATCATTTTTACCATCGCCAACTCCATCTTTTTAACGCTCGTTTCGGGGCTGAGTGGCAGCTACAAACAATACCGCAAGCAAAATTTCTTTTGGCAGCCCGCACTTTTTATGGGCTTGGGCGGCGCAGTGGCTTCGGTGCTGGTTTCGGCATTTGTGGTGCCGCAGCCGTGGTACAACAAAAACCATTTTGCCCAGTTTTTTAGCCTCATATTGCTCTTTGGTGTGTATAAAATTTATACCCAAAACCAACAAAACGCCCTCCAAAAGCCCGTGAGCAACGCCGTGATAACCGCCATAGGCGTGGTAGCGGGCGGCATAGCCGCCGTGTCGGGCTTGGGCGGCGGCATCGTCATGATTCCGCTCATGACCGTGTTTGCGCATTTTCCCATAAAAAAAGCCACCTCCGTATCCTTAGCCGCCATCGTACCCATATCGCTGGCTATGGTGCTATTTTATACCCAAAAACCAACCGACATTGCGCTGCCGTACAGCATCGGCATCTTGGATTTTAAAACCATTTTGCCCTTAGCCATCGGCATCGTGCTGGGCGCACCGCAGGGCGTGGCTTTTGCTGCACACCTCCCCGAAAAATACATACGCACCGCATTTTTGGTGCTATCCATTTTGGTCATCGCCAAACTCAATTTTTTTAGTTAAACCCACTCCCTTTCCCTTCAAAAAAGCCTTTATTTCCGCTACAAAATTACGGCTTACAGGAAACGACGAGTTTTCGCCCCTATTGTTTTTATACCCAAAAACCACCGTAAAACCACCGCCTTCCGTTTCAGGCTTTGATATTACCGACACTATTTTATCCGAGTTTATAGCCCTATCCCTACTAATTCGTATAAATTGCTCGTTTGTATGCACTTTCAACCATTCTGTAAGCGTTGCATTTAGGGTAACTATACCCTGTGCGGCATTTTTTTGCCTCACTGTATTTGGTAGCGTGTTGGGCAAAACATAAAACGTAAGGCTGTTTTTTTTGGTGTCGTTGGTAGCGATGTAGTATATATCATCTATGCGGAGTTTTAGATCGCTTATTTTTATAAACTGATTTTGAACGTCCTTTTTGGGTTTTTCCTGCGCTATTTTATCCAAAAAAGCGGCATATTCCTCCTTCCAATTGTGCGCTATGGGTTTGTAGGTAATGGCTTTTATGTACTCGGTGTAGTTGTTGGTGTATTTTTGGGCGTATTCCGCCATATCGCTTCTATAAGCCGTAAAAAGTACGCTGGCTACCACCACATTTTGTTTTTTTAGCACCTCCAACACATCAAAATAATCGCCGCCTTGTAGCCGAATATCCGCAAAAACCACATCGGGGCTGTGCGCCAAAATGGCTTCTACCGCGTCGTTTACGGTGGTGGGCTTGGTGGGCAAAACGGTGAGCCGCTCATGAAAAAAGTGCAGGCATTTCTCCAGCAGCTCTCTATCGTTTATTTCATCTTCTACAATGAGGCAGGTTATTTTTTGCATGGTGCGTATGGTTAGTCGTATTTGTAATGCGTGGGTACAAACACCGTAACCGTGGTACCGCCGCCCTGCGGCGCATCTTGGTAGGTAAAGTTAAGCAGGTTGTTGTTGTTATTTTTGTTAAATATATCCGAAACCTCACTAAGCATCGCTGTGCCTTGCTTGGTGCTGCGGCTGTTTTTTTGGCTTGCTTCGGTTCTACCCACGCCGTTGTCGGTTATGGTTATGGCTATTTGGCTTTGGTTTACCTGAGCTACACTTACAATAAGTTTGCCCATCAGCTTGCCATCTGGCACGGCTTTTATACCATGTTCTATGGAATTTTCGCAGTGGATTTGTAGGTACATAATGGGTATTTTTATGCGCTCAAATGCGGCTAATTCGGCTTTGATAGGCAGCGTATATTCAAAATTACTTGGAAACCTAAATTTTTGCAGGTCTAAATAATGCTGCAAAAAATCCATTTCTTCTGCCAACGACCAAACCATTTTTCCAGACCTACTTTCCATAAACAAACTCCTTATAAGTTTGGCGAGGTAGCTAATTGCCACAAATGACTCCGTTTCGTGGAATACTTTGTTTTGTATGCCCGTAAGTACGTTGTTTATAAAATGCGGATTGAGCTGGGTTATGAGCATCTGAAACTGCATTTTAGAAATCTGCTCACTGCTCTGGCTGCGCACCAGCTCGCCCTCTTTTAGCCTAAGTTCGGTGAGTATTTCAGCCCTTTTGCGCTTGGCTAAAAGTTGGGTTATAAAAACGATAACACTCCCAGCAAACAATGCGCACAAGAGTAAAAACCACCACGATTTGTACCAAATTTGCTCCACCCGAAACGTGAGGCTCACCATTTGTTTGTCGGCTAACTCGAGCGGCGTTTCGCTGTTTATGCTGCGCACCTCAAACCGATAATCGCCCGCAGCAAGATTGGTAAACGTAGCCTTGGTATCCGTGTTCCACACGCTCCACGAGGCGTTGCTGCCCATCAATCGGTAGCTGTACTGCACTCGTGTGGGCGCAGTGGTGCTTATGCCTATAAAACTAATTTGTATGTTGTTTTGGCTTGGTTTCAGTACCAGTTCTTGGCTGGGCTGTTTTTGGTAAATATTGTTGTCAAAAAGCGTGTTTGGCTTTAATTTACCATCAAAATACACAAGTTGCTTGATGTAAATGTTTGGCACAACGTCATTTTTTCTATATTTCGGAAAATCAAACAGCGTAAGCAAGTCGTTGGTGGCTATCCAAATGCGGTTTTTAGAATCCACGGTTATCGCATTTTGCTCCACTTCATGCCCCATAAAACCATTGGCATCGTCAAAAAACTGAATGCGTATTTGCTTGGTTTTGTACCAGTGCGCCAGGTCGAACATACCAAAGCCCTGCGAGTGCCCAAAAAGCAAAAAAGTGTCTTTGGGCGTGGCGTAGTATTTTATGGCAGTAATGATGTTGCTTAAATAATTGCTGTCGTTTACCATTTGTATCCGCTTGGCTACCAGCGAACTATCCGCCATTTTAAACGGATAACGGTTGGCATCATACATCAAAAAACCGTGGGTATCGCTGCCTATCCACACATTGCCCTTGTGGTCGGTGGTGTAGCACATACCCCGCAGGTGGCTATGTGTGCTGTCGTAGGCGCAAATGCTAAAAGTGCTTTTGCCATCAAATACGCCGATGCCACCAAAGCCCCCAAACCAATAATTTTGGTCTTTGTCTTGGGTAGCACCCACCACGTTTTTCATGCGTGGTATTTTGTATTGCTGCCATTGGTTGGTGTTGTTTTTTTTGAAATAAAACCCTTTATTGTCCCAGGCACCTATAAATACATCTTTGGTTGTGGCACTTTCATAGGTATTAAAAATCAGGCTTTTATTAAAATCTTCTTTAAACCCATTTTTTTCGGTAAACGACAACAAACCCCCATCGGTGGTAAACATAAGCTCGTTTTTTGGGGTGCAATATCCTGCAAAATAAAAGTAGTTTGCCTTTGTGGTTGCTTTGGGTACATAGTACCTTTTTAGGGTTTGGTCATCGTATTTGCATATACCGTTGCGCATTTCGTAGGGCGCAAACCACATATTTTGCTTTTTGTCTTCTATTATCTGCCATATTTTGGGGGGCATACCGTCTTTTTCATAAAAATTGGTAAAACCGTTTTTTATAAGTTGCACCAAACCCTCTTCGCTGGCTATCCAGTAGTTGCCTTCTTTGTCTATGATTACGCCGTAGGGCAAATTTATGTCTATATTCAGGGTACTTAGGCGCACGCCTTGGGTATTCATGGTTATGAGCTGCTGGGTGCGCTCGCCTATTTTTTTGAAATACAGGAGCTGTTTTTTTTCTTTTAAATAGATGAGTTTATTGCCTATTTCGCCGCTATCTAAATAAAAAATGCGCCCATTTACAAGTTTGGCTACGTACTTATTCGATGTCAAATAAATGTTGCCATCGTCTGTGGCTTTTATAGCATTACAGCCATTTATTTTTTCACTTGGGCTAAATTTATATATATTTTGCAGGGTTTGGGTTTGGGCATTAAACCTAAAAATGCCGAAGCCCGCGCTACTGAGGTATAAGGTATTGTTGGTTACGGCAGCGGACGTGTATTCTCCGTTTGGGGCAACGATTTTGGTTTTGGGCAAAATCGTAATTTTATGGTT
Organism: Bacteroidota bacterium; assembly: GCA_043765195.1. Lineage (GTDB taxonomy): Bacteria > Bacteroidota > Bacteroidia > UBA7662 > JAYUJN01 > JAYUJN01. The sequence continues at coordinate 34,066 of JAYUJN010000055.1, read as the reverse complement.
GAGCAAAAAAGCAATGGTAGATACTCTGGTTTTTTCATTTTGGGCTTTGTCTTCTTCTAAGGTTGGTTTGCTAACGAGTGTAAGCCATACAGTATCGCCCGCCAAAAAAGGATTTTCTATCAAGTTGTACTTGGTTAGTACTTCTTTATTCGTTATGTAGTTTGGGTTGAGCTTGTAGTTTTCGTAAACCTCTAACTTGGTTTGGTAGGTATAAAAGGCGAAGACTTCCCGTTTTTTACTTACCAAAACTGCATAAATTTCCTTTTTTTCGCCGCCTAATTTGTTGTAAAACGAAACGCCATCGAAGGTACACAGTCCGTTTTTTGTACCTATCCACAAAACATCGTTTTGGTCTTGCGCCACGTCCATTACCTGCATTTGGGGCAGCCCCTCGGCGGTGGTGTATCGGCGGTGGGCAAGCTGCTGGGCACCTGCTTGGCTAGCCCAAAGTATAAGGTAAATAAGTATGTAAACTGGCTTCATGGGTAAAGTATAAGAAAACTCCCAAATCGAAATCTGGGAGTTTGTAATACCAAATATAGCATGGCATTGTGTTTTTTTCATAGCATTATAATTACACACTACTTGTTGTTTTCAACACCACAAAGTTATGCAACCAAAAAATACTGTGCAATAGCAAAACCCAAAACCGGGATAAAGAACGTGTTTTCCGTGTTAAGTGGTAGGTTTTGCGTAAGAATTAACAAAAAAGCGAGGGGTCGGGGTGCTTTTTTTTAACAAAAAGTCCAAAATTAGCGGCTCATTTTTTGGTATTTTTCTTGTCTCCACAGGATTTTTAGGATTAAAAAATGCACAGGATTATTCCATTCAACACCCATTGTCCGTTTCGGCTACGCTCAACGAACGTGGGTTTTTTATTCGTTCTAATTCATGGTCGTTGAGCGTAGCCGAAACGAGCCACTTCGGCTGCACTCCACGCTCTACAAAACAAAACTCCCAAGCCGAAACTTGGGAGTTTTCAATACCTAATGGCATTTACTTTCTTACACAACGGCGCACCACACACGACACGCACATTTAAGTAGATATAGCATTTGCTTTCAAGTGCTATATGCTTTCAACATCACACACGATGTTATTTCGTTCACGGGTACAAAGTTATGCAACCAATAAATACTATGCAATAGCAAAACCCAAAACCGGGATAAAGAACGTGTTTTCCGTGTTAAGTGGTAGGTTTTGGGTAATAATTAACATAAAAGTGAGGAATTAGAGGGCTTTTTTACCGCAATTTTAGGCATTTAATTGGTCAAATAATTTTTCAAAACTGCTTTTTGCTCGTTCATTTCGTCTGTTTCCGCTTCACTCCACGAACTATCATTGGGCGAATAGCCACGGTTTTCGTTCTGCCAATATTTGGGGTTTTGCAGCAAATCATCGCAGTTTTGGCATTTTATGGTATCGTTTACTATTTTGTATTTTTTGCCTTCAAAATCATAGTCATGAAAGCCATACTGCCAGTTATCGTACCAAAAATTTGGGTTTGAGAGGTGAAATTTATAAAAATTATTGATTTTTACAACCATGTTTTGTGGCAAATAAATGTCTATTTTTGCCCTTTGAAAACGAAAAATGGCGTTTTTCTCAAATTTTATTTTGTTGTCAAATACCAGTTTATTGCCCTGCAACTCGAGGTTGTAAATGGCTGCCTGTGCATTTTTTTGGGCATCGGCTTGGTTTGCACCCTGTGCCTCAAACGATTTTTTTACCAGAATACTGGGCTGGTTGTGGGCGTGCAGCGTAATGTCAAAATTGTCGTAGTGCTGCATATTGTTGGTGTAAAAATCGCTCATTTCCAGCTCCAACAGCCGTGTGGTATCGGGCAATGTTATGGTTTGTATTTTTTGGTAGCGAGCCGTTTCTACAAAATTAGAAAACAGGCTAAACCCAAACACAAATGCCGTAGCCAGTACGGCTATGCAGGCAAAAGCAAGCGTTTTTATGGCTTGCTTGCCAAACAAACGATAACCCAACAAAAGGCGTAAACCCATGTAAACCAACAAGATAGCAGGCAATACAAATGCCAGCACAATGAGGGTTTGTAGCCCCAAATCGTTGGTGAGGCTGCCCGCAAAATTGCGCAGCGGTATGCCCGAAAAATCGCCATTGCGCCAATAAATCATAGATGCAAAGCCCACAAAAACAAAGGACAATAGAAACAAAGCCATGCTTTTTAGCAGCAGCAATGCGCCCAAAATCATTTTTAATACCCGAAAAAATACGGCAAAACTGCGCTCAATTATTTCTATAAAAACGTTGGGTTGGCTGGGGTTTTGTAGCTGGTTTTGGCGTGTGGCGTACATATTGGATAGGTTGGCTTGGGTGCCGTGCATGAGCGTGCGCTGGCTCAGGGTGTGGGCGTAGGCGGCACTCGCCCAAATAACCACGTAAGCCACCAAACCCACGCCCGCCCCCAAAACGCCGAGTACAAACAAAATGCGCACAAACAACACATCTATGCCAAAATAAGTGGAAATGCCTGCGGCTACGCCCGCTATTTTTCGGGCTTCTTTGTTTCTAAAAAACCGCTTGCTGTGCGCCGAATGCACAAACTCTGGTAGCTGCGCCACGGGCAGCAGCACCCACAAAATGAGGTAAGCAAGCACGCCCACGCCACCCAAAGCGATGCTCACGAGCCATAAAATGCGGACTATCACGGGGTCGATACGCAAATAGTGCGCCAAACCCATAGCCACGCCGCCCACAATTTTTTGGTTGGCGCTGCGGCTAAACTTCTGAACCACAATGGGTTGGGCGGGCGCACTGGGTTTGCTTTGCTCGAGGTTTTCGTGGGCATCTTGCGCAAAATCTTGGGTGCTACCCAGCTCCGCCTGCACACGCTCCAAATCGGCGAGCGAAACCGCCTCTTTTTGCTGCTGGGTGAGCGCAAGCCGAAATTTTTCAGCTATCCGAGCTTCAATATCCGTTACTATTTCGTTGCCATCGGTGTAGCCCACAAATATTTTGCGTATTTCGTTGATGTACGTATTTAGGGCGATGTAAGCATTTTCGTCAATGCTAAAAACCATGCCCGCAAGGTTTATAGATACCGTTTTATTCATCGTTTTTTAGTTTAGAGTTTGTTTGGTTGTTTAAAAGTTTTTGTACCGATGCCGCCAAGCTCGCCCAAGTTTCGTCGAGTTCTTTCAAAAAATGAGCGCCCTCGGGCTGCGCCAAGCGGTAATACTTGCGTGGCGGACCCGCATTGGACTCTTGCCAGCTATACTCCAGCGTACCCGATTTGTGCAAGCGGCTCAGTAGCGGATACAGCGTACCCTCCACCACTATTATTTCGGCTTGTTTTAGTTGGTCTATCAGGTCGGAGGTATATACCTCGCCGCCCTGCTGTATCGCCAGCAAAATACAGTACTCCAAAAAGCCCTTTCGCATCTGAACTGAGGTGTTTTCTACATTCATTTGGTGTTTTTTGTTTAATGATGGCACAAAGGTATCGTATAGTACTTTGCATTGCAAGGTACTATGCTTGAAAACAGCAAAATATAACTTTGTTTAACTTAAAATATTTTTAGCCAAAAAATATTACAATTTAAAGCCCATATTATTAAAATAAAAAATATGTATCTTTTTTCAATATTTAGTCGCATTTTTTGCGATATTCAAAACTATTTTCATTTATTTTTCGTTTTAATAGAATAAAAACACACATTTTACACAAAAAACTTAAAATAACCACAAAATGACCCTACGACTTGGCGACACCGCACCCAATTTTACGGCACAAACCACCATCGGCGAAATAGATTTTCATGAATGGGCTGGCGACGGCTGGGTAATATTTTTTTCGCACCCTGCGGATTATACACCCGTTTGCACCACCGAGCTGGGCGCAGCAGCCAAAAGAACCCAAGATTTTGCGAAGCGCAACGTAAAAATGATTGCCATAAGTGTAGATGAACTCATAAAACACCACGCTTGGATTAGCGATATAAACGAAACCCAAGGCACGGAGGTAACTTTTCCGCTGATAGCCGACGCTGACAAGAGCATAGCCAACCTCTACGACATGATTCACCCCAATGCGCTGGACAACATGACGGTGCGCAGCGTGTTTATTATTGCGCCCGACAAAAAAATTAAGCTGATGCTCACCTACCCAGCCTCCACAGGGCGCAACTTCGATGAGCTGCTTAGGGTCATAGACTCGCTACAACTCACCGCAAACTACTCGGTAGCCACGCCCGCCGACTGGCAGCACGGCGACGATGTAATTATTACAATGGCTGTGAAAGATGAGGACATCGCCCAGAAGTTTCCGAAAGGGCATACAAAAATAAAGCCTTACCTGCGCACTACGCCCCAGCCGAATTTGTAAAATTGGTTTGGGCTGCGCTAAACGAACTGTACCCTGAGCGTAGCCGAAGGGTCGTTTCGGCTACGCTCAACGAACTGTACCCTGAGGGTAGCCGAAGGGTCGCTTCGGCTACCCTCAACGACCATGAATTTTGAACAAATATGTACAGACGCGATTAATCGCGTCTCCGCCATGATTTTCCACCACAATACCCGAGACGTTGCAGTGCAACGTCTGTACCAACATTGTAAGAACAGGATTTTTACCGCAATCTTGAAAATCCTAAAATCCTGTAATCCTGTTCGGACAAGAGGCGTTTCGGCTACGCTCAACGACCAAAACCCAACACCCTACGCCTCCATTTCCACTTTTAGGTAAGTAGCTGTGTGGCTGTGCTGGTGGTTGAGCATCAGCTCGGGCGTGCCTTCGTAAAGCAGCGTGCCGCCGTTTCTGCCGCCCTCCAAACCAATGTCTATAATATGGTCTGCCACCTTTATTACATCGAGGTTATGCTCTATTACGAGTACGGTATTGCCTCGGTCGGCGAGTTTTTGCAGCACGCCCAGCAGCACTTTCACGTCCTCAAAATGCAAACCCGTGGTGGGTTCGTCCAGTATATAAAAAGTTTTTCCAGTGTCTCTTTTGCTTAGTTCCGTAGCCAGTTTTACCCGTTGCGCCTCGCCCCCCGACAGCGTGGTCGAGCTTTGCCCTATCGTTATGTAGCCCAGCCCCACGTCTTGCAAGGTTTTTATGCGGCGCAAAATGGCGGGTTGGTTCTCAAAAAACAGCACGCCTTCGTCTATGCTCATGTTCAACACGTCATTGATGCTTTTTCCTTTAAACCGCACCTCGAGCGTTTCTCGGTTATACCTTTTTCCGTTGCAAGTTTCGCACACTACCTCCACATCGGGCATAAAATTCATTTCTATAATGCGCATACCGCCGCCGCCGCAGGTTTCGCACCTACCGCCACGCACATTAAACGAAAACCGCCCTGCGGCATATCCCCTAATTTTGGCTTCGGGCAGCTCGGCGTACAAGCTGCGAATGTTCGTAAAAACGCCCGTATAAGTAGCAGGATTACTCCGTGGCGTGCGCCCTATCGGGCTTTGGTCTATTTCTATTACCTTATCCACGTTTTCCAAGCCCACAATGCTTTGGTACGCCAGCGGTTTTTGCTTGCTTCTATAAAAATGCTGGCTTAGTATTGGGTACAATGTTTCGTTTATGAGCGTGGATTTTCCGCTGCCCGAAACGCCCGTAACGCATATAAATTTCCCGAGCGGAAAAGCAATACTTAGTTTTTTTAGGTTGTTGCCCGTGCAGCCATTTAGGGTCAGGTACAACCCATTGCCCTGCCTACGAGCCTCTGGCACGGCTATACTTCGTGTACCGTTTAAGTAGTCGGCGGTAATGGTGTGGCTGTGCGCAAACTGCTCGGGCGTACCTATGGATACAATTTGCCCGCCAAACTTACCCGCCCCCGGACCAATATCCACCACAAAATCACTTTGCAAAATCATGTCCTTGTCATGCTCCACCACAATCACCGAGTTGCCTATGTCCCGCAGGTTTTTCAGCGATTGTATGAGCCGCTGGTTGTCCCGCTGGTGCAGCCCAATGCTGGGTTCGTCCAGTATATAAAGCACGCCCGTGAGCTGCGAGCCTATTTGCGTAGCCAACCGAATGCGCTGGCTTTCGCCGCCAGAAAGGGTCTTTGAGCCTCGGCTCAGGCTTAGGTACGTAAGCCCAATGTTGTTCAAAAAACCCGAGCGCTCCACTATTTCTTTCACAATTTCTTGGGCGATGCTCAATTCTCGTTTTTTTAGTTTTTGGGGCAATGCCTCAAACCAAGCCTGCAACTCTATCAAGTCCATTTGGGTAAGCTCGGCTATGTTTTTTTGGGCAATGAGAAAATAAAGCGACTCCTTTTTAAGCCTTGCGCCAGCGCACTCAGGGCAAGGGTCTTGCTGCACAAACTGCTCCGCCCAGCGGCTTAGGTACTCGGCATCGGGGCTTTTGTAGTAGCGAATGAGCATGGCTCTAATGCCCTCAAAGGCTTTTTGGTCGTAGTTTTCCGAAAAAGACAGGTTAGAGTTGTAATCCGCCGTGCCTTCAAAAAGCATTTTTTTTACATTTTCCGACAAGTCTTTTATAGGTACGCTGGTGCTAAACTTGTACTTTTTTGCCAAAATATCTATAATTCTGTACGTCCACACGTCTCTGTACTCGCCAAAAGCCGCTATACCGCCGTCTTTTATGCTTAGGCTTGGGTCGGGTATTATGGTATCTATGGAAACGGAGGGCATACTACCCAAGCCGTCGCAGTGTGGGCAAGCGCCGTAGGGCGAGTTAAACGAAAAACTATTGGGCTGCGGCTCGTCGTACGCAATGCCGCTCTCCACACACATGAGCAGGCTGCTGAAAAAAGCCGTTTTTGCGCTCTCCAAATCCATGAGCTGAATCGTGCCTTTGCCCGTTTTTAGTGCCGTAGCAATGCTCTGGCTTAGGCGGGTTCTATTGTCTTCGGTTATTTCCACACGGTCTATCACCACTTCTATGTCGTGGGTTTTGTAGCGGTCCAGTTGTATGCGCTCACTAAGGTCGAGCATTTCGCCATCTACACGCACTTTTAGGTAGCCTTGCTTGCGTATTTGCTCAAAAAGCTCCCGATAATGCCCTTTTCTGGCTCTGATAAGCGGTGCAAGTATGGCTATTTTTTTGTCAGCGTATTGCTCAAAAATTTGGCGAAGGATTTGGTCTTCGCTCATTTTTACCATCGGCAAGCCAGTTACATAGCTGTGCGCCGTACCAATTCGGGCAAAAAGCAAGCGCAAAAAATCGTAAATTTCGGTAACTGTACCCACCGTAGAGCGTGGGTTGCGGTTGGTGGTTTTTTGCTCTATCGAAATCACGGGGCTAAGTCCCTCTATTTTATCTACATCTGGTCGCTGCAAATTGCCTATAAACTGCCGTGCATACGCCGAAAAACTCTCCATATACCTGCGCTGCCCCTCCGCAAAAAGCGTGTCGAAGGCAAGCGAAGACTTGCCGCTGCCACTCATGCCCGTAAAAACCACCAATTTATTGCGTGGTATGGTTAAATCTATGTTTTTTAAATTATGTTCTCTTGCGCCAAAAATTTCTATAACTTCGTCTTGCATTGGGTTGTATTGCTCTAATATTTTTGCAAAATTAAGCATTTTTTCATACCTTTACAATGGATAATTTAATTACCAGCAACGGTTTATGCCCAAAAAGCAATATGCCACCCAAAAAACCACTTTATACACCCAAAGCATTTGAATTTTTCTTACTATTTATTTGAGCGCACCACCTTGCGTGGGCAGGGGCTGTTTGGCAAACTCATCGTAAAAATAGCGATAGGCGGCATAGCCATTGGGCTGGCTACCATGCTGGTATCGGTGGCGGTGGTGGGCGGGTTTCAAAAAGCAATACCCGAAGAAATTACGGGTTTTTGGGGCAGCATACAGGTTACAAAACTGAACCCAAACAGCATCACCGACAGCCAACCGATTGTACAAAATGCCGCACTTAGCACACAAATAGCCAAGATAGAAAACGTGGCACACGTACAAAGTTTTGCGCTAAAAGCCGCCATAGCCAAAACCAGCCAGCAGTTCGAGGGCATTGTACTAAAAGGGATAGACAGCAGTTTTTCCACCGTTTTTTTAAAAAGTAAAATGGTGGCAGGCACAGTTTTTAGCATAAATGCAGCCGATAGCCTGCCCAGCAACCAAATTTTGGTTTCGCAGCTACTCGCCAACCGCTTGGAGCTGCACGTGGGCAGCCGCCTACCCGTGTATTTTATAGAGCAACCGCCCCGAATGCGGGCTTTTACCGTGGCGGGCATTTACAACCTTGGCATAGAAGCCGAGCTGGGCAAACCCATTGTGATAGCCGACCTACGCCAAATACAAAGGCTAAATGGGTGGGCAAAAAACCAGATAGGCGGCTACGAAATATACACAAAAAACCTAAAAAACCTGAACGCTACCACCGAAACCGTGCGAGATGCGCTGCCCATCACCGAAAATGCGCAAAACATACAAGAGCTGTACCCCCAACTTTTTTCGTGGTTGAGCCTCTTTGATACCAACCAAAAAGTAATTATCGGCATCATGGTTTTGGTGGCGGGCATCAACATGGTTTCGGCATTGCTCATTTTAATTTTAGAAAAAACCACCACCATCGGGCTGCTAAAAGCACTTGGCTTGACGAACTTTGGCATCAAAAAAATGTTTTTTTACACAGGCACTTACCTCATCGCCATTGGTTTGCTGCTGGGCAACGGGCTGGGGCTGCTCATTATTTATGCGCAAAAACAAACGGGTTTCCTAAAACTGCCCGCCCAATCATACTACGTGAGCGAAGTCCCCGTTTACATCACCAGCGCACAGGTTTTTTGGTTGAATGTGGGCAGTTTAATGGCGTGCGCCACCATGCTTTGGGTACCGCTTTTGGTTATAAATAAACTAAGCATCGTAAAAACCATACAATTTAAAGGCTAATAAAATCAAAATCGGTATTTTGTGTGTTACACAAATGATAACAACTACAAACCATGCAAAAAATCAAATATCTGGCTGCTTTTATACTTCCCGTAACCATTCTGCTGGCTTTTTACCTAAAAAATGCTTGGGTTTGGCTGCCGCTGGGCTATGTATTTGGTTTTGTGCCGTTTTTAGAGCTTTTTTTAAAACCCGACCACAAAAATTTATCAGAAGCCGAAGAAGCCATCGCAAAAAAAGATGCGTTTTACGATGTACTTACCTACACGATGTTGCCAGTGCTTTATGGCTTGGTTTTGCTGTTTTTATGGCAAATAAACAGCCCCGCACTAAGCAGCACCGAGCGGGCGGGCTTGATAGTAGCCTTGGGTTTGGGTTTGGGCGTGCTGGGCATCAATGTGGCGCACGAGCTTGGGCATCGGGTAAATGCACACGAGCAAAACATAGCCAAACTGCTGCTGCTGCCCGCACTTTACACGCACTTTTTTATAGAACACAACCGTGGACACCACAAACACGTAGCCACCAGCCACGACCCCGCCTCGGCTACAAAGGGCGAAAACCTCTACGCATTTTGGGTGCGCTCTACCTTGGGTAGCTACCTATCGGCGTGGCACATAGAGGCTAACCAACTGAAAAAAGCGGGCAAAAGTTTTTGGAGCTGGCACAACGAAATGCTGCGTTTTACGGTGGCACAAGCGTCGTTTTTGGGGGCAATAGCCTATTTTTGTGGGGCGCAAACGCTGCTGTACTACCTGCCTGCGGCTGCCATCGGTTTTTTACTTTTGGAAACCGTAAACTACATAGAACACTACGGACTAAGCCGCAAAGCCACTACCGAAACCAGCTACGAGCGGGTGCAGCCGCACCATTCTTGGAACTCGAACCACGTAGTGGGGCGGCTGGTTTTGTTCGAGCTTTCTCGGCACAGCGACCACCACTACAAAGCCAGCCGCACCTACCAAGTGCTACAAAACCACCCCAACACGCCGCAAATGCCCACGGGCTACCCAGGCATGATGCTGCTGGCGTTGCTGCCGCCAGTTTGGTTTTGGGTAATGGATAAAAAGGTGTAAACCAACGCCTTTGCCCAAAAAATACATTGCTATAAAAAATGACGACCCAACACTTGGATTATACCCAAGCCTACCACCAGCTAAAAAGCTACATAAGCCAGCCGCCGCCCAAGCCGCATTTTTTAAACCATAAAAAACACCAGCTCGAAATAAGCGACCCACAAACGGGCAATACAACCCAAATATTTCGGTTTCCGCTGCCGTTTACGCCCATTGCCCCCCACGAATTTTTGTGGGCTTACGCCGAGCGGGTGCAGCCGCACATACCCAATTATTGCATTGTGCTTATACAGGCTGGCAGTGCGGCGTTGGGGTATTTTGAGCAAGGCGAAATGGTGCAGCACAAGGTTATAAAAAAATACATGGTGCGTGCCAAGCAAGGCAGGGCAGAGCTTTTGCAACAAAAAATTAAACCACGGCACAGCGAGGGGTCGAGGCTTAGGTTGCAAAACTCGTATCGGTTTTTTGAAGAAATAAACGAAAAACTGCAGCTGTGGCAAAAAAACTACCAGATAGAGCGTTTTTTTTACACCTGCCCTATCCATTTTTTGCAGCATTGGACGGGCGCAAAACCGCCGCCGCCCTTCGATAAGCGCAGCCCCAACGCACTAAAAATTCCGCTGGACATTGCCAAACCAAACCTCGAAATACTTGTAAGCACCAACAAAGCCTGTTTGATGGCGAAACACACGCATTTATAAAACTACAACCTATTGCCCGCCAAACAATGAGCTGATGCTCGTATGCTCGTACACGTGCCTTATGGCATCGGAGAACATTTGCGCCACCGAAATCTGTTTTATTTTATCGCATTTTTTAGTGGCATCGAGCGGTATGGTATCGGTTACCACTACTTCTTGCAGCACCGAGGCATTTAGGTTTTCGTAGGCTTTGCCCGAAAGCACGGCGTGGGTACACACCGCCCGCACGCTGTTTGCGCCGCTATCCACGAGGGTTTGCGCCACTTTACAAATTGTGCCAGCGGTGTCTATAATGTCGTCTATAATCACAATGTCTCTGCCACGCACGTCGCCTATCACGCTTATGCTGCTCACCACATTGGCTTGTTTGCGCTCTTTGGAGCATATCACCATGTCCGTACCCAGCGCACTGGCGTAGGCTCGGGCTCGGGCGGTGCCGCCCATATCGGGCGAGCAAATGGTGAGGTTGGGCAAATTAAGTGAATTGATGTACTGTATAAATACGGAGCTTGCGTAGAGATGGTCCACTGGGAGGTTGAAAAAACCCTGAATTTGTGGGGCGTGCAAGTCCATGGTCATAATGCGGGTTACGCCCGCTGCCGTGAGCAAATCGGCTACCAAACGTGCGCCTATGGCTACACGTGGACGGTCTTTTCTATCCTGGCGAGAAAAACCAAAATACGGTATAATAGCCGTGATGTAGTGCGCCGAAGCCCGCTTGGCGGCATCTACTAGCAGCAGCAGCTCCATCAAATTGTCGGCTGGCGGCGTGGTAGATTGTATGATAAACACATCGCAACCACGCACCGTTTCGTCGAAACTCGGCTGAAACTCGCCATCGCTAAACCTGGCTATGGTCATTTTTCCGAGCGGCTTTTGAAAACACTCTGCTATTTTTTGCGACAATTCAATGGATTGCGTTGCCGAAAATAGCTTAATTTCGTTGCTGTGGTACAATTTAGACATTGCTATAAAAATTTGGGTTGGGTTTAATTTGCCCACAAAAATATTTAATAAAATTGGAATAAATAGTTGAAAATTGAGATTTACAAAAAAAACTATACGACCCAAAAAAACCGACGGAAAAAAGGGCATTGGGCAAAAAAAAATTTGTGTATCTTTGCAATAATACAAACCCAGCACAAAAAACCATAAACTACCACGACCTATAACCCAAAAAATGATTGAAAAATGAAAGAGGTTATAAACTCCATAGCCTCGTGGCTCATAAAAAAGCGTGTACACCAAATTGAGTTATTTATAAAATACCCCATAGAAGTACAAGAAGAAGTGCGGCGCAAGCTGCTGCACGATGCCAAAAACACGGTTTGGGGGCAAAAATACGGCTATGCCGAGCTACCCAACGCCGAGCAATACGCCAACCGTGTACCCGTGAGCAGCTACGAGCAGCTACAACCTTATATAGAGCGTGTGATGCAGGGCGAAACCAACCTTTTGTGGCACTCAAAAACCTGTTGGTTTGCAAAAAGCAGCGGCACTACCAACGATAAGAGCAAGTTTATACCCGTTTCGAACGAAGCCTTGGAAGAATGCCACTACAAAGCAGGCAAAGATATGTTGGCGATGTACTGCAACAATTACCCCGAGAGCAAAATTTTTTCGGGCAAGCTCTTAGCCATCGGCGGCAGCCACCAAATAAGCCAGCTTAGTTCCGATATTTACTACGGCGACCTGTCGGCGGTGCTTATTCAAAACCTACCGTTTTGGGTGAGTTTTATGCGCACGCCCGACCTCAGCATCGCCCTACTGGACAACTGGGAGGAAAAAGTAGCCAAAATGGGACTGGCGACCCTCCACGAAAATGTAACCAACGTGTCGGGCGTGCCTACCTGGACCATTGTGCTGTTTAACTGGCTGCTGGAACACACAGGCAAAAGCAATATTTTGGAGCTGTGGCCCAACTTCGAGGTGTATTGCCACGGCGGCGTGAGTTTTGAGCCGTACCGCAAACAGTTTGAGCAATACCTGCCCTCGAGTGCCGTAAACTACCTCGAGACCTACAATGCCTCCGAAGGTTTTTTTGGGATACAAGACCAAAAAAACAGCCAAGAAATGCTGCTCATGTTGGACTACGGCATTTATTACGAGTTTATAGCCACCTCCGAACTTGAAAAAGAACACCCAAAAACCATCGGGTTGAGCCAGATAGTGCTGCACCAAAACTATGCCGTGGTTATAAGCACCAACGCTGGGCTGTGGCGCTATGCCATAGGCGACACCATTCGTTTTACTTCCAAATACCCTTTTAGGTTTAAAATTACGGGACGTACCAAGCATTTTATCAATGCCTTTGGCGAGGAGTTGATTATAGAAAATGCCGAAAAAGCCCTGAAAATAGCCTGCGAAATAACCCACGCCACCATAACCGACTACACGGCTGCGCCCATTTTTTTGAGCCAAAATACCAAAGGTGCGCACCAGTGGGCTATCGAGTTTGAAACCGCACCCAACGATTTTAGTACCTTTTGCTTTTTGCTGGACGAAACTCTAAAAAGCCTAAACTCCGACTATGAATCGAAGCGAAAGGGCAACTTGGCTATGGATTTTCCTGTGGTAAAAGCCGTAAAATCGGGGACTTTTTACAACTGGCTGAAAAACAGAGGCAAGCTCGGCGGGCAAAACAAAGTGCCTCGCCTTAGCAACGAGCGCACGTATTTAGAGGAAATTTTGGCAATGGAATAGCTACGCCAGCAGCAAATTGCAGCCACGCACATCGCTGTAATCGAACCTGCCCAGCACCTCAAAAGAGCCGTTGGTGTGCAGCCTGCCGAGGTCTTGGGTAGCCACAAAGGCGCAACTATGCACATTGGCAAAATCGATGGCATTGATGCCGCCCCGTGCCGCCTTGCCCTGTGGGTAGGTGTAGAGCGGGTTTTCGGCATCTCTAATAAAAATTTTTAGGTGGGGCGGCGCATAAAAAACGCCCTTGCCCTTGGAATAAGCCTGCGACAGCAGCTCCGTCATGCCGTACTCGGAGTGTATGCGCTCCACGCCCAAACCGCCGCACAAAACTTGGTGTAGCTCCGCCCGCACCAGCTCCTTGCCCCTGCCCTTCATGCCGCCAGTTTCCATTACCAGCACATCGCTGCCCAAATGCACCTTGTAATTCCGAGCCAAATGCAGCAGCGCAAAGGTTACGCCGAGCAACAAAACTTTTTGATTTTGTAGGGCAAGTTCCTCCAAAGTTTTTAGCAGTTCATCGTAATCGTTTACATAAAAACCGCTGCGCTCATGCCCGCTTTGGGCAATAAACTGCTGCGCCATGTACACCAGCGACGAGCCTTGCCGCTCCAAATAAGAGGGCAGCAATGCCAAAACGCAGTAATTTTTTACATCGCCATAAAAACAAGAAAAAGCAAGCTCAAAGCTCGCCTGATACACCTGCAAATCTGCCACAAAATGCTGGCTGTTTTGGGTGTTGGAAGTGCCGCTGCTGCTAAACACACGCTCTGGCGTAAAATTGTGCGTTTTTACCTCATGTTGCTTAAAAAACTCGATGGGCAAAAACGGAATATGCTCGGGGTAATGCACCCTGCTCGGGCTAATATTGAGGTAAAAAAGGTAATCCTTGTATATTTTGCAATGCTGGGCTTGGTATCGGAACAAAGAAAGTGCTTTTTCTTCAAAATTCTGGGGTTGAATTTGAAGCCATTCGGCATAATTTTGGGGCATATAAAACATAATACTTGCAAAAGACGCAAAGATACAGTATTTTTGGGCTTAAAATACTGGTTTTAGTACTTAAAAAAGATTTAATCCGTTTTTTATAACCAGCTAAACAAACCCCAATGCGCCTAAAATACTTTTTATTTGTTTGCATATTGCCCTGCCTTGCCAGCAATTGCAACCAAACGCCCATCTATCCAATTACGCCCGCCATTGTTTTTTTGGACATAAACCCCAAGAGCGTGCGTTCGCCCAAAGACAGCATTGTAATCAAATTTTCGTTTACAGATGGCGACGGAAACCTTGGTTTTGCAGCCAGTGAAAATGTAAATGACGTGCTGTATAAAATTTTGCGAAACAACGCTACCAGCGTAAATTTTGCGGCTCGGCTGCCCCTCATTGCGCCCATAGGAAACAAAAAAAGCCTCGAGGGCGAAATTTCGCTGCAATTTAGCAGTTTTGGGCTGGTAGCACCCAACATACAAGGCGACAGCATCGCCTACCAAATAACCATAATGGACCGAGATAGCACCCTAAGCAACACCATAACCACCCCAAAAATTTGGGTATATAAATGAACATAGACAAATTGGCAACGCTGGCGCAGCTATCGTTTAGTACAGAAGAAAAAGCGGCTATGGAGCAAGATTTGCAGCGCATTTTGGCGTTTGTAAACCAGCTCAACGAACTGGATACCAGCAACATAAAGCCTCTGGTGTATATGAACCAAGAAACCAACCAAACCCGCCCCGATGTGGTAACGCAAGAGCTTACCCAAGCCGAGGCGTTGCACAATGCGCCGAGGCACGGGCACGGGTATTTTCAGGTGGCGAAGGTGATAGAAAACAAATAAAAGCCAAAAATGATGGCATAAAATACTTAATTTAAGATTTTTTGATTAACTTTGGCAAAGTTTTTAGTATTGGATATAATACACCAAAATAAAGACGTAAAACGTATTTTGCACTAAATTTTTTCTTCTATAAAACACAAAAAAATGGCTGACTTCGCAGAGATAACCTATCAGGGAAAAACCTACAAATACCCCGTAACAACTGGCACCGAAAATGAAAATGGCGTGGATATTTCGACCCTGCTATCGGACTCGAACCTGATAACGCTCGATGTGGGTTTTAAAAATACGGGCTCTACCCAAAGCAAAATTACTTTTATAGATGGCGACGCTGGCAAGCTCTATTATAGAGGCTATGCCATAGAGCAACTGGCGGAACAATCCACGTTTATGGAGGTATCGTACTTGCTTATATATGGCGAGCTGCCCACAGCCGAGCAGCTATCCAGCTTCGAACACGAAATAACGATGCACACGCTGGTACACGAAAACGTGAAAAAGTTTTTGAACGCCTACCCCTCGGATACGCACCCAATGGGCGTAATGATGTCGGTGGTTACGGCTTTGTCGTCGTTTTACCCCAGCTCGCTAAACCCCAACAAAACGCCCGAAGAGGTAAATAGAAATGTGCTGCGCCTGATGGCAAAAATGCCGACGATAGCCGCTTGGACCTACAAAAAATCGCTCGGACACCCATATATGTACCCCAACAACCGACTGGACTATATGAGCAACTTTGCGAGTATGTTCTTTGGTGTGCGCAGCCAAGCCTACGAACCCGACCCCGTGGTGGTAGATGCGCTGGACAAACTGTTTATACTACACGCCGACCACGAGCAAAACTGCTCTACGTCCACCGTGCGCATGGTAGGCTCGGCACACACCAACTTGTACGCAAGTGTGGGTGCTGGCATAGCCGCCCTGTGGGGACCACGCCACGGCGGCGCAAACCAATCGGTGATAGAAATGCTGGAAGAAATAAAAGCCACGGGCGGCAACGTACAAAAATACGTGGACATGGTAAAAGACAAAAACCAAAGCTCACGCCTCATGGGTTTTGGGCATAGGGTGTATAAAAACTTTGACCCAAGGGCGCAAATTATAAAAAAATCGTGCGATGCCATACTCGAAAAACTCGGCGTAAACGACGAAATACTCGAAATAGCCAAAGCACTGGAAGAAGTAGCCCTAAAAGACGATTACTTCATCTCTCGTAAACTATACCCAAATGTAGATTTTTACTCGGGCATTATTTACAGAGCCATAGGCATACCCACCGAAATGTTCACCGTAATGTTTGCCATGGGCAGGCTACCAGGCTGGATAGCCCAATGGAAAGAAATGCGCACCAACAACGAACCCATAGGCAGACCAAGGCAAATATACACAGGCGCACCGCTCAGGGATTATGTGCCGATTGTAAGTAGGTAAATAAACACTAAAAAGCACTTAATTTTAAGTGCTTTTTAAGATTAAAGCAAGATTAGGCTTTTTTTTTGTATCTTTGTTTGTAGCTCGTTAAAATTTATGGGCAACCGCAACCAACCACACCTCAAAACAGCCACGTATTTTTTATATACCACACCTATTTTTTATAAAAATGACCTTCGAAGAATTTAAAATAGAAGTACTGAACGATTACAGAATCGCAGTTGAAAGCCGCCAAGCCAGCCTACTTGGGCGTAAGGAAGTGCTTACGGGCAAGGCGAAATTTGGTATTTTTGGCGATGGCAAAGAGGTGGCACAAGTGGCTGCCGCCAAATCGTTTTTGAATGGCGACATACGCAGCGGCTACTACCGAGACCAAACTTTTATGTTTGCAACGGGCATGAGCGATATAAAAAAGTTTTTTGCACAACTCTACGCCAACACCGACCTCAAAGAAGAACCTGCCTCGGGCGGGCGCATGATGAACGGGCATTTTGGCACTCGTTTTTTGAAGGACGACGGCAGTTTTAAAAACCTCACCGCCAGCAAACACTCTACCTCCGACATTTCGCCCACGGGCGGGCAAATGGGCAGAGCCTTGGGCATCGCTTTTGCCTCCAAGCTCTACCGCCAAAATGAGGCATTGAACCAAGAAAACTACCGTGGTTTTTCGGCAAATGGCAACGAAATTTCTTTTTGCACCATAGGCAATGCCAGTACGAGCGAAGGGCATTTTTGGGAAGTAATAAATGCCGCTGGCGTGCTGCAAGTGCCGCTGGTGGTGGCTATTTGGGACGATGAGTACGGCATTTCGGTACACGCAAAGCACCAAACGACCAAAGAAAACCTGAGCGAGCTGCTATCTGGCTTTGTGAGCAACCAAAAAAAGGGCATACAACTGCATACCTGCAAGGGCTGGGATTACCCTGCGCTCTGCCGCACATTTGCCGAGGGCATGGCGCACAGCCGCCAGCACCACGAACCAGCGGTTTTTCACATCACGGAGCTTACCCAGCCGCAGGGGCATTCTACCTCTGGCTCGCACGAGCGCTACAAAACCGCCGAACGCCTGCAATGGGAAACCGACCACGACTGCATAACCAAAATGCGTGCGTGGATTATGGAAAAAGGCATAGCCACCCAACAAGAGCTAAATGGCTTGGAACACGAAGCCGCCGAATACGTAAAAGATTGCAAAAATTACGCTTGGGACAACTACCAAAAAGCGATTTTGGCAGATAAAAGCACGCTAACCAACCTCATAAGCGCACTAACCCCAAATACGGAATTGACCCAAATAGCGCAAAAACTAAGCGCAAGCGCACCCACCGAAAAAAGGGACATTATGGTAGCCGCCCAAAAAGCCGTGATGCACAGCCGCAACCAACAAAACGAAGCATACAACCAACTAAAAACATGGTTGGAAGCCCAAAAAGCGCAGTACGCCAACTCATACAACAGCCATTTGTACAGCCAAACTGCACTAAATGTGCCAGAAGTAAACGCCAAATACAGCGAAAGCTCTAAAATGGTGAATGGCTACGAAGTTTTAAACCAGTTTTTTGACGATACGCTACAAAAATACCCTACATTTTTTGCCATAGGCGAAGATGTGGGCAAAATAGGCGACGTAAATCAGGGATTTGCAAACCTGCAAAAAAAATACGGCGAGCTGCGTGTGGGCGATACGGGCATCAGGGAAATGAGCATTGTGGGGCAAGGCATCGGTGCAGCCATGCGAGGTTTGCGCCCGCTGGTGGAAATACAATACTTAGATTATTTTTTGTATGCCATACAAATACTAAGCGACGACCTGGCGAGCCTGCGCTACCGCTCAGTTTCGGGGCAAAAAGCCCCACTGATAGTGCGCACACGTGGGCATAGGCTCGAGGGCACTTGGCACAGCGGCTCACCTATGTCGCTTATAATGAGCGCATTGCAAGGAATGTATGTAGCAGTACCCCGAAACATGGTACAAGCCGCTGGCATATACAACACGCTGCTGCAAGCCGACGAGCCCGCCATTGTAATAGAATGCCTAAACGGTTATAGGCTCAAAGAAAAAATGCCCGACAACCTAAGCCAGTTTACGGTACAACTGGGCAAACCCGAAATACTGCACCACGGCACCGACGTAACCGTGGTAACCTACGGTAGCTGCTGCCGCATAGCCATAGAGGCTGCATTGGAACTGGAAAAACTCGGCATTTTTATAGAAGTAATAGATGTACAAACCCTAATTCCGTTTGACCTAAACCATTTTATAGTAAGCTCCGTACAAAAAACCAACAACCTCATTGTGTTTGATGAGGACATAGAAGGCGGCGCAAGTGCTTATATATTGCAGCAAATAATGGAGGTGCAAAATGCCTACAAATACTTGGATAGCAAGCCACGCACGCTCACAGCCAAAAACCACCGCCCCGCCTACGGCTCCGATGGCGATTATTTTAGCAAACCTGCCACCGAACACCTCGTGAGTTTGGTGTATGAGGTAATGCACGAGCAAAACCCACAAATTTTTGTAAAACTTTAAACGAGTGAGCCAGATAGCTCATTTCATAAATAAAAAAACGACCAATTAATTCCCAATAAATGAATAAAATAATTGCTTTTGTAACGCTCAACTGCCTTGTGTTGGGCGTTTTAGCCACACTTGCCCCACAATACAGCCATGCGCAGTGCATCAGTAGTTTTCCTTATGCGCAAGATTTTGAGGCTTCGGCTGGTGGTTTTGTGGCGGGCGGAAATACCTCGTTTGCCTATGGCACGCCCGCTGGTGCTACCATAAATGCCGCCGCAAGCGGTACAAAAGCCTGGAAAACCAACCTCACGGGTTTGTACAACAACAACGAAACGGGCTACGTGGAGTCGCCGTGCTTTAACCTTAGTAGTTTTGGGGCGAGCCAAATACCCATGCTTAGTCTGAAAATATGGTACAACTGCGAGGCAAACTGGGACAATGCCAACATTAAATACAGCACCAACAACGGCTCTACGTGGCAAATATTGGGTACAACGGGAACTTGGTACAACAAACAAGGCAGCACCATGTTTGGACCAATGATGGAAGATAGCTGGAACGACAACAGCAACGGCTGGCGGTACGTGCGCCAAAACCTCTCGGCTTTGGCGAGCCAGAGCAATGTAATTTTTCGGATTTATTTCAGCTCCGACCCCATTTACCCAAGTGGCGATGGTTTTGCTTTCGACGATTTTTCGATATTTGACTTTTCACCCGTGGTAGATTTGGCACTGAACAATGCCTCAACCAACCGAGTTTCGGGCTGCGCACTGGCAGGCAATGCCATAGTAAGCACGGTTATAAGCAATGTGGGCGGCGCTACGGTATCCAATTTCAATGTTTCGTATAGCGTAAATGGCGCTGCGCCCGTAACAGAAACCGTAACAGCCAGCATAGCCCCCAACGCCAGTATTAACTACACCTTTGCCACGCCATACACCATAGGCGCACCAAATACCTACAACATAGTAGTAACCAATAGCGCAGCAAACGACATAAATCCGAACAACAACGCAGCCTCTACTTTTTTTGTGAGTTCGCCCAACGTAACCAACTATCCTTATTTAGAGAATTTTGAAAATGGTCCTGGTGGTTTTTTCAAAGGCGGATACAGCTCATTTACCCTAAGCACGCCGCAGCCTTACTACATTTTTAATGCGGCTGCATCTGGCACAAAAATATGGACTACTGCGCCGACTTTTCCGTATTTCAACGACGACAGGGGCTATGTGCAGTCTCCTTGTTTTAATTTTAGCAATTTTTCGGCAAGCTCCGTACCCACTTTGGGGCTAAAAGTATGGTACGACTGCGAAACGGCTTACGACAATGCCAATGTGAAATACAGCACAAACGGCGGCAGCACGTGGCAGGTGTTGGGCAGCGGCGTTTCGGCGGCGTGGTACAACCGTTTGGCGGGTTCTATCAGCGGACCCATAGCCGAAGACTGCTGGAACGGCGACGGCGTGCAAGGCTCGCAGGGTTGGCTGTCTAAAAAGCAAGATTTGTCGTTTTTGAAAGGGCAAGCAAACGTGATTTTTCGCATTCATTTTAATGCCGATGGCATAGCCAACGTGGGCGATGGTTTTGCGTTCGACGATTTTTCGGTATATGACAATGCCTCTTTTATAGACGCAACGACGGTAAAAAGCAGTTTTCCGAACATATCCAACTGTGGCTTGGCGGGCAGCGTGCCACTAAGCATTACCCTAAAAAACACGGGTGCTACCACGCTGACGAACATACCCGTTTCGTATAAAATAAACGGCGGAGTGGCTGTAAATGAGGTCTTTAACACCACACTCAACCCAAATGATACGGCAACTTACGTATTTACAACACAAATAAATGTGGCGAACAATGGCGTGTATAGAGCCGAAGCCAGCGCAAATATGCCCAACGATGGCGACCTAACCAACAACAGAGCCGAAGCCTATATAAACAACTCATTTTTGGTGTCGAGCTTTCCTTATTTGGAAAATTTTGAGGCGAGCAATGGCAATTTTTATGTGGCATCGGATAGTTGTAGCTTTGAATGGGGCGAACCCAACAGCCAAGCCTTGAACACCGCCGCAAGTGGCACAAAAGCGTGGAAAACACGGCTAACGTCTAATTACAGCAGCAATGACAGGGGTTTTGTACAGTCGCCGTGCTTTGATATGAGTGCGATAACCAACCCGAAAATTGAATTGAAAATATACTACGGCTGCGAAACCAACTGGGACAACGCCAATATTAAGTACAGCACAGACGGCGGCATTACGTTTCGGGTGCTGGGCGGCGTATCGCCGACTTGGTACAACACCCCACGAACCAATGTGGCTGGACCAATGAAGCAAGATAGCTGGTCGGGCAATGGCATGAATGGCTCGCCAGGCTGGGTGGCTGTAAGCACCTTCGAACCCGTTTTGGCGGGCAAATCAAGCGTGATATTCCGCATTTGTTTCAGCTCCGACGGCTCTACCACGCCTGGCGGCGGCTTCGCCTTCGACGATTTTTCGGTAACCAACCTACCCACCCAACTCAGCCCGTTTGTGCTACGCACGCCCACTGCCTCGCAGCTCATAAATGTACAGGGCGGCGGTGGTACCACGGCTACCATTTCTTGGCAAAAAACCAGCTCCAACACGCCCCAGCCCATCACCTACACTTGGCTCACCGATGCCGTAGGCGGCAACTTTGCCAACCCAACTTTTGCCACAGGCTCGAACAATGCGGGCAGCGACACCACACTCACATTTACCTACACCGCCTTAGATAGCCTGCTGGCAACCAGAGGATTAGCCGTGGGCGACACCCTAAAACTGATACACACCGTGCGTGCCACCAATGGCGCAATTTCCCGCTTTGCCAACGCACCTTTTGAACTGCAACTACGCCGTGGACTGCTAACCGTAGGCTTAGAAAACATAGAGCTATCGCAGCGCATAACCATATCGCCGAACCCAAGCACGGAGCTTACGCACATTGTTTTTGCTACAAAACCAAGCCAAAGCGTGGCTGTAAACGTAACCGATGCGATGGGTAAAACCATTTTTACGCAAAAATACACAAGTATTTCGAGCCAAAAAATACCCATAAATACCAAAAACATGGCGAAAGGCATCTATTTTATCCACATAAATAGCGGCACACAAAACGCAACCAAAAAACTGGTTGTGCAGTAAAAGTATTTAGAAAGAAAAAACCGATAACTTTACACAAACACCGAAAAAATGGTAATTGAAAGAACAAGTGAAGAAATAATTATAAGGCTTCCGTCTTATGTGGATACAAACGGGCTTCAAAGTTTGGTTGATTTTTTGATTTACAAAGAAGTTACGGCGAAATCAAAGGCAAAACAATCTGATGTGGATCAACTCGCAAGAGATGCGAAAAAAGGCTGGTGGGCAGAAAACCGCAGTAAGTTTGTAAAATGAAAATAATAGTGGATACCAATATCATTTTTAGTACATTACTAAACTCAAATGGAACTATTGGAAACTTATTGTTCAATTCTTACAAAGACTTTGAATTTTTTAGCTGTAGTTATATGCGCTACGAAATTCATAAACATTGGGAAAAGTTAAAAAAAATTTCAAAACTTACCGATGCACAACTTGCAATTTCCCACCAACAAGTGCTATCCAAACTAAAATTTATTGACGAAGCTATTATACCACAGAACATTTGGTTAGCCTCAGAAGAAATATGCAAAGACATTGATACTGACGATGTGGATTTTATTGCTCTTACAAAATTTTTAAAAGGAACATTGTGGACGGGTGATAAAATCTTGTATAATGGACTTAAAAAAAAGGATTTCAAACGGGTGCTCAACACACAAGAATTACTTGAATTGAGAACTTTCAAAAACAAATAACAACCCTAACCTCCAATCCCCACCATGCAACAAATAGAACACATAGGCATTGCCGTAAAAGATTTAGAGGTTTCTAACGCCATTTTTGCGGCTGTGCTGGAATACACCAAACCCCAGACTGTTGCACGGAATCTTATGGAAACAACATCAAAAATAGCACTTAAAGTATGGAATTTATAAACGAATTTATTTATTTAACGACCAAAATCAATCCTAAAATTGACAGCTCATTTTGTGTAACAACTCAAGACGCTACCTGTATTTATTTATCGTTTGGGCTAAATGCAAATGACTGCTTATTTGATTTGGCAGAAAATAATTATGAATTTCAAATCAGAATTTCAAAAAGTTACTTAGAAAAGTACAACGAACCGCTGGACATCAACATAGAAAAACAGACCATTTGCTGTAACACGCAGTCACGGCTTTTGGATATTATCAAATGCAAGCTGACGAATATTCACCGAAAAATATTTTTGGAGAGTACCATTTTATTTTTGCTGTATCAATCTCAAAGAAATAGCCTTGTTTTTCAAGTAGGTTGCGATAGCTGCGCTATTTTAAACAAACCTGTTGAAGTTGAAAAAATCCAGTTAGCCAAAAAATATATTCTTGACAATTTAGCCAACAACCTGACCATTCCAATCATAGCAGGCAATGTTGGTACTAACCAATGCTACTTAAAAAAGGGATTTAAGGAGGTTTTTGAACAAACGGTTTTTGAGTTTATTCAAGAAAATAGAATGATTAAAGCGAGGCATCTCCTCCAAAACCACAATCCTAACATCACCGAAATAGCCCACGATGTTGGTTATTCTTCTTTGAGTAGTTTCAGCCAAGCGTACAAAAACTATTTCGGCATTTCGCCAACTGAGCAGTTGAAGCAAGTTTTTCCCAATAACTAAAACTCTTTTCCCGTATTCTAAAATTTTATTCGTTTTGTGGTTGTATTTTTGCGACTTAATTTTTAATTAGTCTAAATAAAATGAAAAAGTCTTTGGTATTACCATTCCTGCTGATAAGCATTTCGGTATTTGCTCAACGGGAAACGAGCGACACCACCCAACTAACACAACTGCCAGAAATAACCGTACAAAGCAAAAGAGCCGTGCCAGAAAGATTGCGAGAAGTGGAAGACTTCGCCATTTTTTCGGGCAAAAAAAGTGAGGTTATTCGGCTTTCAAGTATTGACGCAAACCTTGCGACCAACAATCCACGCCAATTATTTTCAAGAGTTCCCGGCGTTACTATATGGGAAAATGACGGCTCTGGTACGCAGGTTTCTATCGGCGTTAGGGGACTGAACCCGAATAGAAGTTGGGAGTTCAACACCCGACAAAATGGCTACGACATATCCAGCGACGTGTTTGGCTACCCAGAGGCGTACTACAATCCGCCGATGGAAGCTGTGGAAAAGATAGAAGTGGTGCGAGGTGGTGCGTCACTCCAATTTGGCTCCCAATTTGGCGGATTATTGAATTATAAGCTAAAAAAAGAAACTGCCGACAAACCATTTGCTTTCCAAACCCAAAACACCATCGGCAGCTACGGTATGTTGAGTTCCTACAATGCTATCAGTGGCAATACAAAAAGATGGAACTTTTATGCCTATAATCACTATCGCAAAGGAAATGGTTGGCGACAAAATGGCAAGTACGAAGTAAGAAATACGCACGCTTATCTGCAATATAAAATCAACGAAAACACCAATATTTCTGCCGAATACACCAATATGGATTACGAAATCCAGCAATCAGGCGGGCTTACAGACGCACAATTTAAAGAAAATAACCAACAATCGGTGCGCCAACGCAACTGGTTTAGCACGCCTTGGAATGTAGCCGCTATCAATTTTGACACCAAAATAAATGACAAATTCGCCTTGAATCTAAAAGTATTCGGCTTGGTAGGCGAAAGAAATAGTATTGGCTTTATAGCTGCGCCAAACATCGCCGACACCATAAATACGACCACAAATAGCTACAACAATAGGCAAATAGATAGGGATTTTTATAAAAATATTGGCTCTGAATTGAGAGGCGTTTACACTTATAACTTACTGAATAACAAGAGTAATCTTGCCTTTGGCGCAAGGGTTTATAAGGCGAACACTACCAGAAAGCAAAGGGGCAAAGGCGATACTGGATTTGATTACAACACCGATATTTTGACGGCTAAATTTCCTGCGGAAATAGCGTTTACGACCAACAATGTGGCGGTTTTTGCTGAAAACCAATTTAAAATAACAGAAAAATTGAACATTACACCCGGCATACGCTACGAAAAAATTAGCTCCGACATCAAGGGCTTTTTAAATACCACAGGCACAACGGAAATTACTGTAACTCCTGCATCAACCAACCGAAATTTGCTGCTGGCAGGTATTGGATTGGAGTACAAACTAAAAACGACGGGTTTTTACGCCAATTATTCGCAAGCCTACCGCCCCGTTTTGTTTTCGGACATCACTCCGCCATCTACCACCGATGTGATTGACGCAAATCTAAAAGATGCCAACGGGTTCAACGCCGATTTGGGCTATAGAGGTTCGTTATTTGATTTTCTTGATTTTGATGTTAGCGCATTTTATATTCAATACAACGACCGAATCGGCACAATCAGAAAGTACATAGACAATGACCCTACAAAAGCAACTTACCAGTTTAGAACCAACCTTGGCAAGTCGGCAAATAAAGGCATTGAGGCGTACATAGATGTGAATATAAGCAAGTTCCTCAAACTTGATAAAAGGGCTGGCGGCTTGAACCTTTTTGCTTCATTGGCATTCATTAATGCCGAATATACAGATTTTAAGACAACCACGATTTCTGGTACAGTTCCAAATGTGGTAATCAAAGAAACAAATCTCAAAAACAATAGGGTGGAATATGCCCCAAATCAGATACACAATATCGGGCTTACCTACGCTCTAAAAGGGTTTTCGGCAACTATCCAAACCCGTATTTCAAGCGATGTATTTGCCGATGCCACAAATACCGAAACGCCCAACGCAACTGGCACCGTCGGAAAAATTGAGGGTTATCAAATTTATGATTTAGCGATGGAATACAAATTTTTAAAAATCTACAATGTTAAGTTTGGTATCAATAATTTGACCGATACCAAGTACGCCACAAGACGAGCAGGCGGTTATCCTGGTCCCGGCATAATGCCCGGCGAAGGCATTACCTTCAATTTGGGAATTGGGCTAAAACTATAAATAGGCAAACCCAACCATTCGGATAAAAAGTCTGCGCACAACATTCGGCACAAGCCATAAACCGAGGTTTTTGGTGGCACGGGTTGTGGTTTGGGGGCAAATATTTAAGAAAAAATTATCAAACCTTTGAAAATCATAGATTTTCAAAGGTTTTTTTGTAATTTTGAGCGCAAAACATACCGCACATTGTGCTTCTCTCAACCCAACCCTAATCTCCAATTCCCACCATGCAACAAATAGAACACATAGGCATTGCCGTAAAAGATTTGGAGGTTTCTAACGCCATTTTTGCGGCGATACTGGGCACGGCAAGCTATAAAACCGAAATTGTGGCAACCGAAAACGTAGCCACGTCGTTTTTTGCGGTGGGAAACCAAAAAATAGAGCTTTTGCAAGCCACTGCGCCAAATACAACCATAGATAAATTTATAGAAAAAAAGGGCGAGGGCATACACCACATCGCTTTTTTGGTAGCAGACATTAGAGCCGAAATGCAGCGGCTGGCAAGCGAGGGTTTTACATTGCTTAGTGCCGAACCCAAGCCAGGTGCCGACAACAAACTGGTTTGCTTTTTACACCCCAAAACCACCAACGGCGTACTCATAGAGCTTTGCCAAAACATAGATTAGCTGCTGCTATCTGGCACCAAAAACCGAACTACCTATGCGCACCAAAGTAGCGCCGCAAGCCGCCCCAACCAAATAATCGGCGCTCATGCCCATACTTAGCTCCGTAAAACCGTGGGCGGCTTGGTGCAAATCATATATGCTTTTCAGATATACAAACTCTTTTTCTACCTGCACCAAATCACTGGTGTTGGTAGCCATGCCCATAAGTCCCAAAATTTTTACGTTTTTCAGGTCAGAAAAACCATCGGTTTTCAAATAATCGGTTAGCTCCTCGGCACTAAAACCAAACTTTGTTTCCTCCTGCGCAATGTGTACTTGCAGCAGGCATTGTACCACTTTATCGTGTTTTTTTGCCGCAATGTCTATGGTATTCAGCAACTTAGCACTATCCACGGCGTGTATTAAATGTACAAAAGGCACGATGAGCTTGGCTTTGTTGCTCTGCAAATGCCCTATAAAATGCCATTGTATGTCTTGGGGTAGTTCGCTTTGTTTTTGCACAAACTCTTGCACGTAGTTTTCGCCGAAGGCACGCTGCCCCGCCTCGTATGCTTCCAAAATGGCTGCCACGGGCTTGGTTTTAGATACCGCTATCAGTTTTGCACGGCTACCAATAAGCGAATTATTTATCTTGTTTATGTTGTTTTTGATGTGCATTTTTGCAGTATGAATTTTTTTACAAAAATAACACTTATTTTGCTCATTAGTACGGCTTGTGCCTGTACCCATACGCAAAAAAAAACAAACAAAATGCCACCAAATTTGGGGCAGAACCAACTATCGGCGGTGCAGCTAAAAGCAGTGCTAAAAGACCTTTTTTTGGTGGAGGCGTACAAGTCGTCGGTTTTATACCGCAACGAAGACAGCCTGCGTATTTCTTACTTAAAGGCGTACTATGAAGAAATATTTAAGAAAAATGGCGTGCGCAACACCGCTTTTTTTAATACTTTTCGGTATTATAAACTAACAAAAAACAAGGAATTAGAGCAAATTTTGAACGAAATAAACACCGAGCTACACAAAGAGCAGCCCTAATTACTTAAAAATTTGGGTACAATTATTCACCGCATCTACCCTCGGGTGGTTTAGGGTATAAAATATATTTTTGCCATCACGCTCGGGCAGCAAAAGCTCGCTTTCACGCAGTATGGCAAGGTGCTGCGAAGCCACCGATTGCTCTATGCGCAGTTTAAAATAAATTTGGGTTACGCTCAATTTGCCCGTTTCTTCTATCAAACGTAAAATGGACAGGCGCAACGGGTGGTTTACGGCACGCAGTACTTTGGTTGCAGTTTTAAGGTCTTTGGGGTCTAATTGTAAAGCCGACATCTTCTTTTATAGGTTTGGTTTTTTTTACAGATTGGTTTGGTTGGGTAATGTGCGCTTCTTTTAAATAAAATGGCTCAATATAAGCCAAGTTTTCAAAACTTTTTTTTACATATTTTGTGTAAGATAGCCGACACATATACATAGCGTTAGTGAAGCCACTTGGATTAACCAAAAACCGTGCCGATTTGTTAAATGCCTTTAATTTTTCAGCCCCATTGCCGATAAACACGCATAATTCGTCGACGTTTTTATTATTTAGGTAATTTTCGTCTAATATCACTGATTCACAGTCTGTTATATTATTAATATGTAGGTCGTAAGTAGCCGTATATACCTCCATTCGGCGGGCATCCATCATGGGTATGAGCTGCGTATGTGGCGGCAAGTGCGCCGTTTCTTGGGTTTGCAGGTAGGCATCAGCCATGGTTTCGAGGGTAATTAGGCTTATTAAAGGCAAATTTTGGGCATAGCACAAGCCTTTGGCTGCCGCCAACCCAATGCGCAAACCCGTGTACGACCCCGGACCGATGCTCACCGCCACGGCGTGTAGCTGGCTGGGCAGCAGTTGGTTTTTGGTCAAAATTTCGTGTATAAAAACCGTTATTTTTTCGGCGTGGGTCAGCGGAGCAATGTCGGTTAAATGACTTATGAGCGTGCCATTGCTCGCCAAGGCTACCGAGCAATATTCGCCCGAAGTTTCTATGTTTAGTATCATGTTTGTTCGCAAAGTTTCAACCACAAAAATAAGCCAATTACGCAAAAGATTTGCGGGATTTATGGAATTTGTTTTACTTTTGCATCTTAACTGCACATAAACGATACTTAAAATGAAAAAAATAATCTTCGGTTGTCTAATTCTCGCAACAAGTTTTGCTTTGGCGGCATCTAACCCTTTTGTAACCCCTGACAGTCCTTTTATAAAAAAAATGAAAACAACTTTTGGTAAATTTATGCAAAAGCACACGGGCGAGCGCATTTACGTTCACACCGACAAAACGCTGTACCAGTCGGGCGAAACGCTGTGGTTTTCGGCTTATTTGCGCTCCGATAGCAACCTGAGCGCAGTTACGCCCAGCCAAATTATGTACGTGGAGCTGGTTAGCCCCAAGGGAAGTACCGAGCAAACCCTAAGCCTGATTGTGCGGAAGGGCGTGGCGCAGGGCGATTTTTCTTTTTTGCCCGATGCCGTGGGCGGCATTTATAAGCTGCGGGCGTACACCAGCCACCAAAAAAACGACGGCAAACCCTATATTTTTGAAAAAGAAATTACGCTACAAAAAGTGGTGCTGCCACGTGTGCTGCAAACGCTCACTTTTACCCAAAAATCGTATAAAGCAAACGACAATGTGATGGCGGATTTTAGCCTAAAAAACCTAAAAAACGAAGCCATAACCAATCAAAAACTGGATATGGTGGTAAGCCTAAACAATGAAATTTACAAAAAACTAAGCACCACCACCGATGCCCAAGGCACGGCGAAAATCGGTTTTTCGCTGCCCCAAAAGCTGGATAGCAACGATGGTTTGCTCAATATTTCTTACACCATAAACGGAAATACCGAGAGCATAAGCCGAGCCATACCCATTGTTTTGGGCAATTATGTGGTACAGTTTTTCCCCGAGGGCGGCGATATGGTGGTGGGTTTGCCGTGTAAAATCGCTTTTGCGGCGGTAAATGAGTTCGGAAAACCCGCCGAAATTTCGGGCATCATACGCAACCAAAAAGGCGAAACGGTGGCTAACATTCAGAGCTTCCACGATGGCATGGGTAGCTTTGAGCTTACGCCTGCGCCCAACCAAAGCTACAACTTGCGCCTGGGCGAGCAAACTTTTGAGCTGCCCCAAGCACTAAAAAATGGCTATGCTATGCAGGTTTTGAGGCAACAAAACAACCAAATTAATGTAAAAGTAGCGGCTACGCTCAAAGGCGAAATACACCTTTTAGCCCAGATGCGAGGCAAGGTTTGTTTTACAAAATCATTTACCCAAAAAACTGGGGCTAACATAAATATACCAACCAAAAACCTACCCACGGGCGTGCTGCACATCACCCTTTTTGATGCCAAAAACATAGAGCGTGCCGAGCGGCTGGTTTTTGTAAGCGGCGAAAACGGCTTAAACATTAGCGTAAAACCCAATAAAAAACAGTATCAGCCCCGAGAAAAAGTAACCCTTAGCATTTTAACTACCGACAACAACGGCTTGCCCATAGATGCGCAACTATCTATGGCTGTGGTAGATGCAAAAAATTTGAGCTTTGCCGACGACAAGCAAGGCACTATTTTGAGTAAGCTGCTGCTCGAACCCGATGTAACTGGCGAGGTGTATGAACCCAATTTTTATTTTGATAAAAAAGAACCCAAAGCAGCCCAAGCCTTAGACAATTTGCTGCTGACTCAAGGCTGGCGCAGGTTTACGTGGCAGCAGATGCTGCAAGCGGATACGAGCCAGTTTGCGCAGTTTCTTACCGAAAAAGCAGTGATAGAAGCAACAGTCTATGGCGAAAACGGCGAGCCAGAACCGAATGCAAAAATTACGGTTTCATCGACCAAAAAACAGTACGTAACCGACAAAAAAGGTGCGTTTAGAATCACCGATTTGCTACTTTATGAACCCGATACGCTGCACATAAAAACCCAAAAGGGCTTGGAAGCCACCGAAATGGTGTATGGCTACTACCCGATGAGCATTTATATAAACCGTGTTTTTCCGATGGCAGCCATGATGCGGGGCGGCGTGGAACTGCAAATGGCGGCGGGCGCAGCAAACGAAATGGAAAAAAACGTAATGATTGACATTGTTGAGGAATTACCCACAGTAAATGCGCCAAATATGCCCAACGAAATGGATTTGGACGCAAAAATACAGAACAATGGCGCAGTAGAAGACCAAATAATGATGAAACCAGCACCGCCGCAAATGGCAAAAAAGTTAGCCGACGGATTGGACGATGCAAGGCAAGAACCACAAGCCGATGCGCTGATGAAAAGGCTATGGATGCCACCGCAACCCATGCCACAGGCTGTAACTTACTACCGCAGCCGTGAGTTTGCGGCACCGATGTACGACCAACCGCAAACCGATGTGGAGCGCAAGGATTTTCGCAGCACCATTTTTTGGAAGGGAAACATAGAAACGGATAGGAAGGGCAAAGCCGAAGTTTCGTTTTACAACGCCGATGTGCTGAGTAATTTTGCGGTAACGACCGAGGGCATTTGCTCGCAGGGCAATGTAGCCCACAACGAAACCGATTTTTCTGTTTTCAAATCTTTGGGGCTGGATTGTAAGCTGCCCGTAGCCATGAGCTTCGGCGACCAGTTTAGCATTCCCATTTTAATTAGCAACAATACCGATAAATCGGTGCAAGGAACGCTCAAAATATCTGCTCCGAAGGCGTTTTCCTCGCTTGTTTTTGAGCCAAATATAAGCATAGAACCAAAAAGCACCAAAACCACTTACCTAACAGGTTCGGTAGCCAAGAACATAGTGGGCAAGCAGCTTTTGGGCGTGAGTTTTGGTACAGAAAATGGGATAGAAGACCGCTTTTTGCAAGAAATAGCCATTGCGGCGAAGGGTTTTCCTGTGAATTTGGCTTTTTCTGGCTCTGAAAAAACAGCCAATTACGACCTAAAACTGTCGCAACCCATTGCTGGTAGCCTGCGGGTGCAGGTAGCCGCTTACCCCACGGCGCTCTCGGATTTGCTGGCGGGCATCGAGAGCATTTTGCAAGAACCCTCGGGCTGCTTTGAGCAAACCTCGAGCAGCACTTACCCCAACATTATGGTGCTGGATTACCTACGAGAAACCAACGCCAACAACCCAAGTGCCGAAAAAAAGGCATTGCAACTCATAGAAAATGGCTACGGCAAACTGACCAGCTTTGAAACCGCCGAAAAAGGCTACGAATGGTTTGGTGGCACGCCCGCCCACGAGGCACTTTCGGCTTATGGCTTGATGGAGTTTGTGGATATGACCAAGGTTTTTGGCGGCGTGAACAGCCAAATGGTGGAGCGCACCGCAAACTGGCTGCTGGATAGAAAAGACAACGCTGGCGGATTTAAGCAATCGGCGCAGGCACTCGACGACTTTGGGCGGGCGGACAAAGACATTACCAATGCCTACATTGTGTGGAGCTTGAGCGAGGCGGGCTACAACCACGAAATAACCCAACAACTGGAAGCCGCCTACCAAAATGCGCTCACCAACCCCGATGCCTACGTGCTTGGGTTGGTAGCCAATGCGCTGCTAAACACCAGCGACGAGCGAGCCGAAAGTTTGGTGCTGCGCCTGGTGGCGATGCAAAACCAAGATGGTTCTTTTAGCTCCAAAAGGCATAGCATTACTTACACACAAGGCACGGGGCTAAAAACCGAAACCACGAGTTTAGCCGTGATGGCTTGCATAAAAAGCACGCAAAAACGCATGGAAATGATAGAAAAAGCCACAAAATTTATCGTAACCCAACGGCAAGCCATGGGCGGTTTTGGCAATACACAAACGACTATAATGGCACTAAAAGCCCTCACGGCTTACGCCAAATTTGCGAAAAGAACCCAAGAAAGCGGCGACATGATAGTAAGCATAGACGGCACGCAGGTGGGCAAAGCGCACTTTGATGCCGACCAACAAGGCGAAATAATGGTAAAAAACTTAGAGCAGTTTTTGGGTACAAACAATAAAATTACGGTAAAATTTGAAAACTGCAAAGATGCCCTGCCCTACACGCTATCGGTGCGGTACAACACCGAAATGCCGCAAAACAGCGAAAAATGCGCCATAGAAATAACCACAAAACTGAGCCAAAACAGCGCAAAACTGGGCGAAACGGTGCGGCTGTCTGCCACGATTGTAAACAAAACCGAAAAAGGGCAACCAATGACCTTAGCCATAATCGGCATACCCGCTGGGCTAAGTGCGCAACCGTGGCAGATAAAAGAGCTACAAGACAAAAAGGTGTTTGATTTTTACGAAATTACGCCCGATGCCGTGGTTTTTTATTACCGCCAAATGAAACCCCAAGAGCAAAAAAAGGTGAACTTAGACCTAAAAACCGAGTTTGCGGGTACGTACCAAGCCCAGGCAAGCAGCGCATATTTGTACTACACCACCGACTACAAAAGCTGGGCGCAAGGCACACAAATAACGATTGAGAAGCCCTGATGTGAGGGGCGTTTCGGCTTCGCTCGGCGACCACGGAAAAATATCCGAATAAGATTGCGGGATTTGTAGAGACGTTCTATTAGAGCGTCTCTACCCAGCAAACAAACGACCACCACAAAACCCACGTTCGTTGAGCGTAGCCGAAACGGACAATGCAGCCCCCTTCGGCTACGCTCAGGGAACAGTTGGGTCAGGGCGTTTCGGCTTCGCTCGGCGACCAAAATCCTGAACGAATTATGTACAGACGCGATTAATCGCGTCTGTACCCAGCAAATGCCCAACGGGCAAAAGGCGTTTCGGCTGCGCTCAACGACCAATACAGCCCGACCCCTGAGCACAGCCGAAGGACGTTTCGGCTACGCTCAACGACCATAAAAAATCCTGTACGTACAAGAGGCGTTTCGGCTACGCTCAACGACCACGGAAAAATGTCCGAACAGGATTTTGGAATTTTGGAATTTTCTATTAGAACGTCTGCATCATAAAAATACGGAGGTGGAGACAAGGCAGTGCCTTGTCTCTACAATTACGCAATATTCCGAACTAATTATGTACAGACGCGATTAATTGCGTCTCTACCCAGCAAATGCCCAGCAGACAAGAAACGTTTCGGCTACGCTCTGCGACCACGGAAACCCACGTTCGTTGAGCGTAGCCGAAACGGACAATAAAGCTCCTCTTACTTGATTTTTAAATGAAAACGCCCTTTTGTAATCATTAAGGTATCGGGGTAGTC
>JAYUJN010000054.1:0-67247 GCA_043765195.1 Bacteroidota bacterium | reverse complement strand
TTTTGCACTCAAACACAAAATTTATATACACGCAATCAAGGCAGCTTTCAAAGAACTTACCAATTTAAAGCAACATTCCTTTGCGTAACATGAGTTATTATAATGAAAGTAATAGAACAGTTAAATACGGAGTAACCAGTGAAGATGAAATGAATTATGTATTTATATATGCTCAAAAAATTTAAACTAAAACATGAAAATGAAAAATTTAATTACAATACTTTGCAGTCTATTTGTTTTTTCAAATATACATGCGCAACAAACTGAAAGTAAAATAAAAAAAGGAACTTCATTTAATGCGAAACCTTGGAGTTTTGGTATAGGTATTTCAGAAACCAAAAACGTTCCACTATATAGTGTAATAGGTGCAGATAATTCTATTGCAAAAGTGTATCATCCAAAATATTATGCAAGTGCCGAAAAAACTTGGAAACTAAAAAACGGTAATCGTAAATATATAAGTGCAGAACTTGCTTACCACAATTATTATTTAGTAGAAAAAAGTATAAGCCTTTATGCAAATGTTGGTATAGAAAAGAAAATTTACAAACAGGCTTATTTTGGATTTGGTTTTGGCTTGGGTTTAGCAAAAGCAAAGCGTGCTGATTTAGTATATGAATTACAAAATGGCGAATGGAAGCCTACTACATACCCAGGAAAATGGCTTTTTAATAGGCAATTACTAAAATTAAATGCAGAAGTTGGCTATAGATTTAACAAAATACCATTAGATGCTTATTTAGGCACTAATATTGAATATTTAAATAAATATTACGGAACCGATTTGCCTTTTAACTTAAACTATTCGCCAATAAAAATTGGTGTGAGATGGCATTTAAAGTAAATTATTAATTTCTAAGAATAATTTTTATATTAGTTTTAAATTATGAAGCGTCCTAATTTTTATAAAGCACAAATTATTTTTTGGTTTGTATTTTCAATATACGTTCAACTTTCAAGTTTAAATTCAGATGTAAGTTTTAAAATTGTTGCAACAAACATTATTATTATTTTTTTTGGCGGATTTATTTTAAGTTCTATTTATAGAAATGTTTTAAATAAAATAAATTTTAATTTTACAAATATTAAAAAAGTAATAATTGCTTTTTTTATAGGAGCGTTTGGCACATTATTTATTTACGAACTACTTGTTTTATTTTTTTTAAACGATGAGGTTAATAGTGATATTATAGCTTTAAAAACATATCCTTTAAAGTATCATTTTAGTAACATAGTTGGTAGCATACCTACAGTTTTTCCTTGGTATTGTATATATCATTTTGTGAAATATATGCAAAGTAATTACGAACTTCAAAATAAATTATTAATTACAGAAAGCAATTTTAAAAAATTACAACTAGAAAATTTAAGTGCCAAACTTAACCCTCATTTTTTATTTAATACATTAAACACTATTAAATGGCTTATAAATAAAAATACGCAAGAAGCCAGAAATGCAGTAGATAAAATAAGCAATATTTTAAGATATAATTTGCAAGAAACAAAAGAAGTAAAAACTATTGAGCAAGAATTAGAAATAGTAACTGATTATTTAGAAATTGAAAAAATTAGATTTGAAGATAGGTTAAGGTACTTTATTAGCTGTGATGATAATACTAAAAAACAAAACATCATTCCTTTTTTAATTTTAAATTTAATAGACAATGCCATTAAACATGGCGTTGCAAAGACAGAAAATGAATGTTTGTTAAATATTGCTGTTAATATAGCAGATAATTATATAAATATAAAAATAGATAACACTGGCGTTTTGAAAAGTGATACAATGGGAATTGGCTTGCAAAGTATTAATACTTTACTGCAAAATACCTATGGTGCTAAAGCAGAAGTAAAAATAATACAAGAACAACTAAATATAGTTTCTGCAATTGTTAAATACCCAATACATGCTTAATAAAATTACAGCTATAATAGTAGATGATGAAAAACCTGCCAGAGAAGAAATGCAAGAGGCGTTAAAACAATTTGAAAAAATTGAAATAATAGCTATATGCTCAAATGCTACGCAAGCCATAATTGATATTAACAATTTAAAGCCAGATGCTGTTTTTTTAGATATTGAAATGCCCGGTATTAATGGTTTTGATTTGGTAAATAAGTTAAACTACACTCCCGAAATAATTTTTTGTACCGCATATAATCAATTTGCAATACAAGCTTTTGAAGAAAATGCTTTAGATTACTTATTAAAACCTATACAAGTTGATAGGCTTCAAAAAACTATAGAAAAGTTAGAACAGAAAATAAAAATAAATACTAGTAATACACTTGCCAACAAACGTATTACTTTACAAAATGGCAATGCTTATTTTATTACTAATCTTGCAGAAATATATTTAATAGAAGCAGACGGCAATTATTTAAAATATTACTTTAACAATAAAAAGGTTTTAAAATTAGGAACCTTAAAAAAAATAGAATCAGAACTACCTGAGGAGCATTTTATAAAAATTAATAGAAGTCAAATTATTAATAAAAACTTTATTAAAACTATTTTAAACAATGTCAGAAATATAAATATTTTATTAAATAATGATATGAGTTTTCAAGTAAGTAGATCATTTACTAGTTTATTAAAAAATATTTCAGAAACCCAGAACTCAACGAAAATAGTTAGAAAGAAACTAACAGAATAAAACCAAAGCTTTTGAACAGAACAAACTAAAAAGAAATTCAAAACGTAGAAATAGAAATTGGCTTAGACAAACAAAATGTTTTGACTGATAAAAACGGAATGCAAAAATAGATAGGTAAGAAACAGACACACAACATGGGTAACTGTTGCACAACTATGTGTAATG
Organism: Bacteroidota bacterium; assembly: GCA_043765195.1. GTDB lineage: Bacteria > Bacteroidota > Bacteroidia > UBA7662 > JAYUJN01 > JAYUJN01. The sequence goes on along the minus strand of JAYUJN010000054.1, from coordinate 64,425 downwards.
TTGGGTTTGGTGGTATTTTTGGGTTGTTTTAAGGCAGTTTAAGCTGGGGCAGGTTTTAGATGTACCTAATTTTGGAGTTAAAAACAAGGGCGCAAACTGGCTGCAAATGCGTGAGAAAACGCCGCTTTTGCATACGCCAAAATGCCCGCTTTGTTTATGTCGTTTTTGGGCAGGGCTATGGCTGCTGCCCGTAATTTAGGACTCCACACATTTCGCACCATTTTTTAGGAGTTTTTTGCGTACCTTTGAGCAAGTTTACACCAACCTCAAAGCAATGAAAAGCAGCCTACTAACAACCCTGTGTATCGGCATAAGCACCCAAATTTTTGCGCAAAGCCAAACCCAAACCCTCATAAACGCATTACTGCAAGAAACGCCGCTCGCCTCCGACCTGCAATACCTCTGCGACCAAATAGGCGGACGTGCCACTGGCTCGGCAAACAACCAAAAAGCAGTAGCCTGGGGCGTACAAACGTTTAAAAACGCTGGAATTATAGCCAAAACCGAAGAATTTCAAATGCCGTTTCGCTGGGCAGAAAAACAAACCACCGCAACCATCAGCGGCGACCTAAACTTTGTACCAAAGGTAAACGCACTTTCTTTTTCGGCAGCCACACCCAAAAACGGCATAAAAGCACCCGTGGTTTTTGCAAACTTTGGCACCGCACAAGACTTTGCGGCAATAAGCACACGGGCAAAAAACGCCTTTGTACTCATCAAAACCGACGAGCTAAAAGACCTAAACGGCTTGTTTAAAGAATACAACGACATGGTACTCATAGAAGAAAATGCGTACCAAGCGGGCGTAAGGGGCATTATTTACATCAGTTCACGCTCTCGGCGGCTCATGTACCGCCACAATGCCTCCCGTGGCGCAAAAAACACCTTGCCCATACTGCTCATGGCAAGAGAAGATGCACAGCGCATCGTACGCAGCCTAAACCAAAACCAAAACATACAAATAGAAGCCAAAATAAACCTAACCACGGGCGGCAGCTACCCCAGCCAAAACGTGATAGCGGAAATAAAAGGCAGCGAAAAACCCGAGGAAATCATCGTAATAGGCGCACACCTGGACTCTTGGGACCTGGGAACGGGCGCACTGGACAACGGCTGCAACGTGGCACTAATCATAGACATTGCCCGCCAAATGCAACTGCTCAATATCCGCCCCGTGCGCACCATACGCTTTGCGCTCTGGAACGGCGAAGAACAAGGCTTAAACGGAAGCTGGGAATACACCCGAACGCACCTAAACGAGCTGGACAACCACAAAATGGCGCTGTCCATAGACATTGGTGCAGGCAAAATAAACGGATTTTATACAGGCGGCAGGCAAGATTGTACCGACGCAACCAGCTACTGCCTCACGGAACTGAGCCAAATTACAAACCAAAAGTTTGAGCAAATAAACGCCCCACTTGTAGGCACGGATAATTTTGACTTTATGATGCAGGGCATCGCCAACTTGGTGGCGAACCAAGAGGAAAGCACCTACGCCCAGCACTACCACTCCGAAAGCGATACCTACGACAAGGTGGACATTGCCTCCGTAAAAAACAACGCCGCCATTGTAGCCGCACTCACGCTGGCTTTTGCCAACCAAAACTACAGCCTCCCCCGCCAAAACCGCAGCGAAGTACAAAACCTCATAAACACCACCGACCTCGAGGCGCAAATGAAATCGTTTGGCGTTTGGAACGATTGGCTAAACGGCACCAGAGGCATTAAATAAGGCGCAAATTATTGGCATTTTAGGCGTAATTTTGCAGCCCCGAAAAACCACACAAAACTCAAGCACAACCCGAACCTATTCAAACAAAAACCATGGGCATATTCGACTTTTTTAAAAAAAACAAGCAAGAAACGCAGGCTGAAACCGAGCAACTGGCAGAAAAAATAGAGAAAACCAAATCCAATTTTTTCGATAAAATAGCCAGTGCGGTAGTAGGCAAAACCAAGGTAGATGACGAAGTGCTGGATAGGCTCGAAAATGCGCTCATCACCAGCGACGTGGGCGTGGCTACAACCCTAAAAATAATTCGGAGCATAGAAAGCCGCATTGCCCAAGAAAAATACATAAACACCTCTCAGCTAAACAAAACCCTACGAGAGGAAATAGAAAAACTACTCACCGATACCGAAATTGACGTAGAAAACACCCAAAAACCCTACATTATAATGGTGGTGGGCGTAAATGGCGTGGGAAAAACAACAACCATAGGCAAACTGGCGCATAAATTTACACAAAATGGCAAAAAAGTGGTGCTGGGCGCAGCCGATACCTTTCGTGCCGCCGCCGTGGACCAACTAAAAGTGTGGGCAGACCGCACGGGCGTAGAAATAGTGATGCACGGCATGAACACCGACCCCTCCGCCGTAGCCTACGATGCCGTAAAGCAGGGCATCGCCCAAAATGCCGACATCGTAATTATAGATACCGCAGGCAGGCTGCACACAAAAATAAACCTGATGAACGAACTCACCAAAATAAAAACCGTGATGAGCAAGCTCATACCCAACGCACCACACGAAGTACTGCTGGTACTCGACGGCAGCACGGGGCAAAATGCGTTTATTCAAGCCACCGAATTTACAAAAGCCACCAACGTAACCGCACTCGCCATTACCAAACTGGACGGAACGGCAAAAGGCGGCGTGGTCATCGGCATTTCGGACCAGTTTAAAATACCCGTAAAATACGTAGGCATCGGCGAAGGCATAAACGACCTGCAAGCCTTCGATAAACACAGCTTTGTAAAAACCCTTTTTGGAGATTAAATGAAAACAAAAACACTAAAAGCCAACAAAATAAACGTAGTTACGCTCGGCTGCTCAAAAAACATCGTGGACAGCGAAGTAATGATGGCGCAACTGCGAGCCAACAAATACGACGTAGCCCACGAGGACACAAAAAACGACGCTGGGATAGTAATTATAAACACCTGCGGTTTTATAGACAACGCAAAAGAGGAAAGCATCAATACCATTTTGCAGTTTTCGGAAGCCAAAAGCAAAGGACTGATACAAAAACTGTACGTAACTGGCTGCCTCTCGCACCGCTACAAAGACGAATTGGAGGCAGAAATGCCCGAGGTCGACGCTTTTTTTGGTACAATGGAGCTACCCCGACTGCTAAAAACCCTAAAAGCCGACTACAAACACGAGCTGCTGGGCGAGCGGCTGCTCACCACACCCAACCACACGGCTTTTCTCAAAATATCGGAGGGCTGCAACCACCCGTGCGCCTTTTGCGCCATACCGCTCATGCGTGGCAAACACCGTAGCAAACCCATACAGGAACTGGTAACGGAAACCAAAAATTTGGTGCGCCAAGGCGTGAAAGAACTCGTACTCATCGCCCAAGACCTCACCTACTACGGCTTGGATTTGAACAACAAACAGCAACTGCACACCCTGCTCCAAAACCTATCGGACGTGGAGGGCGTAGATTGGATTCGCTTGCAATACGCCTATCCTGCCCATTTTCCGATGGAAATTTTAGACGTGATGCAAGAGCGAAGCAACATTTGCAACTATTTGGATATGCCGCTCCAACACGCCAGCAACAATATGCTCAAAGCCATGCGGCGTGGCATCACCGCCGAACGCACGCAGGCACTCATAGAAGAAATTAGGGTAAAAATACCCGAAATTACGCTCCGAACCAGCATCGTAACTGGTTTCCCTGGCGAAACCGAAGCCGACCACCAAGACCTACTGCAATTTGTGGAGCTTAATAAGTTCGAGCGGTTGGGCGTGTTTACCTACTCACACGAGGAAAACACCGCCGCCTACAACCTACCCGACGACGTGCCGCAAGAAACCAAGCAAAACAGAGCCAACGAAATCATGGAGATACAGCAAAATATTTCGTTTGAGCTAAACCAGCAAAAGGTAAACAAAACTTTCAAGGTTTTATTCGACCGCAAAGAGGGCGCAAACTTCGTGGGGCGCACCGAGTTCGATAGCCCCGAAGTGGACAACGAAGTGTTGGTAGATGCCAAAACCAATTTTGTGCGCATCGGCGATTTTGCCCAAATTAAAATTACCTCTGCCACCGATTTTGACTTGTTCGGAACGCTGGAAAGTGCGTAAACAACGTTTTGGGTTGGGTATTATTCATTTTGATAATAAAGTTTATCGTCGCTCGTAATTTTCCATTTTTTTAGTAATTTTCCATTCAGCGCCGACTTTGTTGAATCTGTAACCTTATCCCACGAAAGAATTGTACAGTTGGTTTCAATAAACACAGTTTTTTCTTTTGATTTGGAAATTTTTAACAACGCCAGTTTTTCACCTTCATTTTTGTCAAACCCTGGTTTGTCCGCATTTGTAAAAACAAAAGTAAACAAAGTTATTAGTAATATATACGCATATTTTTTTTTGCCTTCAAATTTCTCTATTAGCTGAAAACTTGACTTTGAATAAATAAAAATTAGTCCAATGGTTATTGGCATAATTGTGTCGTAACGCAATATGTATGGTCGATAACCCTTATAACCACCGAGTGGCAACAATAAAATATAAACGAGTGAAAATATACCAATCCAACTAAAAATGCGAAGTGATTTTTTTATTTCAATGCTCTGATTTTTGCGCAAAAAAAATACATTAACACCAATCATAATCAGAAATATTGGGAAGACTATTTTTTGCCTTACAACCGTAATTATTCCTTCTGGAATTCTTGAGTATCTTTCGCCTATTGATGTTGTTTCATATAAAAATATTGAATTATTTGTGCCAATGTACAAACCATACAAACTCAAAATACCAACCAAAGTAAAAAAAAACATATATGTCTTTGGTACTATGTAAAAAGTATGAATTACTCGATTCGGAAAAGATAAGTTTTTGTCCGTTTGGAGGTAGCTCATCACACCAAATAATAATGTAACAATCAAAATTATTCCAGGATTTAACGCTCCATTAAAAACGATAAAAATCCCAAGCATAAAAGTAAATATTTTCAAGAATGGGTTCTTCATTTTTTCCGTTCCATAAACTGAATCGAAGAAGAACGGCAAATAGAACAGTAAAAGCATCGCACAGGGCAAGGCATAAAAAAAAGTGTAGGTAATTGAAGGGTCAATAATACCAATATGGCTTCTGTAACCATTTGTCTGAAACAGCGGAGTAACAAGAATTGCTGCAACTAAAAAGTCAAAGCTGAATATTTTTTGCCGACCAGTTATATAGAAGGCAAGCAATGTCATAATTAAAAACTGTATCAATATTTTAGCAATTGCCGATGCTAAATATACACTTTCGATAGGTGAAACAAAACTTTGCAGCAAAAGTGGCACACGATTAAAGTAGGTGTAGTACGTCCAGTGCGCAAAGTACCTATTGGGGTTCGGATAAACCGCATTTTGTGTTAAAACTGAAACGCCAAAGGGGTCTTTTAAAATTGGTTTAACGTCCTCACCTGGAACAATTCCACCAGCCATATCACCGTCTAAGGGCATACTGCTATGTTGCAAAAACGAATACGTCAGGTCGGCTAACAATAGTAAGAGCAAAAAGTAATAAATGTATCGTTTTTTCATTTCAATTGTCGGTTGTTTCGTTCTACAAAATCTCAACCCGCCTATTCCGCTGCTTTCACGTCTATTTTTAGCCGCTCGGGGCGAGATGCCAGCTCCGAAGCGGTGTAAAACACCAGATTGGCTATTTTTTTCATTTTCGGAAAATCTATTTTGTCTGGTGTGTCCGTGGGCTGGTGGTAGTCGGCGTGTACGCCATTGAAATAAAAAATAACGGGTACGCCATTTTTGGCAAAATTGTAATGGTCCGACCTGTAATAAAACTGGTTTGGGTCGTTCTCATCGTTGTAGGTATAGTCCAGTTCCAAGCCCACATTGTCGTTCGCATCTTCATTTATTTGGCTTAGTTCCGTGCTTATTTTGTCCGCCCCTATCACATACACATAATTCGGGTTGTTGGCGTGGGCATCGTCTATGCGCCCCACCATGTCGGTATTTAGGTCGGCTATGGTGTTTTTTAGCGGAAAAATGGGGTTATACGTATAATACTCCGAGCCGAGCAGCCCTTTTTCTTCGCCCGTCATAAACAAAAACAAAATACTGCGCTTGGGCGCATAGTCCGTACCCACCGTTTTGGCAAAGGCTCGCATCAGGTTTATAACCATGGTCGTGCCGCTGCCGTTGTCGTCGGCACCATAAAAAGTTTGCTTGTCGTTTTTGCCCAAATGATCGTAATGTGCGCTTATCACCACTACCTCGTCGGGTTTTTGAGTGCCTTTTATAAAACCAGCGATGTTTTGCGAAACCACCTTTTTTTCAAAAGTTTCGATGTTTGCCCTGAAATATGCAGGAAAAACAAAGGTTTGCGGCTTGCCTTTTTTGCTTATTTTTTTCAAATAATTGGCGTATTTCGGCAAAAGGAGCTTGGCTACATCTGGCGTAATGTTAATCACTGGAATGCTCTCCACCCTATTTTTTTCTGCCTTTGCATCGTCCACCGAGTAGGTGGCTGCGCTCAAATACTCGCCGTATTTCGCCATCATATCCCCCACCGATGCGCCCGTACAAATAATTGCCTTGGGGTTACGTTTTTTGAGTTCTTTTACTTTTGCCCTAAAATTAGAGGCGTATTTGCTGCGTTTATCCGTTTTTGTAACCCAACTAATGTCTTTTTTCATGGGTTCGCCCTCGGCTATCATCACTATTTTGTCGGTAATGTCCATGGTCAGGTCGGAGTAGTTGGCATCGTCTATACCAAAGCCCAAAAACACGATTTCGGTCGCCTCCACGGTATTTGAGTAGGTGTTTTTGTCCACATAAAACTCCGAGTATGGCTTAATCGTTTGCCCTTTTATGGTCAGTTCCAGGGTTTGTATGCCTTTTTTGAGCAATGGCACTTTCTGAAAATAGCTGTTTCGGGTCGTATCGCCGTTGTGTTGCACCATGGTTGGGGCTGGCACTTTGGCGGCTTCCATTTGCTTGGCAATGTAAGCGGCTGCCACCTGCAAACCCGCTTGGTCGGTGCCACGCCCTGCGCAGTCATCACCCGCCAAAAAATATAAATCCGTGCGCATTTCGTCCGCAGAAATCGTTTTGGCTATTTTATTTTGAGCCTGCCCAAACAGGCTTAGGCACTGAAAAATCAGTAGGGCGCAAACGCTTTTTTGTAACATTTTTATTTCAGGGTTTAAGATTAGTTTTTTTGGTTTAAAATTTGGAGTGCCTTCAACGCCGTTTTGTCATCTACCAAAAGCGTGGCGTACAGCGCATTTTCGTCAAAAACACGCTTGCCGATGTAGGCTTTCAAATAGTTTTTAATCGGTTTTTGGTCGCTTGGTTTGCTCTTTTTGGTAATGCCTTTTTTCTTGGCGTATTCTATAAAGTCGAGGTAATCGTATTCGGGCAAATTAAAACTGGTGCTGTAATTTTGTGAATTTTTATAAATTTTCAGTAGTTCCTGCTTGTCCGTAGCGTATTGGTAAGCGTACTCGAGCAAAATTCCTTGGGCAAAAACCTCTATAAAAAACTCGTCGAAACGGCTGCTGTCGGCAGGCACAAACACATCGGGAATGATGCCACCGCCGCCATAAACCACCCGCCCTGCCTTGGTTAAGTAGCGCAACGAGTCGTTGGTTTTGATGCTATCGAGGCTAAAAAGTTCGGCTTGGTGCAGTTTTAGGTACGAGCCATTGCGCATATTTAGGTTGTCGGTGTAGGGCTTTTGTATGCAGCGCCCCGAGGGCGTAAAGTAGCGAGAAACCGTGAGGCGCAGCGCCGCCCCCGAGGGCATGAGGTACTGCTCTTGCACCAGCCCCTTGCCAAACGACCGCCGCCCCACAATCGTTCCCCTATCCCAGTCTTGTATGGCACCCGCCAAAATTTCCGAAGCCGAAGCCGAGCCTTCGTCTATGAGTATCGCCAGCGGTTTTTGCTCAAAAGTACCGTAAGACGTGGCGTTGTAGGCGTGTTTGGGCTGCGAGCGACCCTGCGTGTAAGTAACCAACTGGTCGTTTTTCAGAAACTCGTCGGCTACGCCGATGGCTGCCTCCAAGTATCCGCCGCCGTTGTTTCGCAGGTCGAGTATGAGCTTGGTCATGCCCATGCCGCTCAGTTTTTTGAGGGCGGTTTGCATTTCGGTAGCGGTGGTGGCACTAAAACTATTTATTTTTATGTAGCCCACATTGCTGCTCACCATCAGGCTGGCATCTATGCTGCGAATGGGTACATTGCCCCGTGTAACCTTAAACTCCAGTATTTTTTTGCTTGATTTTCGGGCAATGCCCAAATCCACCTTAGAGCCTTTTGCGCCTTTGAGCAGCTTTACCACACGCTCGTTGGTTATTTTGGAAGCGGTGATGTTTTCGCCGTTTACACGCACTATTTTGTCGCCAGCTTGTATGCCCACTTGCTCCGAAGGTCCGCCAGTAATTACATTTACCACCAAAACCGTGTCTTTAAACAAATAAAACTCCACGCCGATGCCCTCAAAATTTCCCTCCAAAGGCTCGCTTGCTTGGCGCAGGTCTTCGGCGGGTATGTACGCCGAAAAAGGGTCTAACGACTGCAAAATATGCTCTATTCCTTGGTTATAAGCCGTTTTTATGTTTACGGTATCCACATAATCGGCTTTTATGTACGCCATAATGTAATCCAAATCAGAACCGCCCGAACCCATTTTGGCGGGGCTACTCGAAACATCTGCAAATTTTTTGCCCAAAAACATACCCAAAGCCAACACAACCGCCAGCGACAACGGCAGCCAAATATTCAGTTTTTTGTTCTCTAACATACTATCAGTTTTGTATTTTAAAGTGTAAAGTTACGGTTTTGTTCGCAGCTTTTAAAACGCTAAATTTATTTTAATATCTATTATCTTTGTAAAAAAATACAACGCCATGGTTCTAAACGGAAAAATATTATCGGAAAAAATACAGCTTGAAATTGCCGAAAAAGTAACAGAAATCACAAAAAATGGCGGCAGACCGCCGCATTTGGCAGCCATTTTGGTGGGCAACGATGGCGGCAGCCAAACCTACGTGGCGCACAAGGTGAAGGCGTGCGGCAGGGTTGGTTTTAGCTCTACGTTGCTCCAATTTGAGGATACGATTAGCCAAGATTTTTTGCTTGCGGAAATTGAAAAACTCAATAATAACCCAGAAATTGACGGTTTTATAGTGCAATTGCCGCTACCCCAACACATCAATGTAGATTTGGTTATCGCTGCCATAAAGCCCGAAAAGGACGTAGATGGCTTTCACCCCGTGAACATTGGCAAAATGGTAAAGGGTTTAGATGGGTTTTTGCCTGCTACGCCAGCGGGAATTTTGGAGCTTTTGGCGCATTACAACATAGAAACGCAGGGCAAAAACTGCGTGGTGATAGGGCGCAGCCAGATAGTGGGTATGCCCGTGGCGATACTCATGAGCCGAGCCAATGTGGTGGGCAACGCCACGGTTACGATTTGCCACAGCCGCACCCAAAACCTGCAATCGTTTACGCAAAATGCCGATATAATTATAGCTGCCTTGGGCAAGCCCGAGTTTTTGACCGCCGAAATGGTGAAGGACGGCGTGGTAATTATAGACGTAGGCACTACCCGAGTGCCTGCCCCAAACGAGCGTGGCTGGGTGCTAAAAGGCGACGTGGATTATGCTTCGGTTGCGCCTAAATGCGCCGCCATTACGCCCGTGCCTGGCGGCGTGGGTCCGATGACCATAGCCATGCTGCTCAAAAATACGCTAAAAGCCAATTTGCTTCACAACAGCAACTAACTGAAAACCAAATGGTTGAATTAGCTATTGTGCAATAAATTCATAAAGTCGAACATAGCTGTTTCGGCTTTGAGCGTGAATTTATCTATTTTTATGGTTATAAAGTGAAAGCCCGCATACGCCACAATGCCCACGATTAAGCCAGCGCAACTGGTTATCATTTTTACGTACAAACCCTCCGAAATTGTACCAATACTGATGTTGTCGGAGAGCGAAATTTCGTAAAATATTTTGATTACACCGATGATTGTACCCACAAAACCGAGCATGGGCGCTATGCCAGCTATCACCCCCAAATAAGCGAGCTTGTTGTTCATGCGGGCTATTTCTATGTTTCCTGCGGCTTCCAAGGCATTTTCCACGTCTTTTATGGGTCTGCCCACACGGTTTAAGCCCCACTCGAGGATACGTGCTATGGAGCTATTATTGCTTTTGCAGAGGCTGGTGGCGGTTTGCACATTACCGTTGTTCATGGCATCTTCTATGCCCCGCAGCAGGTTGCTATCTACCCTACCCGCTTTTTGAATGTACAAATAACGCTCTATAATAATGTAAACCGCCACCACCGAAAGTATGCCAATCGGCACCATGATAACGCCGCCTTTTAGTATGAGGTCGAACATAGAGAGTGCGTTGGCGGGCGGTGCGGCGGTGGGTATGGCGGTGCGCAGGGTATCGGCGAGGGCTGTGGTGGTTTGTAATAGCATGGTTTTTTTTATGAAAATTTTTAATATAACTGGTTTTGTCTTTGGTTGAGTTGTGTGTGTAAAAACTGGATTTTGTTGCCCAATTTTTCGAGTTTTTGGTTGCAATAGGTAGGCAAAAAGCCACTTTTCCAGCTTTGGGCGACTGGTACAAAACTGTCTTTTTTAGAAAATATGTACTCAAATTTTTCTAAAACTGCCTCGGGGCTGGCTGTATGGTAGAGCCTATTTTTGTTTAGCTTTGGCTCTAAAAGCATATTTTTGTACATTTCGTCGTTTTGGTCTATTTCTACAATGCACTCCAGCAGCTTATCAAAGGTCTTATAATCAGCAGCTTGTATAAATGCTTTGGGGTTAAAATCCAAAAACGCCAGCGGATTGCCCCAGTAAATGGGTATGCAGCCAGCGAGCATGGCATCGCACAACTTTTCGGTGGTGTAGCCTATGCCTTTTTTGTTTTCAAAGCACAAATTAAATTTATACTTTTGTATAAACGCCATTTTGTCCTGCGGATTGTATCCGATGTTATTTAAAACCCGTCCGCCAGAATGTACAGGTTTGTACCTTTGTAAAACCTCAAAAAAACCGTGCCGCTCTTGCGCCTTGGCATTGGACGAAAGCATGGCGCAAAAATACTGTTTATCCGCCAATATTTTAGCTAAATTTGTATTTTCTACCAGCTTTTTTGTATCGCAGCGCACTGCGTAGTGCGGCAAACGATGGTTTTTGCCCTCGGAAAGCTCATGGCTAAATGCAAAATCGCACTGGAAATAATTGGGTTTAACGCACTCCGCACTGTAATGAATGCGAATACACTTATGGTTCAAAAAGTCGTAGCCGCTGTTGCCATATAGTAAAAAGTCTGGTGAGTTTGACTGGTTTATGTCATACTTTTGCGATAAAATATCCAAAAAATAGTTGTTTTTGGCATCAAAACCCTCCCAAAAACTCGTAAAATTTAACTTGATACTCTTTTTCAATGTGAAACAACGATTAGACTAATTTATACTATTGATTTGTTTACTTACCTGAAAATCATTAGCCAAGCCAACAATTTGACAAAAACAAAACGAAAAATACAGCAGTTTTATTGCAAAAACTGGGTGGGTTTTATGCACATTGCGCCTTTTGTGGAAAAGTTGCTTAACCCAAAAAACGAATATTTTCTGGTGGCAGCATCTCCACGTTTTTCAAGCGCAAAACGACCTGTGCAATAAGCCCCACATTTTGCTGGCTGCGTGTAACCAATTCCGTGGTATCTTGTTTATTTTTATGGTAATTCTGCTGAATTTCAATGGATTCCAGCACCTCAATCGGTTGCGGATACTGCACGCCGAGGCTGTGCGCCAAAAGTTTTAGCGAGGTAAAACCCTTAAAACTCCCAAACTGCCAAAGCTGCATGGTATCCAACACGAGTATATCCCAAGGTTTTAGTCCCCAAATATTCAGTATTTCTGGCATTTTTATGTTGTTCACTGCCAGCCTCTTACACAAAAAAGGCAAGTCAAATTCCTTCACATTATGCCCTGCAAGTATCCGTTTGTCGTTTGGCTTGTACTGCGTAAGTGCCTGCGCCACCTGTTGCAGCAGTTGTTTTTCATCAATGCCAAAAAAAGTTTTTACTTTGAGCGTCAGCACTTTATCTTCGGCTACAAAACCGCCCAAAGAAACACAAATCAGCTTGCCAAACTCTGGGATTAGTGCCGCTTTTTGTGCATAATCTTGGTTTTCTGACCCAAATTTTTGCTGCCAAAACAAGCGTGAACCAGCATCGGCTGCCTCAAAACTAAGGTGTTCCGCCACCGTTTGAATGTCGATAAGCAGTAGTTTTTGTAACTGAATGGTATCAATTTGCATTTTGTGAACGACGTTTAAAGGTGCATTTGGGGCTAAAATAGTGCGCTTAGTTCAGCAACAACTGCAACGCATCTACACTTATTTCGAGCTGGTAAGCCGTTTTTTCTATGTTGTTTGCATTTTGGGCTAATTTATATTTTATAAACTGCTTTTCGCTGTACTTTTTAAAGGCATCTAAGCTGTTAAACTGGCTATAAAGCTCCGTGCCGCTACCCAAACCGAGTTTCAGCGGATTGGTATAAGTGGCTACATCTTGCTCGGTTATGGTTGTGGCTTTGCCCGATAGTATCACCAAACGCTCTATGACATTGCGCAGTTCCCGCACATTGCCGCTCCACTGGTAGTTTGCAAGTGCTTGAAGGGCAGTGCTATCCAAGTTTTTTTGGCTAATTTTATAGTCTTTGCAAATCTCATTTATGATGTGTACCGCTATCAGTTTCACATCATCGCCCCGTTGATTCAAACTGGGCAAATGTATGTTTATCACGTTCAGCCTGTGGTACAAATCCAACCTAAACCGCTTGTTTTCAATTTCTTGCTCCAAATTTTTGTTGGTAGCCGACACCACCCGCACATCTACTTTTATGTCTTTTTCGCCGCCTACCCTCGTTATTTTATTTTCTTGCAATGCCCGCAGCACCTTGGCTTGCACGCTAAAATCCATGTCGCCTATTTCGTCCAAAAACAGCGTACCACCATTTGCCTGCTCAAATTTGCCTATTTTTTGCTTTATGGCGGAGGTAAAAGCGCCTTTTTCATGCCCAAAAAGCTCGCTTTCGATAAGCTCGCTGGGTATGGCGGCGCAGTTCACCTCCACAAAGGGCGCTTTGTTTCTATCGCTTTTTTCGTGTATTGCCAGCGCCACCAGCTCCTTGCCCGTGCCATTTTCGCCCGTAATCAAAATGCGGGCTTCGGTCGCCGACACTTTTTCTATGGTTTCCTTGATGGCTATCATTTCTGGCGACTCGCCCACCATTCTGCGGGTTTCCACCACCTTCTTTTTCAGTACCTTGGTTTCTACGAGCAGCTCGCCTTTTTGCAGGGCGTTTCGTATGGTAATGAGCAGCCTGTTCAGGTCGGGCGGTTTGGATATAAAGTCAAATGCGCCGAGTTTGGTGCATTCCACGGCGGTTTCTATCGTTCCATGCCCCGAAATCATGATGATGGGCATATCTGGTTTTTCTTTGTGTACCTTGGCTAACAGCTCCAAACCGTCTATTTTGGGCATTTTTATGTCGCACATCACGAGGTCGTAGCTATTTTCTAAGGCTTTTTCTATGCCTTGCTCGCCATCTATGGCTTCATCTACCTCATAATTTTCGTATTCTAATATTTCTTTTAGCGTGTTGCGTATGCTGCGTTCGTCGTCTATAATGAGTATTTTCTGCATTGTGTTTGTGGGCTTTTGGAGGTATTTTGGTGCAAATATAAAACATTTTTCATGGTTACTTTAAAAAAAAATAAGGCTAAATGCAAATGATTTAGCCTTATTTTTAGGATTAACAAACTGAATAAGCCGATTTCTGTACCTTTGCCTGCGTTCAAAGAACTGCGGCAAATGGTCTGTCATTTATCTGGGCTGGCAATCACTCGCCAGCTCTTACAACCTACCCTCCAATCAAGCCGAGCAAGCCTGTGTGCCATTGCTGGCACCATTGGTATATTTGGTTTTTCAATGTGTGGTGTTTACCCAATTTCTTTGTTGCCAAAAAAACCCGTAGGCTCTTACCCTACATTTTCACCTTTTCCCCGCTTTTTCAAGCGGGGTAGTTATTTTCTGTGGCACTTTACGTCGGCATTTGAACCAAACACCGCCTTGCCGTTAGCAAGCACACCGCTCTATATTGTTCGGACTTTCCTCACCCTTTCGGGTGCGACAGACTGAGTTTGTTACTTTTTCTCGGGGGCTGCTGCGCCGCCTTTTACGATTTCTATCAGCTCCATATCAAAAACCAAGGTTTCGTTCGGACCAATGGCTCCGCCTGCGCCACGCTCGCCGTAGGCAAGGTTTGAAGGCACAAATATTTGCCATTTGCTACCTGCGGGCATCATTTGCAAGGCTTCGGTCCAGGCTGGGATAAGCTGGTTTACAGCAAATTCGGCTGGTTGCCCTGGTTGGCTTTGGTCAAAAACTTTGCCATCTATAAGCGTTCCTTTGTAGTTTACACGCACGGTTTCGGTGGCAAGTGGTTTAGCACCCGTGCCAGCCGTAATTATTTTGTATTGCAAGCCCGATGCAGTTGTTTGTACGCCTGCTTTGGTTTTGTTGGCTGCCAAAAAGTCCTGTCCTTTTTTAATAGAGGCTGCGCCTTTGCTTTTGGCGGCTTTTTGCATATAGCCTTGTATGTATGCGCCCGCAGCTTCGGGGTTTATGCTCAGGTTGCTATCGCTTTTTATGGCTTGGGCTACGGCGGCGGCAAAAACCTCGGGGTTTACGTCGCTTATGCCTTGCTCACGCATACCTGCGCCTATGTTTACACCAATGCTATAGCTCAACGAATCTACTTCGTTTTTTAGGCTTACTTTGCCTGCGGTTTTGGTGCTGTTGCACGCATTTACAATCATTAAGCCGAATGCGGCTACTAATAAAAAATTGAAAAACTTCATTATTTGGGGTTTTAGTAAAAAATTTGGGCAAAAATACACCTAAATTTGCTTAAAAAAAAGTTAAATAGCTTTAATTTTAAAATTGGGCGCAAAACAAGTATTCTGTGTTCTTTTACCAAAAAAATGGTAACTTTGCGCCATATCTAACTCTAATTTTTTATGGCTAAGTATATTTTTGTTACTGGCGGCGTTACGTCGTCTTTGGGAAAAGGCATTGTAGCCGCCTCGCTGGCTAAACTGTTACAGGCTCGTGGCTATGCGGTTACCATTCAAAAATTTGACCCTTACCTGAACATCGACCCTGGCACGCTAAACCCCTACGAACACGGCGAGTGTTTTGTAACCGACGATGGTGCGGAAACGGACTTAGATTTGGGGCATTACGAGCGTTTTTTGAACGTGCGCACCTCCCAAGCCAACAACGTAACCACAGGGCGCATTTACCAAACGGTGATAGACAACGAGCGCAAGGGCGTTTATTTGGGCAAAACCGTGCAGGTAGTGCCGCACATCACCGACGAAATTAAACTGCGAATGCAGCTACTGGGCAAGCAAGATTTTGACATTATTATAACCGAACTCGGCGGCACCGTGGGCGACATAGAAAGCCTACCTTATATAGAGAGCGTGCGGCAGCTCAAATACGAGCTGGGCGATGCCAATTGTGTGGTTATTCACCTGACCCTAATCCCCTACCTAAACGCCGCCCAAGAACTAAAAACCAAGCCCACGCAGCACTCGGTAAAGGAGCTGCTATCGCTGGGCATACAGCCCGATGTGCTGGTGTGCCGCACCGAAAAACCGCTGAACAAAGAAATAAAACGGAAACTTGCGCTTTTTTGCAATGTAGCCCCCAATGCCGTGATAGAAGCCGCCGATGCCGAAACCATTTACGACGTGCCGCTGGCGATGCTCAAAGAAGGCTTGGACAAAATTATACTCAATAAGCTAAAACTTAGCACAAAAAACGAACCCGTACTCGACGATTGGAAATCTTTTTTGGGTAAACTAAAAAACCCCGTACACGAAATTACGGTGGGTTTGGTGGGCAAATATGCGGAACTGAAAGACAGCTATAAGTCTATTGCCGAGGCACTTACACACGCAGGCGCACAACTGGAATGCAAGGTAAACATCGCCTGGATACACTCCGAAACCCTAAGACCCGAGGACGTAAACGAACTCATGGACAAGTTAGATGCCATACTGGTAGCCCCAGGATTTGGCGAACGGGGCTGGGAGGGCAAGCTGCGAGCCATCAAATACGCAAGAGAAAACAACGTGGCTTTTTTGGGCATTTGCCTCGGTATGCAAAGTGCCGTAATTGAGTTTGCACGCAATGTGCTGCATTTGAAGGGCGCAAACTCCACCGAAATGGACCCCGAAACGCCGTTTGCGGTCATAGACAAAATGGAAGCCCAAAAAGCCATAACCACCAAAGGCGGCACCATGCGCTTGGGCGCTTACGACTGCGAACTGAAAAAAGGCAGCAAAATATATCAAGCCTACCAAAAAACGCAAATCAAGGAACGCCACAGGCATCGGTATGAGTTTAACAACGATTTTTTGGAGGCTTTTCAGGATTCTGACATGAGTTTTGTGGGCAAAAACCCACAAACGGGCTTGGTAGAAGCCATGGAACTTAAAAAACACAAGTGGTTTGTGGGCGTGCAGTTTCACCCCGAATACAAAAGTACGGTGCTAAAACCGCACCCGATTTTTGTGGATTTTGTGAAAGCGGCTCTGAAAAAAACCTAAAACTACCTATCTTTGCAGTAAATATATTCAGACAAATACAAATAAAACATGAGACAAGACCAACTAAATGATGTTAAAAGCCGTGTGGAGGCTTTGAGGGGTTATCTTTGACATTGATAGCAAACTCGAAAAATTAAAAGACGTAGAAACCCAATCTTTGGCAGACGATTTTTGGGACGACCCCAAGGCGGCTGAATTAGTGCTGCGCTCGGTGAAAACCGAAAAGGTGTGGACGATGGCGTTCGACCAATTGCAACTAAAATTAGACGATTTACAGCTTTACTTCGAAATGGCACAAGAAGATGCCGCCACCGATGCCGAAGTGGAAACCCAATACACCGAAACGCTGAAAAACCTCGATGAATTGGAGTACAAAAAAATGCTTAGTGAACCCGAAGACGAGCTGCCCTGCGTGCTTACCATCAACTCGGGTGCGGGCGGCACGGAGAGCCAAGATTGGAGCCAGATTTTGGCGAGAATGTACATGATGTGGGGCGAAAAAAACGGCTATGTGGTGCGAGAACTCGATAAGCTCGATGGCGAAGAGGCTGGTTTGAAGTTCATTAGTTTGGAGTTCGATGGTCCGTTTAGCTACGGCTACCTAAAAGGCGAATCGGGCGTACACCGCTTGGTTCGGGTGTCGCCGTTTAATGCGCAGGGCAAGCGCCAAACGTCTTTTGCCTCCGTTTTTGTGTATCCTTTGGTAGATGATACCATTGAAATTGACATAAAACCCTCGGAAATTGAGGTGCATACCTCCCGCTCGGGCGGTGCTGGCGGGCAAAACGTGAACAAAGTAGAAACCAAGGTGCAAATTACGCACTTGCCCACGGGCATTGTGGTGGTGTGCCAAATAGACCGAACGCAGCTCGGCAACAAGGAACGTGCCATGCAAATGCTCAAATCGCAGCTTTATGAGCTGGAACTACGCAAGCGCAACGAAGCCAAAGATGCCATAGAAAGCACCAAAAAGAAAATAGAATGGGGCAGCCAAATACGCAACTACGTGCTGCACCCGTACAAGCTCATAAAAGATACCCGAACTGGCTACGAAACCACGGATACGCAAGCGGTTTTGAGCGGCGAGCTGGACGCATTTTTGAAGGCATACCTCATGGAAAATTAGGGCGTTTCGGCTGCGCTTGATATGGCTCGTTTCGGCTACGCTCAACGACCCGAACCCACATTCGTTGAGCGAATTACGTAGAGACGCGATTAATCGCGTCTCTACCCAGCAAAACGTATCTACCATATTTTTTGTAGAGACGTTGCAATGCAACGTCTCTACCCAGCAAAATAAATCATTCTTGTCCGCACAGGATTTTTAGGATTGTGGGATAGACATGATTTTTTCGGGCATTTATTTTAATCCAACAGCTGCTGGCTATCGATTAAAACATCGTATAAATGGTTTTTCAATAGCCGATGGCTTTAGCCATCGGATTAGGGGATTGTTGGAAAGAATATTTTTTGGTGGAGACCTTGCACTGCAACGTCTCTACCCAGCAAAACCCCCAAAAGCTACCTCTTCACCAAAATCTGTAAATTATTACTGTTGCCGTTGTCGGACTGAATTACGACTGTGTAAAAGCCCGCCGCAACCGTGGACGGCAACGAAAAACTATGTACTTGCTTGCCGTCTTCTTTTTGTTGGGTTTGGAAACTATGTACCGTGCGCCCCTGCGCATCTACCAAATTTATGCTAATGGCTGCGCTGCTGCCCAACTCATAGCTAAGTTCAAACTGGCTCACGATGGGATTTGGGTACAAGCCCAGCTCTGTTAGTTTGCTGTTTTGCAACACGCCCACATTAAGGTTGTTCAACAAACGAATTACATAAGCCGCCGTGCTATTGCCATTAATATCGACCTCTACAAGTGCTATAATTTTGCCCGTACTTTGAAGTCCCACAATAACCAATCCCTCACCGTCAAAAGCACCCAAACTTAGTAAGCCATTTACACCAAAACTGTTGTCGGCTGTGCCATCGCCGTTCAGGCGAAAAAATGCCTTTTGACTATTTTCGGTAGCGGTATCTATGTTATAACCCGCCAATAAAATTTTACCGTCGGGTTGTTGTACAAGGTCTGCGGCTATAAAAAGTGAGCCATTTACAGCCTGAGAAATTTGGGCATTGTTGCCAAAAGCTGCATCTACCACGCCACTTGCATCTACACGCACTATCCGAGTATTAAACCGACCAGCACCGTAATCAGATACAGGCACTAAAAGACTTCCATCACTTTGTAACCCAACGAACCCACAGAAAGAGGAAGAATTTACATTAGGAGCGGTCGCAGTACCTGAATTGCCATAGGAAAAATCTGTGAGTCCACTAAGTAGCAATCGTTTTATTTTTATTTGCAGAGCATCTACCAAAAGCAATCTTCCTCCCATAATAGGCGTATAAATGATTCGTGCGTATTCCATACTTGTAAAAGAAATTACACCAGAATTGCCGAATGCTCCATTTACCGCTCCCGTACTTGTATAGCTCCTAATAACCTGCCCCGCATTGTCGTCTTCATATAGAATATAAAAATTACTTCCGTCGGTTATTATTTTTGCAAGCGTAAACCTTCCGTGTGGGGTGGCAGGTAACAACACACGACCATTTATACCAAAATTGGCATCTACACTTCCGTCGGTGTTGTACATGGTAATAAAGGGCGGCTTGTCTGATGCAGAAGTAGTTTGTCGGGCACTACACGCCAAAGACGCTATTTTGCCGTTGGGCATCACCAAAAAATCTAATGAATGGCTAAAAATAGAGTCTTGTATAAGCGTAGCGCCACCTGTGCCAAAAGAAGCATCTATCATGCCGCCAGTAGTCAGCCTATTCAATTTTCCTTTCGCAAGAGGTTCAAATTGGTCGTATTTTTCTGCTGTTTGAACCAGTATTTGGTCGTTGGGTAGCACTATGAGGTTGTTGCCCGAAACAAAATCTGCACCCTGCGGTATCGGAAAAGTATAAGCACCTGCGCTACCAAAACCAGCATCAAATGTGCCTACTTGCCCAAAGGCTGCTGTACCTATGCAAATTAGCAGGCTAAAAATGCTTGCTGTTTTGCGCACAAGGCTTTGGGATAATGCCACGGTTCTTGAATTAAAGCGAAAAATGTGTTGGTTTTTCATGGGGTTTATGTGTTTTAAATGTTTTTTATTTTTTCACCAAAATCTGCAAATTATTACTGCTGCCGTTGTCGGACTGAATTACGACCGTGTAAAAGCCCGCCGCAACCGTGGACGGCAACGAAAAACTATGTACTTGCTTGCCGTCTTCTTTCTGTTGGGTTTGAAAACTGTGTACCATGCGCCCCTGCGCATCTACCAAATTTATGCTAATGGCTGCGCTGCTGCCCAGCTCGTAGCTAAGTTCAAACTGGCTCACGATGGGATTTGGGTACAAACCCAGCTCCGTTAGTTTGCTGTTTTGCAACACGCCCACATTAAGGTTGTTCAGCAAACGAATTACGTAAGCCGCCGTGCCGCTGTTGCCGCCATCTACAAGCCCAATAATTTTGCCCGTGCTTTGCAGGGCTACCTCAGCCAAGGTTTCAGTACCAAAAGCCCCCAAACTTAGCAAGCCATTTATGCCAAAACCACTGTCAAATGTACCGTCGCTATTCAGGCGAAAAAATGCCTTTTGGCTGTTTACTGTAACGGTATCTAAGTTATAACCCGCCAATAAAATTTTACCGTCGGGTTGCTGCACAATGTCAATGCCTATAAAAAATGAGCCATTGGTGGCGTTCTGCGGAATTTGGGCATTGTTGCCAAAAGCCGCATCTACTACGCCATTTGCATCTATACGCACCACCCGAATAAGAATTGGAGTAGCTCCGAACTCATATCCATGTACGATGAGTTTTCCGTCGTTTTGTAGCTCGGCACTAAATACGCCACAATCGGCAGTAAAATTGGTTTTGAGAACGGTTACAATGCCCGCACTACCATAAGAAAAATCGGTGAGTCCAGTAAGTAGCAACCGTTTTATTTGCATTCCGCTTGCAGTTGGCACTATAAAAAGCAACCGCCCGCCCGCCGTGGGCGTATAAACTATTTGTGCCTCGTCGCTGTTTGAAAGCACAAGCGCACCCGAATTGCCGAATGCGTTGTTTACCGCTCCCGTACTTGTGTAGCTCCTAATGGTCTGTGTGTTGTTGTAATCGTATAATACATAAAGGTTGCTCCCGTCGGTTACCATTTTCCCACCAACTATTCCCCCAGTTGGGCTGGGCGGCAATAACACCCGACCATTTACACCAAAGTTAGTAGCAATGCTTCCGTTGGCATTGTGCATTGTAATATAGGGTTTATTGTCTAATACAGAAGAAATCCGTGCATTTTTATGCCAAAAAGAAGCGATTTTGCCATTGGGCATCACCAAAAAATCCACTGAAGAACTAAAAATAGAGTCTTGTACCAAGGTAGAACCTCCTGTACCGAAAGAACCATCGAGCGTGCCGCCACCAGTTAATCTATTTAATTTCCCTTGGGCAGAAAAGGTTTGGTATATTTCTGCTGTTTGAACCAGTATTTGGTCGTTGGGTAGCACTATCAGGTTGTTGCCCGAAACAAAATCTGCACCCTGCGGTATCGGAAAAGTGTAAGCACCCGCGCTACCAAAAGTGGCATCAAATGTGCCTACCTGCCCAAAGGCTGCTGTACCTACGCAAATTAGCAGGCTAAAAATGCTTGCTGTTCTGCGCACAAGGCTTTGGGGTAATGCCACGGTTGAGGCTACCCGAGTTTTTAAAATGCTTGAATTGAAGCGAAAAATGTGTTTGTTTTTCATGGGGATTATGTGTTTTAAAATGTTTGAAATTGTATGGCTCAACGCACAGGTTTGGGCTAACTAAGGTAAAGCTCCGTAGCCAACCAACGCCTAAGATTAAAAAACAAATGTACAAAATAAGTTCCACAACCGCAACAGTTTAAACGCTTGGTGGTTTTGGGCTTCGTTTTTTTCTATGTATCCAAAACTGAAAAATGCCCAACGCCAGCAGAAAAAATCCCAAAATTACAAACAATGTGCGGTACTCGCCAAAAAAACGGGCAAGCACAGTCAGCGCAGTAGCGCCACCAAGCCACACCGCCAACGATGTTAGCCAGCAGCAACTTGTGCCTAAAACAAATGCGAGTACGCCGCCCAAAAATGATTTTTTATAATTGGTTTTCATGCGCAGGTTTTTGGGCACGTATCGAAATACTGGCTATTGAATTGGCAATGTCTCTAATTTCGGTTTCGGTCAGGTTGTTTTCCCGCACAATTTTCTGCGCAATTGGGTCGTTCAGCATCAATTCTATGGGAAAAGGCGCTTGTTTGTCAATGCCAATATGTGTGAAACCTGCTTTTGTAATTGCAGCCAAATAATGCTCTTTTGTAACTGCGCCAGCCAAGCAAGCAATATGCCCCTCCACCGTATTTTTCACGTAGTCGGGCAGGTCTTTTAGCAAAATAATATCCGAAATCATTATTCTACCACCAGGCTTTGCCACCCGAAACGCCTCCTCAAAAACCCGCTCTTTTTGGTTGGATAAATTGATGACGCAATTTGAAATAATCAAATCGATGCTATCGCTTTGAACTGGCAAGTTTTCAATTTCACCAATTTTGAACACCACATTTTTATAGTTGCCTTTTTCGGCATTTTTTTGCGCCTGCAACACCATTTCTGGCGTAATGTCCACGCCTATTACGTTTCCTGTTTCGCCCGTTTGCCCCGATGCCAAAAAACAATCAAAGCCTGCGCCCGAGCCAAGGTCTAAAATCGTTTCGCCTTTTTTGATAGAAGCCAAAGCCGTTGGGTTGCCGCAACCGATGCCCAAATTGGCATCTTCTGGCACATTTTTTAGTTCTTCTTCGCTGTACCCAATTTTTTTACCTATATCCGCCGCCATTACCTTTGGGTCGCAACATTGAAAAACATTGGCGAGAAAAGATTTTTTTGTGTTTCGCTTCACAATGTCGGCGTAACCAGTTTTTACATTTTTTTGAATTTGCTCGTTGTCCATTTTGCATTAAAATTTAGTTGTTAAATAATGGTGCAAAGTTGAAGCAATTTTCATGGCTTTAAAAGGACAAATGTCCTCAAATTTATTTGGCTATTTCTTGCCTAATCCTCGATAAAGTTCGGCGTGTAATGCCCAAATAAGAAGCAATATCCTCCACATTTGCCTTTTGCAGAACATTGGGCTGCTCCTTTAATAGGCGCAAATATTTTTCTTTGGCGGTTTCGTTGTTCAGCACCGAGGCGTACTGCTCCATAACCATGTATTCTTTTTCCGCCACAGCCCTACCAATGTTTTGCCACACGATACTTGTGGCGTAGAGTTTTTGTAAATGCTCGTGGTCAATTACCAAAAGTTGCGTATCTTCCAGTGCCTCAATAGAAAGCGCAGAGGGTTGTTGGAGTATAAAACTCTTGTAGGAGGTGGTCAGGCTGTTTTGGGTACAAAAGCAAGAGGTCGTTTGTTCGGCTTTATCGTTGATGTAAAAAGTGCGCAAACTGCCTTTGTTTATAAAAGCAATTTGCTTGCACACCTTACCTTGCCTCACAAAAAAATCGCCTTTTTGTAGGTTTTGTTCCCTAAAAAACACAATGGTTTGCTCAAATTCAGTGTCCGAAATTGGCGTTATTTGTGTTATAAATTTTTTAAAATTATCGGTCAATGTTCTGTTTATAGTGAGGTTTGTGTTTCAAATATATTTTTATTTTTTTAATTTGTAACTGGGCGTTTCGGCTGTGCTCAACGACCCGCTACCTGAGCGTAGCCGAAGGAAGGGGCGTTTCGGCTGCGCTGGGTGAACTTTATTACTCCACAATCATTTTTATTTTTTCTAAGGTTATATCCAATGAGTTCGTCGTAACTTCGTCAAAATTAGTTTTTTCTTCGCCATTCGAATAATATCGTATGTATTTTTTGATACCATTTTTAATATAAATCAGCACTTCATAATCTATTTCGGGTTTAACCTCACCATCACAACTATAAGTTATAGACACAGGAAGCGCCCAATATCTGAGCGTGTAGTAATTAAAAAAAATGTTTGAAACTGTTTTAAAATCATGTTCTGATTTATATGTAATGATTTCATTCTCTTTTTTGATTAGGATTGAATCCATTACATTAAATGGGTATAAATCCCTCCTGATGTTGTAAGGTATTTTAAATAAACGGATTGTTTTACCTTGTAATGGCGGCGGCGGCGGGCATTCACATTTTTTTTTAATTTCATTGGTACAATATATGCCAAAATTATTTTTTGTAGCATATTGCGCTCTAACGCAACCCAAGTTTTGGGCATAAATATTACGTGAACAAGCAACAAAAACAACAAATAAGATTATTCTCCTCATAGTTTAAATTCAGGAAAAACACACCACTCCACTCAAAAACCTTTTAGCTGCGCACTGCGTGCGCTATCTGTTTGTAGCTCGTTCAGGCGTTTGTAGTTAAACAAAGCCGGCTCCCAATCGCCGTACATGGGGTTGGGTAGCACTATAAACTTAGCACCAAACTGCGCCGCAAAATCGGTGGTTGCTTTGTTGCGCAAGTCGGTTGGTTTGCGGTAAAAAGCCTGCTCAAAATCGCCTAAGTTATCGCCCAAAAGCATGATTATTTTATGGGTTTCTGCCACTTTTTGGCGGCGTTCTTCTTTGTCGGAAAGGAGGGTTTTTAATAGAAAATGCTCACGGCTCAACTGCGGAAAGCCCAAGGCTTGCATATTGCTGATGGTTTTGCCGAGTTCTATCTCTGAGCGGTTGCTGATGTAAAAAATATCTATGCCTTGGGCATCTGCCTGCTTAAAAAAAGCCACCGAACCTGGCACCGCTCCCGCCTTGGATTGCTGCACCCACTCGAGCCAACGCTCTTGGGTGTAGGGTTGGTTTTGCAGTATGTCTCGGGCTTGGTTGGGCGAATTGTCCAAAATCGTTTCGTCTATATCCGTAACAATGGCTGGCGGCAAGCCCGATTTGGGTGCTGCCGTGTATTCTTTTAGCCGCAAAGCCGCCAAATTGTAGGCTTGGTAGCACAAGGCTTGGTATTCGCCGCTGTGCTGCTGCCAAAGCACCGCCAAGGTTGCCTGTTTGGGCAAAGAGGATAGCTCGGCTGCGGGCTGCGGTTCTATGGCTACCTTGGGCGTTTTACAACCCAAAACCAATAAAAAGAGTAAAAATGAATACTTTTTCATCGTTATTTCACAAAAAACATATACAACGGAATAGCCGCAAACAAGCCTGCTACCACCACCGAAAATGCCCTGCCCACAAACTGCACCATGCCCGCATAAGATTTATGCCCCAGCCCGAGGGTTTGGAACGCACTGGCGAAACCGTGCCACAAGTGAAAACCCACGGCGCACATACTGGCTACGTACATCAGCACATAGAGCGGCTGCCCAAAGGCTTCCTTTACCATGGTGTATAAATCTTTTAGCTGCTCGCCCGTTTCCAGGGTTTGGTAAGGCACTGCGCCCCAGTGCATTACGTACCAAAACTGCTGCATGTGTATCACCAAAAAAACCAAAACCAATGTACCCAGCACGCCCATGTTGCGTGAAGTCCACTGGCTGTTTACGTTGCCGCCCACGCTTTTGGCATAGCCCACGGGGCGGGCAGAGCGGTTGTGCAGGGTAATCAAAATGGCATCTACCACGTGTAAAATAATACAGGTGTAAGTGGTGTAGCTCAGTATTTTTACCAACGGATTGTGGGTCATAAAATACGCATATTCGTTGAATTGGGTCTGACCCGCAAAAATGAGTTGGAGGTTGCCAGCCAAATGACCCATTAAAAACAAAATGAGGAATAAACCTGTGAGAGCCATCATTATTTTTTTGGCAATGGTAGATTTAAAAAAATAAGAACTTTCGCTTGCTGCTGCCATTGTTAGCTAAATTTTAGTTGAAGTTTGTTGTAATTTGTACAAAAATACTACGCAATTTTTACAATAAAAACATTTTAGTTGGTTTTTTTATTTTAATCCTTCATTTTTTTAGTGATGGATTGAAAATGAACATAAATACCACAATTTTTTAACCCTTGGTATTTTGCAGCCACATTTTTAAATGCTATCTTTGTACAGAAAATTTGTAGCTCCGAGCTGCTCATTTTCACTAAAAAACCACGGATTAAACCCACAAATGAAAAAAATATCTGTTCTTGGTGCGTTTTTGTTTTTCATTAGCACCGCACACTTACACGCCCAATACACCGAAAGCAACATAAATATAGGCAATATTGGGGTGATGGTAACCAACGCTGGCACGATAGGCAACCCCAACATTAGGAGCGTGATTGTAGAGCCGCCGAGTGCCGAGTACCCCATAAACTCGGGCGTGGAGCATTTGTTTGAGGCTGGGCTGTGGATTGGGGCGCTGGTGAATGGGCAAACGGCGGTAAGCACCGCCTCGCTGGACGACGCATCGGGCTATGCCACGGGCAAGGCGGGCTTTGAGTTTACGCCCACGGCTACCAACACGGAGCGTTCGTCGCTCACGAGCAGCGAAAAATTTAGCACTTCTGCCATCGCCCACCAAGATTTTACACTCAATTTTACCGACAAATTTACGATAGTGCCAGGCACAAACCAACCCATAGACCAGCACACCATTCCGCTAAATGCCCAAGTAAAACTGCAAACGCACGCCTGGAATTTTTCTTTTGCCGATTTTTTTGTGATTTTGGACTACGAAATAACCAACAACAGCACCGAAAACTGGGACAGCGTTTATTTGGGTATTTGGAGCGATTTGGTGGTGCGCAATGTACAAACGTTTGCGGGCGGCACGGGGAGCACTTTTTTTGCGGGCGGCACCAGCGGCTACTTAGATACGCTCACGAGCATTTACGCCTACGAAGTGCTGAACAACAACCCAAGCCTGTACTCCAACACCCAATCTTACGGCGCAATACAGTATTTGGGTGCCGACTGGCGGGGGCAATACATGCACCCAAACAACCCAAACCGACCCACAAACTTTAAAACCTACCCAAATTACTGGATTTACAACCAACAAGCCCCCACCAACGACCTACAACGCTACGCCAGAATGCGCAGCACCTCCGATTTTAGCTCGCCACAGCTAAACAGCCCCTCCAACAGCGTGCAGCTAATAAGTGCTGGACCTTTTGCAGAGATTGCACCAGGCGAAAAAGTAAACCTCACCTTTGCCATTGTGTGCGCCAAACAACTGCCCGACAACCCGCAAAACACGCCCTACGCCCGAACAAAACTCAAAGAAAATTTGGCTTGGGCAAGGCGCACTTACTTGGGCGAAGATGTGAACGAAAACGGCACCTTAGACCCCAACGAAGACCTAAACAACGACAACAAACTGCAAAGGTACATACTGCCCGAGCCGCCCGCCGTACCCAAATACAAAATACAAACCGAAACCAACGCCGTAACCATTTACTGGAACAACGCCGCCCAGCAGAGCATCGACCCTATTAGCAAGCAAAAGGATTTTGAAGGATACAGGCTCTACAAAAGCAAGGTAGGCGACGACCTAACCCGCAACCTAAGCAACAACACAAACCTAATTCGTCAGTGGGATTTGCCCGCAAACGGCATAGGCTACAACAACGGTTTTGAGGAAATAAAGCTCAATACGCCCATTACTTTCGCCAACGATACCACAACTTACCACTACAAATACGAAATAAAAGACCTGCTCAACGCATGGCAGTACCTTTTTGTGCTTACTTCTTTTGATGGTGGCGATGCCCGCCTGCAACTGCCCTCGCTCGAGTCGTCGTTTATTCAAAACAGCCAAAGGGTGTACACAGGCACGCCCGCCAACACCGATTTTTCTAAACCCGTGGGCGTGTACCCCAATCCATACAAAATAAACGCCGCTTGGGACGGAACGACCTCCCGCACCCGCAAAATAATGTTTTTTAACCTGCCGCAAAATGCCGAAATACGCATTTATACCGTGGCTGGCGATGTGGTAGCCACGCTCAACCACCAAAGCGACCAGCCCTACAACGGCAGCACGGCGGGTTGGTATAGCAGCTACGACGGCACAAACAACAGCATTTTAGCCGAGGGCGAACACGCCTGGGACGTGCTATCCGACAGCAAACAAGCCCTGAGCGAGGGTTTGTACCTGTTTTCTGTAAAAGATATGCGCACCAACAAAGTACAAACTGGTAAATTTGCGATTATAAAGTAACACTTTGGTAAAATAAAAACGCCGCTTGCGACTGCTCGCAAACGGCGTTACACCAATTTTTAACCTTTTGTATCAATAAAGCTGTACTTCAAGGTTAGAAACTCCGCTTTTTAAACTTAAATAGATTTTTTTGTCGCTTGTGGCAAAGTTGGGCGTGGTATATACGTCGCCGTTTTTCACAAAACCATCAAAATCTTTGTTTGAAATGCCCGTTTTGGCTACGATTTGGCAACCAACCGTTTTCGGTACTTTAACCGTTACCGACGAAGCACCCACTTCCACCTCAGCGTCCAAACGTGGCATCAAATCCCCAAATTTTATATCCACGTCGGATACGCCCGCCTTCAAACTAAATTTTTCTACCTTGTGCTTGCTCAAATTAAATTTGGTTTCGCACACGCCCATGTCGGCATTTATAACCCAAACAGGCACGGTACTGAGCTTGGTTTTTACTTCGTTGGTCAGGTTGTCAAAACCCTCCACTTTTCCGTCTTTGGCGGTTAAGTTCACGGTGGCAGAAGAATTATCGGCATTGTATTTTGGCGAAAATTCATAGCCCGTCAGGTCGGTTTTGGCATTTACATCAGCCAAGTTTGTAGTGCCATCGGTAACCTCAAACTCGCCCAAGCCTACTTTTATGTTGAACTCGGCATTTTTTACAGATGGACTGCATTTCTCCGAAAATTCAAAGGTTTTGGTTGTTTCGCTTCGGCTGTTTTCTTCGCCCGAGTTCAAATTGTTGTTGTCGCCATCGGTATCAAAGTTCCAAGAATCGCTAAAACTTTTGTGCGGCGTAATGCCTACTATCTCGGGTTTAAACCCTACCAAAAGCACAAATCCGATTAAAACCAGCCCAAAAACACCGAGCAAATTGTAATATTTTGCATTTTTACTAAGCAATACCGACAATCCGCCGTAGATAAGCCAAAGGGGCCAGAGCTTGGTAATGGCTCGGAAACTGAAATCTAAATCCAGCACATTGAAGTTGTAAAGCAGCAATATACCACCTACAATGAGCAATAAAACGCCCCAAATTAAGTTACTATTTTTCATTTGCTCTGGGTATCTCTTTGTTTTAGTAAAATGTATGCACCGACAACGATGAGAATTATGGGCCATAATTTGTCAAAATGTATGTCCGTAAAATTATTGATGAGGAAAAGAACGCCTAAACCAACCAAAATATACCCGCCGATGGCACTGCTTTGGCGTTGGGAGGGCTGGTTTTCGTAGGGACGAAAGCCATCAGTTCCTGGCGATAGGTTTTCATCAAATTTGGCATCGAATTGGTTTTGATTTTCGTTGTTCATTGTGTTAGCGGTGTTAAAATTGTTGGGGTTTTCGGGTAAAATAACCCATAAAATGAGGTAGATTAAAAAGCCAAATCCTGCGCCGAAAAATGCCAATAAGAAGCCCGCCCTTACCAGCGTAACGTCGGTGTTGAAATACTCGGCTAATCCTGTGCATACGCCACCTATCATTTGGTTGTTTTTGGTGCGCATAAGTTTTCTTTCCATGTTTTGTAGTTTTAGGTTGTTTAAATGAGACCCAATTTAGTATAAAAAGGTTGCACCTAATTACATATTTTTCAAATTTAATACATAATTTCACACAACGAGTAGCATTTTAGCTAAAATTTTGATAATTTTGTGGTTGTAAATGATAACTAAAATGGCATTGCAAACAACCATAAACTGCGGCGGTACGCTCATAGATGTATCCACGCCCAAAATAATGGGCATTATAAACGCTACGCCCGACTCGTTTTTTGAGCAAAGCCGCAGCCAAAGCGTGGCATCTGTGCTAAAAATGGCAGAAAAAATGCTGGACGAAGGCGCAACTTTTTTGGACGTGGGCGGCTGCTCCACCCGACCAAACGCCGCAGCAGTGAGCCTCAAAGAAGAATTAAACAGGGTGATAGCCCCCATAAAAGCCCTGAAAAAAGCCTTTCCGCAAGCCTCCATTAGCATAGATACCTACCGAGCCGAAGTGGCAACCCAAGCCGTGGAAGCGGGCGCTACCCTCGTAAACGACGTGGGCGGCGGCACGCTCGACGACCTCATGTTTTCTACCATAGCCGAGCTCGGCGTGCCTTATATTTTGACGCACATAAGAGGCACGCCGCAAACCATGCAGCAAAACACGGACTACGACGACCTCATTTTTGAAGTGGTAAGTTACCTGCAAAAAAGGATTTTTATACTCGAAAAACTCGGCGCAAAAGACATTATCATCGACTTAGGCTTTGGTTTTGGCAAAAATTTGGCGCAAAATTATGACTTAATAAAAAACCTACCGAACTTTAAAACCCTGTTCAAAAACCCGATTTTGGTTGGAGTTTCACGCAAATCTATGGTATATAAGCTGCTGGAAACCACCGCCGACCAAGCCCTGAACGGCAGCACTGCCCTACATACTTTTGCGCTGCTCAATGGTGCAAACATTTTGAGGGTACACGACGTAGCGCCCGCCGTGGAAGCGATAAAAATAGTAAATGCCATACAAAACGCCTAATTTCTGCACTCAAAACAGCCAGGTGTGGGCGTGCCAGAGCGCATTTTTCCAGCCAAATCTTTTTTGAGCAACGGAAACTGAATGCTCAAATCGGTGGCTTTGCCGCAGGCTGTGCTGGCACTATCTGGGCGAAAATCGCCAATATTTGGCTTCACAAACTTCACGCTCAAATTATAAAAATTGTTGGTGGTGGGCAAACCCGTGGTGCGTTGCTGCTTTACAATGGTGTAACGAACCTCTTGGCTTATGGGTGCTGCACCCACGTTTTCTACTACATAGTTGTCTTCCAACGAACTTACTATCAAGCAATTAACAAGCAAAACCGCCAAAGGATTGGGCGTTCTGCCTCCTTGTCCATCTTCAAAATCGGCATTGTTGGCATAAAAAGCAGGCTGCTGATGCCCCTTGTCGCTCACAAAAGTGCAATGCCTAAACTGGTAGCTGCCGCCCAGCGCAGCCCCAAAACTACCCTGACGGCTATCCGCCACAAGTAGGTTTTGGGCGGCAATGCTGCCACTAAAAGCAAGCAAGCCATACGCCAAAGAATTTTCTACCACGCTGTTGTTTATGCTCAGTTTTGGGCTTGCGTTCACGGACAAACTATCGGTGCGCACACCAACGATGGCGTTGTTTATTTGCGCAAAATTTATGACATTGTTTTGGCTGCTGCTAAGTAAATGAATGCCCGCCCACGAGCCAGGAATGTAGTCGTAGGGCGGGTCTAAGCGGTCGTTTTTCATGCTAACCGAGGCATTTTCGGTGCCTAATATCTCCAAAGTACCTTGCACCAGCAGCGATGCTTTGGCATGAAAAAACAGCTTTGCGCCCGCATTTATGCGCAAGGTACAGCCCCGAGGCACAAGCACGCTGTCGAGAAAAACAGTGGGCTTGTCGCTTGTAATTGTGGTGTTGCAGGGCAAAACTTGCTTATTAAAAAAATTTGCGTTGCGCCCGTAGGCATCTAAATAAATTTTTTGCAGCGCAGCACCGCCCACGTCTATGAGTATGCTATCCGACACCAAAAAAGGAAGGTCGGCTTGGTTGGGGTTTATTTTTACCTCCGCAAAAATGTACATACTATCCTTGGCAGCCAGCTCAAAATCTTTTATTTCGTTGGTAGCCAAGCCATTGATATTCAGCCGATACGCCGATTTTTGGGCAAAACGCCTTCCCCCCAAAAAAATATCTTTTATCACAATGTTCAGGTTTGTATTGTTAAATACCTTTACCCGTTTTGTGATGCTGCCCGTGGTTACAAAAACGGTATCGAACAAGATACTATCGTTCGAAAACTGCAGTTTTACCCCAGAATTTGGCACGTAAACCGTTTCTGTACAAGAGTTTACACTCCAAACAATGAGCGTGGCGCACAAAAAAACACCCAAATAATATAATTTGGCAAGCATGGTTTTATTTATAAATAAGTATCGTTAAAAAAGAAACCACAGAAACTTAAAATTAGTTCAAAAACTGGTTTCTTTAAATATTTGTAAAATCACATCGTGGTACTGCACAAATGTAACCAAGCACCAGGCTTGCAACAGGGGTCGCTCGGTGGCTTGTACGTATCTGATGGCTTTGGAAAGTTCTTTTTCGAACAATGTGCTGTCAAAAGAAACTTTGGTCAATATTTGTTTTGCAAATTCAAACATTGTTTTGTTGTTTAAAGGGTTTGGTTTTATACAAACACAAAAACCGTGCAATTATTGTACAAAATACAATAATATTTATTTGGTGGGTATTTATCTTTGTTTGGTTGCTCATTGCTATCTTTGAGCCACAAAAAAATGGCTTAAAATGAATAAAAAAATACTCATTATTTTTACCAAAAACCCCGAGCTGGGCAGCGTAAAAACCCGCTTGGCGGCGACCATCGGCGATGCCCGTGCGCTTGCGGTGTATCAGCAGTTGGTGGCGCACACGCAGCGCATTACCGCAGGTTTGGAGGCGGACAAAGTGGTTTTTTACGGCAATTTTATAGACCACAACGACCTTTGGCACGGCGCACACTACCAAAAACAAGTGCAGCTACAAAGCCCCGATTTGGGCGAGCGAATGCGCCACGCTTTTGAGTGGGCGGCGGCGGCGGGCTACCAGCACATTGGCATTGTGGGCTGCGACTGCGTGCAGCTTACGCCTCAAATTTTGGCGGAGGGCATGGCTTCCTTAGCCCAAAACGATGCGTGCATCGGCGGTGCAGAAGACGGCGGTTATTATTTTTTGGGTACAAAAGGCATTGTAAAACAAGTATTTGAACACAAAAAATGGAGTACCCAAACCGTTTTTGAAGATACGATAAACGACCTAAAAATGCTGGATAAAACCTACCATTTACTGCCCATTTTGTCGGACATAGACACCGAAAACGACCTTATAAAATGTGGAATGTTGTACTAAAATAAGTCAAAAAATAGGGTTAATTTTGCACAATGGATACAACACAAAATGAAACGCCCAAACAGTACCACCAGCCAGTAATGCTCGCCGAATGCTTGGAGGCATTAAACATAAAACCAGACGGCGTATATATAGATGCAACTTTCGGCGGCGGCGGGCATAGCCGAGCCATTTTGGCGCAATTGGGCGAAAAAGGCAGGCTTTTGGCTTTTGACCAAGACCTCGATGCCCAGCGAAATGTGCCGTTGGACAAACGCCTTATTTTTGTGGCGGATAATTTTGAGAACTTCAAAACCCACGTGCGCCTGCACAAACTTGGGCTTGTAGATGGCATTTTGGCTGATTTGGGCGTTTCTTCCCACCAACTCGATGTGCCAAACCGTGGTTTTTCGTTCCGATTTGATGCGCCGCTGGATATGCGCATGGATACCACGCAAGAGCAAACGGCGCAAAACATCGTGAATACTTATACGGAGGCGGAGCTAAAATACATTTTTAGAGCCTACGGCGAAATAGACAATGCCCACAAAGTGGCGCACCACATTTGCATAGCACGGCTAAATGCGCCCATAATTACGACCAAAGACCTACAAAATGCCACGCAAAGTTGTTTTGGGAAGGAAAAGGAAAACAAGTTTTTTGCCAAGCTATTTCAGGCATTGCGCATCGAAATAAACGATGAACTTAGGGTGCTGCAAAACTTTTTGGAGCAAACGCCCGCCGCACTCAAAACCGACGGGCGGCTGGTGATGATGTCGTACCACTCGCTGGAAGACAGGCTTACAAAAAACTTTATGCGCAGCGGAAATTTGGACGGCGAAATGGAAAAAGATTTTTTTGGCAATGAAATCAAACCGTTTAAACTGATAAAAACCCGACTGGAAGCCAGCCCCGAAGAACAGCTACAAAACCCACGCTCACGCTCGGCTCGGCTGCGTGTAGCCCAAAAAATTTAGTTTTTTGGCAGTTTATAGCCGAAAACAACCTATTTCAAACCCAACCAAACCTATCAAAACAATGTATTGCGATTTCAATGGAGATTTTTTACTGGAAGAAAAAGCCGCTGTACCCATTCACAACCGAGCTTTTCGGTATGGCGATGCGGTATTCGAGTCGATGCGCTGCATCAATGGCAAAATTCCGTTTTTAGTGCCGCACTGCCAGCGGCTTTTTGCGGCTTTAAACACCCTGCAATTTGAAATACCGCTGTACTTCGACCGCATTTTTTTGGAAAGCAGGATAAATAACTTGTTGTCTATCAACAAATTGCAAAAAAAAGATGCCAAAATTCGCCTTAGCGTTTATAGAGATGGTGCTGGCAACTACACGCCTACCACCAACGCCTTGGGCTTTTTGATTACCTGCGAGCCGCTGGCAGAAACTGGCTTTGCTTTCAATCCGAAAGGCTTGTTTTTGGGTGCTTACACCGATTTTGTGCGCCCAAACACGCCTTTTTCGGCATTTAAAAACGGTAATTCGCTGTACTATGTGCTGGCGGGCGTTTATGCTCAAAAAAACCAGTTTGGCGAGTGCGTTTTGCTCAACGAAAACCAGCACATTGTGGAGTGCATCAGCTCGAGTTTTTTTATGGTAAAAAACAAAGAGATTTTTACGCCGCCGCTCCACGACGGTGCAGTGGCGGGCGTAATGCGCAGCGCAATCATGGAAATTTGCAAGAAAAACAACCTTACAATCACCGAAAAAAGCCTAAAAATAGCGGATATGGAGCAAGCGGACGAGGTTTTTTTGACCAACGCAACCTTAGGCGTGCGCTGGGCGATGGGTTTTGAAAAGCATCGGTTTTACAAAACCGAAACCTCCAAAATACAAAAAATGCTCAACGAAGCCGCCATGCAATAACTTAAAAGGCTTCGTTTATGCCCAAATAAAAGCGTGGCTTGCTCGAGGCGGGCGTAAAAGCAGCATCTAAGCGCAGCGACAAGCGGCTTTGTTTGTTAAACATTACCCTTACGCCGCCGCCGTAAGCCCATTTCAAATCGTTGGTGAGCAAGGTATTTGCATCAGAAAAGAGCTTGCTGCTGCTCACAAAAGTAGCTCCATATACAATTTTATACAGCAAATAACGCAGCTCGGTTTGGGCTTGAAGCGTCGCTTTGTCCCTGTATGCGCCCTGCACGTAGCCCCTGCCTATTTCCTGCCCGCCGATGTTGGCTAATCGGTTGAAGGGAACGCTGCCAAAATTGAGTTCGGTTACTACCTGATTGGCAAAAACGATTTTGGCATTTTTGCTGTGCGCAAAATGGCGAGCGTCTATTTTTAGGTAGTTGTATGAATGCGTACTGCCCAAAAAAGGCTGGTAAGTCGCCGAAATTACATCAAAAAAGCTGCCCTTGGTCGCCGAAAAGCGATTATCTCTGCTGTCGTAAAAAGCCGTGATGCCCACGCCCAAAACGCTGCTGCCGCCCTTGCCTACTGGGTTTAGCGTGTTTAAAATGCCATCGGGAATGCGTGCGGCAATTCCGTAGGTTTTGAAAAACTGCCCGTAAACGCCCAAATACCAAAAGTCGTTCATTTTTTTGAGCGACCTGTTTATGATAAAAAATCGGCTATAATCGTAAAATTCGCCTTTGTTGATGTCAATGTTCGGACCGATGCCATAAAAATACTCCACATATTTGCCAAAATCCACCACGCCTCTGTGGTAATATTTATTTTGGTAAGTAAAGGCGTTCCAAATAAAATCTGCTAAAAATTGCTTGTTTTGCGTAACCAAACTCGAAACATTGAGGTTGGAAAGGCGTGTAATGGTATCGTTTGGGTGTAGTTTTTCTTTTGCTGTAAAAAAAAGCGTAGCACCCACGCCGCCGCCAAAACGAGTTTCGGGTGTGTAAAAAACGAAGGGTGCGGGAAAAAAGCGTACTTGTTTCTTGGTTTGGGCAAAAATTACCGTGCTATTTAGCAGCAAAAAAGCCAGCAAATAACGCAGCCTTTGCAAGTTGATTTTGCGCATTTATGCCTTCTTTTTCTTGGGTTTATTAGCTTGTTTTTGGGCTAATTCTCGTTTTTTTACGGCTTGGTCTTGGTATATAAAGGTACTAAGCTGGCTCAAAAGTGGCTCTTGGGCGTAGTAGCCCACCATTTTGCCCACTACCATTCCCTTTTCGTTCAGCACCACGTAGGTTGGGTACGCATCTATGCCACCTATGGCATCGGCTATGTCCATGCTCGCAAAATTATCGCCATTTAGGTGTACGGATACAAATTTGGGGTTCAAAAACGCCTGCATTTCGGGCTGCTCTATCACTTCTTCTTGCATACGGTGGCACACGAGGCACCAATCGGTAAAAAAATCTACCAATATCAGTTTTTTTTGTTTTTTTGCTTCTATAAATGCGGCATCTATGGAAGTGCCTTGGGTGGCTATTTTTTGGGCAGATGCGCACATCGGGCTTAAAAAAATGGCGAGTATAAATGGAGAAACGGCTCTTTTAAAAAAAATCATCGTTGTAGGTAATAAGTTTTATGACTATGTAAACAATTTTTTCGCAAAATTATTTTACGAATACAAAGATATGTGTTTACAAAATTGAGTTGTGCATAGATTTTGAACAAAAACAAAAAAAGATGTGCATTAGTGGCTACAAAAAACGAAAAAATATGTAATAGTTGCCATAAATTAAGAGTTTGGTAGTAACTTAGCAGCCTAATTTGAACCCTCAAAAAATCTGTAAAAACAAATTATAACACAATGGCACAAGCGATACTGATGGCTAGTTTGACACCCTCGATGGACGGTGGAAAATTGGTGGAATGGAATGTAAAAATTGGCGATAAAGTAGCATTTGGCGATAAAATAGCCGAAGGGGAAGCCGATAAAGGCACTACGGGCATAGAATATACGGGCGAAGACCCAGGCACTATTTTGTACCTGCGCACGATTGACGACCAGGTAATTCCGCTTGGCGGGCTGATAGCCGTGGTGGGCAACGCTGGCGAAGATTTTTCGGCACTGCTCGCACCCATTGCGCCCGCTCAACCAGCCGTAGTAGCCACGCCCGAGCCAGCCGTAGCCCAACTCGCTGCGCCCGCACAACCAGCCGCCACGCCCGCACCAGTTATAGCCCAACCCATTGCGCCCGCTCAACCAGCCGCCGTAGCCACCACGCCCGATGCCGCCACAACCGACCGCCTAAAAGCATCGCCCTTAGCCAAAACAATAGCCAAAACCAACGGCATTAGCCACGAAACGCTTAGCACCATAAAAGGCAGCGGCGACGGCGGGCGCATCATAAAACAAGACATAGACAACTACACCGCAAACCTAAGCCAAAGCCCACCGCCAGCCGCCGCTCCCATACCAATCGCCCCAAGCCACGGCTACACCGATACGCCAGTATCGCAAATGCGCCAAGTAATAGCCAAACGACTAAGCGAAAGCAAATTCAGCGCACCGCACTTTTACCTCACCATAGTAGTAAACATGGACAACGCCATGCAAACACGCAAACAAATAAACCTACTGCCCGACACCAAAGTCTCCTTCAACGACATGGTGATAAAAGCCTGCGCATCTGCCCTAACCAAACACCCAATCGTAAACTCCTCTTGGCTCGGCAACGCCATTCGCCAAAACCACAGCATAAACATCGGCGTAGCCATGTCCGTGCCCGACGGACTTTTTGTACCCGTAATACAAAATGCCAACCAAAAAGGACTAGCAGCCATCGCCAGCGAAGTAAAAGTATTTGCAGCCAAAGCCAAAGACAAAAAACTACAACCCACCGACTGGCAAGGCAACACCTTTACCATATCTAATTTGGGTATGATGGGCATCGAAGAATTTACCGCCATCATCAATCCGCCCGACGCTTGCATATTAGCCGTAGGCGCAATTGTAGAAAAACCAATCGTAAAAAACGGCAGCATTACCACCGCAAACCTAATGAAACTTACCCTAAGCTGCGACCACCGTGTGATAGACGGCGCAGTAGGTGCGGCATTTTTACAAACCCTAAAAATAATGCTCGAGGAACCAGTTACGATGCTCGCCTAATTTTTTTATAAATAAAAGGAAACCTTTTTAAACCTTAGGTAGTCTTGTGTGTCAAACAACGCTTTAAAACTTTAAAGTAAAAACCAATCAACCTCATTTCAACCAAAAAGAATGAAAAAAATCAAATTTTCACTGTTAGCCCTCGCCATAAGCGCAATCGGACTAACTTCGTGCGGAACGGACAACATCGTTACGCCAATCGGCAACAGCACAATACCAGCAACGGTAAACAGCAGTTTGGAGCAGAGCTTTCCGAATGCCGATGAAATTACGTGGGAAAAAGTAGGACAAGCCAAAACCATAGAAGCCGAATTTATGGTAGGAAGCGTAAAAATGCTCGCTGAATTTGCCGACCCAACCGCAAGCGTAGATGGCGGACGTGGTGGCATACGCTGCTCAGGTCATGGCATACCAGTAGATAGCCTACCCGCAAACGTGCGCCAATACTTAGATAGCGTATATACTGGCTACCAGTTTATAGGCGCATTTAAACTACGTGCAAACCAAAACAACGCAGGCGGTTATGCAGTACAAATATTCCAAAACGGCACTTTTGTACGCCTTCGCTTTGATGCCAACGGCAACTTTGTGAGCGCATTTACAAGTACCGACGGTCGTTTGGCTGTGGATTCAGTAAACTTACCCGCAAATGTAAAAGGCTATTTGGATACCGCTTATGTGGGCTGGAGCTTTAAATTTGCAGCAGTAAAAATAGTAAACGGCGTACCAGCAGCTTACGATGTAGTAATCGCATCTGGCGGCAACCTATACCTTGTAAGGTTTGATGCCAATGGCAATTTTGTAAGTGCTACCAAAATTACTCGTGGTGGTGGCAATGGCGGCGGTGGAAACGGTGGCGGACCAGGTAATGGCGGCGGCGGCGGTAACGGCGGCGGACCAGGTAACGGTGGTGGCAATGGCGGCGGAAACGGACACCAACACGACCCATGCGATACTTCGTACAGCGCAGCAGGCTTGCCAGCAAGCGTAGCATCTTACCTAAGCAGCACTTATTCGGGTTACACTTTTTTAAGTGCATCTTCGAAACGCAATAACACAGGCATAACAGGCAGCGAAGCATTGGTTATAGATGCAAGCGGCGCAATACACCGTGTACGCTTTGATGCCACAGGCACAATGCAAAACGACAACGCAGTAGCACAAACTTCAAACGTTAGCGAAGCAGCCCTACCAGCAAGCGTGGTAGCCGCACTTAGCGCAAACCAAGCGGGTTATGTGTTCCTAAAAGCATCGGTACGCAAACAAAATGGCGTAATAAAAGGCTACAAAGTAAATGTACGTGTGGGCAACCAACGCATTGAAGTAGAATTTGACGCAAATGGCGTAGTGAAAGATACTGACAACAAATGTGGTTAATTTGATATAAACCAAAAGCA
This sequence comes from Bacteroidota bacterium, assembly GCA_043765195.1. Lineage (GTDB taxonomy): Bacteria > Bacteroidota > Bacteroidia > UBA7662 > JAYUJN01 > JAYUJN01. Next base: position 25,229 of record JAYUJN010000054.1, on the reverse strand, counting down.
AAGCCCCACCTTTGGTGGGGCTTTGCTTTTTTATGGGTAAATGAGCTACAACTAATATTTATTGTGAGTGCCAGCTACAACTGCCTATTGTTTGGCAATAATTTTCCTCGAGCTTCGCCAAAACCCACACGCATCTCATTGTTTGCACAAAAGCCACGCAGCACAATGCTATCGCCGTCTTGCAAAAAAGTGCGCTGCGAGCCGTCGGTGAGGGTTATCGGGGTTTTACCGCCCAGCGATAGCTCGAGCAGGCTGCCCCAGCTATCGGGCGTGCCGCCCGATATAGTGCCCGAAGCCAACAAATCGCCCACCTCTACATTACACCCATTTACGGTGTGGTGCGCCAGTTGCTGCTGCATGGTCCAGTACAAATACTTAAAATTAGACTGCGTAAGGAGCGTTTGCGAACCGTTTTCGGTTTCCAAAAATGCGTGCAATTGTATGTCGTAGGCAAAAGGCTCGGCACACTGTAAATAAGGCAAAACTACTTGGTCTTGCACGGGTGGCTGGCATCGAAAAGGCGCTAAGGCATCGAGCATCACTACCCAAGGCGAGAGCGTAGAGCCAAAATTTTTGCCCAAAAACGGACCGAGCGGCACATATTCCCAGCGTTGAATGTCTCGGGCAGACCAATCGTTGAAGAGCATCATGCCAAAAATATAATCGGGGGTATCCGAAATGTCAATTGGGCTGCCGAGTTCGGAGTTTTTACCGATTACAAAGGCGGTTTCTAACTCAAAATCCATGTTTTTCGAGGGAGAAAATACGGGTAGCTCCGCATTTGGCGGCAAAACCTGCCCGCACGGGCGCACAATGTTTGTGCCGCTCACCACAATACTCGAGGCACGCCCGTGGTAAGCCACGGGTAGGTGTTTCCAGTTGGGCATGAGCGGGCTATCGGGGCGAAAGAGCTTGCCCACGTTGGTGGCGTGTTCTTGGCTGCTGTAAAAATCGGTGTAATTGCCTATTTTTATGGGCAAATAAAGCTGCACGGCGTGTATGGGCAGCAGAACCTCGGCTTGGTATTGCTCCAATTCGCTGTGTTCAAGCAATAATTTTTGAATTTCGGTGCGAATGCGGCTGGTAACGCTTTTGCCCAAAGCCATAAATTCGTTTAAATTCGGCTGTGCGAAGCTATCCGCCCAATCTTCGCTAAATCCCAAAAAATCAAAATAGCCCAAATCTGCGACCTTGCACAAATCCAGCACGTACTCGCCTATGGCTACGCCCACACGTTTTTGGTCGTTTTGGGCATCGTTAAAAATGCCAAACGGTAGGTTGTAAATACTAAAATCGCTGTGAGGAGCTATGTCTATAAAACTTTTCATGGTCTGGTTTTGGTTAAAAACTACAAGGTGCCTCTAATGGCTTGTTCCCGCTCTATGGCTTCAAAAAGTGCTTTGAAGTTGCCTTTTCCGAACGATTGTGCGCCTTTTCGCTGAATAATTTCTATAAAAACGGTGGGGCGAGGCATGAGTGGTTTGGTAAAAATTTGGAGCAAATAGCCTTCGTCGTCCCTGTCTATTAAAATGCCCAAGTGCCGCAGCGGCGCTAAATCTTCGTCTATTTGCCCCACCCTATCCAGCACGGTGTGGTAGTAGCTATCTGGCACTCTCAAAAACTCGATGCCCCTGTTTTGCAGGTCTGTAACGGTTTCTATGATGTTGTTGGTAGCCAAGGCTAAGTGCTGCACGCCAGCTCCGCCATAAAAATCGATGTATTCTTCTATTTGAGACTTGCGCTTGCCCTCGGCAGGCTCATTTATCGGAAACTTCACGTAGCCGTTTCCGTTGCTCATTACTTTGCTCATAAGCGCAGAATACTCGGTAGAAATGTCTTTGTCGTCGAAAGACAAGATGTTTTTAAAGCCCATTACCTCCTCATAAAAATTCACCCAAGTATCCATTTGGTTCCAGCCCACGTTGCCCACAATGTGGTCTATGTGCTGTAAACCTGCGGTTTGTGGCTGAAAATCGGGGTTGTGCGGCTGAAATCCGGGCAAAAACACGCCGTTGTATTGGCTGCGCTCTATGAACAAATGCACGGTTTCGCCGTATGTATAAATGCCCGATTGGATTACAGAGCCGTGTTCGTCTTCTAATTTTGTGGGTTCTAAGTACGATTTTGCGCCCCTTTTTATGGTTTCTTGGTATGCTTTTGTGGCATCGGCTACCCAAAGTGCTATTACTTTTACGCCATCGCCGTGCTGGTCGATGTGCCTGCCTATGTCGGAGTTTGGGTAGAGCGGGCTGGTGAACACCAAGCGGATTTTGCCCTGCCCCAGCACGTAGCTTTGGGTTTGTTTTGCGCCCGTTTCTAAGCCTGCGTAGGCTATGGATTGAAAACCAAAGGCAGATTTGAAAAAATGGGCGGTTTGTTTGCTGTTGCCTACATAAAACTCGACGTAGTCGGTGCCGAGCAAGGGCAAAAAGTCGGTTTGCGCACTTGTAACTGGCGCAACTTGCGTATTTAGCATTGTATTTACTTATTGGTTGATGATGGGCGCAAAATTACGATATTTTTTTGGTAGAAACGTGTTAATTTTATTTGCATAAACGGCGTTTGGTCGCCGTATTTTTGGGTTATTTTAGTATTTTAGCCACATTTAGCAAAAATAAGTTCAGATATTCTTAATATTTGGCTCAATATTTGATATTAGCGTTACTGTTCTCACAAAACACCTTTATAACCTAAAACATTAAACAATTTAATTTATTTAAACAGATGTCATTAAACTTAGTTGATTTACTAAAAGGCGCATTAGCCAACGAACAAGTAATGGGTGCTGCCAGTAGCTTTTTGGGCGAAGACAGCAAAAACACAAGCAACGCCATTTCTCAGGCTATACCTGCGCTATTGGGCGGTTTGGCGAGCAAAGCGGCGACCACCGAAGGCGCAAGCAGCTTGTTGAATATGCTTACCCAAGGCAACCACAACGGGAATATTTTGAGCGACGTGGCTGGTATTTTTGGTGGCGGCGACAGCACAAACGCACTTATGCGCAGCGGCTCTTCGCTTTTGGGCAATATTTTTGGCGATAAAATGACGGGCGTTATAGACCTTATATCGTCGGTAAGTGGCATAAAACGTGAAAGTTCTGCCAACTTAATGAGCCTTGCTGCGCCTGTGGCGATGGGTTTGTTGGGCAAAATAAAAGGCGAGCAAAACTTGGGTGCTTCTGGCTTGGCTAACCTAATGGGCAGCCAGTCTGGCATTCTGCAAGCCGCCGCACCTGCTGGCTTGGCTGCTTTGTTGGGCATCGGTAGTTTCGATAAATTGGGCTTGGGTAGCGTGGCATCGGCTGCTACCAGCACCATAGGCAGTGCCGCCAGCAGCGTAAATGCGCAGGTGGGCGAAGCCAAATCAGGCATCGGCAAATGGTTGCCTTGGTTGCTTTTGGGTCTGTTGGCTTTGGGCGGCTTTTGGTTTATGAAAAACTGCAAAGGCAACAAAACAGAAGCTGGCATGGCAGTAGATAGCCTTGCTACCGCTAACTTGAACAACGTAGATAGCATGGTAACAAATACCGCCACAGCGATGGTAGATAGTGCAAAAGCCAATGTAAGCGATGCGATGAGTGCGTTGGGTGCGTTTTTTAAGAAAAAACTTAGCACTGGCGTAGAGCTGAACATACCAGAAAATGGCATTGAAAACAAACTTATCGGGTTTATAGAAGACAAAGACAAAGCGGTGGACAAAACGACTTGGTTTAATTTTGACCGCATCAATTTTGCTACTGGAAAAGCCAGCCTGACCGCCGAAAGCGCAGAGCAGGTAAAAAACATAGCTGAAATACTAAAAGCGTACCCGAGCGTGAGCCTAAAATTGGGTGGCTACACCGACAACACGGGCAACAAAACTGCGAACCTTTCGCTATCCACGGCTCGTGCCAACACGATTGTGAGCGAGCTAACAAAGTTGGGCGTAGATGCCAAGCGTTTGGCGGGCGAAGGCTACGGCGACCAGTTCCCTGTGGCTGACAATGGCACTGCCGAAGGCAGGGCGCAAAACCGCAGGATTGCAGTACGTGTAACAGCGAAGTAATACGAAGAATCTCCTAAATTATATGAAAAAATTATCCCCCTGCCGCCCTTTCGGGCGGCAGGGGGATTTTTATAAACGGTTTGATGCTTTATAAAAAAAATAAAAAAGTTTTAAACATCATTTCTACTCTGCTTTCTCAAAAGCCATTTTTATCCAGCCCAACACCTCTTGGTCAATTTCAGTAATGTCTGCAACACTAATTTTATGAGAACAAATTGCATCTGGTTTTTCTGCCATTAATTTACCTTTTGCTTCAACGCCTTTCAAGTTAAACCCAATTTCAAACCGAGTTTTTGACGCAGGATTAAGCGTAACAAACTGTTTTTTGCGCCTCAGAGCTACATACGCTTTTTTGGGTGCTATTTCAAACTCGCCACCAAATTGATTTATCCCTGAAATCAGTTTGTCATAAAAGGCTTTTAAGTTTTCCTTGCCTTTGTACTGGTTCACAATCAGTTCGTCAGTATCATCACTTGATGCAGCATCAGTTCCCAATACTTTCATTGCAATGGTAGCCGCATAGCCATGACCTAAATTGTGTGTTTCTTTTAGAAACTTTACCATTTCGCCACTTTTAGAAATTTGCTGAACTGTGATTATTTTTTTCCACTCGTCTAACGAATGACCTGTTTTTTCTTTCAGGTTTTCGAGCATTGTTTCGGTTGCTTTGTCCATGATTTTTTAGTTTATTTTAGTTTAGTTTTTAGTTTCAATTGCGGTTTTAAGTAAATCTAAGCCTTGCTCATTGGTTTTTACCATTTCGGCTTTTGCACCAAACAGCCAAAGAAAAAAGGCATCTATCAAGGCAGATTCAAGTTTAAACGTTTCTTTTACCACAATACCATTGTTGGTTTCGGTAAAATTATAGTCAAAAGTTGGCTTGGCTACGAATGGTTTTTGTATATCGCATTTTTTACCAATATAATTTAGTTCATCAATTTTTACAATTTCTTGATAGCCCAAATCTTTTCCTTTATTGCCCTCCCAATGGTATTGAGCGCCAACAGTACCATCTGTACCTTTTACTTCGTATTTTTGGCTTGGGTCTTGCACCAAAAAAGGCGACCATTTCGGAAAATTGTTTAAGTATTTAACCATATCAAATACCTCCTGCTTTGAGCCTTTGATGGTTGTAGATGTTGTGATTTGAATAGATTTTAAACCACTGGCTTTGTATAAACCAAAACCGATAAATGCTACTAAGGCGGCTACTACAATTGTTACTATCATCTTTTTCATTTTTAAAATTTTAGAGTTTAATTTTTTAGTTTTTTTTAGTTTTTAGAAATTACATTGGGTTAATTGTTCTTACTTCAACGGTTCCGCCCATGAATAAGATTGGGCATCTTTTTGCCAACTCGGTAGCCACTTCCATAGATTCTGCTTTCAAAACCATATTGCCCGCAATCATTTGTTTTTCGGCAATATAAAATCCATCTTCGGTAGATTGGTCAGCCGAAATCTTTTTGCCTTCAAAACCCAATTGATAAGTGCTTACCAATTTGCCTTGCATGGCAATAGTACCAATAAATTCGCCCCATTGCTTTGTCATTTCTTGCAATTGCGCTGGTGTTGGTTGTTCGTTACTTGGTTCAAATCTGAAAAGCAACATAAATTCATTTGTCTGTGTCATTTTTTTTATTTTAATTGTTAATGATGGTGCAAAGATGCAGCAGTTCAAAAGATTAAAACTTGTCATAGGGCAAGAAAAACTATTCGCTTAAAATTTCTTTTCTTATTCGGCTCAAAGAGGTATCCGTAATGCCTAAAAAAGTGGCAATGTGCTTTAACGAAACATTTTGAATGATATGGGGCTTGTTTTTCAGCAATTTTAAATATCGGTCTTTTGCTTGGTCTGCAATCAATGAAATACTGTGTTCCTTCAAAGCAAAATAACTACTTACCAATAAAGCACGCTGTTGCTCCCTAAAATTCAAAATGGTATTAAACATTTCTTGAAAATCATCAAAAGTTATTTCCCAACAAACGCACTCGGTTAGTGCCTGAATATTTTCTCTGGTTGGTGCAAAAAAGAAGATTGACGGATAATCGATTATTACATCTCCCGAGCCATAAAGGTTGAAAGTGATGTCGTTACCTTCTGTATCAATTACATAAGAACGAATAAATCCAGTTTCTAAAAACCAATACTTTTTTTCTACCTGACCCTCTTTGAGTAAGTAATCATTTTTATGAAAAGTTACTTGTTTGTATTTTGGCAAAATTTGTTTCAACTCATCTTTTGTAATGCCACTTGAAACAAATACTTTGTTCAGGAAATGTTCTGTTAGGTCTGTCATTTTAATTTACTTTTTAGTTGTGTTATGTAGTTTGTAGTGTTTTTAGTGTTTTTGTTACTACGAATAAAAATTTGTGCAAGTTTGCAATTAAAAGCCCAAATTATCAATTCAACGATTTTACCTAACTTGCACAAAATACCATATATAACCGCAATCCTTTTTCGTCCACTGATTTATGGCTGCAAAAACGCAACATCACCTTTTATATCTTTAATTGTCCAAGTTAAAGTCGGCGATATTTTATTTTTGCCAATTGCCACCAGCGTAACACTTTGCAAATCATCAAATCTGAAATTCTTTTTGATTACCACATTCTGCAAAAAATAACTCCCTTGATAAAATTCTCCAAATTTTTTTATCTGTTTGCCAAATTCAATAGCGTTTGAGGTTAGAACAAATGTTCTTGTATCGGCAAAACCTGGTTTGCAACTCAACGTAATTCGTCCTTGTTTGCTAATTTCAGCATCTATAAAAATTTGGTCTGAATAATCTTTGTCAAACCTATCAGCAATTGCGAATATAAAAATACCAAAGGCAACAAAAATAGACGTAAATTTGAAGAGCGTTGCATTTTTGTAATCAGCCGTCAAATAAATTGTTGTCAGTGGCATTAAAAACAAAAAAATCAGGTAAGGAATTAGTAAAACAAAGAAAAGTGAGGTGTTTCGCAAATCAAAAACCAAATATTTGCCAACCTCACTCGTCAATAAAAGCGCATAAATAAGCGCTATTAAAAAAATCAGATAAAAACCAAGTCTAACTTTTGCAATAATTAGAATTATGGCTACAAAAAATACTGGATACAAAAGCAAGTAAAACCACGTTGTGTCGCCAATTCCATAGGCGAAAATCGTAACTGTGATTGAAAAGAAACTCAAAAACCCAACAATACTTGCAAAGATTGTTGTCAGTCTAAGTCGTTTTAATGTATTGGCTTGTTCTTTCGTCATGATCGCTCATAGCCTACCCCGCCGACTCGAGCGTTGGTGCGTCCGATACTTTTTTTACCAAACCCTGCAACACATTTCCCGGACCTACTTCTATAAAGTGGTTTGCGCCTGCGCCCACCATGTTTTGCGCCGTTTGCGTCCATAGCACGGGTGCGGTCAGTTGCGCCATGAGGTTTCGTTTTATTTGCTCGGGGTTTTGCTGCGGCTGGGCATCTATGTTTTGGTAAATTGGGCAAACTGGCACGCCAAAAACCGTGTTTTCTATCGCTTTTTGCAGCCTTTCTTGCGCTGGCAGCATCAGCGGCGAATGAAATGCGCCGCCCACGGGCAGCTTCAACGCCCGCTTTGCGCCTGCGGCTTTTAACAGCTCACAAGCCAAATCTATGCCCGATATTGTGCCACTTATCACCAGTTGCCCTGGGCAATTGTAGTTGGCAGCCACCACTATTTCTGTGGAAATATTTTTACAAATTTCCTCTACTTTTGCATCTTCCAACCCCAAAACCGCCGCCATCGTGCCAGGGTTTTGCTCGCAAGCCACCTGCATGGCGGCGGCACGCTCGGCTACAAGGCGCAGACCAGCCTCAAAACCCAGCCCGCCCGCAGCCACCAAAGCCGAAAACTCACCCAAGCTATGCCCCGCCACCATGTTGGGCGCAAAGCTGCTACCCAAGGTTTTTGCCAAAATAACCGAATGCAAAAAAATGGCGGGCTGCGTTACCTTCGTTTGCTTCAAATCTTCGGGCGTACCCGCAAACATGGTTTCGGTTATTTCAAAACCCAAAATTTCGTTTGCTTGCTCAAACATCTTTTTTGCTAAGGCATTGTTTTTGTACAACTCAAAACCCATGCCCACAAACTGCGCTCCCTGACCAGGAAAAATATATGCTCTCATTTTATTTTTATTTTTTTTAAATTTAGTTGCAATTTTGTACTATTTAAAAGCCGTAATTACCTATACATAATTACATTTGTCTAAAAATCCCGTGGGGATTAAGCATTTATGAACACAAATGCGCCGCATCTGCGACCTCCTTCAGGGGCGGACTTGCTGTACCACTTTTTTCTACAAACGTTTGATACCGCTGGCATCTGGTTGTAAAACTGTTTTTTTTAAACCCACAAACACGCCTATTTATCGTCCATCGTTTTAAAATTATTTACCCTAAACAAGTAAACCAAGTATTTTATAGGCTCTGTGAGGTAGCAGAGCAGCCCTTTTTCGCTGCGCCACCAGTTTTGCGGATTGTAGCCATCGGTATAGGCTGCCGCCATTTCGAGCTTGCATTCGGCTGGGCTTATGCCCTGCAACAAAAATATTTTTTTGAACGCAAAATAAGCCCTGCTGCTATGAAAACCGTCCGTTACCAAAACGATGTGCTTTATTTTATGGGTTTTTACGTAGCTCGCCACGTCATAAGCCTCATCAAAAGTAGAGCTTGCGCCCTTCGGGCGCAAGCTCGCTATTTTTCCATGCGGAATTTTATACACCGTAAGTATCGTATCAAAAATGACTTCGTCGCTCTGCGAATAACGCCGCAAACCCTCGCTCAAATCCTCTTTTTCGTCCGTTCCCATCACCATAGGCGCATAGCCCTGCTGGTACAGCTCCATACTTTTTTCTATGCGGCTGTACAAATTACCCGAAAGCATCAAAATCATATCCGCACCTTTGGTAGCATTGTTTTTTTCGAAAAGATGGGCATAACCAGTGGCAATGTTCTTTTTAAACACGAAAATCAACACCAAAAAAAGGCAAATCGCAAGTACTATTTTTTTCATTTCAGTAAGTTAAAGAGCCATAAACGCCGCATTAATCCAAACCAAAACGTGGTACAGCAAAAACGCAATGAGGCACAAAACCGAAATAAGCACCAGCATCACCACCGCTAAAACTGGCGTGGCGCTGCCTGTGTGCCTGTCTTCTTGGTAATATTGGCGCAAAAGGCGCACATTTCTGCGGTTGGCTTTAAACACAAAGTCAAAAATATCGCCCAAAAAAGGGATAGCGCCCACCAGGGCATCTACCACAAAATTGCCAATCATTTTTAAAAGTATGAGCGTGCCTGCGCCCGAGCGTGCCGCTGCCAAAATCGTCAGTGCCGAAATGCTCATAGATGCCATGTCGCCCACCACGGGTATCAAGCCCAAAAGCGGGTCCAAGCCAAAGGTGAAATTTGTTCCAGGTATTTTAAACTTGGAATCCATTAGTTCGGCTATTTGCTCTATGCGTTCTAAGTCTTTTTGATTTTTTTTGTTGTTATTTTGCATTTATTTAGCTTTATATTACCTGTTTCGCCCGTATTTTTCGTGGCTGCTTACCCAATCCGACGATGAAATGGCAGATGCCAGCGATATTTCGCCCGCCAGCACCACGCCAGCAATTATTTCGGCGAGTTTCATTACTTTTCCTTTGCCATTGCAATCCATCAGCTCCAAACATTCTCGTTGGGTAGCCAAACTGGTGCCGCCGCCGTAGGTAGCCACAATCAGCGAGGGTATGGTTATGCTCATGTACAGGTCGTTTTCGGGCGTTAGCTCGCTATATACAATGCCCGCCGACGACTCCGAAACGTTGGCTACGTCTTGCCCCGTGGCTATAAACAGGGCGGTAATACCGTTGGCACTGTGCAGCCCATTGTTGTTTGCGCCCGAAAGTATGGTGCCAATGCTCGCCACTTGGCTGTGGTAAGCCAGTTGTTTGGTATCTACACGCATCATTTGCTGCAAAACGTCCCTTTTTATGAGGCATTCGGCGGTAACCCGCTTGCCTCGGGTGTGCATTACGTTTACCTGCGAGGCTTTTTTGTCGGTAGCGAGGTTGCTCTCCAAATAAAAACTCTTGATAGGGTCGTTTTTGTAATTGTCCAAAATCCAGCTACAAGCCGCAAAAGTAGCCCTGCCCACCATATTTTGCCCAGCGGCATCTCCCGTAAAAAAGTTGAAGCGCAAATACGCAAACTTACTGGCGATGTAATGGTCTATGTATTTTAGTTTTCCGATGCTGGTAGTGGCTTCGGCTTGCTCCGATATAACGGGCATATTTTCTTTTACCCAAGCAATAAATTCCCTTGCGCCACGTGCATTTTCGAACCCAAAAACGGGCGCACGCTGCATGGCATCGTCGCACACGGTACACATCACGCCGCCGCAGGCGTTCAGCACCTTAATGCCCCTGTTGTAACTGGCTACCAGCGTACCCTCGGCGGTCGCCATCGGTATCAAAAATTCGCCCTTGGCGTGTTCGCCATTAATAAGTATCGGACCCGCAATGCCTATCGGCACTTGGGCTACGCCTATAAAATGCTCGCAGTTTCCAGAGGTAATGTGCGGGTCGAAAGAGTATTGCGCAATGTGTTCTAAGCCTTTTCCAGTATAGTTTTTCACAAAATCCTGTCGGGTTTTTATGGCTTCGGGCGAATAATCGTCGGCATCGTTGCGTGGAATTTTGGTAGAACTATCCGTTTTTGGCTGTATGGCATCGTCTATTTTAAATTTAAGTTTGCCAAAACTATCGGTTTCAAAAGCAATTTCTATGGTGTAGCTGCCCTCCAAAAGTGCGTCGGTTTTGCACACAATGTTAAAGGTTTTGCGCAGCGGAAAATCCACAAAATTTTGAGCCGTAATGTCGTTTGCAGCAATGAGCTTATCGCCCAAATCTATGCCAATGTCTTTGTTGTCAATGGTTTTATCGCCAATGGTAACGCTGGTAACACTGATAATTTTGGCATCGCTCAACCGATTTTTTATGCCAAATTCTATGCCACGTGGCGTATTTTGAAAACTGCCTCTGTTGTAGAGTTGTTTTAGTAAAAGTGTAGGTACGCCAAACATTTTGTGAGGGTTAGTTGGTGGTTTATTTCTATACGTAGCAAATTTAATACAAATTTGATGGTTCGCACATCTTTTTTTACAAAAATATTTTACAGAACAATTTTAAAAAACTTGGCATTGCATTTCTTATCCAAAAATTTGGTGTTTGCCGCCTATTTTTGGCTACTATGTGGCTTTGGTGCAAGCTAAATACGTGGCGTGCAGCGGCGCAACCAAAAAACCCAAAATGCCAGACAGCAGCGCAAAAACCAGCAAGGCAATCCATTGGCTTTTGTGGGCGGTTTTGCCCTTGCCTTGCATGGCAAAGTACGAAAACAACACGGATAGCAGGCTACAAATGCCCAAAACGGTGGCGACGAACATGGGCAAAAGTTCGTAGCTTCGGCTGTCCCAAAACAAGGCGCAGGCAGCCACGGGCAACAGCGAAAAAAGCAACGAAAAAGCCATAGCCGCCAGCAAATGAACCAAATAAAAGCCTATCATTTGCCAAAATCCGTGTTTTAGGTTGTAGTTAAAGGCGTTTTTAAACATTGTTGGTTAGTTTGGTTTGTACAATGTCCAGTATCGTTTTTTCGGCTTTTAGGGCGTTGTTTAGCAGCAATTGTGCATTTTTTTCGGCTTCCTTCGCAAAATCTTTGTCGCTGCAACCGAGCGCATTTACCTGCACATTGAGGTAAGCGCCATACACTGCGCTGCGGGCGCACAGAGCCGCCACGCCCGCATCGGTTACGGAATTTGGGTTGCCATTTTGCGCCATTTTTTCGATAAATTGCATGGTTTTATATGCGGTTTCCATCGTTTTTAGCGGCACATTTATGGCGTATTTGGTTGCGGCAAGTATGGCATTTTTGCGCAGCATTTGGTCGTTTTCGCTGGTTTTGGGCAACGAAAATGCCTCCATTATTTGGTTGAAAGCCGCTGTATCTTCATCTACCAAGGCGAGCAATTGGTCTTTTAGCACTTGGGTTTGGGTGGCTACCTGCGAAAAGTAGGGTATTTGCTCGTCCCAGCCACGCTTGCCCGCCGAGAGGTTGGCTACCATGGCTGCCAAGGCTGCGCCCAAGCTACCCAAGTAGGCGGCGATGGAGCCGCCGCCTGGAGCAGGGCTTTCGCTGGCAGTTTCGTCCACAAACTCCCTCAAACTCATGCGTGCCAGCGGGGCGGTTTGCGCACTTTTCAGCGTGTATTCTATGATTTTTTGCTGCGGGTCAAAGGGGCGCAGCTCGTCCAAACCCAAACTTTTTACGGCAATGTGTATCAGTTGCGCCTCGCTCAAACCCTCCGACCTATTTTGCCTACGCAAGTAGTGTTTTGCGGCATCGGTGAGGCATTTTAGCGGTATTAAGCCCACCAGCTCCGAGCCAGTAACCCGCAAACCTCGGGCGTTTGCCGATTTTTCTACGGCATCAAACGCCGTGTGAACCGCCGTAACGCCTATGTTCGTCAGGTTCATAGAAACCTGCGCCAAATTATATTCTTTTATAAACCAGCCCACGGCTTTCACCGATTTTAGCAGTCCCTTGGTGCGCAGCGGCGAGCCATTTTCGTCTTTTAATATTTCGCCCGTGAGCGGGTTTCCCTTGCGCAAAATGCGCCCGTTTTCACGCACATCAAACGCCACGGAGTTCGCCAAGCGCACCGATTGCGTGTTCAAATTGATGTTGTACGCCACCAAAAAATCCCTCGCCCCCACCACCGTCGCACCGCTGTTTTCGTTAAAAACGGCTGCGCCATAATCGGGTTTCCATTCCGCATTTTGCAGCTTTTGGGGCAAACCCTCGTACTCGCCCGCCCTAATGTTCGCCAAGTTGCGCCGCTCGGGCTGGGTAGCCGCTGCCTCGTACATATAAACGGGAATGTGCAGGCGCTCGCCCACCATTTTACCCAATTTATGGGCATATTCCACCGTTTCTTCCATAGAAATGCCGCTTATCGGAATCAAAGGACACACATCGGTTGCGCCCATGCGGGCGTGTTCGCCCTTGTGTTTGCGCATATCTATGAGTTCCGCCGCCTTTTTTATGCCCAAATACGCCGCCAAAACCACCTGCTCGGGCGCACCCACAAACGTAACCACGGTGCGGTTGGTGTCGGGTCCGGCATCTACATCGAGCAGTTTTACGCCCTCCACGCTTTGTATGGCGTTGGTTATTTCATCGATAATTCGCTTGTCTTTTCCCTCCGAAAAATTAGGCACACATTCTATCAGTTGCGTCATGGTGTTGGCGTTATGCAGTATTTTTTATTTTAAAAACGAGGTAGTTTGTACCCAAAAAGTTGAGGACGGCGCAAATGCCAGCGGCTATTATTTTGGCAAAATAAGGGTCTTTTATCCACGAAATTTGGCTGCAAAAATGCACCATAAAGTACAAAAGCATCTGCCCAAGCACAAATGTAAAGGCGTAAACGGCAAAATATTTCCCAAAATACCTATTTTCAGCATCTGATTGATGCTTAAACGTCCATTTTTTATTGCTAAAAAAGCCAAACAAAAAACCCAGCGTATCGCCAACAACAGAAAAAAAGATGTACATCGGCAAAAAGCCCAAAACTTTGTTGTTCAAGCTACAATTTACACAAAAATAATGCAAATAGCTGTGGTTCAGGCTCAAAAAACTAAAATAACTTATGGCAAATGCCGCACCGCCCGTAATGCAAAATTTTATGAGTTTTCGTATTCGGTAATTATCAAAAAAAAATGGGTACATTTGCACTAAATTTATTTATTTGGGCGCAAATATACGCAATTTACTTATGAATTGGCAAACAATTAGTTCTAAAATAGCCTACGACAACGCCTGGATAGCCGTAGAGCATCACGAGGTGGTTAATCCGAGTGGCGGAAACGGGATTTACGGCGTGGTGCGCTTCAAAAATTTGGCGATTGGGGTCGTGCCGCTCGACGAAAATGGGTATATTTGGTTGGTGGGGCAGCACCGCTACCCGCTGCAACAATACTCGTGGGAGATACCCGAAGGCGGCTGCCCTGCGGGCAGCCCGCCCTTAGAAACCGCCCAGCGAGAGCTTTTGGAAGAAACAGGCATTACCGCCACGGACTACCAGCAGCTTTTTTCGATGCACCTCAGCAATTCCGTCAGCGACGAGCTTGGCATTGTGTATCTCGCCACGGGCTTGAGCTTTGGCGAGGCGCAACCCGAAGAAACAGAAGACCTAAGCCTAAAAAAGATTTCGTTTAACGACGCATATTCCTTACTTTTGCAGGGCAAAATAACGGACAGCCTCAGCGTGGCTGCCTTGCTAAAACTAAAAATAATGTTCCTCCAAAATGAACTATAAAACCAACCTCAACAAGAACAAATGCGACTAAAAGAAATTGATTTTTTGCGTGGTCTTGCCATTTTATTCGTCTTGTTGCGGCATTTTAGCATTTTACCCGTTTTCAAATTTGGGTGGTGCGGCGTGGATTTGTTTTTTGTTTTGAGCGGTTTTTTGGTATCTGGCTTGCTTTTTACGGAATATAAAAAGTCTGGCGACGTAAAAATTGGCTTGTTTTTAATCCGCAGGGGTTTCAAAATTTATCCTTCATTTTATGTGCTGCTTTTGGTTACATTACTGTACCAGTTTGGGCTAAAAGAACTGGTAAATGGCGGCAAATGGAGCATTTCTCCGCTTAGTTTCGTTTCCGAAGTGCTTTTTTTGCAAAACTACTGGCTCAAAATATGGGACCCCAACTGGTCGCTCGCCGTAGAAGAACACTTTTATTTTTTGCTCTGTTTCCTAATGTTTTTGGGCATAAAATACCGTAAAATAGAAAACAAACGGCTAATTTTGAGCGTTTTTGGTGGCATTTTGGTGTTTTGTTTGGCGGCTCGCACCTACACTACCTTGCGCTACCAGCCTTTTGCGTTCAACGTCCACCTTTTCCCCACGCACCTACGCATCGATAGCCTTTTGTTTGGCGTAATTATTTCGTATTACCACCATTTTCACACCCAAATACTGGCTTCATTTTACCTAAAATACAAAAAATACATCTTGCTTTGGCTGTTGTTCATCGTTTTACTGGTCGTTTTGGTTTCCGAAAAAACAATGTTTATGACCAGCATCGGCTTTACCTTTGTGTATTTGGGCGCAGCAGCGGCATTACTCTACATGGTTTTAGAAAAAAATGCCGCCCAAAACATACAAAAATACATTGGCAGCACGGCTTTTAACACCGTGAGCCACATCGGGTTTTATTCTTATTCCATTTATTTGTGGCACATATTTATAAAAAATTATGTGGTAGAAAACGCCCTCTACTACACCAAAACCACCATACCAAAACCCGTGGAATTTGTGATATATTTCGTTTTAAGCCTTGGTTTTGGTATATTTATGGCAAAAATAATAGAAATGCCGTTTTTGAAACTCAGAGAAAAATACTTTAAAAAAAGATGATACAAGCACAAATTGAAGCCATTTGGGACGACCGCACCCTGCTACAAAAACCCGAAAGCATTGCTGCCATAGAGGGCGTTGTTGCGCAATTAGACGCAGGCACACTGCGTGTGGCGCAGCCTACGGCAAGCGGCTGGATAGTAAACGATTGGGTAAAAAAAGCGGTGATACTATATTTCCCCACCCGAAATATGGAGGTGATGCACGCTGGTTTTATGGAATATTACGACAAAATGCGGCTAAAAACCAACTATGCCGAACTCGGCGTGCGGGTGGTGCCGCCAGCGGTGGCGAGGTACGGTTCGTATTTGGCGAGCGGCGTAATTTTGATGCCGAGCTACGTAAACATAGGCGCTTTTATCGACTCTGGAACGATGGTGGATACGTGGGCGACCGTGGGGAGCTGCGCCCAAATAGGTAAAAACGTGCATTTGAGCGGCGGCGTGGGCATCGGCGGCGTGTTAGAACCCGTGCAAGCTTCGCCCGTAATCATCGAGGACAATTGCTTTATTGGCTCACGCTGCATTGTGGTGGAGGGCGTACACGTGCGCCACGAGGCAGTTTTGGGTGCGGGCGTTACGCTCACGCAAAGCACAAAAATAATAGACGTAACCCAAAGCAAACCAGTTACTTACATAGGCGAAGTGCCGCCCCGCTCGGTGGTAATACCTGGCAGCTACACCAAAGAGTTTGCCGCTGGCAGCTACCAAGTGCCTTGCGCACTCATTATTGGGCAGCGCAAAGAAAGTACGGACAAAAAAACTTCGCTAAACAACGCACTGCGAGAACACAATGTAGCCGTTTAACGAAGTTTTAATACAAATTCAGCCAAATCTTAGCTGCCTACCCTTGCCAAAGCCCTAAATTTCATTTCGGCTTTCATGTCCAAGCGCACAGGCGTAGGCACTATCGACACGCCGCTAACATTGATGTAAAAATTATTTTTGCGTATATACGCCAAAATATCGTGGCGTGGCACTTGCAGCGTTACACTCGTAGCGTTGCGGGGCAAATTGTTGTTGCGGGCTATTTCGATGGTAGGCAAGCCCTCGGCGGCTATAATCACATTTACGCTTGTATAAGCATCAAAAGTAGTGTTTGGCGTAACCATATCCACCGTTATTTTTTCTATGGTAATGGTATCCAGTTGGTCGATAACGGTTTCTAAAACCTTAAATTCGGAGCGGGTGGTGCTGTTTACCGTGTCTTCAAAAAATATTTGAACGCCTGGAAGGTAGGAGCTATCCACAGTAAATGTTTTGTTGTAAGGAAACTTAATGGGTATGTGCAGCGGCTTGGGGTCTTCGGTTTTGCCTCCGCAAGCGGTTATGAGCAATACAGAACCTAGCAAGCAAGCTGAAAGAAATCCTGATTTAGAAAAAAAGTTAAAACGCATATTATAAGTATTAAAAAATGATAGAAATGTGTATTGCCATAAACGCCGAAACGCTCCGAAAAGTTGGGGCGGCACAAAACAAAAAACCCTAAGCCTACTTGTATCACGCACAGGCTTAGGGTTTGTATGGTATTATTGGGTTATTCAGCCGTTACTTCTACTTTTAAAGTAGCTTTTACTTCACGGTGCAAATCAATTTCTGCCTCGTAGCTGCCCACCTCTTTTACGTCGGTTTTAAAGGCAATGCGGCGTTTGTCTATGTCAAATCCTTTTGCTTTTAGGGCATCTGCCAGTTGTGTGGTGGTTATAGTACCGAACAACCTACCGTTTTCGCCCGCCTTAGCAGTCAAATTCAGGGTCAATTCTGCTACACCGTTGGCTATGGCTTGCGCTTCGTTTCTTAGTTTGTCTTGCTTAAATGTGGCTTGGCGCACGTTTTCGTTGCGCACTTTTACAGCAGATTCGGTAGCCGTAGCCGCCAAACCCTGTGGAATGAGCCAATTTAGTCCATAACCATTTTTCACGGTTATTACGTCATATTTATAGCCTAAGCCTTTTACGTCTTGTTTTAAAATAACTTGCATTGTTTTGTCTTTCTATTGTTATTATTTTAAACCATCGGCTACATAAGGTAACAAAGCGATGTGCCTTGCACGTTTGATGGCTTGAGCCACACGGCGTTGGTATTTCAATGAAGTACCAGTAAGCCTGCGAGGTAATATTTTGCCTTGCTCATTGATGAGTTTTAGCAAAAAATCGGGGTCTTTGTAATCGATAAATTTAATGCCGTTTTTCTGAAAACGACAGTATTTTTTGCGATTTTCTTGTTTTTCGGGTACTCTGCGAGTAGTTTTTCTTGTAGTTGCCATTATGCTGCTTCCTCCTCATTTTTAGGTTGTGCTGCCACAACTGGTTCATGTTCTACCACCGCAGGCTCGTGTATGCGGTTGCGTTTGCGGTCGGCGTAGGCAATAGAAAACTTATCCATGCGCACGGTCAAAAACCGCATTACTTTTTCATCACGTTTTAGGGCAATCTCTAATTTTGCAATTATAGACGTTTCCACCCTAAACTCGAACAGGTGGTAATAACCTGTGTTCTTTTTTTGGATTGGGTAAGCAAGTTTGCGCAAGCCCCAGTGGTGGCTCACAACTATTTCGGCGTTATTTTCTTTTAACACCTTTTCAAACTTCTCAACCGTTTCCTTTACCACATCGTCCGTCATTGTCGGATTTATGATAAATACAACTTCGTACTGTTGAATGTTAATCATTTGGTTGAATATTTTTTTTGAGGTGCAAAGATACAAAATAATTTTATTTTTTACTACACTTTCGGGTTTTAATTTTAATCACACTTTTTTTTGTTTTTTAAATAAAAAATCGGTATTTTTGAAAAAAATAACCAGCCCAATGAAACGATTTATT
This sequence comes from Bacteroidota bacterium, assembly GCA_043765195.1. Lineage (GTDB taxonomy): Bacteria > Bacteroidota > Bacteroidia > UBA7662 > JAYUJN01 > JAYUJN01. The sequence continues at coordinate 6,877 of JAYUJN010000054.1, read as the reverse complement.
ACCATTTTAATACTCCTTTTTGCACAATCTGCCTTGGCGCAAAAACCCGCCTTTTACTACACCTACAACAGTGAGAGCCATTTTTCTTACGCCAAAACAAGTTTTATGAACCAAAGTACCAATCTAAAAAATAGGGTTAGGTTCAGCTATTTGCCCAATCTGAACCTTTTGTTCAACTTAGATTTTAATAAAAGCATCGGCATTGCCTCTGGCATTTCTTTGGAAAACACGGGCTTAATTTACGTGGATAGCATCAAAAACAAGCACCGCAGCCTGACTTTGGGCGTACCAATTCAGCTAAATTTTTGTTTTGGCGAAGATAAATCATGGAAAATTACGGGCGGATACGAGCCCGATTTGTATTTTCACTACAAAAACAAACGTTTTATAAACAATACCAAGTACAAAGCCGCCGAATATTTTAGCCCAAAAACGGTGGCGAACGGCAGCGGCATTTTTTGTAGCCTTGGGTACAAAGCCAATTATTTGCGCATAAAATACCGCTTAAACGATTTTTTTGATGCCAACTACTCGCAAATACAGCCCAACGGCTCGGTATTTATGCCTTATTTGGGCAGCCAATCTAAGATAATATACATTGCCATAGGCAGTTACCACGCTTTTGGTAGGCACAAACCGAGGAATTTTAACGGCATTAAGCCCAAAAAAATCATTACCCAAAACTAATGCACGTACTTATTATAGACTGCGGCAGCACAAAAACGCCGTTTATTGCCAGTATGCTGCATGGTTTGGGGGCTACGAGCCTAACTGTGCCGCTGTCCGATTTGGTGGCGGACGATATAAAAACCAAGTACGATGGCGTGGTGATAAGTGGCGCACCCATTTTACTGAGCCAAAATGAAAATGCAAAAATATACACCAAAAAGTTTGTTTTTGTACGACAACTGAACATTCCGATTTTGGGCATTTGCTTTGGGCATCAAATACTTGGCTTGGTGTACCAAGCGGAGGTGGTGCTGTGCAGCCCCAACCGTGTGCCAACGCTGATAAAAGTTCATAGACCGCACGATTTGTTTGTGGGCATCAAAAATTTGGTTTTTGAGCAAGACCACACCGAGTGCCTTACCCGAGACGACCGAAAAATAATGCACATAGCAAGCTCGCCGCACTGCACATTTGAAGCCATAAAAATATTGAGTAAGCCGTTTTTTGGGGTGCAGTTTCACCCCGAAACCTCGGGCGAAAATGGCAGAATGCTGTTTGCTAACTTTTTGAAAGTGATAGAAAAACGGACGGAATTTTACAAAAAAAAACTGCTCTTTTAAGGGAGCAGTTTTTTGCACTAAACCTAAACTAAACTCATGAATGTCTCCACATCCTTGAAACTGTTGCAAATTTATACATGAAAAACATGACTAACAAGCCTCAATCTTCTGAAATCGACGAAAATACTTATAAAATCGATGAATTGGTATGGAAAATAAAGAAAATCGATGAATTGAGCATTTTTGATTTATACAAAATACTTCAAATTAGGCAGGAGGTTTTTGTATTGGAGCAAAACTGCGCTTTTGTAGATGCCGACGGCGCAAAAGACCTGCGGGCGCACCACCTGTGGGCGGAGGCGAGCAACGGGCAAATACTGGCTTATACCCGACTGCTGGCGGCGGGCGTGGCTTTTTCGGAGGCATCGGTGGGGCGGGTGCTCACGCACGCAAGTATGCGTGGCTCGGGCTTGGGCGTGGCGCTGATGCACCGCAGTTTGGATACGCTCAAATCTATGTACGGGGCGCAGCCAGTGCGCATTGGCGCACAGCTTTACCTAAAAAAGTTCTACGAAAAATTTGGGTTCGTGCAAGCCTCCGAGCCGTATTTAGAAGACGATATATGGCACATAGAAATGCTGGTTTCGCCCAATAAAACAGCAATTTAAACCGAATTACAGGCATTTAACCAAAACAATCCACACATTTTTACGCTTGCGCCTCGGAACTTAAACCGCAACCAATTGTTCTATTGGGTGAAAATAAAGGACAAATAAACCAGCATACAAACCAGCCTTATGGGTTACAACCAAAAAATCAGCGAAAAACAACACAGTTTACCAAGCCTCTTACCTTTGGTTGAGGCTTGGAGGGCGCAGGGCGAAACAATCGTTTTTACCAACGGGTGTTTCGACCTTTTGCACTTAGGACACGTGGATTACCTAAGCCGAGCCGCCGATTTGGGTACAAAACTGGTGGTGGCGGTGAACAGCGATGCCTCGGTGCGGGCGCTAAAAGGTGCGAGCCGCCCGCTGCAAGGCGAGCGCAGCAGGCTGGCGTTGCTGGCGGCTTTGGAGTGCGTGGCTGCCGTTTTTGTGTTTGAGGAGGCTACGCCCCTACTGTGCATCAAAGCGATTTTGCCACACATTTTGGTAAAGGGTGCGGACTACAAAACCGACGACATAGTGGGCGCAGATGTGGTGCTGCAACACGGCGGCTCGGTGCAAACCGTGGCATTGGTGCAGGGCTACTCCACCACGCTCATAGAGCAAAAAGTGGCGGCTAACCTACGCCCAAATCTGTTATAATTTTGGCTATTTTTTGGTTTAAACCTTGGCTAACTTGTTCATAATGTGCCACATCGCTCAAATCTGCGGTGGCACTTACATAAAACTTTATTTTGGGTTCGGTGCCGCTCGGGCGTGCCGAAACTATCGTGCCGTCTTGGGTAATGAACTGCAACACGTCGCTTTTTTCAAATTTCAGTTCTACCTCCGTTTTTTCCAGCACATTATATTGTATGCTTTTTTTATAATCCAATATTTGAACTACCTGCGAACCAGCCAGCATTTTGGGCGGGTTTCTTCTAAAATTTTGCATCATTACCCCAATTAAAGCTGCGCCATCTTGCCCTTTGAGCGTAACGGATTTTAGTTGCTCCTGATATACGCCGTACTTTTTGTAAAGCTCCAAAAGCAAATTATAAAGGCTCAATCCGTTGTTTTTTACGCTTGCCGCCATCTCTGCTATGAGCGCACAAGAGGCTATGGCATCTTTGTCCCGCACATTGTCGCCTATGAGGTAGCCGTAGCTTTCTTCGCCGCCCACAATAAATTTTTCTTTGCCTTCCAGCTCCTTTATCAAGCCCGCAATGTACTTAAACCCCGTGAGGGTTTGGTAGCATTTTACGCCGTAGCTTTGGGCTATTTTGTCTATCATGGCGGTGGTAACGATGGTGCGCACCACAAATTCGTTTCCCTTAAACTTATCGGCACGCTGCCACGCATCGAGTATGTAAGCCACCAAAAGTGCGCCCGTTTGGTTGCCGTTGAGTAGTATAAATTCGCCGTCGTTGTTTTTTACAGCAATGCCCACACGGTCGGCATCGGGGTCGGTAGCCATTACCAAATCGGCGTTTAGCTCCTGCGCTTGGTCGAGGGCGAGCTGCATGGCTGTTTTTTCTTCGGGATTTGGGTACGGGTGCGCTATGAGCGACGGAAAATTACCGTCGGGCGTGGCTTGCTCCGCCACAATATGCACATTGTTAAAACCCATGCGCTCCAGCACCGTTGGTACAAGCGTAATGCCCGTGCCGTGCAGCGACGAATACACGATTTTAAGGTCTTTTTGCGCCGCTATCCCTTTTTTATCTATGCTCAAATCCAATATTTGATTTATGTACGGCTCGTCAAAATCGGGCGTTAGTATTTGTATCAGTGCGGGATTGGGTTCAAATTTTACTTGGTCAAAACTCGTAATTTTGCGCACTTCCTCCGTAATGTTGCGGTCGTGGGGCGGCACTATTTGCCCGCCGTCGTTCCAGTAGGCTTTGTAGCCGTTGTATTCTTTTGGGTTGTGGCTGGCGGTAAGCACCACGCCGCTTTGGCAGCCCAAATGCCTTATGGTAAAGGATAGCTGCGGCGTGGGGCGCAAGTTTTCGTATAAATACACGTATATGCCGTTTGCCGAAAAAACATTTGCCACCACCTGCGCCAGGCTCTGGCTTTGGTTTCGGCTGTCGTAGGCTATGGCTACTTTTATTTGGGTATCAAAGGTTTTGTTTAAATAATTGCTCAAGCCCTGGGTGGCTGCGCCGATGGTATATTTATTTATACGGTTGCTGCCCAAGCCCATAATGCCCCGCAAACCGCCCGTACCAAACTCCAAATCTTGGTAAAAAGCGTCGCTTAGTTCGGCTTCGTTGTTGGTATCTATTAAATTTTGTATGGTTTTCTTGTCTGCAATATCAATATTTGAGTTTAACCAGAAATTGATTTTTTTTAGAATAAAGTCGTTCATAGGCATGGTGTATTTTGGTTCAAAAATACAAAAAAGTAGCGGTTATTCAAAAAAAAACCGACCAACACATAAAAAAAACAAAAAAAGCCCACAAAAACTATTAAAAAAGAAAATGTAGTGGTATTTTTGGCAATGCGTAACAAAAACACATAAAATATGGAGGAAATAACACAAAACGATTTTTTTAGGTTTGGGTTTTCGGTTACTGCCGTAGTTTTTGGGTTTGATGGCGAACATATAAAGGTGCTGCTTATTGAGCGGGCAAAAATGCCGCACAAGGGCGAATATGCGCTACCCAGCACGCTCATTACCCTGGAAGATGAGGTAGATGCGAGTGCCGACAAAATGCTGGTGGAGCTACTGGGCAAGCCGATTTATCGCCGCCAGTTGCGGTCGTTTTTCGACCCCGAGCGCCACCCCATGGGCAGGGTGGTAACCATACCCTACTATGGCATGACCGACATCAGCGAGCCTACGCCCATATTGCCCACGGAGTACGCCAGCCACGCCGTGTGGCAGAGCCTCGATGGGCTGCCCGAGCTGGCTTTTGACCACCGAAATATTTTGGACGCAGCCCGCCGCCGCCTAAAAGTGCGCATTCCGTTTCAGCTCATGGGGCATCATTTTTTGCCCAAACAGTTTACAATGAACCACCTTTTGAAACTGCACGAAACGCTTTTGGAAACGGAACTGGACAAACGCAATTTTAGCAAAAAAATAATTAGTATGGATTTACTAAAAGATACGGGCATTAATGTAAACAACATTACGGGCAGACCCGCACGCCTGTACGAATTTAACCAAAACTACCAAGAACCCACAGAAATATGATGCAAAAAACTTGTTATTTACTTGCATTTATGTTTTTGAGTGGCGTGGCGCAAGCGCAGCCCGAAATAAACCAGCGGCTCGTAGGCATTTGGCAGTGCCAAAGCTACGACATAACGGTGGAGGTGTATAATAAGGGGAAGTTTGTTCATGCCAGGCTGGTAGATTTTCCGTGCAACCACAAGCCGCCCGTGGCAATAAAAGACCATAAAGACATACACAACAGCAATGTAAAAATGCGCAGCCGCAACCTGCAATACATAGACGTGCTGTGGAATTTGGAGTATGATGGCAACAACAAATGGACGAACGGCAGGGTTTACCTGCCGCCTCTGGGGCAGGTGTATAGCGCATCTGCTACGCTTTTGAGTGCCAATAAGGTAAAAATTGCTGGCTATCTGGGTTTTGAGTTTTTGGGTAGCTCCTTAGATTTTGTGCGTGTGCCTTAGGGTGTTTTGGGTCGTTTCGGCTGCGCTCAACGACCCAACCCCTGAGCGAAGCCGAAAGGCGTTTCGGCTGGGCTGGCTATGGCTCGTTTCGGCTGCGCTCAACGACCATGAATTTTATTGGTTGGACACAGCCGAAGCAAATTTGTACAGACGTTGCACCGCAACGTCTCCACCACCAGGTTTTCCATCGCAATTGCAGAGACGTTGCAGTGCAACGTCTGTACGATTATGCAATCTTGTGAATAAATACGTACAGACGCGATTAATCGCGTCTCTGCCCAGCAAGCGCCCAACCGAAAAACGTCAGAACAGGATTACGGGATATACACGATTTTTTCGGGCATATATTTTAATCCGACGGTTAAAACCGTCGGCTATTGATTTTTATTGACAATTGCCAGAGATTACCAGACAGCAAATGGTTTTTCAATAGCCGACGGTTTTAACCGTCGGCTTACGGGATTTTGGGATATACACGATTTTTTTTGGCATATATTTTAGTCCGACGGTTAAAACCGTCGGCTATTGATTTTTATTGACAATTACCAGAGATTGCCCAAAGCAAATGGTTTTTCAATAGCCGACGGTTTTAACCGTCGGGTTACGGGATTTACACGATTTTTTTTGGCATATATTTTAGTCCGACGGTTAAAACCGTCGGGTATTGATTTTTATTGACGATTGCCAGAGATTACCAGACAGCAAATGGTTTTTCAATAGCCGACGGTTTTAACCGTCGGATTACGGGATTTTAGGATATACACGATTTTTTTTGGTATATATTTTTATCCGACGGTTAAAACCGTCGGCTATTGATTTTTATTGACAATTGCCAGAGATTACCAGACAGTAAATGGTTTTTCAATAGCCGACGGTTTTAACCGTCGGGTTACGGGATTTACACGATTTTTTCGGGCATATATTTTATCCAACGGTTAAAACCGTCGGCTATTGAATTATCAAATTATCAAAAAAATGATTTTTTGTACAGACGCGATTAATCGCGTCTCTACCCAGCAAATGCCCAAAAGCCAAATGTCGTTTCGGCTGCGCTCAACGACCCGACCCCTAAGCGTAGCCAAAACAAACTACTCCGCCCGCATTTGTGGGAAAAACAGCACTTCTTGTATCGAGCTTTGGTTGGTCATTATCATGCACAGCCTATCTATACCTATGCCGATGCCTGCGGTTGGCGGCATACCGTACTCCAACGCCCGCAAAAAATCTTCGTCCAGCACCATGGCTTCGCCGTCACCACGCTTGCCGAGCTCGAGCTGCTCCTCAAACCTCGCCCGCTGGTCTATGGGGTCGTTTAGTTCCGTAAAACTATTGGCTACCTCTTTTCCGTTGCAA
>JAYUJN010000053.1:0-13662 GCA_043765195.1 Bacteroidota bacterium | reverse complement strand
CTAACCGATTTTTTTGTGCTGCTGGCTCTAACGGGTGCGGGCGACGAGCTTCAAGGCATCAAAAGAGGCATTTTGGAGTTAGCCGATGCCATTGTAATAAACAAAAACGACGGCGAAAACAAAGCAAAAATAGCAATAACCAAGGCTATTTACGCCAATTCTATGCACTTGTTTGTGGACAAACCATCGCATTTTCCCGTAAAAATACTGGATTGTTCGGCACTAAACCAAACGGGCATCGCACAAATTTGGGAGTTGATACAAGAATATGCAACGCACGCCACCGAAAACGGCTACTGGGCGCAAAACCGAAAAAACCAACTGCATTATTGGGTAGAAAAAGAACTACAACACGCAGTTTTGAACGAATTTTATGGCGTGGCAAAAATAAAAACCATGCTTCAAGAGGCAAAAAACAACAGCATTTTTTCGGACAATGATGCCAACCTGCTCATAAAAAACATATTGGCTATTTGGGACAAAAAATGATACCAAACGGCGCAATTAAACTACTTTGGTATAGGTATAAAAAAACTCCGCTGCTCGCCTACAAAAGTAAGCCAGAAACGGAGTTTTTAAAATTTTAAAGCATCAGGCAAACATTATTTGGTTAAAAACTCAAACAAGTTTCGCCCACACCAGCGCATTAAACGGCTTTTTGCTCCGTTTGGGTGGTGTTTACTTTGCCTACTGCTGGGCATACCTGGCGGTGGCAAGAAGCGGCTGCCAAACCGCCTACTAAAATTACTGCTATCAAAAGTTTACGTTTCATTGTTCTATATTTTTAAAATTGATTGTATTTTTTTCAAAGATACTATTTTTTTTGGCACGTTTTACCTAAAATTTTTGCACAAATATACTACCCAAATACACAGCCATAATCGTACCAAATACATTTGCCAAAATATTGGCGGCGGCATACGCATATTTTTGGGCATAAATAAGCTCCAAGGTTTCGAAACTAAACATCGAAAATGTGCTTAATCCGCCACAAAAGCCCGTAACTACCAGCAGTTTTGGGTAAAATGCGGGGCTTTTTGCGCCCCAGCCAACCATCATGCCCAGCACAACCGATGCCAAAATATTCGCCACAAAAGTAGCCATGCCCGCACGGCTCGCACTTAGCTGCACGCCCAAAAAGTAGCGCAAACCACTACCCAACGCCCCGCCCAAAGCCACAGCCAAGTAACTCATCACACAAACGGCGTTGAAAAATCGGCAAACGGCGAAAGGTTTTGGTCTCGCTCCGAAATTTGCTTGGGCGCATCGCCCCACGCTATGCCCAGCAGCGGGTCGTTGTGCAAAATGCCGCCCTCCGATGCCTTGTTATACACTTGGGTGCATTTATAGTAAAAAATCGTGTTGTCCTCCAACGTAAAAAAACCGTGCGCAAACCCCTCGGGTATGTAAAACATCAGCTTGTTTTGCGCAGAAATATGGCAGGTATAGTGCTGCCCGTAGGTGGGCGAGTTTTTGCGCAAATCCACCGCCACGTCCAGCACCGCACCGCTCAACACACGCACCAGCTTGCCCTGCCCATACGGCGGTGCCTGAAAATGCAAGCCACGCAGCACGCCCTTGTGCGATTTGGACTCATTGTCTTGCAAAAAATGCGTGGGCAAGCCCTGCTCCTTAAACTTTTGCTCGTTGTATGCCTCAAAAAAGTAACCTCGCTCGTCTTCTATTACGCTGGGTTTTATGATAATTAAATCCTTTAAAGTCGTTTGTATTATTTCCATTTACGTATAAAAATTTGCCTTTAAAAAAAATTCAAAGGCAAATCGTAATTTTATTGAACATTTAAACCCTTGCGTTGCATATCGTTAAGTATGGCTTCAAACCTGGTTTTCAATCCGTCTGCAAAAGCCTTATCGCCAAACTGAGCGTTTGTATTTACCAAATCTTGCATCACATACAGCGCATTCGAGTTGTCTTGCTGGTAATAATTAAAATATTTTACAGGCAAATTGGTGTAATATTTCGCCTCACCCTCAAACGCCGCAAACAACTCAGTAGAGAGCTTTTGGGCTTTGGCTGGCTGCCCCGCACCATAATAATCACGCACCATTCTGAAATTAAGCACGTTAAAAGGCACGTTTTCGGGCGGCATCACCTCAAAACTTTTGTCCAAAACCTTGGCTGCACGCTGCTTATCGCCCTCCATTATCAGGGTTTCCGACAGCCTGGTCATGTTTGTACGCAGGTTAAAAGTCATACGCATGGTTTCGGGGTCGATGTAAGCGCCTTTTTTTGCCATATTTCCCCACTTAAATTTATCCATGATATTTTTGTACATAATATCACTGCTCACATTGCCTATGGCTTGTTTTTGTTGGTCGGCGGGTACTTCTATGGGTACTAATCGGTAGCACAAACCCTCGAGCTGGAAGTATTTTTGCATACCCAAGTATTGCTCTGGTCCCATCGAAACGGTGAAGTATATCGGACGTTTCCAGTTGTTGGCAGCCACCAAATCCAGCACCATGAGGTCGCTTTTTAGTATGGCACTGCGTGGTATGTCCCAGCTCATTTCTTTGGTTATTTTGGCAGAATCTTTGGCGGCTACGGTGTTGTTTCTCAATACATCGGCTACATTTATGCCTAATTTTACTTTTTTGGTGGGCAAATAATTAATCGTTTCGCCATTTTGCAATGGCACTTGCGCCGCCGAGTTGTCGTTGATCATAAAATCTATTACTTGCCTAAGGTCTTGATAACCAACCAAGTTTCTATCCACAAACGGCAAATAATCTCTGCTGCCTTGCACCAGTTTATCGGGGTCGATGGTAAACCCTGCGCCTTCGGCTTCGCCATTTAGTTTGTTTTGGCGCATTTGGCTAATGTACCAGTCGGTACCCAGCAGGCTTAGGTTCACAATGCGTATGTCCCGCCGAATGCCCTCCACCTCTTGGGCATACCAAAGTGGATAGGTATCGTTGTCGCCCATCGTAAATAGTATGGCGTTGGGTGCGCAGGAGTTTAGGTAATCGTAGGCAAAATCGTGTGCGCCGTATTTGTCGGACCTATCGTGGTCGTCGTAGTTTTGCTGTAACATGAGCGTAGGCACGGCAAGCAAACAAGCTGCGCTTGCGCCGATGGCAGCCATATTGCCCGTTAGTTTTGTCCTCAAAAACTCAAAAATAGCCAGCACGCCTATCCCAATCCAAATAGCAAAGGCGTAAAAAGACCCCACGTAGGCATAATCTCGCTCACGAGGCTGCAAAGGACTGGGGTTCAGGTAAATATTTATGGCTATGCCCGTAAGCACAAACAAAAACAATACGATGTTGAAATCCTGCTTGTCTTTTTTGTATTGGTAAAACGCACCCATCAGCCCCAATATAAGTGGCAACATAAAATACACATTTCTGGCTTTTGTGGGTGTTTTGTGCGCTGGCAAGCCTTGCTGCGGTCCTATCATGGCTTCGTCTATAAACGACAAGCCAGTAATCCAGTTGCCTTTGTCGAACTCACGTCCTTGGCTTTGCTCGTCATTTTGCCTGCCCGAAAAATTCCACATAAAATACCTAAACCACATGTGTCCGAGCTGGTAAGTGAACAAAAAGTTGAGGTTTTTGCCGCCGTCCATCTCCGAGCCTTCGGGTACATCTAACCACCTGCGGTAAAACTGCACGTGGTCTTCTCTGATAATGCCCGCTGCGTAGGCTCTCGGAAAAAGCACATTTTTGTTGTATTGGGTCTCGAGGTCTTTGCCCACTTCTTCGTATTTGTCTTTGCCTTTTCGGTAGCGCATCGGTCCGCTGGCATCTTGGCTGGTTACTTCTGCCGTAAAATAAGGTCCTTTTAGCAGCGGCACATCGCCGTATTGCTCCCTTTTTACGTAAGATAGCAAGCTATACACGTCTTCGGGGTTGTTCATATCTATGCTGGTGTTGGAGGCGGAGCGTATGGTTACAATGCCGCTGGTGGCGTAGCCTATGAGTATAAATGCGGCACTAAGCAAAACGGTGTTCAGCAGCACTTTTTGTTTTATTTGTGAGTAATAAACGCCTGCTGCCAAGGCTATTACCAAAATAATTAAGAAAACCAATGCGCCCGTTCCAAAGGGTAAATTGAAGCTATTTTTGAACAAAAGCTCAAATTTGGCGGCAATGGTGGGTATGGTTTGAATAATGCCTATTTGTATTGCGCCCAAAATAGCCAAACTTATTGCGCCCGTAGCCAAAAAGCCCGACCAGCTTGGTTTGTATTTTTTGTAGTAATATACGTAGGCTATGGCTGGTATGGCGAGCAGGTTTAGTAAGTGTACGCCGATGCTTAACCCCATGAGGTAGGCTATGAGTACGAGCCAGCGGTTGGAGTCGGGCTGGTGGGCGATGTTTTCCCATTTGAGTATTGCCCAAAAAACAAGTGCGGTAAAGAGCGATGACATGGCGTAAACTTCGGCTTCTACGGCAGAAAACCAAAAGCTATCGGAAAAAGCATACGCCAATGCGCCTACTGCGCCGCTGCCGAGTATGGCTATGATTTGGGCGGCGCTAAGGCTGGGCGTTACGTCGGTGGCGGTGGCACTCGTAGCCTGCGCCGAGCCAGATAGCAGCAGTTTGCGTGCCAGTGCGGTGATGCTCCAAAACAAAAATAGTATGGTAAACGAGCTGCACAGGGCAGACATGAGGTTTATCATAAAGGCTACTTTTTCGGGGCTGGTAGCCAAAAGCGCAAACAGCCTGCCCACAAGTACAAAAAGCGATGCGCCTGGCGGGTGTACCACTTGCAGTTTGTAGCAACCAGAGATGAACTCGCCGCAGTCCCAAAAACTTACGGTGCGCTCCATTGTAAAAACATAGGTGAGGGTAGCAATGGCAAACACTGCCCAGCCTACTAAATTGTTTAGTCTTTGATAATTATTCATTTGAGGTGATTTGTGGTTTGGGTTTGTAATACGTACCAACGGTTTTTGGTGGCAAGTTTGTATTTATGGTGTGGTGGTTTTTTTTGAGCGTATAATAAAGTACAAACCCGCTAAAACCACGGGTATGCTCAAAATTTGCCCCATGTTTAGCTGCATTCCTTGCTCAAAATTAACCTGAATGTCTTTGAAAAACTCTATAAAAAAGCGGAAACCAAATATCATTATAAAAAAGTAACCGAGCAACCTGCCGCTATAATTACTTATCTCGGTTTTTTTGTAGAGGTAAAAAAGCACAAAAAAGCAGCACAAATAATACACTGCCTCGTATATTTGCGTGGGGTGGCGAGGCACGTTGTCGCCCAGCCTATCAAAAATAAACGCCCACGGCACGTCGGTGGGTTTGCCCACTATTTCGGAGTTAAAAAGGTTGCCCGTGCGTATAAAAAAGCCCGCCAGCGCAATGGTAATTATCAGCCTATCTATGAGCCAAAGCATGGGCTGCTGCGGTCGGCTGCGGCTGTAAAACCAAAGTACCGCCACAATGCCAAAAATAGCGCCGTGGCTCGCCAGCCCGCCCTGCCACACTTTAAATATATCCAAGGGGTGAGCCAGGTAGTAGCTCGGCTCGTAAAACAAACAATGCCCCAAGCGTGCGCCCAGCACCGTACCGATGCCCATGCTTAGGCTCAGTGGGTCTATGTCTTCTACGGGGCGGTTTTCGAGGGTAAAAATGTGCTTCATGATGTAAAAACCCACCACAAATGCGCTCATAAACAGCAAGCCATACCAGCGTATAGCCAAAAAACCAAGTGAAAAAAGCTCGGGTGATGCGTTCCAGTGTATAAATACCATACTTAAATAGCCAGTAATGTAAATTAAGATTGCAAAAATACAATTTATTTTCTAAGACAGCACTTTTTTTTGGGCATTGATGCAAAAATGTTTGGTGGGGCTGCTATGGCTTTTGGTTTTAGTTGAAAAAGGCTTTGTCTATAAAAATGGCATTGATTTGGGTTTTTTTATAATTTTTTTAAAAAACTGCGCTTATATCCAAAAATAACCAATGTAATGAGCAAGCAAAAAACCAACCAAAATCGCTTATTTAGGCGTAAAAACAACAAAAATAGCGCATTTTTGGGTGTAATAAAAAATAAAACATTTTAGCACTTAGTAAAATTGTTTATATTACCTTAGCAGTATAATTACAACTACGAATTATAAAAATAAACCAAAACCATAAATTTTATTATCCAATGGACAAAATTGCTAAGATTGTAAAATCATTTACAAAAGAGGAATACGATTTTTTGTACGAGGGGGTTTCATCAAACAAAGCCGATAAATCTTCGCTGCTGCTAAAAATAGCCCGAGAAAAAGACTTAGACGACAAAGAATGTGTGGCAGCCTTGGATATAAAACCGAATGCGTTTTACACGCTGAAATCACGGCTGAACCAAAAAATAGAGAGCTACCTCATTTCTAAAATGGAAGCGCCTAAGATGGACTTGATAAAAAAAGTATCTTATGCGGGCGACATTTTTTTGACGACCGACCGCACCATTTTAACCGTGATGCTCAAACGCTTGGAAAAAGAACTATCGGACTACGACCTGCCCTACGAGCTTACAAAAATATACCAAATGCTAAAAAAGCTGTACGTAACCCAGCCCGACCAGCAATATCAATACTCGCAGCTATACAACAAAAATGTGGCTTACACCCTCGCCCTGGACCGTGCCGAGGACTCGATAGGTAGGTATTTTCAGGCGTATGGCAACTATTTTATGTCCAAATCTGCCGAAGATCTCATACAATTGGAGGTGATACAAATGGAGCTGGACAATACGGCAAAGCTCTACGAATCGCACCGATTATTTGTATATAACAGCCTGGCAAAGGTGTTTCACATACTTTTTGTGCCTTCGAAAAACACGCAAGAGTCGCTCTCGGACGTGGAGGACATCTTTTTGCAGGTAAATGAAATTTTTGCCAAATTTGAAAACGACACTGGATATGTACAAATGGCTATCATTTTTGATTTTTTAAAGTTCGAGTATTACCACAAATTGGGTTTGCCCAAAAAAGAAGCGCCTTTTTATGAGCAAGTAAATTTTTCGCTCACAAGTTTTTTGCAGCACTATAATTTTTTTACGTTTCCAGCCCAATTTTTGCTATCTAAACTCGAAAGAATAAATAAAATAGGCAACGAAAGCGCCATTTTGGAGGAAAATGAAACGATTTTAGACGGTTTTACGCCAGATATAAAACAGCTACCAACTTATGTGGTTTATCATATTTATTTGGCAATTTGCTATTTTTACAACCACAACTACAAGCAAGCTGCCCGCACGCTGAACAACCTGAAAAACGACGTGAGTTTTAAAAATTTGCCGCACATAGAAATGGAAATAAAACTGCTGCTGGGCTTGCAATACGCCAAACTAAAAGAGGAAGACATGACGCTGCAACTCATAAAAAGCGTGCAACGCCAAATTAGAAACGACGAAAGCAAGGACTACAACGGCGCAAAAATGTTTATAAAAGTACTTAACAAAATAATAAGCGGACAGGGCGAAAAAGCCTCCGATTTGCTGGAACGCTACCGCATAAACAACATAGGCGAAGAAGCTGTTTTGGGTTATTTGAAATTAGACGAAAGCAAACTATAAGCAAAATGAAAACGCTGTTAAAATCGGTGGTTTTGGTGCTGCTCGTTGCGCTCGGCACGCAGGTGGCGGCTCAAAACAAAGGCTACAAAATCACCTTAAAAATAGACAAACTGCCGCAAGGCTGGGTAAAAATGGGCTATTATTACGGCGCACTCGCCTACCTAATAGACAGCCAAAGGGTAGAAAAAACCAAGCTCGCCTATACTTTTTCGGGTAAAAGCAAGCTCACCAAGGGCTTTTACTTTTTTGCATTGCCCGAAAGCCCGCCGCTGGACTTTATAACCGATACCAACCAAAATTTTGTGGTGGAAACCGAATTTAGCCATTTGAAAGACAGCGTTTTTGCAGAAAACTCCAACGAAAATGAGCAATACTACGAATATTTGCGCTACTTTTCGCCGAGAGAAAATGAAATTCAGGGCTACAACGCCCAAATTTTGGCGATGCAAAGCATGAACAACAAGGAAATGGCGACCATGCTCGAAAACCAAAAACAAATCATTGTAACGGAAATAAATACCTACATTCGGGCGTACATCAAACTTTACCCCGAAAACCTGCAAACCAAAGTGCTGGTGGCGGGCAAAAACGTGGTGGTGCCAGATAGCATACCCAAAACCGTGAACAAAAAGGCGAATTATGCTTATTATAGGCACGTGATAGAGCATTTTTGGGATAGCTACGATTTTAAAGACCCAAGGCTGGTGCGCACCAAGGTTTTTGACAAGAAACTAACCACTTATTTTGAGCAGATAGTACCCAAAAACCCAGATAGCAGCATTGCGCACTTGGATAAACTGCTGCTGCGGGCTAAAAATACCGACGAAACCACCTACCAAGCCATGGTGATTTGGATAGCCAACCATTTTGATAAGATAGATGTGATGGGTTTTGATGCGATTTATATTTACATAGCCGAAAAATATTTGGCCCCAAAAGCTGCGCCCTGGCTCAACCTCGCCGACCGCACCCGCACCGACTACAAGGTTG
The DNA here is from genome assembly GCA_043765195.1 of Bacteroidota bacterium. Taxonomy (GTDB): domain Bacteria; phylum Bacteroidota; class Bacteroidia; order UBA7662; family JAYUJN01; genus JAYUJN01. The sequence goes on along the minus strand of JAYUJN010000053.1, from coordinate 5,130 downwards.
GTTTGTACAAAAACACGCTTTTGGGCAATGAAACGCCGCCCATCGCCTTGGTGGATACGCTGAACAAGCCCGTTTACCTAAAAGACATAGAAGCCGACTACACTTTTTTGATGTTTTACAGCCCCAAATGCTCGCATTGCATAGAGGAAATGCCGAAGTTTTACGAGCTTTTTCAGAAATATGAGGGTAAAAACGTAAAAGCCATAGCCATAAGCATAGACAAAGAGGAAAGTGTGAAGCAAGAATGGCGTAGTTTTGTGCGCAAAAATGGCTGGAATTGGGTAAATGCCACGCCTGCGGACACCGAAACTAAGTTCCAAGAAACTTTTGCCGCTTATAATTTGCCAGTGGTTTATTTGCTGGATAGCAACAAAAAAATACTAATGAAAAGGCTCTCCGCCGCCCAGTTCGACAAACATTTAGACCAAATTATCCGCTAAAATCAAACCAAATTATCCGCTGAAATCGGGTTTAAAACCAAAAAAAGTTATGGCTCACGCCATAACTTTTTTTGTTGTGATGCACACAAGTTTTTGTCATAAATACAAGGCTGTGCCTCATCTCTACGAGCGAACTATTCCACGATACTAAGCCCCTCGAGCGTTTTTACGCTTAATGGCTTGTTCACGTATTTGCGCACCCTTGGGTTGCTGTTGGCTCGCTCTATGTCTCGTGGGCTGATGGAAGAAGAAACCATCAGTATTTTTGTATGCGATTTTAGGCTGTCCGAAAACTTTTCGAACTCATCTAAGAACTGAAAACCGTCTAAAATTGGCATATTAATATCCAAAAAAATGAGCTGCGGTATAAGTGAGGCATCGAGGGCGTTTTTGTCTATGTTGCGCAGATAGTCCAATGCACCCGAGCCGCTGCTGTATGTAAAAACCTTCTCTGCAAAGCGTGCGGCTTCTATCATTTTTTCGTTTATTAGGCAATCTATTTCATTGTCATCTACAATCATTACCGATTTGTAGCGATATTCTTTATTTGTACCCATCTTGTATGGCGGTTGTTTGGTTGTTAATTTAGATACAATAATACTGTTTTTATTTGTATTTTTTGCTACTATTTTAAAAGAAAACTTTCATGTGCAAAAGTTTTATATTTACCGCTTTACAATGCTTTTTGGGCAAGTTACAGGGCTTTTTGGGCAAAAACACCCAATGGCAATTGTATTTTTGATTGACTTTCTAAAAAAAGTTCACCTGTTGTAAATGCTTGTTGTGGAAATAAGTTAGCAAATAAATTATTTAGCATCAGGCTGGAGAAGCCCAGCGAATAGGTGTTGAGCAACAAAAAATGGCATTTGGGGTCGAGTATTTGGGTTACGGTTTGCAGCATTTCGTTGAGTTGCTGCTCGAGCTTCCAGCGTTCGCCGTTGGGTCCGAGCCCATAGGCGGGCGGGTCCAGTATAATGCCTTGGTAGGTGTTGCCCCGCTTGGCTTCTCGCAGCACAAACTTGTATGCATCTTCTACCAGCCAGCGCACGTTGTCGAGGTTGCTTAGTTCCATATTTTGCTTTGCCCAGCCCACCACTTGGCGTATCGAGTCCAGGTGGGTGATGTCGGCGTTGGCTGCTTTCGCAGCCAACGAGGCACCGCCTGTGTAGGCAAACAAATTGAGTACCTTGGGTTGGGCGTTGGTTTGTCGGGCTATTTTTTGGGTTTGGGCGTATATAAACTCCCAGTTGGTGGCTTGCTCTGGAAAAATGCCCACGTGCTTAAACGAAGTAAGTGCCAGCCGAAACACCAAATTCAGGTTCGGGCTTTTGTACTTCATTTGCCATTGGTCGGGCATGGGCTTATATTTGAGCCACTGCCCAGCCGAGCTGGTTAGCTGCTCAAAACGTGCGTGCGCCTGCGCTTTCCATTGGTCTTGGGTCAGGCGTTTATTCCAAATTGCCTGCGGCTCCGGGCGAATAAGTATATATTCGCCAAAACGCTCTAATTTTTCAAAATCACCACAATCTATCAGCTCGTACTCCGTCCAATATATCGGTTTCAGGGTTGGTATCAAATCTTTGTTCTTAATTTATCTTCTTCTAAATCCGAGTGCGCCCAGCAGCCCTCTGGTTACTTCCCGCATCAGGGTGTTACCCACAGTGCGCACCATTGGGTTTTCGTACCAATCTTTTTCTTTGGGTGCGGCTTTGGCGGCGGGTGCTTTGGGTGCAGCCTTGGCGGCTTCTTTGGCTTGGGTTTCGGCTTGTTTTTCTTGTTGTATTTCTTCCATTCTGCCGCTTAGTATCTCAAAAGCACTGTGGCGGTCTATTTCTTGGTTGTACTTACTGGCTACCTGGCTGCTGCCCATGAGGCTATCCAGCTCCGTATCCGACAATATGCCCATGCGGCTGCGGGGTGCGTGCAGCATGGTGTGAACCAGCGGCGTAGGCATACCCTTTTCGTTCAGCACCGTAACCAGTGCCTCGCCTATCCCTATCGAGGTAAGCAGCTCTTCTACATCGTAATGAGTGGTTTCGGGGTAGTTTTGGCTGGTAAGTTTTATGCTTTGGCGGTCTTTTGCCGTAAATGCCCTAAGTGCGTGCTGCACTTTCATGCCGAGCTGCCCCAGCACCGCATCGGGTATATCCGTAGGTATTTGGGTTACAAAAAACAACCCAACGCCCTTCGAGCGTATCAGCTTCACAATGCTCTCTATTTGGTTGAGCAGCGCCTTGCTTGCTTCGCTAAAAATAAGGTGCGCTTCGTCTATAAAAATAACCAATTTTGGTTTGTCGGCATCGCCCTGCTCGGGGAAATTTTGATAGATTTCGGCAAGCAACGAAAGCATAAAAGTGCTAAACAACTTGGGCTTGCTTTGTATATCGGTGAGGCGCAAAATGGAAATAAAGCCATTGCCCTCCGAGTCCTTGCGCAAGAGGTCGTTTACATCAAAAGAAGTTTCGCCAAAAAACGCCTCCGCTCCCTGCTGCTCCAGCTCTATAATTTTGCGGGAAATAGTACCCACCGTTGCTGGCGAAACCGTACCGTACTCGCCCGAAATGGCATCTTTGCCATCGCCGCTCACGTATTGCAGCACTTTATTAAAGTCCTTCAAATCCAAAAGAGGCCATTGGTTGTCATCGCATATTTTAAACACCAAGCTCACCACGCTTGCCTGCGTATCGTTTAGCTCAAGTATTTTGGATAACAACACCGGACCAAACTCCGAAACCGTAGCCCGCATTCTTGCGCCCTTGTCGCTACTTATGGTGTACAACTCCACGGGCATGGCTTTTACGCTGTATGGTATGCCCATTTTTGCGTGGCGGTCCAGTATGGTTGGGTTCGGCTCGCCTGCTTTTGCCAGCCCGCTAAGGTCGCCTTTTATATCCATGAGCAGCACTGGCACGCCGTTTAGGCTCAGGCTCTCCGATATGTTTTGCAAAGTTTTGGTTTTGCCCGTACCCGTAGCGCCCGCTATCAGTCCGTGCCTGTTGAAAGTGCGCAGCGGTGCTTTTACCAACACGCCTTGCTGGCATTCTCCGCCCTGAATGGCTGCGCCCAAAGTAATAGACCCGCCACTAAAAGTATAACCTGCGGTTATTTCATCTGTGAATTTCGACATTTTTATTTATTTTTTTTGATAACGATTAATGAACTTCCTTTTGCCCAAACACCTTTAAAGTGTTTCTTTTATTTCGGTCAAATAACACCTAATGGCTTTCAATTTATGGATTACCTCCAAGGTTTTATCCACCGAGTTTGGGTTGTGGCTGAGTTTTTGTTTTACGCCCTCGAGGGTATAGCCCTGCTGGCGGCTAAAATATTTTATTTGTTTTAGTACTTCTATGTCTTTTTGGGTAAAATAACGCACGCCCCGCTTGTTTTTTTTGGGCTTAATTTGCTCAAACGCACCCTCCCAAAACCGCACCGTTGTTACCGATTCATCGAGCATTACGGCGGTTTCGCTTATTGAATAATAAATTTTTTCGGTGATGGGCTGCATCGTAGAGCTTAATCAAAAACAACGCCAAAGTTACGCCTTTTATTTAATTAATTGTACTTTCTACCAATCCATCTCGCAGGCGCACTATGCGGTGGGCGTGGCGGGCTATGTCTTCTTCGTGGGTAACCAAAATTACGGTATTTCCGTTTCGGTGTATTTCGTCGAACAGTGCCATAATTTCGTGGGAGGTTTTGGTATCCAGGTTTCCAGTAGGCTCATCTGCCAAAATAATGCTCGGCGCATTCACCAGCGCCCTCGCAATGGCTACCCGCTGCCGCTGCCCGCCCGAAAGTTCGTTTGGTTTGTGCAGCATTCTATCGCCGAGCTTCACCATTTCCAGTACATTTTTTGCCCTTTCCAGCCTTTGCGCCTTACCAATGCCCGCATAAATGAGCGGCAAAGCCACGTTTTCCAACGCCGAAAAGCGGGGCAAAAGGTTAAAAGTTTGGAACACAAAACCAATTTCTTTGTTGCGCACCTCCGCCAGCTCGCCGTCGGTCATGTTGCTCACGTCTTTTTGGTTGAGGATATAACTGCCCCGAGACGGCGTATCCAAGCACCCGAGTATGTTCATGAGCGTACTTTTGCCCGAGCCCGACGGACCCATCAACGCCACATATTCGTTCTTTTTTATGTTCAGCGTTACCGTTTTTAGCGCATCTATGGTTTCTGCGCCCATTTTATAGGTGCGCCCTATGTTGTCAAGTTCTATAATGTGCATCTTTTGTGTTTTGTGCTATATAAGTGGCAAAAACTCGGTATTTATTACAGATTTAAACACAAAATTCAGCTTTTTGTAAAAATAATGGCGTTCTACCTCAAACAAAAAAGTTGGTGGTTGCCTATTTATTTTTCGGGTAAAAGGTCGTTGCTATCATTGTTTTTTTTGGGCAATGAAAGAAAAAAGCCACAAAAACCCGCAAACCAAACCAATACCAAAAGAAAAAAGACGGAAAAACGGCATTAGAATTGCTAAATATAGCTAAATTTAAAATAAATAGGCGATTTTAGACTACCTTTGTGGCATATTTTGTAAGTTCAAAATAAATTTCTTTTTTGCATTCGCATTTGCATTCGCAACGACGAGATGTCGGGTATAAAACTTTTTAATTAGATTAACATGAACAACAAGTTCAACAATTCCGGTCGTGATGACCGCAAACCTCGCTCAAACGACGGCGA
>JAYUJN010000052.1:0-14492 GCA_043765195.1 Bacteroidota bacterium | reverse complement strand
GGCGGTACGGGCGGAGGCGCAAATGGCATCAATTGCTGGGACTTAAACAGCAATGGCGTAGCTGATGTGGCTACCGAAGACTCAAACAGCGACGGCGTGGTAAACGTACTCGACTGTAAAGGCGTACAAGGTCAGGCTGGCGTGGCTGGCGCAGCAGGCACAAATGGTGCAACCGGTCCCGCTGGCGCAGCAGGCACAAACGGAACGAACGGTATAAATGGAACAAACGGAACTAATGGCACAGCAGGTGCAACCGGTCCCGCTGGCGCAGCAGGCACAAACGGAACAAATGGAATTAACGGCGTAACTGGACCAACGGGCGCAGGCGTGGCTGGTCCCTCAGGTGCAACTGGTCCCGCAGGCGCAGCAGGCACAAACGGAACGAACGGTATAAATGGAACAAACGGAACGAACGGAACGAACGGCACAGCAGGTGCAACTGGTCCCGCTGGAACAGCAGGCACAAACGGCACGAACGGTACAAACGGAATTAACGGCGTAACTGGACCAACAGGCGCAGGCGTGGCTGGACCCGCTGGTCCCGCTGGCGCAAACGGAACAAATGGCACAGACGGCGCAACTGGTCCCGCTGGCGCAAATGGAACGAACGGCACAAACGGCGTAACCGGTCCCGCTGGCGCAGCAGGTACTAACGGAACTAACGGCGCAGCAGGCGCAACTGGTCCCGCTGGCGCAGCAGGCGCAAACGGCGCAACTGGTGCAGCAGGTACTAACGGCACAAACGGAACAAACGGCGCAGCAGGTGCAACTGGTCCCGCTGGCGCAAACGGAACAAACGGCACTAACGGCACAGCAGGTGCAACCGGTCCCGCTGGCGCAGCAGGCACAAACGGTACAAATGGAATTAACGGCGTAACCGGACCTACTGGCGCAGGCGTAGCTGGTCCCGCTGGCGCAGCAGGTGCAACCGGTCCCGCTGGTACGAACGGAACAAACGGAACGAACGGAACAAACGGTGCAACGGGTGCCGCAGGTACGAATGGTACAAACGGAATAGACGGCGCAACTGGTCCCGCTGGCGCAGCAGGTGTAGCTGGCACAAACGGCGCAACTGGCGCAGCAGGTACTAACGGAACAAATGGACTGAACGGCGCAACTGGCGCAGACGGTGCAACTGGCATAGCTGGTGCAAACGGCGCAACGGGTGTAACTGGTGCAAACGGTCTGACGGGACCAACCGGACCCTCAGATGCCGACAACGGACTAACAATGGCAGCTGGACCAAAAGTACAGCTCGGCGGCAACCTAATACAAGCCACCACCATTACACAAAACGGAAACCCACTCACCATAATAACCAACGGCACACCGCTAAAAATTACGGACTTGCCATACATCGCCTCGCCCGTAGTACCAACCGACGACAGCGTACTGGTAGTGGTAAACGGACAAATTAAAAAACGCCTATTTGTAGCTGGCGACCAAGACTGGGTAAAAGCCACCACCGCCACCACCGTACCCACACTTGCCGACAACAAATACACCAACGGACAAGTAATGCTGATGGGCGGCACAGGCACAGCCGCCACCACCACACCCGAAACAACCCTGTACGGCACACTGATAGACCGACCCATTTTGGACGTGAACGGCGCAATATACGTGCGTGAAACCACCAACGCACTGGGCGGACCCGCTGGTTTTAGCGCAATATTCGGCGATAAAACCAACCTAACTACCTTCCCCGTAAATACCGCAAACGACAAACCGCTCAGAATGATTTCGGCTGGAAACTTGGTAGCCCTCATAGACGGCGACAACGACCAACCCACCGCCTCACCCGCCATACCCGAAAACTCGTTTAGCGTAGAATCTGGCAGCGGCAACAAACCATTTGTTATAAAAAACAACGGCGACGGTGAAATAGGAAGCCCAAGCAGATTTCTTAAAGTTGCCAACAACTACAACATCATATCCGACCAAGGAATGAACTTTGTGATGGACGACGACAACAACAGCGGTAACGGTGCCACACGCATAGACTTTAAGCGCAACAGCACTTTAAATACCATACAAGAAGTAGTAATGCGTGTATCCGACAACGGAAACGTATCCATAGGCGCAAACATAAGCGCCACCACGGATTTGGGTGCAATTGCTACTCCAAGCGTAGGAGCATTTGCTGCAGCCGCCTCAGATGTAAACCCGCTTGCACTCCCAAACAGGCTTACTGTGGTAGGCGATGGCATCGTATCTCCGTTGCGTTTGGTGGGTGTGCCTACTTTTACGGGTCCTACTAGCCCTACACTTAATACTGTACTAATAATTGACCCCAATTCGGGTGCAGTGTATAAAAGAACCGCCACTGCTGCCACATTCCCATCTGACATTAGGTTGAAAAAAGACATAAACAACCTAAGCGGCGCTTTGGGTAAAATAATGCAGCTACGCAGCACCGAGTATTACTTCAACACCGAAAAATACCCGAACTTAGGCTTGGATAAAACCCACCAAATTGGTTTTATAGCCCAAGAGTTAGAAAAAGTGTTCCCAGAGTTTGTGCGCACAGGCGAAATAGAAGGCGACCTAAAAAGCGTAAACTATGCGCCCATAGTGGTGGTACTTACCGCCGCCATGCAAGAGCAACAAGCGCAAATAGAAAAATTGAAGTTAGAGAACGCTTCTTTGAAACGCAAAATGCAAAACATAGACGAGCTGGCTACCCAACAAAAAATGATGCAGCTACAACTCGACAAATTGATGCAGAAATAAATTGCTTTACCCAAAAAAATCCCCTCTCGTAGGGGATTTTTTTTGTGAAAGAGAAAATCTGGTGCGCATTGCCCCAAAGCGCAGCACACAAATGAGTGGCACAAATGCCAAAAATGATTAACTTTACAGCGTGAATTTTAAAAACCAAGCCATGAAAAAATAACTACCCACAAAAATGCCATAGGCAATAAATGTTTGTAGCCAATTTCAGAATACAAATACGACTCCGAAGGAGTCGCAATTGATTGGTTATTTTTTACAAACATAAAATCCCTACGGGATTTCGGATAAATAACCGCAAAAATGCCAATATTTAATATAAATTTGAAAAAATGCCATAGGCATTAAATGTTTGTAGCCAGTTCCAGAATACAAATACGACTCCGAAGGAGTCGCACAAATTGGTTGGTTATTTTTACAAACATAAAATCCCTAAGGGATTTCGGATAAATGGCTGAACACAAATAAAAAATACAAATATCAATTAAAATTTATGGCTTCAAGCGAAAGCAAAGTTCCAATTGTTAGAATTAACAACGAGTTGAAAAAGTACAAAACCATGCCAATTTTCCAAAAGAAAGTTGATGAAGCAAACGAAATGCTTCGCACGATTGGCTTGCCGAAACTGGATACAAACAAAAAATGAGCTAAACCTTAGAAAAAATAAAAATGGAAAATGAACCCACAAATGGCATTGGCACGGAGAGCGTGGTATTGGGCGGCGGCTGCTTTTGGTGCGTAGAAGCCGTGTATGCGCTGATGGAGGGCGTGCAAAAAATTACGTCGGGCTATGCGGGCGGTAAAATCAAAAACCCGAGCTACAAAGAAATTTGTACGGGACTAACCGACCACGCCGAGGTGATAAAGCTGGTTTTTGACCCAAAAAAAATTAGCCTCGCCGATATTTTAGAGATTTTTTGGGTGAGCCACGACCCTACCACGCCCAACCGACAGGGCGCAGATGCTGGCACGCAGTACCGCTCTGTGATTTTTTACAACAGCCCCGAGCAAAAAGCCGTGGCTCAAAAATCGGTGGCGGAGGTAGCCAGCACGCTCTACGATGCGCCGATTGTTACCGAAATTTCGCCGCTGCCCGCCTTTTACAACGCCGAAGGCTACCACCAAAACTACTATGCGCTCAATAAAATGCAGCCTTACTGCCAAATAGTAATAAACCCAAAAATAACAAAACTAAGGCAAAAATTTGCCTCCAAACTAAAAACCAATGCTTAAAAAATTTCTGCTGTGCCTCGCATTTTGCGCCAGTTTTGTGAGCGCACAGGCGCAAACCACCACCGACGACGAAGCTATAAACAAACTGATAGCCGACGAAACCACGTACTTTTACAACCGACAATACAAAATGTGGGCGAGCTGCTATGTGCAGAGCGACTACCTGCGCTGGACTTGCGCCGAGCCCGAGTTGTTTTTGAATGCCCAAGGCTGGGAGCAACTAAGCACCATGATAAACAACTACATGACCGAAAACGCCACGCCCGTGAATTTTAAAATAGTGCGCACCGCCCAAACAATCACCTACAACGGCAATGTGGCTTGGGTTGGCTTTAAGGCACTTTTGGTTACCGACCTCGGCGAAAGCAACTGGAATGAGTTCAGATTGCTCGAAAAAAATAAGGAGGGCGCATGGCAAATCGCCTACATGAACTCCATAAAATTGGTGGCGAAGTAAGCCGTGAGCCAGATAGCAAAAATGCCCTATTTCTAAAAATAGGGCATTTTTGTTTGAAAATACAGCGGTTTTAAAAATACATCAGTTAGGCATTCGCCACCTTGCCCGACGAATCTTTATCTACCAAAAAGCAGGCTGCTGCCGCCAAAAGCATACAAACGCCCGCCAAAACCAAGGCGTTGCGTGGGTCGTCGCCCAGCACCGATTTGTAGTAAATAGGCACGGTGAGCATACCTATAAACTGCGGCACGCAAATAAATCCGTTGAAAATACCGATGTAAACGCCCATTTTTTCTTTGGGTACAGCGGCGGCGAGCATCAGGTAAGGCATGGACATGATGGAACCCCAAGCCAAACCCACCAGACCCATTGCGGCTAAATAAATCATTTTGTCGTTGGAGGTGAGCGTGAGCAAAAACCCCGCTGCGCCAATCACCAAAAATATGGCGTGGGTTAGCCTCGGGCTTTTGAGTGCCGTTACGATGCGTGGTATAAAAATAGAAATGATGGCGCAAGACGCACTAAAAGCGGCAAAACAAAGGTTGCCCCAGTCTTTTCCTGCATCAAAACCGATTTTATTTAGTTCGGGGCTTGGCGCATCAAACGAGTACTTGGCTACCGCCAGCGACAAAAACTGCCACATGAGCGGCAAGGCGTACCAAGTAAAAAACTTTACCCACCAGAGCTGCTTCATAACCAAGGGCATTTCGGAAAGTGAGGCTAAAATTTGCTTGAAAACCGCAATTTTTAACACAAAATAAAGCCCTGCAAAAATGCCCAACGACCACAAAAGCCCTTTGAACATACCGCCCGTGCGGGCTGCAAACAATGCCGCCATAAATGCAGCACCTATGGTGATGGACAAATGCCAGAACGAAATCTTTTTTTCCTCTTCTTCTGTGTAGCTTACTTTTTGCTCGTGTTCGTTGTTTTCGGGCGGATATTCTTTGGTGGTGTACATGGTCCAAAGCACCGTAATAAGTATGGCAGCCGCACCTATGTAAAACGGATAGCGCACCGAATTTGGGATTTCGTGCAAGCCAGCATCGGACGAAACGGCGAGCGAAATGCCAATAAGCGGCAAAATAAACGGCATAAGGTTAGCCATAATTTGCCCAAAACCCACCATAAACGACTGGATAGAATAGCCTGCGGGGCGTTGTTTTTCGCCGAGCATATCGCCCACAAAAGCCCTAAAAGGCTCCATAGATGAGTTTAGCCCTGCATCGAGCAGCCACATAAGGCACGCCGCCATAAACACCGAAGTGGAGTTGGGCATCAGCACCATAGCCACGCTACCCACCAATGCGCCCACAAAAACGTAGGGTTTGCGCCTGCCCCAGCGAGGCGACCAACTTTTGTCGGACAAAGCACCAATGATGGGCTGCAGCAGCAAGCCCGTGAGCGGACCCGCCAGCCACAAGCCAGGAATGTTGGCTTCTTCTGCCCCCAAATAACGATAAATCGGGCTCATGTTGGCTTGCTGTAAACCAAAACCGTACTGAATACCCAAAAAGCCGAAGCTCATGTTCCATATTTGCCAAAAACTGAGGCGAGGTTTGTTTTCTTGTTCCACTAAAATAAAATTTAAGGTTAAAAATGAATTAATAAACAAATATATCCATTTTAAATTAGACTAAAAAATTATTTTGTGTATTTTTTACATAAAACCTCACTTTAAACCAAACAACGCCCTGAAAATAAAATAATTACGCCAAAAAATGATGTCATTACTCAAAAAGCAAATGATAAGGCTTTATGCCATCAAAAAAAATGTAGCGTTGGTTTTCGGGGTCAATTTTGAAAAAAAAGTGGTGTAAACCGTTGCTAACCAGCATATATTCCGCACCAAAAGCCATGTTGTAGCGGGCGGCTTGGTCAAAAACGGGCTGGCTCATAGCCACCACCGCCGACTTGCACTCGATGAGCAGCACGGGTTTTTGTTGGTGGTAAACAAGGGCATCAAACCGCTTTTTTTTTGCGCCGACTTTAAACTGTTTTTCTACCGCAATGGCGGCTTTGGGGTAGCCCAACTCATTTACAAGGTAATGCAACAAATGCTGGCGCACCCATTCTTCGGGCGTGAGTACCACATATTTTTTGCGAAAAACGTCTAAAATATACACCAACTCGCCTATTTTCTTTGTTTTGTATGTAAATTGCGGTAAATTTAGTTGCATTTATTGATTAATAAAACACCATTAATGATAACAGCCACAATATTACTAAAAAAACAGCAGACGGCTTAGGTTATAAATTCAAAAAAAAATCGTAGCTTTGTATAAAAGCAACTAACTTTGTAAAAACATTAACTATGAAAACAAAACTAGAAATCGTAAGCAACTGGCTCACGCGATATACGGGCAGAGAATTGGAGGATTTTACCAAATACATCTTGCTCACCAATTTTGACAACTACCTAAATATTTTTTCCGAAAAATACGATGCGCCCATCATCGGCAGCGACAAACCGATGCCCAGCGTGAGCGCCGACGGCATTACGCTCATTAATTTTGGTATGGGTAGCCCTATGGCAGCCACCATGATGGATTTACTTTCGGCAATAAAACCGAAGGCGGTGCTTTTTTTGGGCAAATGCGGCGGACTAAAAACCAAAAACCAACTCGGCGATTTGGTGCTGCCCATAGCTGCCATCAGGGGCGAAGGCACATCGAACGATTATTTTCCGCCCGAAGTACCCGCCCTACCCTCTTTTGCGCTCCAAAAAGCGATAAGCACAAGCATCAGAGATTTGGGCTTGGACTACTGGACGGGCACCGTTTATACCACCAACCGCAGGGTTTGGGAACACGACAAAGAATTTAAAAAATACCTGCGCACCATCAGGGCAATGGCAATAGACATGGAAACCGCCACCATTTTTACCACCGCATTTGCCAACAGCATACCTGTGGGCGCATTGCTGCTGGTTTCGGACCAACCCATGACCCCCGACGGCGTAAAAACCTCGGTGAGCGACAAATTGGTAACCGCCAAATACGTGGACAACCACATAAACATCGGCATTCAGTCGCTGAAACAACTGATAAACAACGGACTTACTGTAAAACACCTGCGTTTTTGATGGAAATTACGTTTAAAGACCTTTTTGTTACCCTAAAAAAAGGCGTTTTTGCGCCCATTTACCTACTGCACGGCGAAGAGCCTTACTATATAGATGAGGTGAGTAATTTTTTGGAGCAAAAAATGCTGCAACCTGCCGAAAAAGACTTCAACCAAAGCGTGCTGTATGGCAAAGATACCAGTGCCGCCGACATAGTGGGCTTGGCTCGCCGTTTTCCGATTTTTGCGGAGCGGCAGCTCATTGTGGTAAAGGAAGCGCAAGAGCTGCGAGACCTCGATGCCCTGGAAATTTACATACAAAAACCAGTAAATACCACCACTTTGGTGCTTTGCCACAAAAATAAAACGCTGGACAAGCGCAAAAAAATTTATGGGCTTTTGAAAACCAACGGCACCGTAATGCCCAGCGACAAAATACGTGATTACCAAATGGGCGCATGGATAGAAAGCCACATAAAAAGCAAGGGCGGCAGCGCAAGCCCCGATGCGGTGATGCTGCTCACGGAGTTTTTGGGCAACAACCTCACAAAAATAGGCAACGAACTCGATAAAATATGGATTAACCAACCCATAACCGAAAAAATTAGCACGCAAACGATTGAAAAATTTATAGGCATCAGCCGACAGTTTAGCGTGTTTGAGCTGCAAAATGCGCTGGGCAAACACGACAAGGCACGCTGCTACGAAATTGCGCTGCAAATGGCAAACAACCCAAAAATAAACAACTTTTCGTTGGTCGGAACAATTGCTGCGCTCTATGGGTATTTTGCCAAACTATGCCTGATACACCACCTGCACGGCTCGAGCAGCGAAGAAATAGCCAAAAAAATAGGCGTGCATCCGTTCATCACCAAAGAATACATCAGCGCCGCACGCTACTATAATTTGGGCAGAATTTACGCCATTTTCAAAACCCTGCTTAGTTTCGATGCCCGAGCCAAGGGCGTTAGCGGCAGCAGCGTAAGCACCGAGGGCAATCTGTTTTTAGAAATGATGTACAAATTATTGGCTACCACTTAATGGTTTAAAATAATTTCGTAACCCTCATGGCTGCGCATATTCAGCACCCGCCCACCATCAAAAATGAGGTACTGGGCTTTTATGCCCATGAGCGTGCCTTGCACCACGGGGCTGGTATCCAGTTTTAGGGAGGTTAGCTTGGTGGGATACTCCAAAACTGGGTAGTTTAGCGTCGTAATTTCTTGGTTTTGGCTGATGTATTGGTGGTACTGCGCTGGCAAAAGCTGGACAATGCGCTCTTTTTCTTGGAGTACATCGGCATCAAGCATTTCGTTTTTGAGCATTTTTTGCCAAGGCGTTTTGTCGCTGAGGTACTGTTTCAAAAAAACTTCTATTTCGCCAGCCAGCTGCCTGTAAGGCAGCTCGGCGAGTACCACCACTTGGCTTGCGCCTTGGTCTATCCAGCGTGTGGGCATTTGGGTGGTACGGGTTACGCCCACTTTTAGTACGCTACCCAAAGCCAAATATACCACGTGCGGCTGAAAATGGTGGTCTTGCTCCCACTCGGGATTGCGCCCCTGCCCAAGGTGCGCAAGGCACAACTCGGGGCGCAGAATGCAATCTGCGTTTTGGGGTGCGGTACTAAAACACACAAAGCAAAAACCCTGGGCAAAAGATTTTTTGGTTTTTTTGCCGCAGTTTTTACAAAATATTTTTTGGGTAGCCTCCATAATAAGTTCCTTGCCCAAATAATCGTTGGCTACAATATCGGCACTTAGCCTATATGTAATGCCGCCGTGGGGCTCGAGCTTGGTGGGCATTTTGGTTATAATCAGTTTTGTTTGCATGGCTTTAATTCTACATTGGTTACAAATATACTGCAAACGAATTATTTTATTTGTAAATTATTTTATTTACAAATGTGTACATAGATGTAAACCGAGTTTGAGCAATCGGTTTGGGCATTTGAGAGTTTACATACGTAAATTATTTATTTTATTCAATAATTTACAAAATTAATTAGTTACTTTTGTACACCAAACGAACAAACCACACAATTTACAAATAAAATGACAAATACCGAACTTAGTCAGCGCATTGTAGCCATTATGGCGCAGTACAAACTATCGCCCTCGCAGTTTGCGGAGCGCATTCAGGTGCAGCGGTCCAACGTATCGCACTTTACATCTGGGCGCAACTTCCCCAGTTTTGAGGTCTTACAGCGCATTTTAAGCGCATTTGAAGCCCTTTCTACCGACTGGCTGATACACGGCAAAGGCGAAATGCTAAAAAGTGCCACCGAAGCGCCTGTAAGCACCAATGCCCTGCCACAAAGCGCAACGAATATTTTGGAGGTAAAACGCTTGTATAAGCCGCAAATGCCCCAAATGCGGGCGGATATGGAGCAAAAGCCCAACAATTTGCCACCGAGCAATCCACAGCTCACCATTGATGCCCTGCCCGCCACACGCACGGCTGATGCGCACAGCCACGCACACGCCCACACGCACGCACCCAAGGCGGCGGTTCATGCACCAAAAGCCACAAAAACAGTGTCGAAAATCATCATTATTTACAGCGACAACAGTTTTGATAGCTACCTCCAAAATCCCTGAATTAAGTTAATTTTAGCCTATTTTGTGATTACAAACAAGTATTTAACTACTTGTATTAAAAGAACTTACACGGCTCAACTAATGTAACTTTAAAGCCATTAAAAACACTGTAAAAAACATTATTTGGCTTCAAAAGTAAGCAACTTGTGCCAAAAAGTAAAAACACGGCGGCAGCTGGTAAAACCCAAAACCACAAAAATGCGAACGCCATTGGGTTTATAATGAATCACAATTGTTACAAACGGTATGCAGTGCGTTGCGTGTAGTTTAGTACATTAAACTATGTAAAAATAGCAATGATTGTAGTGTACACATTTGTAGAAAGACAAGAAATGTTTGGAATTTACATTAATACACAAACGTAAACTACGTTTAATTTTAGGCATTTGCCATTGTTTACTTTTGTAACCAATTAATATTCGCTAATTTTAGGTTTGCGTAGTATCCTCTGCCCTATTTACATAGATTGAATATATTAAAAAACATCGAAAAAATGGTTTAACTTTGCATTGAGTTTGTTTTAAAATTAAAATAAAAAATGCGTACACCTGCTATAATTGTTTTGAGCGACGGGAGCTATTACCACGGTTTTGCGGCTGGCAAAACGGGTACAACCACGGGCGAAATTTGCTTTAATACCACACTTACTGGCTACCAAGAAGTGTTTACCGACCCCTCGTATAAGGGGCAACTTATGCTCACCACCCACGTACACATAGGCAATTATGCCACAAAAAAGAGTGAGGCGGAGTCGGATAAGGTGCAAATATCGGGGCTTATTTGTCGGAATTTTACGAACGAATACTCCCGAAAACTGGCGGATACCGACCTACAAAGCTACTTAGAAGCCGCCAATATTGTAGCCATAACCGATGTGGATACCCGTGCGCTTACACGCCACATACGCAAAATGGGTGCGATGAATGGCATTATTTCTTCGGAAACTACGGATATAAAGGAGCTTAGAACCCTGCTGGAAAAAACGCCAAATATGGAAGGTTTGGAGCTTGCATCGCAGGTATCTACCCCAGAGGCGTATTGCATGGGCAACGAAAATGCGGCTATAAAAGTAGCCGTGATGGATTATGGCATCAAGCAAAACATACTGCGTAGCCTAACTTGGCAGGGCTGCTATTTAAAAATTTTTAGGCACGATGCCACGCTCGAGGAAGTAAAATCATTTGCGCCAAACGGCATTTTGCTATCAAACGGACCGGGCGACCCCGCTACCATGCAAGCCCAAATAGCAGAAATAAAACGGTTTTTGGACGCTGATATTCCGCTGTTTGGCATCTGCTTGGGGCATCAGCTACTGAGCCTGGCGGTGGGGCTGGATACCTACAAAATGAAACACGGGCATAGGGGCGCAAACCACCCAGTGAAAAATTTGGTGAGCGGCAAGTGTGAAATTACCTCGCAAAACCACGGGTTTGGGGTTAGCTATGAAAGTGCCTTGCGCAATAAAAATGTGGAAATAACGCACATAAACCTAAACGACCAGAGCATAGAGGGCATAAGAATTAGGGACAAAAGGGCTTTTTCGGTGCAGCACCACCCCGAGGCAGCACCCGGACCGATGGATTCGCAGTATTTATTTGGCGAATTTTTGGCTATGATGCGCTAAAATGCCATGAAAGAACCTAAAAACACGGATAGCTATGTGGTTATTTTGGCGGGTGGCATTGGCAGTAGGTTTTGGCCTATTAGCAAACAAGATACGCCCAAACAGTTTTTGGACTTGCTGAATGTTGGTGAAACCATGCTGCAATCCACCTACAACCGATATGTGGGGCTGGTACCCAAGGAAAACATTTATGTGATAAGCAACCAACTTTATGCCCCAATTATTTGTGCGCAACTGCCCGAGCTCGACCCCAACCAGTTGATTTTAGAGCCTCTACGCAAAAGTACTGCGGCATCTATGCTGTTTGTTTTGTTTAAAATAGCCAAGATTAACCCCGATGCGCAGGTTTTGGTGTCGCCAGCCGACCATGTTATATTGCACCAAACGAGGCTTGAAGTTGCTTTTGAGCGCAGCATGGCGTTTGTGAAAAATTACAACCAAATACTGGTGTGGGCAGCCAGCCCCACCCAACCCGAAACGCATTATACCTACATACAGTACCACCCCGAACCCGTGGAGGGCGATATTTATGCCGTAAAAACGTTGGCGGAGTACCCGAGTGCGGACATGGCTGCGGTTTTTTTTAGTAGTGGAGAGTTTTTGTGGAACATGGGCATATTTGCCGCCAATGCCAATACTTGGCTTTTGGCGTATAAGAACCATTTGCCTGATTTATACGAGCTTTTTGTGCATGGAACGGACGTGTATAACACCGTTTATGAGCAGGAATTTATAGACGTAACCTACCCCCGCTGCCCGCAAACGACGATAAAAAGGGGGATTTTGTACAATGCACAAAACCTGAATGTGCTAAAATGCCAGCTCGGCTGGGGCAAAATACACAACTGGGCTGCGCTGTACCAGCATCACGCCAAGGACTATGTGGGCAATGCCGTGGGCGGCAACACGGTGGTGATGTACGACTCGAGCGGCTGTGTAGTGAAAGTGCCGAACAACAAACTGGTGATTGTGCAGGGGCTGGAAGATTATATTATAGCCGACTCGGAAAATGCGCTGATAATATGCAAACGCTCGGAGGAAAGCCACCTAAAAAATATGACCAACCTCATCGCCCGCAAAAATGGCGATAAGTTTTTGTAGCTTAACATAATATTTATTATTGAAAAACCCCCAGCCCGCAAAGAATTTGCGGGGTGGGGGTTCTGTGTATAGACCAATTCATTGCTTCTACACAAAGAGCATAGGCTTAGACAAGGCAATGCCTTGTCTCTACCATTCTACCATTGTAGGCAATAAACTTTGCTTAGACAAGGCAGAGCCTTGTCTCTACCATTCTACCATTGTGGGCAATAGCAAAGAGGAATCGCCATAACTCAAAAAGCGGTAATCATTGGTCATGGCTTCGTGATAGACTTTTCTCCAATCTTCGCCAATGAGGGCGGCAATGAGGAGAATCAAGGTACTTTCGGGTTGGTGATAATTAGTAATGATACCCTTACAAATCTTGAATTGATAGCTTGGAAAGATGAAAATTTCGGTTTCTGCCGTGATTTCATTAATGCCCGAATCATCCATTTTTTTCATAATTGCTTTTAAAGATTCTTCAGGCGTAGGAGGATTTTGATTTTTATAAGAATATAATTTTTCAACAAAATAATAGGCTAAATTAGGTTCATTGATTAACTGAACGCCAATCCAATAAATACTCTCCAAAGTCCGCATGGAGGTTGTTCCTACGGCGATAATATTACCTAAATTATGTAATAAATTTTCAATGTTTTTTTTGGTAAAAACAATTTGTTCATTGTGCATTTTGTGTTCAACAATATTCTCAACTTTAATGGGCTGAAATGTCCCTGCTCCTACGTGCAAGGTTACAAAATCTTGTTTAAATCCCTGATTTTCAAGATTTTGTAAGACTTCTTTCGTGAAATGTAAACCAGCAGTAGGGGCAGCTACGGCTCCTTTTTTCTCACTGTAAACGGTCTGATAAGTTTCATAATCCGAGGCTTCGGCTTCTCGATTGAGATAAGGTGGCAAGGGGATTTGACCGAGGGCTTGGATTAAATCAACGAAATTTCGTTGTTCGTTGTTCGATGTTTGATGTTCGGACTTATGGGAGTTTACCACTACTAAGGGTTTTAAACCCTTAATAGGGGTTTTATCGGATGAAACCTGTGCAACTAATTCAGTTAAATATTCAAGATTTACAACTTCCCACGATAATTTTACGTGATTTTTTTCTTCATTTTCAATCTCCGCTTTTACCTCAACGTTTTGATTTTCTACTCGAATAATCTGGCTTAAAATATCGCCTTTTTTCCAACGCTTTCTGTTGCCAATCATGCACTCCCAAACACATTCGCCCGATACTTCCATTGCCAAACTAATAACCGATGTCGGAGCAATGGGATGTAACAAAAATAGCTGGATTATGGCTCCTGTGGACTTTTGAAAGTGAATTCGGGCGGGAATAACTTTGGTATTATTGAAAACTAATAGGCTATTTTGAGGTAAATAGTCGGTAATATTTTTAAAAACCGAATGACTAATTTCTCCTTGTTGATAAACCAGTAATTTGGATTCATCCCGTTTGGACAACGGAAACTTAGCAATTCGCTCATCGGGCAAATTATAGGTATAATCGGTAAGTTTAATCTCTTTCAATTTACTATTCTTCAATTTTCGGATTGGTATAAAGTAATCTTATCGGTAAATAAAATATCCAAATTAATAACAAAACTGTACCTAATATTAACAAGTAAGTATAATCCGTTTTGAATGTACGCTCATCATTAAGTGCCAACAAAGCCCTTAGAATCAA
>JAYUJN010000051.1:0-70779 GCA_043765195.1 Bacteroidota bacterium | reverse complement strand
AAGCCACACAAAGTTAGAAACGTAGTTTTTTCATCATATACGTTTGGGTTTTTAAAGGTTTAAAAGGCAGGGGCTGCAACGGCAGCCCAGCCTTTTTTTTTGTCGAAAAAAGTGTAACTTTGTAGCCTAAATTTTTTTTCATGCAACGAATAATTTGTATTGTGTTCTAAGATTTTTAGGTAAAAACCCACACTTTTTTATAAAAAATGATGCAAAAAAGCCATATACCCAAGCCATTTCTACGTATTTCAAGTTATTTTATCACCTGTATTTGTTTGATTTCTACGGCATTTGCCCAAAATTTACCCAAGGCTTGGCATTTTTCGCCCGATGCGCACAGGCTCATTGCAGGCAACAAAATAGCTACATCGGGCTTATACGACTCTACCCAAATTCGGAATTTATACCTCAGTTTTTCGCAAACAAATTATACTACATTGCTTACTTCGGGCTACACCTCGCACACCGATGTGCTGGCTAACTTAATGGTGGATAGCGTGTTATACGATAGCATAGGCGTGAGGTATAAGGGCGCAACATCTTACAGCCAAGTATCGGGTCCCAAAAAATCGTTTAACCTTTCGTTGGATTTTGTGCATACAAACCAAGATTTAATTGGCTACCGCACCCTAAATTTGAACAATGCTTTTTTGGATAGAAGTTTTTTGAGGGAGGTATTTTATTTGCACCAAATACAAAAGCACATACCAGCCTCCAAAGCCAATTTTGTGCATTTGTACATAAACAACGCCGACTGGGGTTTGTACCCAAATATACAGCAGCTCAACAAAGATTTTTTGAGGGAATGGTACATGAGTAACAACGGCGCTAATTTTAGAGCCGACAAGCCGCCAGGAACTGGCGGCGGCATGGGTGGTGGCTGGGGCGATGGCACTGCCGCCCTCAATTATTTTGCCGACACCACCACCTACCTAAACAAATACACCCTAAAAAGCAGCGATGCCGTGGCGCACCCTTGGGTAGCCCTGCAAACCCTCACCAACAAACTAAACACCACACCTGCGGCGCAGCTCCCCGCCATTTTGCCCACTTACTTAGACATAGACCGCTCGCTGTGGTTTTTGGCGAGCGAAATCGCTTTTTCGGACGATGATAGCTACATTTTTAAAGGAAAAATGGACTATTATTGCTACTACGAACCAGAAACAGGCAGGTTTACGCCCCAAGAATACGACGGAAACACCGTAATGGCAAGCAATGCTACAACGTGGAGCGCCTTTTACAACGCCACCAATGCCAATTATCCGTTGCTAACCAAAGTTTTGGCTGTGCCAGCATGGCGACAAAGGTACTTGGCGCACCTAAGAACCATTATAAGCGAGGAACTGGACGTGGCAAGCACCAACGCCATTTTAGACAATTATAAAACACAAATAGATGCGCTGGTGCAAGCCGACCCAAAGAAAATTTATACCTATGCACAGTTTTTGAGTGAAATACCCGTTTTGAAAACCTACATAAACAGCCGCCGAAACAGCCTATTAGCCAATGCAGAAGTAGCCCAAACCGCACCCAACATAACCAACGCAAAATACGCAAACCAAGCCGACCAAGACTGGGGTAGCGTAACCGCAGGGCAGCCCACACACGTGCAAGCCCAAATGACCCACGCCAGCGGTATTTTTGCCGCCACGCTGTATTACGCCACAGGTTTGGTGGGTAATTTTGCACCTTTACCCATGTTCGACGATGGCTTACACAATGATTTATTGGCAAACGATGGTGTGTTCGGAGCGGATATACCCGCTCAAACGGCTGGCAAACGCATCAGGTTTTATGTAGAAGCCACGGCAAACAATGCCTCAAAATCGGTGGCTTATATGCCCGTAGGTGCCGAACACGACGTATTTACCTACTCCGTAAGCCCCATAGCACTTAGCAGCGATGTGGTGATAAACGAAATAATGCCCAGCAATGCCACCACAGTAGCCGACAATGCGGGCGAATACGACGACTGGATAGAACTCTTTAATAAATCGGCGCAAAACATAGACGTGAGCGGCTGGTACATGACCGACAACATTTACCATCTGGATAAATGGAAAATACCAGCGGGAACTATTTTGCCAGCAAATGGCTATGCCAGTTTTTGGGCAGATGAAGACAGCGTGCAGGGCGTTTTTCACACCAATTTTAAGCTATCCGCCGCCAGCGAAAACCTTTGGCTGCTCGATGCCAACCTCAACCTAATGGATAGCCTAAGCTACCAGCAGCAAACCACCGACCTTTCTATGGCACGCATACCCAACGGAACGGGCGCATTTGTGCAGCACGCAGCCTCCTACAACGCCAACAACAATGCCTCCGCAACCCAAGAACTCGAGCTTGCAAACATAGTGAGCGTTTACCCAAATCCTGCCAAAAACAGCGTAAATGTGTTGCTACCGCAGCTTAACGGCGGTCAGTTGCGCATTACCAATGCTTTGGGTACGGTGTTTTACAGCGCAAAACCCACCTCAAACCATTGCCTGATACAAACCTACAACTGGGCGGCGGGCGTGTACGTGCTTAGGTATGGCTTAAATGCCGTTAAAATAGTGGTGGAAAACTAAACGATATGCCGCAAATATTGTTTTGTAATAAATCGGCTAATACGCTACTAATATAGCGTACTTTAAAACCCAAACCACAAAACAATGTTCTTAATTTTTCTCGCAATATTGCTCTTCGCACTATCTTATGTAGCCACCCAAATACCACAGCTATACAGGCTACAAAAACCGATGCGCATCGCCGCCATTGTAATGGCGGTGATGGGCTTTTTGTTTTCGGCTATCAGGCAAATAGAGCCTGGGCAGGTGGGCGTAACCTCGCTCTTTGGTAAGGTGCAGCCCAATATGCTCGGCGGCGGCTTACACCTCGTAAACCCTTTGGTGGAAGTAACCACCTTTGATACACGCACCCAAAACTACACCATGAGCGCCATACACGACGAGGGCGACCGCACAGGCGACGATGCCATAAGGGTGCTGGCAGCAGACGGTTTGGAGGTAATTATAGACCTAACGGTGCTGTACCGCATCAATCCGACCCAAGCCCCAAAAATATACCAAGAAATAGGCTCGGACTATATAACCAAAATAGTGCGCCCCATTTCTCGTACAAAAATAAGGGACAACGCCGTATATTACGATGCCATAGCACTTTATAGCGTAAAAAGAGATGAGTTTCAAAGCCGCATTTTCAAAACCATAGATGCTGATTTTAAAAAAAGAGGCTTGGTTTTGGAGCAACTTTTGGTGCGCAACATCACCCTACCCAACTCGGTAAAGCAAGCCATAGAATCGAAGATAAATGCGGAGCAAGAGTCGCAAAAAATGCAGTTTGTGCTAAACAAAGAAAAATTGGAAGCCGACCGCAAAAGGGTGGAGGCGCAAGGCATCGCCGATTACCAAAAAATAGTAAGCTCTACCCTAAACGAAAAACAGCTCCAATACGAGCGCATTATTGCCCTAAAAGAACTGACAAAATCGAGCAATGCAAAAATTATTATTACAGACGGTAAAACGCCCATGATTTTGGGGCAATAGGCAAAGCAATAGCCCAAAAGCCGTATCTTTGCAAAAATAAAAATAGATTGCAGTCCTTATTATCGCACCCGTTTTTTGCGGCACTACGTCAGGTTTCGAGCCAGCACCAAGTTACTACGTTTGCCGTGGGTGGCTGCGTGCGTGATGCCATGCTGGGGCGTGCCTGCAAAGACATAGACATTTTGGTGCTGGGCAGCGGCATAGATTTTGCGCAACTGCTCGCCAAATCCCTGCCCAACAAGCCACAGGTTACGTATTTCAAAAACTTTGGTACAGCCATGCTGCGCTACGAAAACCTGGAAATAGAGCTGGTGGGCGCACGCAAGGAGTCGTACAGCCACGACTCTCGCAAGCCCGTGGTAGAAAACGGCTCGCTGACCGACGACCTTTCTCGCCGTGATTTTACGATAAATGCCCTGGCACTGAACATTTACCCAAACTTTGGGGAGCTAACCGACCTTTTTGACGGCGAAATGCACCTAAAAGAGCAGCGTTTGGTTACGCCCTTAGAGCCAAACATCACTTTTTCGGACGACCCCCTGCGCATGATGCGTGCCATTCGGTTTGCTACGCAGCTCGGTTTTTTTATAGACGAGGAAACCTATCGGGCGATTGCGCACAATGCCGAGCGCATAAAAATAATATCTGCCGAGCGCATTACCCAAGAACTAAATAAAATTATGCTGGCACGCAAGCCTTCGGTGGGCTTCAAACTTTTGTTCGATACGGGGCTGCTCAAACTCATTTTGCCCGAAATACACAAGCTCCAAGGCGTAAAAGTGGTGAACGGCAAGGCGCACAAAGATAATTTTTACCACACGCTGGAAGTGCTGGACAATACGGCGGCTAGTACCGACAACCTGTGGCTGCGCTGGGCTGCCCTGCTGCACGACGTAGCCAAGCCCGCCACGCAGCGTTTTGATGCGGTGCACGGCTGGACTTTTCATGGGCATGAAGACCTGGGCGCACGCTGGGTACCCAATATTTTTGCAAAACTGAAATTGCCCTTGGACGAAAAAATGAAATACGTGCAAAAACTTGTGCGCCTCCATTTGCGACCCATTGCGCTGGTGAAAACCGAGGTAACAGATTCTGCCATTCGGCGGCTTTTATTTGATGCTGGCGACGACATAGACGACCTTATTTGCCTTTGTAAAGCGGATATTACCACAAAAAAAGAACTACAAGCCGCCAAATACCGCAACAATATGCTGCTGGTAGCCGAAAAAATAAAAGAAATAGAGCAAAAAGACCAACTGCGCAACTGGCAACCGCCCGTAACGGGCGAGGATATTATGCTTGCTTTTGGCATTGCGCCCAGCAAACCCGTGGGCGTTATAAAAGATTGCATTAGAGAAGCGGTACTCGATGGCATTATACCCAACAAACGCACTGAGGCTCTGCAACTTATGTACGAAAAAGGTGCGGAAATGGGGTTGATTTTGGTACACAAAACGACATAAAAAAAGCCATTTATAATGCTATAAATGGCTTTTTTGCTGCTCCCCCTGCTGGACTTGAACCAGCGACCCTCTGATTAACAGTCAGATGCTCTAACCGACTGAGCTAAGGAGGAATGTTTTTGTCTGATTGAGGTGCAAATGTAGTACAATTAATTGAATTATGCAATATCTTTGCAAAAATATTTTCACCATTTACAAAATAAAAATGAGTTTAGTTGTAGTAGGCAGTGTGGCGTTTGATGCCATAGAAACACCTTTTGGAAAAACCGACAAAATTGTGGGTGGCGCAGCGTCGTATATTTGCTTGGCGGCTTCGTATTTTATCAAAAAAACGGGCTTGGTAGCCGTAGTGGGCGGCGATTTTTCGAAGGACGTGATAGCCGACATGAACCAACGGGGCATTGATACGGAGGGGCTGCAAATTAAGGAGAATGAAAAATCTTTTTTTTGGAGCGGCAAGTACCACATGGATATGAACAGCCGAGATACGCTGGTTACGGAGCTGAATGTGCTGGGCGATTTTGACCCGATAATTCCAGATAGCTACCAAGATTGTCAGTTTTTGATGCTGGGCAACCTGGCACCCGCCGTGCAGCGCACTGTGGTGGAGCGTATGCACCGCCGCCCAAAACTGATTGTGATGGATACCATGAATTTTTGGATGGACATTGCGCTCGAGGAGCTGAAAGAAACCATTGCGCTGGTAGATGTGCTTACGATAAACCACGAGGAGGCGCGCCAGCTTTCGGGCGAATATTCGGTGGTGAAGGCGGCAAAAAAAATTATGGCTATGGGTCCACGCTACCTAATTATAAAAAAAGGCGAGCATGGGGCGTTGCTTTTTCATAAAAATGAGGTGTTTTTTGCGCCTGCGCTGCCGCTCGAGGAGGTTTTTGACCCCACGGGTGCTGGCGATACTTTTGCGGGCGGTTTTATAGGCTACATAGCCCAAACGAGAGATGTTTCGTTTGAGAACATGAAACGTGCCATTATTATGGGTTCTGCCATGGCTTCGTTTTGCGTAGAAAAATTTGGCACCGAGCGCCTCATGAACCTCACCCAAAGTGAGCTTGATGCCCGAGTGCAGGAGTTTATCAACCTCACGCAGTTTGACATAGATATTTCGGAGTAGTGGGTTGGTGATTTAGGCAATAAAAAACGTTTTCGGCTGCCACAATCGTATTTTACAAATACAATTGTGGCAGTTGTGTTTTGTTGCTGTTTAAGCGAAATGCCCATGAAATCACTTTTTCACAATTCTGTGTACCTATTTACTAGTTATATA
Source organism: Bacteroidota bacterium (assembly GCA_043765195.1). GTDB lineage: Bacteria > Bacteroidota > Bacteroidia > UBA7662 > JAYUJN01 > JAYUJN01. Next base: position 64,480 of record JAYUJN010000051.1, on the reverse strand, counting down.
TTTTGAAAATAAAGTTCTATCTCTCTTCTAATTGATTCAATATGCTCAATCGTTTCGGCAAAAATTTTATCTCTGTTGTATTGTCTCAGTTTTTGGGTTAATTCATTTACGTTTTCCTCATCGCCTGCCAAAAATTCATCACCACATTGGTCAGTGTAAAAATTAGACTTTAATTTTTTTTTATCTTCAATATAATCAAGGATTGGTTTAAAATTTTGATAAATTTTTGAATATTGCGTTTTTACTTCTATAGGCAGAATATACTTTTCTCTTGAAAAAAAATTGGTTGTTTCATAAAATTTATTAGTCCAGTCAATAACAACTTTTTTATAATCTTCATAGATTAGGCTTTCCGAGATGCTAATTGAGATTGTAATAATTTTTAACTCTGTTAAGTGATGAAATAACGTACTTAAAGACTTAATTTGCAACTCGTTATATATAGAAAACTTTAGTTCTGTTTTTTTTAGTTGAGATTTGTATTTTTCAAGTTTGCTCGTTATAAACACGCCTTGTATAATGTTAATTAAGGCAATCAATAGAGTAAAAACAGCAAAAATCAAAACATTGTGTTTCTCGTACTCAGAAAAATATTGGTGTAATATTTCACGGGTTAAATTTTCAGTTATCATTTTTAGTTTTTAAATTATTTTTCAGCGATTGTTTAGTAAAAATCTCTAATAGCTTTCTATAAGTCAGTATTTTACAAATACAATTGTGGCAGTTGTGTTTTGTTGCTGTTTAAGCGAAATGCCCCTATTTCTCTACTTCTTTAAACGCCAAAGAAACGGAGTTGATGCAGTAGCGCTGCCCTGTGGGCTGGGGTCCGTCGGGGAACAAATGCCCGAGGTGCGCATCGCAGGTGCGGCAGTGTACCTCGGTGCGCACCATGCCGTGGGCGTAGTCGGCTTGTTTTTCTATGGAAACCGCCGTGGCTGGCTCGTAAAAGCTGGGCCAGCCCGTGCCGCTATCAAACTTTGATTTCGACTTAAAAAGCGTTTCGCCGCAGCACACGCAGGTGTAATTTCCGTCGGCTTTGTGGTCATTATAAACGCCCGTAAACGCACGCTCCGTGCCTTTTTGCCTCGCCACCCGAAACTGCTCGGGCGTAAGTTCTGTTTGCCACTCGAGCTCAGTTTTTTTTATTTTGCTATCCATTTTTAGTATAAATTTTTGGTTATTTGGTCTATTTGTGTTTTTGTTTTCGCTATTTGCATGGCGGTTTCTACGCCATTTTTTGCTCGGTTTTTGTTATTTTGCTATCCATTTTTAGTATAAATTTTTGGTTATTTGGTCTATTTGTATTTTTATTTTCGCTATTTTTGCGGCGGTTTCTACACCGTTTTTTGCTTGGGTTTCCAGCTTTTCTATGGCTTTTTTGTGGCTGTTCAAAAGCAATTCTTTGTCAAAAGCCACCGCAAGGCTCTCCTTACAATAACTTTGCTCGGAGGCTTTTAGTATTTTGCCCGAGGCATTGGAGTACAAAATGTAGTGGTAAATGCGTGAAAAACCGTAATTCTCCGCATCGGCGGGCTGCGCCGTCAGGGTTTCTGCGCCCGAGTCGTTGGGTATCCAGTACTCGTGTACGGCTACGATTTTATAAATGCTCCCCAGCGGTTTTCGTAGGTGCATCAAATCGCCGATTTTTAATATTTTTGCTTGTTTCATCTCTTTGTTTTTAGATAGCCTCAAAAATTTGTATCAAAACAAAAATTTACACAACTTAGTGCCTATTTTTTACGTTAGATAAAGTGAACAAAATCCTAAAACTGAAAAGATATGCTCAAAAAATACGTTACATTCATCGTCATTGCGCTGTGTGCCATTGCAAGTGCGCAGGCGCAGCCAAAAAAACTCCGCTACACCGTGAGCGGTTATTTGAAAAATGCCCAAAGCGGCGAAGCCCTCATAGGTGCCAACATCTACGATTTTTCCAAAAAAATGGGTACGACCAGCAACACCTACGGTTTTTACAGCATCAGTTTTGAGGCTGGCACCAAGGCATCGCTCACTTTTTCTTATACAGGCTACCAAAAACAAACCAAAGACATAGAGCTTACTCAAAACATGGCTTTGGACATAGAAATGCAGCCCTCTACCGAGCTAAAAGAAGTGGTGATAACGGCAGAAACTGCCCAAAAAATAGAAGAGCGCACCAGCATGAGTGTGGTAGAAATACCGATAGAACAAATTAAAAAAATACCAGCCCTGATGGGCGAGGTGGACATTATAAAGGTGCTTCAACTGCTGCCAGGCGTGCAGTCGGGCGGTGAGGGGCAAAGCGGCTTGTACGTGCGTGGCGGCGGACCCGACCAAAACCTCATACTGCTCGACGGCGTGCCAGTATATAACGCCAGCCACTTATTCGGTTTCTTTTCGGTGTTCAATGCCGATGCCATCAGCGATGTTACGCTCACAAAAGGCGGTTTTCCCGCCCGCTACGGCGGCAGGCTTTCGTCGGTGATAGACATAAAAATGAAAGAAGGCAACCAAAAAAAGTTTAGCGGCAGCGGCTCTTTGGGTCTTATTGCCTCCAAAATAGCCCTCGAAGGTCCGATAATCAAAGACAAAACCTCCTTCATCGTTTCGGCGAGGCGCACGTATATAGATGTGCTGGCGCAGCCCTTTATTTTGGCGGCTTCGCAAGGGCAAGGCACGGGCGGTTATTATTTTTATGACGTAAATGCCAAAATAAACCACAGAATAGGACCAAAAGACAGGCTTTATTTGAGTATGTACACAGGCAAGGACAAGTTTTATGCCAAAGCCAAAGAAACCAATGCGTTCAGCACGTCGGAGGTGAATTTCGGTTTGGGCTGGGGCAACCTTACCTCGGCACTGCGCTGGAACCACCAGTTTTCGCCCAAGCTATTTGCCAACACCACAGCCACGTACAGCAAGTACGGTTTTGGGGTGAGCGCAGGCACAAAAGACCAATTTACCCAAAATGGCGTAACCCAAAAATCGGAGTACAACCTGATTTACAACTCGGGCATAAACGACCTTGCCGCCAAAATAGACTTCGATTATTTGCCGCTACCAAACCACTTTGTGCGTTTTGGCGCATCGGCAATCAAGCACCGCTTTAAGCCCGAAGCCACCGATTTTAAAGCCGTAGAAGGTACACAAACCATAATAGACACCACGTTTACGGCTTCTTTGCCCATAGATGCCATAGAAACAGCCATTTATGTAGAAGACGATTTTAAAATCGGGGAAAAGCTAAAAATAAATCCAGGCTTGCATTTTTCCACATTTACGGTGCGAGGCACTACTTATAAAGCCCTGCAACCACGCTTGGCGGTAAACTATATGTTGCCCAAAAGCATCGCCCTCAAAGCCTCTTACGCCGAAATGCAGCAGTACATTCACCTGCTATCCAACGGCGGCATAGGGCTGCCCACCGACCTTTGGCTGCCCGCCACCGACCGTGTAAAACCCATGCGCAGCCAGCAAGTAGCCTTGGGTTTGGCAAAATCGTTTTATGACAATAAGTTTGAAATAAGCATAGAAGGCTACTACAAGCGCATGAACGGCTTGATAGAATACAAAAATGGCTCTAATGCCATAAGCTCCGTAAACTGGGAGGACAAAGTAGAAACGGGCGGCGTGGGGCAAAGCCGTGGGTTAGAGTTCTTTTTGCAAAAGAAAACGGGCAAAACCACGGGCTGGATAGGCTATACCCTCGCCAAAACCGACCGCCAGTTTGTAGGCACAGAAATAAACGACGGCAAAGTATATGCCTACCGCTACGACCGCCGCCACGATGTGTCGGTGGTGTGGACGCAAGAAATAACCAAAAAAATAGACTTTGCCGCCACTTGGGTGTATGGCACGGGCAATGCGGTTACTTTTCCGCTACAAATTTATAGAGCCGCACCTATAAACGGCGATTTTCGTGGCTTTTTCGATTCCGATTTGGAGTATTATGGGCAGCGCAATTCATTTCGTATGGCTGCCTACCACCGCTTAGATTTGGGCATCAGTTTCAAAAAAGAAACCCGCTGGGGCGAGCGCACCTGGAACGTGAGCGTGTACAATGCCTACGGCAGGGCAAACCCGTACTTCATTTATTTGGCAAGTGAATACAACTACAACACTGGCACAAATGCTCCTGAAATAACAAGGGTAGCCAAACAAATTAGTTTGTTCCCGTTAATTCCTTCGGTTAGTTACAATTTTAAATTTTAAAAAATGAAAAATATACTCAAAAATACAGCCATAGCCATGCTATGCGGCATGAGCCTTACATCTTGCGAAGGTTTTTTTAACCAAATAGTAACACTCGACATTCCGCCCCAAAAAAGCGTAATAGTCGTTAATTGTTTGTTAGACACCAAAATTCCTTTTAACATAGGTATAAGCAGCAGCATACCAGCCCTTGGCACTACAAACCCAACAAAATCGTTAAAAAATGCGCAAATAACCCTAAAAGCCGACGGCGTAGAAATCACCGATATTCTTTTGGATAGCATCAATTCCATTGGAAGTCAGCAATATGATTATTTTTATCGCACATTGAATACCAAGCCTATACCTGGCAAAACATACACCATAAATGTATCTGTGCCAGGTTTTGAACCTGTAAATGCAACTTATACCATGCCCGTACCAGCCACAATAAGCAATGTACGGGTAGAACCCAGTGCACGCACGCTAAACAACATAGACTACAACCGCATAACTTTTGTGATACAAGATGTAGCCGCCCAAAAGAATTTTTATTCGTTAAAAATAGATACCAAGATAGTAGATACGGTTACTAATCAGGATATAGGGCGCTATTTTTACGATTATTTTTCCAGAGATTTGTCTTTGAGAGAAAACTACCAAACCGACCCCTTTGGTAGCACGGACGAAACAGTTTTGGGGCTTCGGTATTATAGTGCGGCACTGTTTACGGATTCTAAGTTTGACGGTACAAACAAAACCATAGAGTTTTTTGTGGAAACCGAAAGTTTTGACAGATACAATACGGGTACTGGCATTCCGACCGAGCAAAAATTTTTGGATTTGGTCATAGACGGTTACAGCATAGAGAGTTATAGGTACATTTTACAAACAGAAAAACAGGCGCAGGTGAGCGGCAGCCCATTTGCCGACCCAGTGCAAATTACAACCAACATCAATGGCGGTTTGGGTATTTTTGCTGGAAAATCTACTTACAAACTACGCATAAACTAACAAATCCTTTTTGAGAAATGTGTGGAATAAGCGCATTTTTTTGTAGATAAAAAAGTACTTTTCGACTGGCTGCCCGCATTGTTGGGCGGCCAGTTTTGGTTTTGGGTGGTTGGGCGTATTAAAATTAAACGGATTTTTGCGCTAAAAATGCGTATCTTTGCGGCAAAATAAGTAAAAATGAGTAGAATTATAGCCATTGTAGGCAGACCCAACGTGGGCAAAAGTACTTTGTTTAATAGGTTGGTGGGTATGCGAAAAGCCATCGTAGATAACGTGAGCGGCGTAACCCGAGATAGGCACTACGGCGTTTCGGAGTGGAACGGGCGCAAGTTTACCGCCATAGATACGGGCGGATACGTACACGGTTCGGAAGATATATTTGAGGCTGCCATACGCTCACAAGTAGAAATAGCCATAGAGGAAGCCGATGCGCTCATTTTTATGGTAGATGTAACCTGCGGCATTACCGACCTCGATGATTCGGTAGCCAAAATGCTGCGCCGCACCAAAAAACCTGTGGTTTTGGCGGTAAATAAAGTAGATACCAACGATAGGTTGGCGGATACGCACGAGTTTTATAGCTTGGGTTTGGGCGATTTGTACCCCATTTCGTCGGCGAGTGGCGGCGGCACAGGCGAGCTGCTCGACGAAATAATGCGCCTCATGCCCATTACCCCCGATGAAGAAATAAGCCAACCCGTAGATGCGCCCGTGTGGGAGGACGAAGAAGCCGCCGATGCGCCCAAGGTAGTGGTGAGAGGGCTGCCGAAGTTTGCGCTGGTGGGCAAGCCCAATGTGGGCAAAAGTACGCTGCTCAATGCGCTGCTGGGCGTAGAGCGCAGCATTGTTACGCCCATAGCTGGCACCACCCGTGATACGCTGCATACCGAATATAAATCGTTTGGCAACCATTTTATACTCATAGATACGGCTGGGCTGCGCAAAAAAGCCAAGGTACACGAAGACATAGAGTTTTACTCGGTGATGCGCACCATAAAAGCCATAGAGGAGTGCGATGTGTGCATACTCATGCTCGATGCCGTAGATGGCATAGGCGCACAGGAGCTGAACATTATTCACCTCGCCGAAAGCAATAAAAAAGGGCTGGTTATTTTAGCCAATAAATGGGATTTGCTGCCCGAAAAAGAGTCGAATACCACCAAGGAGTTTGAGGACGAAGTGCGCAAACGCATTGCACCGTTTACCGATGTGCCTATTATTACTACTTCTGCCCTGGAAAAGCAGCGTATATTTAAAGCCATAGAAACCGCCTGCCAGGTATATGAGAGCAAAAGCCGCCGTATAAGAACCTCGGAACTCAACGAATGGCTGCTGCCGATTATGCAAAATACGCCGCCGCCCGCAGTGCGTGGCAAGTATATAAAAGTAAAATACATTACCCAATTGCGCACGGCTACGCCGTCGTTTGCTTTTTTCTGCAACCACCCAAAAGACATAAAAGAGTCGTATAAAAGGTTTTTGGAGAACCAGTTCCGCAAAAAATTTGATTTCTGCGGCGTGCCTATCAACATATTTTTTAGGCAGAAATAGGCATAAATAGTTCATTTCGGCTTCGCTCAATGACCATAATCTTGAACAGATATTGTAGAGACGCTCTATTAGAGCGTCTTTGCGTTGTTTTGGTGGAAAATGTAATGGAGAAGTTGCAGTGCAACGTCTGTACATGTTTGTTCGGCTTTTTGTCTGCACAGGATTTTCAGGATTAAAAGATGGACAGGATTATTGGTTTGCAATCCTAAAAATCCCAAAATCCCGTAATCCTGTTCTAACGTTTTTTGTTGCTGGATATTTGCTGGGCAGAGACGCGATTAATCGCGTCTGTACGTATTTGTTCGGCGGTCGTTGAGCGTAGCCGAAACGCCCCAGCCTTTCACGGCGCATCGAGCAGCAGCATACGCTGTTTGTCGTAAATGTATTTTTGGCTGTTCAAACCATTGCAGCGCATCAAGCGGTCGAGGGTAGCCACGCCGCCATGCACCAGCCCATGCGCCCGTATGCTCAATATACCGTACTCCGAGCACGACGGATAAAAACTACACACGTTTTGGTCTTGCGACGAAATAAAATTTTTGTACACCAAAAACAGCCCTGACAGCGCAAGTTCCAGCTCGTTCGAGTTGGTTTTTGCCTGCGAAAACGCCTCTTGGTTGCGGTACAAACTCGCCGACGGATTAGGCACTGCGAGTTTCATCAGCTCCATTTCTTGTGCGGTTTGCGCCCGCAGCCCGCCTGCGCTAAGGCTTAGGAATAGCCAAATTATACAAATTTTGGTCGGCATTGTCGTTTATTTTTATGTTTTTGTACGTGGTAATCTGATAATTTTTGCCCTCTTTTGCATACAGCACCTGCACCAGCTCGGTGGGTACATTGCAGCCTTTTACGTTGGTATAGGTCTTAAAAATTTGCTTGCTCACCAAGTTTTTTTTGGTATCGTAAATAATTACGCCGTGCAGCTTTTTTTCTACATTGCTTACCAAAACCTGCCCAAAAAACTTCGCCATTTTTTCGTCTGGTTGCCAGGTGGTAATAACCATATTGCCGTCTTTTTCTACTTTTTCTGGTTTATAAAAGCTATTTTGCAGCCCAAAATCGGCTAAATTTCCATTTAAAATCAAATGAAACATACTAAACTCGGGGACTAACAGGTTTTTCTTTCTCTTTATGAGCTTGCCATTTGCGCCTATTTCATAAAAAGAAGTATCTTGCAGCAGCAACCGTTTTTTTTCGGGAAAACGCACGTCGTAAACAATTTTTTTGGTATTTTTGTCGTAATATACCACGCCCATCGTCAGCTGTTGTTTGCCGTTAGCCAGTTTTTCTTTGATAGAAAAATCGGCTTTAATCCTATAAAAACCCTGGGCAGATAGCGCATTTGTACCCAAAAATAGGCAGGTGAGGATAAAAAATATTTTTTGCATATTTGTACTTTTTTAAGGTTTTTTGGCTACCATGGTTAGTATGGTGGCTATGGCTATGGTTTCGCCCGTTTGGTCGTACACGTCCACCAAAAACTTTACGATGCCCTTGGGCGTGTCCAATTCATCTTTGGGTTCTTGGGTTATTTTTTCTTTTACCGTAAGCCGCACGCCCATGGTTGTTCCAGCGTACACTGGCTTGGTAAATCTACATTCTTCTATGCCGTAATTGAGTATTACTGGACCTTTGGCGGCATCTACAAACAGCCCAGCGGCTGCCGAAAGCACAAAATAACCGTGCGCCACGGGTTTTTCGAATATCGTTCCGTTGAGCGATGTATGGTCGGTGTGGGCATAAAAATGGTCCCAGCTCAGGTTGGCAAAGTTCGAAATATCTGCCTCTGTAATCGTTCGTTTGTGCGTGGTTACGGTGTCGCCTATTTTCAAATCCTCGAAATATTTGCGAAAAACGTGCGGTGCGCTTTCGGTTTGCGCCCCGCCATACTGATACACTTGGGCTATTTCGGAGATGGTGGTGGGCGAACCCTGCACCGCCGTGCGCTGCATATAGTGCATTACGCCCCGCAAGCCGCCCATTTCTTCGCCGCCGCCCGCCCTACCCGGTCCGCCGTGTACCAGCAGCGGCATGGGCGAGCCGTGCCCCGTGCTTTCTTTGGCGCAATCTCTGTTTAGTACCAAAATCCGACCGTGGTAGCAGCTTGCGCCCATCACGTATTCGTTGGCTATTTGGTTGTTGTAGGTGGCTATGGAGCTTACCAGCGAGCCTTTGCCCAAGTTGGCTAAGGCAATGGCTTCGTCTATGTCTTTGTAAGGCATGAGCGTGGCGGCTGGTCCAAAAGCCTCTATGTTGTGGCTATCCAACTGCAAAAATGGGCGGGCGTTGAGCATCAGCACTGGCGACATAAATGCGCCCCTTTGCGAGTCGGCATCTATCAGGTTGGTGGCTTCGTTTAGGCTACCAAACACCATTTCGGAACTTTTGGCGAGCTGCATTATTTTTTCTTTTACCTCCAAAACCTGGCTTTTTGCCGCCATTGCGCCCATATTTACCAGTTTGTTTTCGGGATTTCCTATTTTTAGGGTTTCCAAGCGTGCTACAATGGCTTTTTGCACGTCTTCCATCAGGTTTTCGGGTACTATAATGCGGCGGATAGCTGTGCATTTTTGCCCACATTTGGCGGTCATTTCTCGGGTTACTTCCTTTACAAAAAGGGCAAACTCGGGCGTTTCGGGTGTGGCATCGCTGCCCAGCACGGCGCAATTTAGGCTATCTGCCTCCATATTAAAGGGTACAGCCTCTTGGATAATGCGTGGGTTGTTTTTGAGCATTCGCCCAGTTTCGGCACTTCCCGTAAAGGTTACGAGGTCTTGTGGGTTTACAAAATCTAAAATATTGCGTGCCGAGCCGCATATTAGCTGCAATGCGCCTGGCGGCAAAATGTTGGAGGCGGCTATTTCTTGCACCACGGCGGCGGTGAGAAAAGACGTAACCGTGGCTGGTTTTACAATCGCTGGCACGCCTGCGAGTAGGTTTACGGCTATTTTTTCGAGCATTCCCCAAATCGGAAAATTATACGCATTGATGTGTATGGCTACGCCGTGCTTGGGGGTCATGATGTGTTGCCCTATAAAACTGCCGTTTTTAGAGAGATTCACCGTTTCGCCATCTACAAAAAACGATTGGTTGCCGAGCTTGCGCCTTAGGCTTGCGTAGGCAAAAAGGTTGCCGATGCCGCCCTCTATGTCTATCCAACTATCGGCTCGGGTAGCGCCCGTGGCGTAGCTTAGGGTGTAAAAAAGTTCCTTTTTTTCGAGCAAATGCAATGCCAAGGCTTTGAGCATAAGCCCACGCTCCTGAAAACTAAGTTTGCGCAGCGCACTACCGCCCGCAGAGCGGGCGTAGTGCATCATTTCGGCTATATCCAGCCCCGCACTGCTGGCGGTATAAAGCGCAGCACCGCTGGTGGCGTGGTACAAAGTTTGGCTGCCCGCAGGGTCGCCCGTTATAAACTTGCCTAATGCGTAGTTCTCTAAGGTTTTCATGGCTTTTGTCTTAGTATTGAGTTTTTTTGTCTAAAAAATGAGGGTTTTATACGTAAAAGGAGCTGTTTAAACTTTTTTATAACTTGATTTTAGGGGTTTTGTTGCGCCAGTGTTTTGGTTTAAATTTGTATTTCGCAAACATAAAAATGGTATTTTTTGCAAAAACTTGCCTAAATTTACGACAATTATTGCCCACAACCAAAAATTTAAACAACTTCATACATTAAGCATAAAAGGCTTTGAGTTTTTGTACCACATAATCTATTTCTTGGGTGGTATTTTGCCTCCCAAACGAAAACCGCAGCACGGGGCGTGCGGCATCTGCGCCAATGCCCGCCATCACGTGCGAGCCTATGCTGCTACCCGCCGAGCAGGCGCTCCCGCTCGAAGCCGAAATGTTATGCACCAAGCCCAAGTTCAGCAGCAGCGAGCCGCCCAGCCTGTGCGGCGGCAACGAAACATTAAGCACCGTGTAGTGGCAGCTGCCCTCCACATCGCCGTTGAACGCCACGCCAGCCACATTTTCCAGCAATTGCGCCATCATATAGCGTTGCAAATTTTTTATGTAAACCTCTTTTTCTGCCATGTGTGCGTAACTCAGCTCCAAGGCTTTTGCCATGCCCACTATGCCATATATGTTTTCGGTGCCGCCACGCAAGCCACGCTCCTGTGCGCCGCCGCTGATGAGGGCATTTATTTTTAGGTTTTTTCGTTTAAACAAAAAACCCACGCCCTTCGGTCCGTTGAACTTGTGCGCCGCACCCACCAAAAAATCCACGGGCGTTTCCGCCACATTGTGCGCAAAATAACCCATGGTTTGCACCGTATCGCAATGAAAAAGCGCATTGTTTTGCTTGCACAGTTTGGCTATCAAATCAATGTCTATCATGCTGCCTATTTCGTTGTTGCTGTGCATGAGCGATACCAGCACGCCGCTATTTTCTTGCAAAAGTGCCGTAAGATGGCGCACATCTAACTGTCCGTTGGGCAACAAACGCACAAACTCCAGCTTGATTTTACCCAGTTTTTCGAGTTCTTGCAGCGGGTGCAGCACCGCATGATGCTCTATAACCGACGAAATAACCATTTTTACGCCACAATCGTCCACGCTGCTGCGAATGGCTATGTTGTCGGCTTCGGTGCCGCCCGAAGTAAATATAATTTCAGAATCTTGGGCGTGAAGCAGCCCTGCAATCGTTTTACGGGCGTTTTCTAAGTACGCCTTCGCCCTGCGCCCGTGCGTGTGTGCCGACGATGGGTTGCCAAAACAATCTTGCATCACGGGCAGCATAGCCGCTATTACTTCGGGGTGCATAGGCGTGGTAGCCGCATTGTCTAAATATACTTGCATTAATTTTGGGGTAAGGGTTTTGATGTTACAAAGTTAGCTTTTTAATTTTTTTGTTTAAACTATTTTTTTCAAAAAAATTGCGCTATATTTGCCCTATCTATCCATAAAACCTATACAAATACCCTACTTATTACGTTCAAAATGGCAAAAAAATACCTTGTTCTCCTGCTTTTATACTTCATTACCCAAGCAACCCACGCCCAAAACCGCAACCTACGCTTTGGGCTAAAACTCGCCCCAAATGTGGGTTGGCTCTCGGCACAAAGCGCAAACATAGCCGCCGCTGGCGCAAAACTGGGCTTTGGCTACGGTTTAATGGCAGATTTTAGGGCTTTTAACAACGAAAAATACTGGATTAGCAGCGGCTTAGAAATAAATAGCTACGGCGGCAAAGTAAAATTCGACCAACTGCTCTACGACACCGTTTCTACGACCGCCTACACCAATGTGCTGTACAAATACAACCTAAAATACTTGGATATTCCCATCAGCCTAAAATTTAAAACAAACGAAATAGGCTATTTTACGTACTATGGCAGTTTTGGGCTAAAACCCTCGTTTCTACTCGGTGGGCTGGCTGGCGTAGAAAACGCTCCCGTAACCGACGACGTGGTGCGGGTAAACGACAATAGTTTCGATAAATACGATTTCAGGCAACGCTTCAACAACCAAACCTACGCTTTTAAGGACGATATTTGGCTCTTTCGCAGCTCGCTCATCATTGGCGGCGGCGTGGAGTACTCCATAAACGGCGGCAAAAACGCCATTTTGGCGGGGCTAACCTGGGACCAAGGGTTTACGGGCTTGTTCCAAGACAAACAAACCAAAGGACGTAACTCTTACATCTCTTTAAATTTGGGTTTCTTTTTTTAAGTTCGGCGGAGTTAATAATAAGTTAATGTAAATGCGATATATTTACAATCAATTTAACTCTAAAAAATATCATGTTTGGTTTAGAAGGCTCAATGCTCACGCTGCTCATCTGCTGCCTGCTGGCGGTGTGTATTTTCGAATTTATAAACGGCTTTCACGACACCGCAAACGCAGTAGCCACCGTTATTTACACCAAATCGCTGAAACCACAAGTAGCCGTAATTTACTCGGGGATACTCAATTTTATAGGCGTACTGGTGGGCGGCATCGGCGTAGCCATGGGAATACTCAAACTTTTGCCCATAGATAGCCTGCTGGCTGCGGGCGTAAACATAAGCGTGTGCGTTATTTTGGCTACGCTCATTTCGGCTATTATCTGGAACTTAGGCACTTGGTATTTTGGCATACCAGCCTCGAGCTCGCACACACTTATTGGCTCTATTTTGGGGGCGGGCATCGGTTTTTCTCTTTTTGTAAACGGAAACATAGACGGCGTAAACTGGGAAAAAGCCAAAGAAATCGGGCTATCGCTGTTTATTTCGCCGCTATTTGGCTTTGGTGTGGCATTGCTTGCGCTACAATTGCTCAAAAAAATGATAAACCCAGACTCCATATTTTTTCAAAGCCCAAAACCAAACGAAAAAACGCCGACTTGGATACGCAGCATTCTCATAGCTACCTGCGGCTGGGTGAGCTTTTCGCACGGGCAAAACGACGGACAAAAAGGCGTGGGCTTGGCGCTGCTGGTGCTTATAAGCATTGTGCCTGCACAGTTTGCCCTAAAACCCGAAACGAATATAAAAGATGCGCACAGCATTTTTGCGAGCATAACCGAGCAACTAAGCAACCAAAAATTTTCGGAAGAGGCTGCGCCCTTTGTCTCCGAAATAAACAAAAAATCACTGAAACTGGATAGTTTAATCCAAAGCCAAACCGAATTTACGGCACTACAAAAATTTGATATTCGAAAAAACATCACGACCATAAACAAAAACATTAAGGAACTCGAAAAGCTACAAACCGACCCCCAAGCCGCCGTAGCCATCAAAAACCTAAAAGCGCAAGGCACATTGCTTAGTGCCTACACCGACTATGCGCCACGCTGGATTATCATCATGATTTCGCTGTCGCTGGGCATAGGCACCATGATAGGCTGGAAAAGGGTTGTTACCACCGTGGGCGAAAAAATAGGCAAAGACAGCCTTTCGTTTGCGCAGGGCGCAATAGCCCAAACCATAGCCGCCGCCACCATCAGCGCATCGTCGGCACTAAGCCTGCCCGTGAGTACCACGCACATTTTAAGCTCGGGCATAGCTGGCACCATGGTAGCCCACAAAGGCTTAGACAACCTGCAAGGAAACACCGTACGAAACATACTCATAGCGTGGCTGCTCACGCTGCCCATCTGTATTTTTATGGGCATGGCACTGTTTTTTGTCATAAAAATGCTGTTGGTATAAACCACTATCTGGCTTTTTACGTATGATATAAGTAGCACACTTTACACCAAAAATTTACACAAAATGAAACCATTGCTCGGCACTATATCGGTTATTTGCTTGCTTGTTTTTATAAGCAGTTGCCACGGCAGCCACAGCGAGCCAGATGCCACCAAACCAACCGTTTCGGTGCTTAAACCCACCACGGGCGACACCATAAACCTGAACACGGATAGCGTAAAAATACTGCTCACCGCCGAAGACAACATAGATTTGCACGAGCTAAACATAAAAATAACCAACGGCAGCACCACCGTCCTCGACGAATCGCCTGTGGTACACGCACAAAAAATTTATACTTTTGCAAAAATCATTTTGCCACAAAACATTACGGGCACCACAGCCCTAACGCTCACTGCCACAGCCACCGACCACAGCGAAAACGTAGGCACAAAAACCGTAAACTTTTTTGTAAAAAAATAGACGCATTTACAAGCTCTTGGTTGCCGCTATCAGCTCCAAATTGCTGTAAGCGATGCCCAGTTTTTGGCTCAAATACTGGTTGGTTAGTCGGTTTTGGTAGCAATATATGCCGTCTCGCAAGCCTTTTGATTGGTAGAGGTAGTTTTCTAAACCGCCCGCCAGCCCAGCCTCGAGCAGCAGCGGTGCCAAAATATTGCCAAAAGCCATGCTCGCCGTTTGGGCTACCATAGACGTAATGTTGGGTACGCAATAATGAAAAACCCCGTGTTTTTCGAAGGTTGGTTGCTGGTGGCTCGTCGCCTCCGAGGTTTCGAAACACCCGCCTTGGTCTATGCTCACATCTATAATTACGGCTCCCTCCCGCATATTTTGCACCATTTTTTCGGGTACAATGAGCGGCGTGCGCCCCGTGCCAGCGTGAATTGCGCCTATGGCTATGTCGGCGGTTTGTAGCTCGTATTGCAGTATTTCGGGCTGAATGATGGAGGTGTAAACGGGCTGAAAAAGACTTTTTTGCAGTCGGCGCAGCTTATAAATTGAGTTGTCGAACACCCGCACCTCTGCCCCCAGCCCCAACGCCGCCTTGGTAGCAAACTCGCCCACTGTGCCAGCACCCAGCACCACCACCTTGCTACTGGGCAGCCCCAGCACGCCGCCCAGCAGCAGCCCGCCCCTATCGTTTTTGCGGCTTAGTAGCTCTGCGGCTATGAGTACCGACATTTTTCCCGCTATTTCGCTCATCGTTTGTACGATGGGCAGGTTGCCGCCCGAGTCTTTTAGGTACTCGTAAGCAATGTTTATCACGCCTTTTTGCAGCAGCGTTTTTACATATTCGGCGGTGAGCGTGGGCAGGTTCAGCACCGAAAAAATGAATTGTTTTGGTTTGAGCAGCGCAAGCTCGGTGGCTGGCACGGGGCTTATGCGCACCATAATGTGGGCGGCATACACCTCCACGGTGCTGTACACGATGTGCGCCCCAGCCCGCAAATAGTCGGCATCGGCAAAGCCAGCGGCTATGCCAGCCTTGGTTTCTACGGCTACCTTATGCCCGTTGTTTACCAGCAATGCCACCGCCTGCGGCGAAAGCGCCACCCTGTTTTCGTTGGGCGTGCGCTCGCAAGGCACGCCTATGTACAGGCTTTGGGCTTGGGTAGCGGTGGGTTGTAGCTGCTCTAAGGTTTCGGCACCCGCTTGGGCTATGCGGCTAAGGCTCGCAGTGGTTTGGTTCATGGGTTGGTATAAATGGCTCTACAAAAACACAAAGTTAGCTATTATTTACGGTTTTTTGTAGCGTTTTTCCGCCAATTTTTGGGTGTGTAGCATAAGAAACCGCCCCACAATTTTTTTTAAAAAATTGTGGGGCGGCAAAATAAGTAGTTCCAATAAAATTATTTTCCGTCGTTTTTTACGGGTGGCAAGCGGCGTGGCTCTGCAAAAACAAGCTCATCTATGATGTTTTTTGCACCGCCCAGTTTTTCTATAATCAGCAGCACATAGCGAATATCCACCGAAATGGTGCGCTGTTTTTCGTTGCTAAACATGAGGTCACCCGTCATGGCTTCCCAGTTGCCATCAAAAGCCAGACCGATGAGGTCGCCGTCGGCATTGAGTACGGGGCTGCCCGAGTTGCCGCCCGTAATGTCGTTGTTGCTCAAAAAAGCCACTGGCACCGTGCCATTTTCGGCATAGCGACCATAGTCTTTTTTGGTGTAAATTTCTTTTAGTTTGGCTGGCACTATAAACTCCTCGTTTTTTGGGTCTTCTTTTTCCATAATGCCATCGAGGGTCGTAAAGTATTTGTAACTAACGGCATCACGTGGCACGTAGCTCATTACATTGCCGTAGCTCACACGCAGCGTGGAGTTGGCATCGGGGTAAAAAGATTTGTCGGCTTGCATTTCCATCATGCCTTCTACGTACAGTTTTTGGGCATCGGATATTAAGCCTTGTTTTTTGCCTCTTTCTGCGCCCATGGCAGATGCAAGTGGCTCTATTTCTTGGTGAAACTGGTAGGCAAGGTCTTTTTTGAGCAGCTTTGCCGACGGATTTTTTAGAAACGCCTCTAATTTATCTTTGTTTACAAACATAGAGCTGGCAAAAACGGCTTTGGCGTAAGCCGCAAATTGCTCGGCGGTGTTTGCGCCTTTGTATTTGCTTAGTATTTTGGCAAAAATGGCTGGGTGTTCCGATGGCTCAATGTTGGTATAAAAACGGTTTAGCATACCTGCAAAGGTATTTTGGTCGGCTATTGGGCTGTAATTTGCAAACACTTCGGTGAGTTTTTCGGTGGCTGCGGTGGCGGCTTCTTCGGTTGGTTTGCCGCCGTTTAGGGCTTCTATGAGGTCGGCGCAAAGGTCTATGCTGCTGTTAAACTTGGCATCGGATAGCCCTACGGCGTAGTACAAAAACTTGCGGTTTGTGGGTCCGAAGTCTTTTATATTGGTGCGTATGGTGGTGAGTGCTGCGCCGTATTTTGTGGTGCGGCTTGGGTCTTGGGCTACCCATTGGGTAAAGGCATCTTCGGCGGCAGTTTTTTTGCCCACCAATCCGCCTTGTTTTAGCCCGAGGGTTTGCCCTATGTAGTATTTGTAGGTGTTCATGCCCGAGGCGTAGTCGGAGGCGAGGGCGAGGCGTGTGGCGTTGTCGGCATCCATGGCGGCTTTCATGGCGGTCATTTTTACTTCGTATAAATCCACAAATGATTTGTTGAAGTTTTCGAGGTTGCTCTCGATGGCTGCGCCCGTGAGGTAGCGGTTTGTGCGCCCTGGGTAGCCCATTACCATGGTATAATCGCCGTCGTTTATGCCATTTACCGATACTTTTAGGTGTTGTTTTGGGGTGTAGGGCTGGTTGTCTTTGCTGTATGTGGCGGGCTGGTTGTCTTTGTTGGCATAAATGCGAAAAACCGAGAAATCACCCGTGTGGCGGGGCCACATCCAGTTGTCGGTATCACCACCGAACTTGCCTACTGCCGAGGGCGGTGCGCCCACCAGCCTCACGTCTTTGAAGGTTTGATACACCGAAATAATGTACTGATTGCCATTAAAAATCGGCTGCACTCGGGCGTTGTAGCCTGTGTTTTCGGTGGCTTTGGTTTGTAGTTCTTTGGATATTTCGAGGAACTTTTTGCCTGCGGTTAGTGCCTCTTTTACTTGTGCGGTTACATCGCTCATGCTTACTAAAATGGAGGCGGTAAGTCCGTCGGCTTTTTGCTCTTGGTCGTGGTTGTATGCCCAAAAACCGTTGGTGAGTATGTCGTTTGTGGGCGTGCTTAGGGCGGCTATGGCATCAAAACCGCAGTGGTGGTTTGTGAACAGCAAGCCTTGGTTGGATACCAGCTCGGCGGTACAAAAGCCGCCAAGTGATACGATGGCATCTTTTAGGCTGGCTTGGTTTATGTTATATATATCGTCGGCGGTGAGGCGAAAACCTCGGGCTTTCATTTGGGCTTCGTTTAGTTGTTTGAGGTACATGGGCAGCCACATTCCTTCGTCGGGCGTGGCGGCTTGTGCCATGCCGCAATACAGCAGTAAGGCGGCAACGATGGGCAGTAATTTGGGTGTTTTCATGGTGGGGCGGTGTTTGTGTTTTTATTGTTCGAAAGATTTTTGCAAATATCGTAATTTAAAACCAATTTTGTGTATTTTTGTGCCATAAATCAATCGGAAACAACATAAAAAATAAAGTATGGAATTGGATTTGAAAACTGTGATAAATATAGCTGGAAAACCAGGTTTATATAGGGTAATTAGTACGACTAAAACCAATTTTTTGGTGGCGGATATTACCGACGACAAAAAGCGTTTTTCTATTTCGGGTACGAGCAAGGTGTCGGCTATCGCCGATATTAGTGTATATACCGAAGATGCGCAGGTGAATTTGGTGGAAGTTTTTCGGGCAATGAAAAAGATGCCGATGCCGCCGCCCGAGGGCAACGACAATGCGCTAAAAGCGTATATGGCGGAGGCTGTGCCGAACTACGACCGAGCAAGGGTGTACGTGAGCGACATGAAAAAGATGGTGCGCTGGTATAATTTGCTGCACGAGCAACTGGGCGAGGAGTAGGTTTTTGGCGTTCGTTAAACAACCAACACCAAATAAAATTTCATAATCCTTTTCTTATCCAACGGTTAAAACCGTCGGCTATTAATTTTTATTGACAATTGCAATGGAGATTACAAACAAAAAACGGTTTTTCAATAGCCGACGGTTTTAACCGTTGGTTTATGGGAATATCGGAAAAATAATTTTTTGTACAGACGCGATTAATCGCGTCTCCAACCAGCATATTTTCCGCCAAAATAACGCACAGACGCTTTTTATCCGACGGTTAAAACCGTCGGCTATTGATTTTTATTGACAATTGCAGTGGAGATTACACACAAAAAACGGTTTTTCAATAGCCGACGGTTTTAACCGTTGGGTTATTGGATTATCGGAAGAATAATTTTTTGTACAGACGCGATTAATCGCGTCTCCAACCACTAAAACGACCAAAACGTTCGTTGAGCGTAGCCGAAACGGATAATGCAGCCCAAGGGTCGTTTCGGCTACGCTCAACGACCATGAGTCCGAACGAACAAAGAAACCCACGTTCGTTGAGCGTAGCCGAAACGGACAATGCACCCGAAGGGGCGTTTCGGCTGCGCTCAACGACCACACTTACCGCAACAACTTCAATTTTTCGTCCATTTTGTCCGCAAAATTCAAATATTTGGTCGGAAGATTGCTTCGCATCTTGTCTATCAACCACGATTTTCGCACGCCGTTAAAGTTGTACTCCACATAAAACCCGCCCCAATCGCCCGCATCGGGTTCCCCAATAATACGGCTTGGCTCGGTTAATAAATCCATCGGAAAATCCTTAATTAGGTCTTGGGTAATGGCGAACTTCTGCTGCGGCAACAGGGTATAAGTACCCGCATAAAAAGGTTTAAAAGCATAAGGAAGCGGCGGTTTTTGGGCTTTCAGCACTCGGTTGCTATCAATCCTATAAAGCACCACGCACTCGCCCTGACAAAACGAATAATACTCACCAAAAACAAGGTAGTTCGTCTCCGAGAGTTTCAAACGGTCTTTTTTGCACGCAGTAAGGCTAACTGCCAAAATTGAAAAAAGCAATAGTAGTTTGTTCATTGTGATTTTTTGGGTTAATTTTTTGATTATTTACGTTTCTTTTGTATAAAGACGAAAAAAACTGCACAAAAGACCAGTAAGGAACTAAAAAACAAACTCTTATTAGTCATTATTGCACAGAACAACAAATTTAAGCACCATTTTTGACAAAATAAAGTTAATTTATGCTACATTTTGTTATATTTTTGACTGATTACAAAAGCATGGCTCGTGGCTAAACCATACCCAACCAACAGCGAACCGAAAAAAATGATGTAAAAACCAATAGCCTA
Organism: Bacteroidota bacterium; assembly: GCA_043765195.1. GTDB lineage: Bacteria > Bacteroidota > Bacteroidia > UBA7662 > JAYUJN01 > JAYUJN01. Next base: position 44,742 of record JAYUJN010000051.1, on the reverse strand, counting down.
CTTTCTTACAGCTTGGCTGCAAAAAAATAGGCTATTTTGGGGCAGTGGGCCCACCTGGGCTCGAACCAGGGACCCACAGATTATGAGTCTGTTGCTCTAACCGACTGAGCTATAAGCCCCACTTCAAATTGTGTGAATTTGAGAGTGCAAATATACTATTTTTTTTGTTTCTTTGCAAAAAAAAATCATGAATTTCAAAACTATTTTATTCGACCTCGGCGGCGTAATACTAAACATCGACTACGGTGCGCCCAGCCGAGCTTTTGCAGCCTTGGGCATCGAAAACTTTGAGCAAAAGTTCGCAAAAGCCGCGCAAAACCAGCTCTTCGACGACCTGGAATGCGGGCAAATAACCGAGCCACAATTTTACGACCAAATGCGCCTCCACAGCCAACTACCGCTCACAAACGACCAAATAATGCAGGCGTGGAACAGCATTTTGTTGGATTTGCCCACAGATAGGCTCGCCCTACTGCTCGAGCTGCGCAAAACCCACCAGCTTCTGCTCCTCAGCAACACCAACTCCATACATATTACGGCTGTTTACCAGTATTTAGCCACCGATTTGGGCATTATAAACGGGCTACAAAACTATTTTGATGCCACGTATTTTTCGCATACAATAGGCTTGCGCAAGCCACACAAACCTGTTTTTGAGTACGTATTGGCGCAGCACGGGCTGCTGCCGCACGAGGTTTTGTACATAGACGACTCGCCCCAGCACATAGCCACGGCGCAAGCCATGGGCATACACAGTGTGCTGCACACCACCAATGCGCCGCTACGCCAAACTATCGAAATCGGGCTCGGCGGCGGAATAATCGATATTTTGTAGTATGTCGCCGCTGCCCACCGTTTCGCTGCCGAGTACGCCCAGCACCTCAAAATGATGGATTACGTGCGCCTTCAAAAGGTGTTCTTGCTCCAAAACCGAGAGCTGCGGCACAGCCATCAGGGCTTCGTAGTGGTGCCAACCGTCGGCATCAGTACCCACGTGGGCATAATAGCCCGAGTAACTCAGGACCTTACAAATGCCAAGGTGTATCAGGTCTTGTTTTTCTTCTTTGGTAAAAGTTTGTATGCCCCTACCAAGCTCATCTACGCCTATTAAATACAAAATACTTTGGAGGTCAGAGCGTTTTTCGAGCTGTTCTATCAGTATTTTTTGCAGGTCTATCCAGCGCATTTTTATGTCGTATGCTTCCATTTTGGGTGGTATAAAAAAAACGCTTGCGAGGCTCGCAAGCGTTTTAAGTTTTTTTTACAAAAGTTTATGCGTGGGCTACCGCAGGTAGCACCGATACATAAGAGCGGTCGTCGGCTTTGCGTACAAATTTTACGATGCCGTCGGTGAGCGCATACAGCGTATGGTCTCTGCCTATGCCTACATTTACACCTGGGTGGTGCTTAGTGCCACGTTGGCGAATAATTATATTGCCACTTATAACTACTTGTCCGCCATAAATTTTTACTCCAAGTCGTTTGCTATGCGATTCCCGACCGTTGTTGGAGCTACCCATACCTTTCTTGTGTGCCATGGTAGTTTTATTTTAGTTGTTAATTTTTTATGCTTTATAAAAGCGTTTGATTTAGCCTATATTTTCTATCAATATTTTTGTGAACGATTGGCGAAAACCGTTTTTCTTTTCGTATCCTTTGCGGCGTTTTTTGTGAAAAACGACTACTTTGTCGCCTTTTAGGTGGCTAAGGATTTTTACCGTTACTTTTTTTCCAGCAACATAAGGTGATCCAACGGTAGTGTTATCGGCATCGTTTACCAATAATACTTTTTCAAAATGTACCGTTGCGCCTTCTTCGGCTTGAAGGCGGTGTACGTAAACGTACCGATTCTTTTCTACCTTAAACTGTTGCCCTGCGATTTCTACAATTGCAAACATTGTGTTTAATTTTTAAATTTTAAAGAGTGCGAAATTACTACTTTTTTGCGGATTTTTCAAGTTTTTTTATTAAAATTATTTTTTTTCATCGTTTTTCGTTTTGAGGCGCAAAAAAAGCGGATTTCTACTTAAAAATAGTTAAAATTATGGGCTAAAATGCTGTTGAATTGTGCATAAATGAATTTGTATTTTGTGGATAATGGCATTTTTTGGGCAATGGCGTAAAGCACAAAAACGAGTTTAAGTATTTGATTTTGTGCAGTTTATTGTTTTTAATAAATTTATTATTTTTGGATTTCGGCGGCAAAAAAATGTTGTGTATATTGTTTATAAGAAAACCATATACGCAATAAAAATGAGCGTATTTTTGTAAGGTACAATAGACCTTTTTTTAGAACAAACGTGGTGAGCGAGCAATTAAATATGGTGTGCTTTTTGGGCATTGGTGGCATTGGCATGAGTGCCATAGCCCGCTACTACCACGCAAATGGCGTGGCGGTGTGGGGCTACGACCGCACGCCGAGCGCACTCACGCAGCAGCTCGAGGCGTTGGGTATAACCGTTACGTACACCGATTCGTTGGAAAGCCTACCCGCTGCCCTGCACCCGCAGGCGAGCAGGCAGGGCGTTTTGGTGGTATATACGCCCGCCATACCCAAGCAGGGCGTGCTGCTAAATTATTTTTTCAACAACGGGTTTAGGGTGATAAAACGGGCTTTTGCGCTGGCAGAACTAAGCAAAAACGCCTTTACGGTAGCCGTGGCAGGCACGCACGGCAAAACAACGACTTCTACCTTGGTGGCGCATATATGCCAAGTGGCGGGCTTAGAACCCACGGCGATTTTGGGCGGGATTTCGGGCAACTATGGCAGCAACCTACTGCTGGGCAAGCCAAATTTGTGCGTGGTGGAAGCCGACGAGTTCGACCGCTCGTTTTTGAGCCTGCACCCAGCCATAGCCGCCATTACCAGCACCGACCCCGACCACCTGGACATTTACGAAACCAAAGCACAGTTTTTGGAGGCGTTTGAGGCGTTTGCAAGCCAAGTAACAGGCACACTTTTTTATAAAAATGGCATAGAAATACGCCTCCCCCAGCACATAAAAACCCAAAGCTACGGCAGCACGGGCGACATTGTATATAAAAACGTACAAATAACCAACGCCCAATACAGCTTCGACTACGAGGGCGACGGCGTAGAAATAACCGACATAACCTGCGGGCTGGCGGGCATACACAACGTAGAAAACGCCACCGCCGCCATAGCCATAGCCCTACAAATGGGCATAGCCATACCACACATAAAAACAGCCGTAGCAAGCTATCAGGGCGTAAAACGCCGATTTGAATACCTGCACAAAAGCCCCGAACTGACCTACATAGACGACTATGCGCACCACCCCACGGAAATAAAAGCCCTTGTACAATCGGTGAAACAACTCTACCCAGCGCACCAGATAGTAGGCATTTTTCAGCCACATTTGTACAGCCGCACCCAAGATTTTGAGCAAGGATTTGCCCACGAACTAAGCCAGCTACACCAGCTCTACCTCTTAGACATTTATGCCGCCCGAGAAAGCCCAATTGAAAATGTAACCAGCCAAAACCTGCTGCTGAAAGTATCCTTAGAAAAAAAAAAATACATACAAAAAACGGACATTGCACACATTATAGCCGATATAAAACAACAAAACCAGCCGACCGTATTGTTGAGCATTGGCGCAGGCGACATAGACCAGATAGTACCCGAAATTGTAGCACTCATTAAAAAATAACCGATGCGCACCACCATAAACCGCAAAAAACTGAGCTACGCCCTGCTCGCACTCGGTTTTTTAGCCCTGATTAGTTTTGTGTGGCAGCAGAATAGGCAAAGGATTTGCCAAAACATCAATTTTGAAATAAAACGCCAGCAAGAAGCCTACTATATAACCGAAGAAACCCTAAAAAAGGCATTGACCCAAAACCAAATAAACCCCATAGGGCTGCCCGTAAGCCAACTAAACCTAACCAAAATAGAGCAAGTACTCGAGCTCAACCCATTTGTACAAAACGCCGAGGCGTACACCAGCGTAATAGGCAACCTGCACATAGAAATAACCCAGCGAAACCCCATATTGCGCATCATAAATCAGTTTGGCACAAGCTACTACATAGACGACCAAAAACACAAAATACCCATTAGCCAAAATTATACGCCCTATTTGCTGGTAGCCAACGGGCATATAACCGAAAACCTGACCCAAAGCGATACCATACAAAGCAAAGACCTGAACAACATATATACTTTATGCAAATACATAGACAAAGACGAGTTTTTGAAGCCGCTCATAGTACAAATTTATGCCAACGCCAACGGAGACCTCGAGCTTAGTACAAGGCTTTGGAACCAAACGGTACTCATAGGCGATACCTCGAACTTGGAGCAAAAGTTTTTGCGGCTAAGGTACTTTTATGAGCAAGCACCCAAATACGAATTTATAGACAGATACAAACAACTTATAGTAAAATACAACAACCAAATTATTGGCGTAAGATAACGACCTAAATATTTTTTTTACGACACAACTAAACCTTATGAACACCATGGCACAAAAACCAAACGAAAAATTGACAAAAGACCAAATACACAAGCAAATTTATGCCAAACTACAAAACGAAATTGTGGTGGGCATGGACATTGGGCACTCGAAAGTGTGCGTAGCCGTGGGTACAATGCAACCCAACGGCAAGGTAAAGATTTTGGGCGTGGGCAAATCGGAAAAAGTGCCTACTGGCTTGGTAAACGGCAGCCTTACCAACCCCACAATTACGAGCAGTGCCATGAATGTAGCCATGGATAAGGTAAATGCGGTGGTGGATTTTGAGCGTTTTGAGTCGGTGGTGGTAAACATATCGGGGCGCATAAATGCGGTGATAAAAAGCAATTCTCGGCACGTGGCGGCATCAAACAAAGAAATTACGGAGGGCGATTTGCAGGTGATGCAAAATGATATTTATACGTCGTACGACAATAATTTTTTGAACCCTGGCGATAAAATAATGAATGTGGTGGCGCAAAACTACCACGTGGACAACAATGGCGTTCGGTTAGAAAACACCGTGGGCACGGTAGGCTCGGTGATAACCGCCGATTTTTTGTTGGTTACTGGCTCGGTAAGGGAGGCAGACCTGATAGAGCGTGCCGCCCACCGAAACGAAATAAAAATAGACAAATACATAGCCTCGCCCATAGCCTCGGCTGATGCGGTGCTTACGCCCGAGCAAAAACAAGACGGCGTAGCCGTGGTGGACATAGGTGCTTACAACGCCACGATAGCCATTTATACCAAGGGCATTTTGCGGTACGTATCCATGATACCGCTGGGCGGCAATACCATAACCGACGATATAAAAGAAGGCTTGCAAATACCCTCGAGCGTTGCAGCCGAAAACATGAAGATAAAAGTGGGCAAAGCCATGCTGGAACCCAATGCGCAAGATGTGGTGGTATCGTTTGATGCTGGTAGCTGGGGCGAAAACAGGGAGATAAGCCAATACCAAATTATAGGCATTATGCAGTGCCGTTTGGAGGAGATTATTGAACACGTGTATGCGGCTATTTTACAATCGCAATACGGCAACAAACTGTTTGCGGGCATTGTACTTACGGGCGGCGTGGCGCTAACCAAGGAGCTAAAACCGCTGGTGGAGTTTAAAACGGGCATAAAAACCCACATAGGCACGCCAAACATAAACTTGTTTAATGCCGAAGAAAGCAAGCTGCAAAATCCAAGGTACAGCACGGCTATTGGCTTGGTTATCAATGAGTTTAATTGCTTGTACGAAAAACAAAAAATGGAATTTACCCAAAAAGAAGGCGATTACACCAAAAAACAAGCACCACAAAAAAATAATTTTGTGTCCAGTTGGTTCGAAAAAGTAAAAGGCATAACCAAACAAGGCAAAGACATACTGCTGGACGACGATATAAACAACGACTTTTAAGCTACACAGCACTACAAAACCCAAACAACAAACCTCAAACTTATTTAACCAACCAATATTATGTTACTAACAGATGTACACTTTAATGTGCCGAAAAGAGCGGCTACCAAAAATATTATTAAAGTTGTAGGCGTGGGCGGCGGCGGTTGCAACGCAGTGTCGCACATGTTTACGCAAGGCATAAAAGACGTGGATTTTGTGATTTGCAACACCGACCTTCAAGCCCTACAAAGCAGCGCCGTACCCAATAAAATTCAGCTTGGCTTAACGGCATCGGAGGGTTTGGGTGCGGGCGCAGTGCCCGAGCGAGGCAGGGAGGCAGCCATAGAAAGCGAAGACGAAATACGTGCCATGATAGACGGCAGCACCAAAATGGTGTTTATTACGGCTGGCATGGGCGGCGGCACAGGCACGGGCGCAGCCCCCGAAGTAGCCAAAATATGCCGCAGCCAAGGCATTCTCACCATCGGCATTGTTACCGTACCTTTTGGTTGGGAGGGCGACGAGCGCACCCTAAACGCCAACGTGGGCTTGGCTGCCCTGGAAAAAGAAGTGGATTCTATTATTATTATAGAAAACGACGGGCTGGAGGGCTTAAACGATAAAATGACCATGAAAGATGCCTTTGCGGCGGTAGATGGCATTTTGTGCAATGCAGCCAAAAGCATCGCCGAAATGATTACGAAATCGTCGAGGGTGAACGTGGATTTTCAAGATGTACGCACCGTGCTAAAAGACAGCGGCAGAACAATTATAAATACCGCCAGCGCATCGGGCGAAGGGCGTGCGCTCAAAGCCATAGAAGCTGCGCTAAATACGCCACTTATAAGCGACAACGACATACGGGGCGCACGCCGAATGCTATTATTTGTGAGCTATGGCAAGCAAGAAATGACCGTGGGCGAAACCACCGAAATAGGCAAATACCTGCAAAAAAGGGCAGGCACATCGCAAACCAAAACCAACCTAATATGGGGTACGCACGAAGACGAGAGCCTCGGCGAAGAAATAGTAGCCACCATCGTAGCCGCTGGTTTTGATAGCCACCAAAACCTAAAAAACAACAACCAAACCGCCACAAACCCCACATATATTATGCAGGGCAACGGCAATATGGTGAGCGCACCCGAGGTAGATGCCATGGGCAGAATGATTGAGAAAGTGGATATTTCTACCACGGAAACAGCCGAAATAACGAACATAGAAAAAAGCCAGCCCAAGCAAGCAAACAAAAGCCAAAAAATACAAATATCCGCCGAAGAAAACTACGACGACGACAACTACGAGCTGGAAATACCGCATACCTACACTTTTGAACAGGACAGAAGCCGATACAGCCAAGCCGACAAGCCAGTGCGCATAAGCACCGAAACCCGCTCAACCGCCAACCTCACCGACCAAAATTACCTGAACTACTTGCAAACAACGCCCGCTTTTTTGAGGCAAAGCAAAGACATAGGCACAGCACCGCTGCACTCTTCGCAAAACAATATGTCGGATATTACGGTGGATAAAAACGGCAACACGCACATACAAAAAAACGGACCAAACGGCTACATACACAAGCTGGCGGACTAAGCACACGCCAACACCTGGATAGAAAACAAACCCACCCCAAACCGCTTTGCGGTTTGGGGTGGGTTTTTCGATAGCAAAAAAAGTTTTACCACCCGATGCCAGAGGCATCAAACGTTTGTAGATGGGTAATATACCAACCAAAAAAAAATGCGGCTATCGTTTGCCAACGAAGCCGCTATGTTAAGTATCTTTTTTAAAAAAAGATGAGAGCCAATTTTGTGGTGCGATTACGCTACCATGATTTTACGTAGCACTTGCTCGTTGCCGTTGGTTACTTTGAGGTAATACGTGTTAGATTGGTATTTGCTCAAATCAAAGCCCAAACCAACTTGCATACCTGCTTGTAGGGTTTGTTTGCTTTTAAAAACCACTTTGCCGTTTTCGTCCAAAAGCAATACTTGTGTGCCGCCTATTTTGCCTGTAATGTTTAGGCTAAACTGGCTGTTTGCTACTGCATTTTGGTTTATGGTAATGCTTTTTGTTTTCAAAAAAGCACTCATAAAACCTTCTTTACAAGAAGTCATTACCGCTGCAAACTCTTGGTTCATGGCACTTGTGGTTACATAATGTGCCACTTTGGTAGCCAAGGCGCTTTGTAGCACGGCTGGTATGGCATTTTCGCCGTCTATTTCGTTTATTACAAAAATTTTGAAGGAGGCAACAGCAGCAGTAGCTTCCGTTTCGGTTACCAAAACTTTTTCGTCTATCATCAAATAGTCAAATTTCGCTCCTGCGGTTGCAGTAGTACATACTGCTACGAGTGCTAAAATTGTGGCTAAGATAAATTTGATGTGTTGCATTGTTGTTGTTTTGATGATACAAAGGTAAATAGTTCATTTCATATAAAAAAATTACTTTGTAATATTTTATATCTAAATGTAGTATGAGCGACAAAAAACGCCTCAAATACGCCATTTTCGGATAAATATTATTTTTTGGAGCTGTTTTTTTATAATTTTTTGGTGGTTTTGGTTGCTATTCTGTACAAATATTACAGTGTAACAATATGTGTGATACCAATTATTATACCAAAAGAGCGAAAAAATGCTTTCTGGGCGTGAAATATTTTTTGTTTCACGATTTATTCATAACTTAGCGTTCTGTTTAAACGAAACCAACCAACTATCATGAAGCATAATTTATTTTTAACGGGCATTTTTTGCCTATCCGCCATTTTTGTGCAGGCGCAAACCACGGATTTTACGGCAAAAAAACGCCCCAACGCCACGCAGCCGCTGAACATTTTACCGATTTCGGGCGTGCCTTACGCCCCGCCCGCCCCCAGCCTGCTCGAGGGCGCACATTACCCCACGCTGCACCCGCAGGTTTTGGCGGGCATAAAAACCCAAAACCAATGCTCTTTTGGGCAATACAACACCATAAACTACGCCAACCTAAGCGCACAAAACAAACTGTACGACCTTAGTACCGCCGCCAGCCAGCAGCAAGCCGTAGCCGAAATACTGAATCAACTGGGCTTAAACCCGAAAAACTTCGATGTTATACAAGTGCAAAAAGACGAGCTGGGCTACACCCACATCAAGCTGCAACAAACCTACGAGCGCACGCCCGTTTACGCCGCCCAAGCCATAATTCACTTTAAAAACAACAAACCCGACAGCTTCAACGGCACGTATTACCCCGAAACAACCCAAAACCTGCCCGCCACCCCAGCCCTAAACACCGAGCAAACCCTAAACATAGCCAAGCGCAACCTCGAAAAAACGCACACGCTGCAAGACCTAAGCGAGCAAACCATAAAAATAGTACCAGAGCTGCCGCAGCTCGAAACCGTTGTTTTTTTTAGCAACGAAAACAGCCAGCTCACGCCGCATTTTGCGCACCACTTTACCATTTTTGCCAACTTGCTCGAGCGTTTCGAGTACTTTATAGATGCAAACTCGGGCAAAATACTAAACCAATACGCCAGCAGTTGCGCCATAGACGGACCGTTTACCACGCAAGCCACCGACCTAAACAACCAGCAGCGCACCATAAACACCTATAAAGTAGGCGCAAACTACTATTTTCTCGATGCCGCCAAAGCCATGTTTAGCCTGCCACAGTCCACGCTGCCAAACGACCCCAAGGGCGCAATTTGGACGGTAGATGCCACAAATACCTACGGAAACGGGCTTAACATATCGCAAATAGCCAACTCGAACAACACTTGGAACAACCCAAAAGCCGTTTCGGCGCATTACAACGGCGAGTACGCCTACAATTATTTTAAAAATACATTCAACCGAAATTCCATAGACGGGCAGGGCAACAACATCGTTTCGGTGATAAATGTGAACGACCCCAGCACGGGGCAAGGCATGGACAATGCGTACTGGAACGGCTACGCCATGTTTTATGGCAATGGCGCAACGGCGTTTAAACCTTTGGCTGGCTCGCTCGATGTGGCGGGGCATGAAATGACGCACGGCATTGTGCAAAGCACCGCAAACCTGGCATACCAAGGCGAAAGTGGCGCAATAAACGAAAGTATGGCAGATGTTTTTGGGGCAATGATAGATGCAAACGACTGGCTGATTGGGGAAGATGTGGTAAAACCAGCGTCGTTTCCGTCGGGGGCGCTGCGCAGCCTGCAAGACCCACACAACGGCGGCACGAGCCTAAATACGCCAGGGTACCAGCCCCGAATACTCAGCGAAAAATACACGGGCAGCCAAGACAACGGTGGCGTACACATAAATAGCGGCATACCCAACTGGGCGTATTACAAGTTCGCCACCAGCGTGGGCAAAACCAAGGCGCAAGCCGTTTATTTTCGAGCATTGACCAGCTACCTCACTCGCTCATCTACCTTTGCCGACCTACGTGTAGCCGTGGTGCAAGCCGCCACCGACCTGCACGGCGCAAACTCCACCGAAGTAGCCGCAGCCAACCAGGCTTTTGGCGATGTGGGCATAGGCAGCGCAGGCGGCGGCACGGGCGGCACCACCCACCAAAACAACATACCCACAAACCCAGGCACAGAGTTTTTATTATCCACGGATACCGACCCCGCAAACACCAACAAACTCTACCTAAGCACGGCGCAAGGCACGGGTTTTGCGGCACTATCCACCACCAACCCAGCCAGCAAGCCCAGCGCCACCGACAACGGCGCAAAAGCAGTATTTATAGATAGTAGCAAAAAAATGCGCCTCATAAACCTAAATACCACCACACCAAACGAGCAAATAATACAGAGCCAACCCGTGTGGAACAGCGTAGCCATATCCAAAGACGGCAACAAAATAGCCGCCACCACCAACCCAAGCGACACCTCCATATATGTATTCAACCTGAGCGCAGGCACGGCACAGCGGTTTATGCTGTACAGCCCCACCTACTCGCAGGGCGTAAACAGCGGCACCGCCATCTCCGCCGACGTGCTGGACTGGGACTACACGGGCGAATACCTCATATACGATTGCTACAACGAAATTCAGGGGCAAGCTGGCACAACCCGAAGCTATTGGGACGTGAATTTTATGCGTGTGTGGAACAACACCACCAACACATTCAACAGCGGACAAATAACCTCCCTTTTTGGCGCATTGCCCGACGGCGTGAGCATAGGCGACCCCAGTTTTTCTAAAAACTCGCCCTACATCTTAGCCTTCGATTACATAGACCAAAGCAGCGCAGCCACCACCTACGCCATTATTGGGGTGAATATAGAAACCAACGCCGCCCAAACCATCGCCCAAAACAACACCGTGGGCTACCCAACCTACAACCGACTGGACAACGCCGTACTCTACACAAAAAACAACTCCGCCACCAACACCGACATTGCCCAAAAAAGCGTAGATGCCACCAAAATAACGGGAACAGGCAACGAAACAACGGTGATACAATACGGAAAATTTGCAGTAGTTTATAGCAATGGCGCAAGGCAGCTACCGAGCAGCAGCACCAGCGCAAGCGCATTTACACAGCTAAAAGTATATCCAAACCCGATGCAAAACGTGGTAAACATCGACTTTTCGCAAGAAATAGAGCTACTATCCATTTCTGTAACCAATGCCTTGGGGCAAGAACTGCTAACCGAAAAAATAAACGCAAAACGAACCAGTTATAGCCTAAATACCAGCCAGTTGCCGCAGGGCATTTACACCCTACAAATTTATACCAAAAAGGGATTGGTGAGGCAAAACATCGTTAAAACAACGCCTTAATAAAACCCAAATACCTACATTTTGCCCTCGTCTAAGAGGCTGGTGTAGCCCTCATCAGAAAAAATAAGGTGGTCCACTACAGTAATGTTAAGTAGCGAGCCACCTTGTTTTAGTTTTTGGGTAATGTCCAAATCTTGGGTGCTGGGCTGCAAACTGCCCGAAGGGTGGTTGTGCATCAGTACAATGCTTACGGCACTGCGCTCGAGCGCAATTTTGAACACAATGCGCACATCTACCACCGTGCCAGCCATGCCGCCACGGCTAATTAGCTCACAACCAATTACTTTGTTGGCTTGGTTGAGGAGCAAAATGCGAAATTCTTCGTGGGGCAAATCCTGAAAACTGCCTTTGTACAGCTCATAAATTTGTTTACTGTTCGTGATTTTTGGTTTTTCCACCACCTCATTGTTTTTGCGTCGCCTACCCAGCTCCAAAGCGGCTGCAATGGTCAGCGCCTTGGCTTCGCCGATGCCCTTTACGTTGGTTAGCTCCTTGATGGTGAGCCTGCTCAATAAAAACAAATCGTTGTTTGCGCCCCGCAAAATTTGCTTTGCCAAGTCCACCGCCGACACATTTTTGTAGCCCGTAGCAAGCAAAATAGCCAGCAGCTCGGCATCAGAAAGGGCATCTTTGCCCCGCTGCAAAAACTTTTCTCGGGGGCGGTCGCCGTCCGCCATGTCTGCAATTTTGTGGGAAATATCGGAGTTTTGCTGCATTTTTTTGGAAATAGAGTTGTGTGAACAAAAATACAGAAATATTTCGTTCTAAAAACATATTATGCCTTAATTTTGTGCTAAAATTGCCATAAAAAAATGAGCCAACTAACCGAAATTGCTTCCTTGGGCGAATTTGCTCTTGTAAAAAAACTAACCCAAGACCTGCCCACGCAGCAGCCCAGCACTTTGGTGGGCGTGGGCGAAGATTGCGCCGTGTTGCAGCCCGCCACCGACGAGCTTGTGGTACTTAGCTCCGAGCTTTTTTGCGAGGGCGTACACTTCGACCTATCTTACACGCCACTAAAACACTTGGGCTACAAGCTGGCGGTGGCTACCATTTCCGACCTTTGCGCCGCCAACGCCACGCCCACGCAGCTTTTGGTGAACCTGGGGCTGCCCGCCCGCTTTACGGTGGAGGCTACCGCCGAGCTTTTTGAGGGCATAAAACTCGCCGCCCAAAACTACCAAACCGACATTGTGGGCGGCGATACCACGGCTGCAAAAATGCTTACGGTGAGCATAACCGCCATAGGCAAAGCCACAAAAACCGAACGCACGCACCGCCACGGTGCCGCACCCAACCAACTGATTTGCGTATCGGGCGATTTGGGTGGCGCATATTTGGGCTTGATGCTTTTGGAGCGTGAAAAAAGGGTTTTTACCCAAAATGCCGAAATTCAGCCCGATTTGGAGGGCAACAATTATATTTTGCAACGGCAACTACGCCCCGAGGCACGCACGGATTTTAAGGGAATTTTTGAGCAAAATGGCTTTTTGCCCACCGCAATCATCGATATTTCTGATGGCATAGCCTCCGATATTCAGCATATTTGCGTGGCATCGGACATAGGCTGCAAAATTTATGAGGAAAAAATACCGCTCGACCCGCAAACCATAGCCACGGCGCAGCTTTTTAACTTAGATGTAACGATGTGCGCCCTAAACGGCGGCGAAGATTATGAACTGCTTTTTGTGGTGGAGCAGGCGCATTACGAAAAAATAAAGAACCACCCCGACATTACGATAATAGGCTATACAACAGAGGCGCACGAGGGTAAAATGCTGGTTACCAGAGACAATACGGCGCACGAGCTTTTGGCGCAGGGCTGGAAAAGGTAAAAATTAGTAGCTCCAAGGGGAATCGAACCCATATCTAAAGTTTAGGAAACTTCTATTCTATCCGTTGAACTATGGAGCCAAATGCGGTGCAAAGATACGACTAATTTTTTTTTGGTGGCAATTAAATGTGGGTTTTTGCCCCAAAAAATTATTTGCGGTACTCAAAAATCCTTATTTCAAACGGCACATCGCCTATGATTAAAAATGGTTGCTTGGGCAAAATATTTTGTTTGGCTACCCAATTGGGGTCGTTTTGCAACATTTTTAGCGGCACACCCGCATCTACACGGCAGTAGTGGCTATCCCAAACGGCGATGGCGTGGCTGGGTATTTTGTGGTTTTGCCCATAGAGCGCCCACATTGCTTGGCAGCTTTGTTCGCTATACACATCTTTGTTTAGCAGCAGCGGTATGATGGCATTGCCATAATAAATTTTTTGATTATCTAACTTATTTTGTACCAAATAATTGCTGGCAAAGGCGGCAAATTTTTCTTCTTCGCCGTATTGCAACGGGAAATTGTACTGGTGAAAAGGGTCTTTTACCACCAAAAAAAGTAGTGCCAGCATGAGCGGCATTTGCACCCATTTTGCGTTGAAAATATTGAATGCCTGCACGCCCACAACCGCCATAATGCCCATGCACGGCACTACGGCTACCATTACTCGGTCTAAGCCTAAGGAGCCGTAGATGCCTTTGTACCAAAAAAAACTGTGTATGAATAAATAGGCGAAAAAGCTGCCCGCCATCAGGGTTAGGCACTGGGCGTAGTATGGTTTTTTTAGGTTGAAAAGGGCGTATATTACGCCAAAAATGAACAAAATGGTGGTGAGTATGCCGTAGGTTTTTGGGGCGTTGGTAAGGAAGTGATGCCAGCTACCGCTGCCATAGCCTACGGCGTTTTTGTATGGGTTTTGGGTAAAAACCCAGTTGAAATCGCCCAAAAACCAATAGCCGATTGCGCCGTAAACCACGTAGCCCAAGCCGAGCCACGGTAGTATTTTGTATTTTTTGGCTTGTATAAGCACGAGGGCGAATAGCGGCAATAAAAAGAAGGCTTCGGAGCGTGCGTAGGGCAAAAAGGAGGCTAAAATGGCGGCGGCGTGCCAGTGTTTTTTAAGCAAAAGGTAGGCGGCGAGCATTAGCCCGAAGCCGAAAAATGTTTCGGTGTTGCCTGTGGGCGTGTAGTAAAAATAAATGTTGCAAAAAATGATGACGGGTATGGCAAACCAAGCGTTTTTTAGGCGCAAATGCAGGCAGTAGCGGTATGCCAGTGCGGCGGTGGCGAGGGCGGCGGTGCAGTTGAAAATGCGCAAAGCTACGATGCCGAGCTGGGCGGGCAGTGCGCCGAGCAGTATGTATAGCGGCTTGCCCCAGTGGCTCAAAAACAGTTTTGGGTGCGCAAAAGCCCATTTGCAATGGAAAAAATGCTCGGTGCTGTCGCCGCCGGTTTCTTTGTTTAGCACAGCGAGCGTAAAAAGCACCACGGCTGATGCCAAGAGCCAAAAGTAAGCCAAAAGGGTGTGGGTTTTCATGGGGGATTTAAACAGAACGTTTTTAACTTAGCGGGTTTGAACAAATGACGGCGTGGAGGCTGCTACCTCGAAGTTTTTAGTTTTCTGTTGCTTATGTGCTGCTTAAACTCCAAAAAAGTCATTCCTTGGGTATCGTTTGCAATTTTTTCTTTTACGGCACGAAAAAACTTTACAGTATCAAATTCTTTTTCTTCCGTTTGTTGATTGGTTTTCATTTGTTTATAATGTCTTTTGGTGAGCGAATGTCTAATATTGAATAACCGTTTTTTAGATTGATGGCAAATTTACGGATTTAAATTGACTTTATAAAATGAGTGATTTTGGTCATAAACATTTGATAATCATTAAAAATTACAGAACTATCAAAAATACCGTAGTCGGTATTTGTATTTTCCACTGTCAAGTTTTGTAAATTTGTATAATATGAGTCATATTCAGCTTTATTAGCTATTTGAGTATCAATATCAGGTAGTTTTATAACATAAAGCAGTGTTTTTGTTGGCGTATGTACGAAGGTATCAATATTGTCTCTTGATAAAACTAAATATTTGTGCGAGTTGTGAGCGGAAAATGTTTCCCATTTTGTTATAATTTTCTTATCGTTGTAATGCGGTATTTTGTCAGGAATAATAAATATTTGAAAATACGGGATCCTACAACTTCTAATATTGGCAGTTTCTCCCAACATATTCTCAAAATAGTTATTTGAATTTTGAGAATAGTTCTGCATCACAAATTTAACTCCAATACCCGCAATTGCAGTCTTATCTCTAAAAATTGTTATGTCCACGTTTTTATCAATATATCTACCTTGAATTTTAGCCTCTTTTCCTTTTTCAAATCCTAATGAACTTATTAAGTAATCTTGCCCTAAAATGGCACTTAAATCAGATGCAATTTGACCATGAAGTATTTTAAGTTTTTGGTTACTTCTTGGGTGCGTTTCCAAAAATTTTCTAAAGGAAAGTTCTATGCACTTCAGAAATTCTATATTATTTGTCATGTTTTTAATTTTAAAAAAGTGATTGAGGATTATACGCCTTTATTTTAAATTCTTTGATTTGCTTTGAAGTGATGGATTTATAGCCACCCGAAAAATCTTTGCCCGTGAGCCTGATGTATTTATAAAATTCGTCGGATTTTAGGGTATTTTCTATCAAATCCCACTCCGAAAATTCTTTGTTTTTGATGATAAACAAACCAGAATACATCATTACCTCTTTCGGAACTTTGTAAAAATTTATTTGCCCATTGACCAATGTGCTTAAAATAATTTTTTCGTTGTGAATGCTCTGCACGCCCTGGCTTCTACCAAATTCGTACCACATTGCGCCCTTATCAAGGTCTCTTGCCTGCAGTTCTTCCTTGTTTTTGAGCAAATAACTATACGCACTTGGGTAGCATTTTTGCAGTTTTTCTTCGGTTATTACCTTATAACGGTTGTTTTCGAACTCGTAAGGAAACAGTATTTGGTCGTTTTCATTAATTTTACCTTTAAACCGAGAGCCTTTCACCACGGTTTTCAATATACTTTTTTCCACCAACGAATCATTGAACACAACCAGTTCATCGTTGTGTTTTTTGGTTTTTGCAATAAATATTTTGTCCCTCAAAGTAGCAAAGCCATACTGCACATCAAAAAAATCTTTGATTGCACAGTTTTTATCTTTTTCCAAGTTTTTCAAAAAATCTTCGTCCATAGTGTTTGAAAACGACCAATCCTCTGTGCTTAAACCATCAAAATTTATGCGGTTTACAAACTCAATTTTGTCGTTTATGAGTTCTTTGTACTCAAAATGATTTTCAGTGTAATTTTTGTTTATTATCGTTATGGCTGTGTAAGTAGAAAATCCTTTAAAAACCTTGTTGGCTTTAAAATCTATGAGAGTTTTTACCACTTTTTCGTGTTTCAAGTAGGCTCTAAACAGATTGTACGAAGCGTTGTGGAGGTAACTATTTGGCGTAATATAGCCCAAAAACCCATTTTTATTCAGCATTTTAAAGCCCATTTCAAAAAACGACAAGTAAATATCTATCGTTCCTGCCGAAAACATAAAATTTTGTTTTAATACCTCACGAGTGCTGGCATCGAGGTTATGGATTCTGATATAAGGCGGATTGCCTACCACAAAATCAAAAAAATTCGGGTGGTTTTTGAAAAAATCTAAGGTGTTTTGGTTGTAAATTTTCCACTCAATTTTTTTGCCAACCGAAAGTTTTTTTTCCACGAAGCGGTTTAGGTTTTCTATGGATTTGTCAAACTCGACTTTGTCTAACTCTACGCCATAAATGTATTTTTCTAACCGCTCTACAATTTCATCGCTATTAATTTTTTGTTTTAGGCAAACATCGATATACCTACCCACGATTTCGGTGAGAAAAATGCCATCACCGCTCGAAGGTTCTAAAATATATTTGTCTAAAATATTTTCACCATGGTAACCAACCAAATCTAAGATTTCGTTTACTATCCAAGTTGGTGTAAAAACCTGCCCGAGGGTCTTATGTTTCGCCATTTTATATACCGTTTGTGCCACGCAAAGATACGTTTTTATTTTATCTGTGCTAAATCGTTTTGGCTTTGCCCCAGCGCAAAAAAATTAAACATCACAAAAAAAAGCGTTCCAAACCCTATCGGGTTTGGAACGCTTTTCTCGATTGATAATATTATTTCAGGTCTTTAAAACCCCTCCAATCTACCGCTCCCTATTAAACGGTCTGCGGTCATTGCCGCCACCTCGGCGGTCGTCTCTGCGGTCGCCATCTGGGCGAGGCTCACGTGGCGGACGCTCCACATAGCCCTCGGGCTTCGGTTGAAGTTCTTTTAGGCTTAGGCGCAGCTTACCAGTTTTTTGGTCTATGCCCACCAGTTTCACCGTTATTTTGTCGCCTTCTTTCACCACATCTTCGGGGTTTTCTACACGGTTCCAGCTCATTTCCGATACGTGCAGCAACGCATCTTTACCAGGCATAAACTCCACAAACGCACCAAACGGCATCATGGTTTTTACAGTACCCTCGTATATTGCGCCCACTTCTGGCTTGGCTATTATGTTGTCTATGCGGCTTTGTGCGTCCAGTAGGCTTTTTTCGTTTTGTGCAAAAATCTCCACAATCCCCACAGTTCCTACCTCTTCTATGCTCACGGTTGCGCCGCTTTCACGCTGTATTTCTTGTATTACCTTGCCGCCTGTACCTATTATTGCGCCTATAAACTCGCGCTCTACCTCAAACTTCACAATGCGTGGCGCATTTGGTTTGTTGTTGGCACGTGCCGCCTCCATCTCTTCGTTCATGATGCCAAGTATGTGCAACCTGCCATCTTTTGCTTGCTCCAAGGCTTGTACCAGCACTTCGTAGGGCAAACCATCTATTTTTATATCCATTTGCACGGCTGTAATGCCTTGCTTAGTACCAGCCACTTTAAAGTCCATATCGCCCAAGTGGTCTTCGTCGCCCAAAATATCGGACAGTACCGCAAACTTGCCGCCGTCGGTTATCAGCCCCATGGCAATGCCCGAAACGCCGCTTTTAATTTTTATACCAGCGTCCATCAGCGCCAGCGAGCCTGCGCACACCGTAGCCATAGACGAAGAGCCGTTGCTCTCCAAAATATCCGATACAATGCGCAGCGTATAAGGGTTTTCAAAATTATTCGGCAGCACTTTTTTCAGCGCACGCAGCGCCAAATTACCATGCCCCACCTCACGCCTGCCCACGCCCCTATTCGGGCGCACTTCGCCAGTACTAAAACCAGGGAAATTATAGTGCAGCATCAAGTTGCTATCAAACCCAAACATCGCACCGTCTATCAGTTGTTGGTTCAGTTTAGAACCCAAAGTTACCGTAGTAAGGCTTTGCGTTTCGCCCCGTGTAAACAGCGCAGAGCCGTGCGGCGTAGGCAAATAGTTCACCTCACACGCAATGGCACGCACTTCGGTGGTTTTTCTGCCGTCCAAGCGTTTACCTTCGTCCAGTATCACCGAGCGCATGGCTTGTTTTTCCACGTCGTGAAAGTAAGTTTTTACCAAAAATGCGTTTAAAGCCGCTTGCTCCTCCTCGGTTTTTGTAGCCAAAAAATCGGCTAAAACTACCTTAAATGCCTCGCTGCGCTCTTTTTTTCCTTTGCCCGAACGAGAAACCTCCTTACACGGCGCAAAGCAAAATGCAGTCATTTCTTCACGCAAAACCTCGTCGTGCGTTTCGTGGTTGTAGCTGCGTTTGGTTATATTTAGTTGGGCGGCAAGGGCTACTTGCGCCGCTATTTGTAGGCGAATGGCTTCATGCCCAAGTTTTATGGCTTCTACCAAATCGCCTTCTTGGCACTCATTGGCTTCGCCCTCTACCATCACAATGTCTTTGTGGGTGGCAGCCAGCAATATATCCAAGTCGGCTATTTCCAGCTCTTGTATGGTTGGGTTTATTTTAAAAACGCCGTTTATACGAGCCACACGCACCTCCGAAATCGGTCCGTTGAACGGTATATCCGACACCGCAATGGCTGCCGAAGCCGCCAAAGCCGCCAAAGAATCGGGCATAATCGTTTCATCTGCCGATATAAGCGAAATCATTACTTGGGTATCGGCGTGGTAATCCGACGGAAAAAGTGGGCGCAAGGCTCTATCCACAATACGGCAGATGAGCGTTTCGTAATCCGACAAACGACCTTCTCTACGCTGGAAACTACCAGGTATTTTGCCATTTGCCGCAAATTTTTCTTGATAGTCCACCGAAAGCGGCAAAAAATCTACGTTTTCTTTGGCATCTTTGTTAGAGCATACCGTAGCCAAAATCATGCAGTCGCCCTGCCTTACTACCACCGAGCCATTGGCTTGTTTGGCAATTTTTCCCGTTTCTATGGTAATTTTTGTACCATCGGGCATCGTAATTGTTTGTGTAATTGGATTCATTTTACTTAAAAAAAAGGCAAGATTCAGCTTTGGGCTTGCCTAAATGTATTGGTTGTTTGTTTTTTATTAAATATAAGTATAGACAAAAAGGCGACTGTGTAAAACTACAATCGCCCGTATGACTTGGGTATAAGTATCACTACCTACGTAGCTCTAATGCCTGTATGATGGCACGGTAGCGTGCTATGTCTTTGTTTTTTAGGTAGTTAAGCAAACTCCTGCGCTTGCCTACCATTTTGGTAAGGGCGGTTTGGGTAGCAAAATCTTTCCTGTTTCTTTTCAAAATTTCGGTAAGGCTACTAATCCTATAGCTAAAAAGTGCTATTTGGCTCTCTGATAAGCCAGTGTTTTTTTCGTCTCCACCATATTGGGCAAAAATTTCTTTTTTCTTTTCTGCGTACAAATACATATTCGGTCGTTTATTTATTTTGAGGCACAAAGGTATTACTTTTGTGGATACTTTACAAATTTTTTTTTCGTTTTACGCATTTAGGCATTACATTTGCATAAAATTTTTTGTACAAATGGCGGTTTTGCGCTCCTTTTGGCTCAATGCGCTTTGTTTTTACAACGGATTTTTATACCTACAATACCAAAACCATTTCATAAACATCAAACCAAAAAATTGTACCCAATGAACAAATTTAAACTTGTGGCTATTTTACTTTTGTGTGGCAGCGCTGCTTTTGCCCAAAAAAACAAAGTAACTTCTACCTGGAACTACCTGCGCTCGGGCGAGCTGGACAAAGCAAAAGAAGCCATAGACCTGGCTGCCGCCAACCCTGAGTCGGCTACGATGGGCAAAACTTGGCTGTATAGAGCGATGGTTTACCAAGAGATTTCGAAAAACGAAAAGTTTAAGAACCTGGCTACCAACCCTTTATCGGTGGCGGTAGAGAGCCTAAAAAAATGTAAGGAGCTGGATAGCAAGAACAAAATGACCAACGAAATTACGGTGCAAAACGCCGTGCTGGAGGGGCAACTGTACAACCAAGGCGTGGCGGCGTACCAAGCCAAGGATTTTAAGGCGGCTACCCAGAGTTTTGCGGAGCTGATGGAGTTTTCGCCAGCCATGCAAAAAGATACAAATGTGGTGTTTAATGCCGCACTTTCGGCGTACCAAGGCAAGGACAATGCGAGTGCCAAAAAGTATTATACCCAACTGCTGGACAACGGCTACAAAAAGGTGAATATTTACCAATCGCTGTCGGACATAGCCAAAGCCGAAAAAGATACCACGGCTGCCATAGCGGTGCTGGACGCTGGCATTGCGCAGTTCCCGGGCAATGTGAGCTTGGTGATAGAGCAACTGAATATTTATTTGGCAAGGGGCGACCAAAAAGGCGCATTGGACAAACTAAGCCGTGCTGGCGAGCTGGACCCTACGAATGCGAGTATTTCGTTTGCGCAAGGTGCGGCACTGGACAACCTAAAACGCTACCCCGAAGCCGAAAAAGCGTATAAATCTGCCATTGAAAAAAACCCAAAATACTTTGATGCCTATTATAACTTGGGCGCAATGTACTTTAACCAAGCGGCAGAAATGGTGAATGTAGCCAACAAAATTCCGCTGAACCAATCGGCGAAGTTTGATGCAGCCGAAAAAGGCTACAAAGCCAAGTTTGAAGAGGCTCGCCCCGTGTTGGAAAAAGCCCTCGAACTTAGCCCCAACGACGACAACACGCTTTACTCGTTGCAGCAGCTTTATTTTAGGCTTGGGCAAAACGAAAAAAGCATGGAGATGAAAAATCGTAGGGAAAAAAAGCAATAAGCCGATTTGAAAACATAAAAAGTGCTTGGTTATGTCAAGCACTTTTTTGTTGCATAAAACCTTCGTTTTCATAACTATAACCAACTAAACAACGCCGGCATGCTTGGCATTTTACGATTTATTGCTTTTTTTGTATTTACGCTCACAACCATGTTTTTTTTGGTGTTTGTGCGCATTTTTAGCTCCAATATGGGGCATATACTCAAACTAAGGCGGGTGTATGTGCGGATTGTTCTTTGGTTTTTGGGCGTAAAAATTACGCAAACGGGCGCTGCGCCCGCCCTGCCCTGCATTGTGGTGAGCAACCACCGCAGCTACTTAGATGCCATACTGGTTCTAAAAAATGTGCTGGCGATGCCCATAGGCAAACAGGAGGTGGCGAGCTGGCCCGTAATTGGCTGGGGCGCAAGGCTTTCGGGCATTATATTTGTGGACAGAGCCGCCAAAGACAGCCGCAGCCAAGCCCGTGCGCTGGCTACCCAAGCCCTGAACAAGGGTTATAGCGTGGTGGTTTGCCCCGAGGGTACTACCAGCGACCAAGCGCAAACGCTGCCGTTTCGGCGGGGGATATTTGATGTGGCAGCCGAAAACGGGTTTGCCATTGTGCCGCTTGCCATAGAATACAAAACCCTGAGCGATGCCTGGGTGGGGAGCGATACGTTTGTGCCGCACTTTTTAAAGTCGTTTAGCAAGCCGCAAACCTACATAAAAATAGCCTACGGCGCACCGCTCACCAACCCCGACGGCTTGCTGCTGCTCCACGAGGCACAACAGTTTATAGATGCCAAGCTCACGGTTTTTCAGGGGGAGTACGGGAGGTAGAAATAAAAGTTAAAAGATTTGCAGGTTAAGCAAAAATTATATAATTGATAACTGTTTCGGATTTGGCAATAAAGCAACGACCTTTGCAACTTTAAAATAAAAAATACAGTTTAAAACATTAGAATTCCAATTAAAAACAGATGACGCAACTACAAAATTCAAGGAATATCAATTAAACATATCAAAAAATGAAACTACTGGTAACTACCGATTTTTCGGCAAATTCAAAAGGAGCAATTAGATTTGCTCAAACGCTTGCAAAACAAGCTAAAAATATAGAAGTTATTTTCTACCATGGCATCCGTATTTTGAAACCAACGAAGTGGAATGACGTGTTTTTTGACCAGTATAGAGGTGACGAAATAGAACGTCTTTGCTCAGAGCTAAAAAGGTTTGTCCATGCTACTCTTGGCAAAGACAAAGATAAATTCACTAATATAAAATTTGTTGTTGAGGATTGTATTTCCATCGAAAAAGACATAATAACATTTGCAGATAAAAACAAAATAGACTTTATATGCATGGCTACTCAAGGTGCTGGAATGCTAAGAAAAGTTATGGGTACACATACCTCTTATATAGTCAATAATTCTGAAACTCCTGTAATGGTTATACCGAGCCATTATAGAACCAAACCATTTAAAAGTATTACTTATTTGTCGGATTTTGAAAACCTCAAAAAAGAATTGACAAAAGTATCCAATCTTTCAAAAGAGCTTTCTTTGGAAGTAAAGGTTTTGCATTATTCGTCAATTATTGCCGACAAAAAGCAATTTGAAAAAAATAAAGAATTATTCAACACAAAAGAATTTGAAAATATTAAACTAAATATTGAAAAAAACAACCTTGAACTTTCACTTGTAAACAAAATTACAAATTACATTGAAAAATCAAAACCTAAGTTGTTGGTAATGTTTACAAAGAGAGAAAAAAGTTTTTTCGAAAGTATGTTCTTACCCAGTAAGTCGGCAGAACTAACCTATACAACCAAAGTGCCTTTATTGGTATTTTCGAAGTAAAAGTAAGTGATAAAACCCCATATTAATTTGATGGCAGGCGCAATACCAGCTTACAATCTGGTATTGCCCACGGCGTGGACGGTACATTGTTAAACAGTAGTAATGCCAACAAAATTTTGTGCTAAATTTAGGCATAACCAATTGGTTACTAACCGACTAATATTAACCACTGTGTAATTGTATTTTGAAAATTGTATAATAAAAAATATAACTACAAAAACAAACGTAATTCAATCAGTTTAATGAATTAAAAAGCAAACATTATATAATTAACAACTATTTGGGATTTGGCAATAAAGCAACGAACTTTGCAACTTTAAAATAAAAAATACAGTTTAAAACATTGGATTTCCAATTAAAAACAGATGACGCAACTACAAAATTCAACGAATATAAACGTACTGATGGCAACTTACAACACACCATACCAAATGGTGAAAAGAGCCATAGATTCTGTTTTAAACCAAGATTATCAGAACTTTGAATTAATAATTATTGACGATGGAAACAATGTTTCTGATAGCAAAAAAATATTGGCGTATGCCAGTAATTTTGACGATAAAATTAGCTATTTCAGGCACAAAAACAGGGGTCAATCTTACAGCATCAACCGTGCCATTCAGCTATGCAACAGTGCCTACATTAGCATCATAGATTCGGACGATGAGTACAAACCAAATCACTTATCTACCTGCCTCAAAGCAATGGAAACCAATGACTTGATAGCTACCCAAACCGAAACAATTGTGGCGGGCGTAGAAGATTATTATGTACCAGATAAGTACAACAACAGCCAAAATATTCACGTGGACGACTGCATTTTGTTTGCTACACTTTTTGGCAAAATAGAAATATTTAAAACCATCTTTTTTGAAAATAAATATGCGGCTGACAGTGCTTTTTTTGAGGCAGCCTCCAAAATTTATAAGGTATCAAAGTTAGATACACGCACCTACATTTATTACCGCAACCACCTCAACAGCATTACCGCCAAACTGAAACTTTCGGGCGCATTGTAATGGCAAATATTACGCCGAATAATTATATTTTTGCCTCATTGTTTACGGGGGTTTTTGATGTAAATAGAAATGAATTGTTAAAAACCAATGATTTTAGCGTTGTGGAGCAATGGTATAGCTCGGTGCTGAAAATGAAACAAAAAGCCATTGTTTTTCACAATACTTTTTCTGGGGAAATAATAAAAAAATACAGCAACGAGTACATTCAGTTTGTAAACGTAACTTACGACGGAAAATTAAACCCAAATATTTATCGCTATTTTGTTTACAAGCAGTTTTTGGAACAAACCAAACTTCGGATTGACAACCTTTTTATAACCGACATTTCCGATGTGGAGGTAATACAAAATCCTTTTGACAAGCAACTTTTTTTGGATAACAACGACGTTTTGTTTTGTGGCGATGAACCCGAAATTTTGGATAATATTTGGATGAAAAACCACTGCGAACACCTTAGAAACTCAATAGCAAATTTTAGTGTTTTTGAAGAAGAAAACAAGCACAAAACCCTCTTAAATTGCGGCATTGTTGGCGGAAATATTACGGTTATGCAGGCGCTACTGAACCATATTGTGCAGTTGCACGAGGCATATTCTTATAATAATACCACGGCTTACACCTTGGATATGGGCGTGTTTAATTATGTAGCCAGAACAAAATTTGGGGATAAAATAATGCACGGAGCGCCTATAAATACCGCATTTAAAAAATACGATGCGCAAAATACGAATTGCTGGTTTAGGCACAAATAATTTATAAATAAAACAAAAAATGAAAAAATTAACCCAAGACGAAATTGATGCAAGTTTGAAATTATTGGATAACTGGCACGCTGTGGGCGATGCGATAGAAAAGAAATTTGTGTTCAAAAACCACATTAGTGCCTTTGGTTTTTTGGCTAAAATAGCTGTATTAGCCGAAAAAGCAGACCACCACCCCAACTGGTCGGGGGTATATAACAAAGTAACCATCATGCTTACCACACACGATTTGGGTGGCGTTTCTGCCAAGGATATTAATTTTGCCAAGGAAGTAGATGGGTTCGACAAAGATTGAGTTTGGGGCTAGCGTTTCTGATAAAGATGTTAATTTGACTATGAATAATTGTTTGAGCTAACGCAAGGCTTTTAGAAAAATTGGGACAACATTAAATTATACTTACAAACCAGCCCTTTTAGCACAATAAAAAATAGCCAATGCGGAATTTTGATGAATATATAAGGCAGGGCGAACCAAACAAATCGGAAAAAGCGAAGGTTTGGAAAACGGCAATCGGCTTGCAACAAGTGGACGGATTGAAACCGTCTGACTATTTGATTGCCACCGCCAAACAAAACATTGAGGGCGAAATTACGATTGAGGAGGTAAAACGGCGCATAGATGGCTACTACAAGCAGCACCCGCCCAAAACCGCCGACGACCGCACCGAAGAAGCCGACAAGGTTTCAGCACGAATTACCGAAATTTTGGGCGAGCAAACCTTTACATTTTCGCCAGCCGAGTACCTTGCGCTCCACCGCAGGTTGTTTCAGGGCGTTTACAAATTTGCGGGCAAAATCCGTGAGTACAACATCATTAAGCAAGAATGGGTACTCGATGGCGAAACGGTTTTGTATGGCAGTGCCGAAAGTTTAAAAGCCACGTTGGAGTACGATTTTGCGCAAGAAAAAAAGTTTAGCTATAAAGGACTAAGCCAGCAAGAAACGATAGAGCATATCGTTCAATTTATTACTTACTTGTGGCAAATTCACGTGTTTGGCGAGGGGAATACCCGAGTAACCGCCATTTTTCTGATAAAATACTTGCGTGCATTTGGGTTTAAGGTAAATAACGAACTATTTGAGCAGCATTCGTGGTACTTTCGCAATGCGCTGGTAAGAGCTATTTATAACAACCAAACCAAAAACATTCACGCCACCAACGAATTTTTACTTCGTTTTTTTGAAAACCTGTTGCTTGGCAAAAACCATATTTTAAAAAACCGTGAAATACACATTCATTTTTCTGACACTGTAAATGAGCCTGTAAAAAGACAAATTGACACTGTAAAAGCACAAATTGACACTGTAAATGACACTGTATTTGGTTTGATAAAACAGAATAATGAAATTAAAACGGTTGAAATAAGCGAGCGGTTAAATATAAGTGTAAGCACCGCCAAACGAAAAATAAAGGCACTAAAAGCCCAGGGCATCATAGCACGCATCGGTAGCGACAAAACGGGGCATTGGGCAATAATTGAAAAATAAAAACAGCGCAAGTATCGTACATTTGCATTTTACGAACCTTAAAAAACACAAAATGAAAAAAGTAACGGGCATCGGCGGCATTTTTTTTAAGTGCAAAGACCCAAAGAAAATGACGGAATGGTACAAAAACAACCTTGGGCTGGATACCAACCCCTACGGCGCAACTTTTGAGTGGTATGAAGCTGCCGACAGCACCAAAAAGGCGCAAACGCAATGGACTCCGTTTGACGAAAAAACGACGTACTTTGCCCCCACAGCACAAGATTTTATGGTAAATTATAGGGTGGAAAACCTGGTGGCACTCGTAGAAGAACTGAAAACCAACGGCGTAACCATTTTGGACGACATAGAAACCTTTGCCTACGGCAAGTTTGTACACATACTCGACGCAGAAGGCAACAAAGTGGAGCTATGGCAACCAACCGATTAGCCAAAACCAATTAGGCAACCAAGCCAATGCAAGAATTTAAACCCAAGCCAACACAAAAATTTGGGCATTGCACAAAAAAAGGCGAGCGCTTTGCGCTCGCCTTTTTTTAAAAGACCTTAAAATATCTTAAAAAAGCTCCCCTGCATTGGTTGGCTCGGCTTCGCCTCCGCCGCTACCTCCGCCGCCCCCGCCACCGCCACAACCCAAACCTTTTGGTGCGTGTTCGGGCGGGTCGAACTCGGTTTTTTTCAGCCCAATTTTTTTGTCGGCATACACTTTATTTAGGTACAAACCCACGGCTGGCAGCGCCATGTGTCCGCCCGTACCCGAAAACTTATCTCGAAAAGCAATGGCACGCTCCTCGCCGCCCACCCAGCAGCCCGTAGTAAGCTCGGGCGAATAGCAAATAAACCAACCATCGGAGTTGTCGTTGGTTGTACCCGTTTTGCCCGCCAGCGGCGCATCTATTGCGCCGTTCGCCACCGATTTTATCGGCGACCCAGTGCCTCGGGCTATCACGCCTTTCATCAGCTGCACCATAATATACGCATTTTCTTCGCTCATCGCCTCACGGGTTTTGGGCGCAAAATCCTCTATCACATTGCCGTATTTATCCTCTATCCTTTTCAAATAAATGGGCTCTACCCAAATGCCCTTGTTGGCAAAAGTAGAGTACGCACCCACCATTTCGTACAGCGAAATATCAATAGAACCCAAACAAATGGACGGATACGCTGGAATTGGCGTGGTAATGCCCATGCGAGCCGATTGCTCCACCACCGCCTGCGGTCCCACTTGCTTCATGAGGTAAGCCGCTATCGTATTCACCGATTTTGCCAAACCCGAGTACATCGTATAGCCACCGCCATACCGACCATCAAAGTTTTTTGGGGTCCAATTGCCGTATTTCGGAAAACTCACAGGCAAATTTGGTATGTATTGGCAGGGGCTAATGCCGTTATTTATGGCTACCGCATACACTATCGGCTTAAAAGTAGAGCCAACCTGGCGTTTTGCCTTCACATTTACGTGGTCAAACTGATTAAAAGCCAAGTTCGTGCCGCCCACCCAAGCCCGCACCTCGCCGCTGTTGGGTTCCATGCTCATAAACCCAATTTGCAAAAACATCTTGGCGTATTTCACCGAGTCCGTAATGCTCATTATCGTATCTATTTTACCCCTGTTGTAGGTAAAAAGTCCCCGTATTTTTCTTTTATCCGTCAAAAATTTGGTAATTTCCGCCTGCGTTTTGCCCTCCGCTTTCAGCCATTTGTACCAATCGGTATCCCGCAATCCCTTAAAAATAATGTCTTTGTTTGCGCCCCAAGGCTCTTTTCCCTTCCAATGCCTAAAAAAATCGGCTTGCAACCGCCTCATGTGCTGGTTTACCGCCTCTTCGGCGTAGGTTTGCATACGTGTATCGAGCGTGGTATATACCCGCAAACCATCTTTATAAATGTCGTACTTGCTGCCGTCGGGTTTGTGGTGCGTCTCCGACCATTTTTCCAGCTCAATGCGCAGTATTTCTCTAAAATGCGTAGCCAATCCGTCTATGTGCGTTTCGGGTTTTAGGTCGAGTTTTATAGGGAGTTTTTTTACCGAGTCCGCCACCGTTTGGGTTACAAAATCCATCTCCACCATATTATTTATTACGGTATTGCGCCTATTTAGTGCCAGCTCGGGGTTTCGAATCGGCGAATAAACCGTATTGCCTTTGAGCAAACCCACCAGCATGGCTGCCTGCTGCAAACTGAGCTTGGAGGGCGTGGTGTTAAAATAAGCCCGTGATGCCGACTGAATGCCAAAGGTATTGCGCCCAAAACCAACCGTATTTAGGTACATAGCCACTATTTCTTGCTTGGTATAGCGCCGCTCGAGCTTTATGGCTATAACCCATTCTTTTAGTTTTTGGAACACACGCACCACAAAAAACGTAGAACGCTCCGCAAATAAATTGAGGGCGAGCTGCTGCGTAATGGTGCTGCCACCGCCACGCCGCCCAAACAGCAGCACCGCACGGGCTATCGCCTTGCCATCTATGCCCGAGTGCTGCTCAAACCGAGCATCTTCCGTGGCTATAAGCGCATTTATAACGTAGGGCGAAATTTCCTCGTACTTCACATACGACCTATTTTGCCTATAATACTTACCCAAAACCTGCCCATCGGAACTAATAACCTGCGTAGCCAGTGCGCTGCTGGGGTTCTCTAACTCCTCAAACGAGGGCATTTTTCCGAAAACACCCAGCGAAATAAGCATAAAAAACACTACAAAACCCACAATGGCATACAAAAAGAAACGCCAAAACACACGTTCGAAATGCGGTGGATTTTTTACTATGGCTTGCGCTTTGGTGCGGGCATCTGTAATTCTTTTCAAAGTATGGTTTTTAAAGTAAAGATTTGGTTACAAAAATACGCAAAAAACAGCAAAATTATTATTTTGATGTGTATAAAAAATGCGTTAATTTTGTTTTTTTAGTTTAGCAATAACTTAGCCATTTTTTTACGCCATGAAATATTTTTTCGAAACCCTAAAATCCCGAAACGAAACCCTCTACTTTTTTGGGTTGGTTTGCTTGGTTTTAGCCATCGTTTTTTTTAGCCTCACGTATTTTACCAGCAAGCAAGTTTTGGGGGTCAATGCGTGGTACAAGCCCTTTAAATTTGCGCTTTCTACCACTTGCTATGCGTGGGCTATGGCTTGGTATTGCGCCTATTTGCCCGAGTTCAATGTGCGGCTGTTTGGTTGGTCGGTGGTGGTTTTGCTTGGCTTCGAAATAGCATATATTGCCCTGCAAGCCGCACGTGGTCAGCTCTCGCACTATAACGTGAGCAGCCCCGTGTATGCTGCGCTTTACACCAGCATGGCGGCGGCTGCAAGCCTTGTGGCGGCATATACGGCGTATATTGGCGTGCTTTTTTTCAAGCAAAATTTCACCGATTTGCCGCTCTATTACCTTTGGGGTATTCGGTTGGGCATTATAATATTTGTCATTTTTTCGTTCGAGGGCTTCGTTATGGGTTCTCGGCTTACGCACACCATCGGCGGACCCGACGGCGGTGCGGGCATACCCGTACTTAATTGGAGTACCAAGTTTGGCGACCCACGCATAGCGCATTTTATAGGTATGCACGCCTTGCAGGTGCTGCCGCTGGCTGCTTATTATGTACTAAAAGATGTGAAATACACCGTCGTTTTAGGTGTTTTTTACGCAGCTTTGGCGGTATTTACACTGGTGCAGGCACTGCAAGGCAAGCCATTTTTTACACGGTAGCCATGCCCCAACTACCCAAACCCGATTATTTGGTGAGCCTTGGGCTGGCTATATTTGTGTTTTTTTTACCCATTTACAAGCAATCCAGCACCGCTGGCGAGCTGCTGGCTGCCCTTGGTTGGCTGCTGGCAACGGCTCAAAACCCAAGTTTTATGCTCCAAAACGCCAAAAAAAATCTTGCTTTGCGCTGGTTTGGCGGCATTTTTTTGCTGTACTTGCTCGGCATGGTTTACACCCAAAATACAGCCGTGGGTTTGGCAGAGCTCAATGGCAAGCATTATTTGGTGAGTATTCCGCTGTTTTTGGGCTATTTTGCTACCTTACCCAAAAAACATTTTAGTTTGCTCGATGTATTTATTTGGGGCAATGTGGTGGCTGGTACGGCGATTATTTTTACCTATTTTTCGGGGGAGATTTGGCTCTATGCCAAACCCGACGTACCAAGTCCGTTTGTGCAACGCCCCAGAGCCAGCATTTTTTTGGCTTTTGCGCTGCTTTTATGCGTGGAGCAATGCTATAAAAGGGTTTTTTTTACGAAAAATACCGTTTTTGCAGGCGTGTTGCTGCTTGGGCTGCTGGTTTTGCAGGGGCGCATTGGGCAGCTGGGCTTTGGGGTGATGTGCCTTGTGTGGGCGTACATTCGGTTTAAAAAGCAGCTAAACACCACCAAACTAACGCTCGGGTTGGTGGCTGGGCTGTGCGTGGTTGCGCTGGCACTTGAGCAGGTAAAGGTACTAAAAAAGCCTTTTTTGCAGGCAATCACCGAGCTGAAACAAGCCGAAAATGGGTTTAAAAACGTGCGCATAAAAGACTCTTCGATGGGTATGCGGGTGGTTTACTACCAAGTGTATGCGCAAATACTCGGCAAAAACCCCATGCTGGGCGTAGGCACAGGCGACATGGAGGCGGCGGCAAAGCCGTTTTTTAGCAAAAAAAGCAGCTACTTTTTGCCCTACAACAAGCCGCACAACCAGTTTTTGGAGTGCCTTATTTTGTTTGGCGTTGTGGGTTTGTGTGGCTTTTTGGGCTGCATATTGGGCTTAATACTGGGCTTGAAACCCAAAAACAGCGCATTGGGCGGGGCTTTTTGGGCTATGACGCTTATAAGTATGTGCCTGGATAGTACGCTGGGTACGCAGGTTGGGGTGTCGTTTTGCGTGGTTTTTGGGTCGCTTTTTGTATTAGTAGATGCAGCCTAACCCACGCATACTGGTAGCTCCGCTGAACTGGGGCTTGGGGCATGGCAGCCGCTGCGTGCCTATTGTAAACGAACTTTTGGCGCAGGGCGCAGTGCCTGTTTTGGCGGGCGAGGCGGGCGTTTTGGCACTTTTGCGGGCGGAGTTCCCCCGTTTGGAGAGCCACATTTTTACGGGATACAAGGTGCATTACCCCAAAAACGGCAACATGGTAGCCGCTATGGCTTGGCAGCTACCCAAAATACGGCGGGGCATCGCCGACGAACACCAAGAGCTGGATAGGCTCATAAAAACGCTGGACATTGAGGGTGTAATTTCGGACAATAGGTATGGTTTGCATAGCCAAAAACTGCCTACGGTGCTGGTTACGCACCAGCTACGCCCCAAAGCGCCCGAGGGCTTGGGTAGCTTGGGCGAGGGCGTTTTGCAGCGGGTGTTGGCGGGCATGGTACAAA
The DNA here is from genome assembly GCA_043765195.1 of Bacteroidota bacterium. Lineage (GTDB taxonomy): Bacteria > Bacteroidota > Bacteroidia > UBA7662 > JAYUJN01 > JAYUJN01. Next base: position 12,586 of record JAYUJN010000051.1, on the reverse strand, counting down.
AGTTTGGGCGGGTATGGCTGCCCGATGCACCCGAAATGCCGCTTGCGGGCAGCCTCGCTCGGGCAAGAGCCAGCACCAAGGTGGCGTTTGTGGGTAATTTATCTCGGTTTGAGCTACCTGAAACGATGCCCGAAAAAATGATAGACTTACTCGTTTTACTATCTGGACCAGAGCCGCAGCGCAGCCTGCTGGAAACGCTCATTTTAACCCAAATAAACGAACCATTGCCCCAAAAACGCATTGTGCTATTGCGTGGATTGCCCGAAAAAACGCCCGAAATAACCCATAAAAACGTAGAAATACACAACCATTTGCCCAGTGCGGAGCTGCAAAAAATGCTGCTATGCAGCCGTTTGGTACTAAGCCGCTCGGGGTACAGCACGCTCATGGATTTGAATAAATTGGGCTTAAAAGCGGCTTTTGTGCCTACGCCTGGGCAAACCGAACAAATTTATTTAGCCAAACGCCTACAAAAAAGCGGCATTGCACCGTTTGCGCACCAAAACGATTTTGACCTGAAAAAACTCATTGCTGCCGCCCAAAACTACCGAGGATTTTCGGCTATTGCCCCAAACCAAAGCGCACTTTTGAGGGCTGCGGTGGCTGATTTTTTGGCAGAATAATTTTAGTATTTTCACATAGTTTGTGTTTTATTTTAGAACGGTTTTGTGTACATTTGTGCCACTATTTTTTTGAGTAAATGATTAGATTAAGCGTAAATATAAACAAGATAGCGACCCTGCGCAATGCTCGGGGCGGCAACAACCCCAACCTGCTGAAAATAGCGCAAAGCATAGAGCGGTTTGGGGCGCAGGGCATTACGGTGCACCCCCGCCCCGACCAGCGGCACGTGCGCTACGCCGATGTGCTGGCTCTGAAACAGGTGCTGACCACCGAGTTTAACATAGAGGGCTACCCCGAGGCGGCGTTTTTGCAACTGGTAATAGCCGCCCACCCCGCCCAATGCACGCTCGTACCCGATGCGCCCGATGCCCTGACGAGCAGCAGCGGCTGGGACACCAAAACCCACCAAAGCCTGCTCAAAGAAACGATAGCGCAACTGAACGAGAGCCAAATAAATGTATCTGTATTTATAGACCCTAAGCCCGAAATGGCGGAATACGCCGCACTGGCGGGCGCACAAAGCATAGAACTATACACGGAAAGCTACGCCTCGGGCTACCACCAAAGCAAAGAAACGGCGATAAAACCGTATATTTTGGCAGCCGAAGCCGCCCACGGCTTCGGCTTGGGCATCAATGCTGGGCACGATTTGGATTTGTACAACCTAAAATATTTTGCCCAAAACATACCGCACCTAAAAGAGGTATCTATTGGGCACGCCCTGATTTGCGATGCGCTGTACTTCGGGCTGGAAAATACGGTGCAGCTCTACAAAAGATTGGTAGCACCCAACTAAAAGAACAAAAAAAACGTTTTAACCCACAGTAACAATTAACCCCCAAAAAATGAATAAAATTTTTGCCTTAGCCTTAGTTTGTCTAATTGGCTTGTGTACGCTAACGAGCTGCAACAAAGAAAAAGCACTTACCCGCCGCCTAAATGGCACTTGGGACATTGCCAACGTGAAATACAAAGCCACCATTACCGTGCCACCAGGGCTGGAAGTGCCACTGGAAGGCACAGCTACCAACGGCGGCTACTTTAAGTTCGACTGCAAAACGATGCGCAACGACTTCAAAATTTCGTTTAACACACAGGCTACCAGCTTGTTAGGTCAGCCCGTGCCGTCTATACCCATAAACATAGAGCAACTCGACAACACGTGGCGCAACACCATAGATAGCCTGCTCATAACCCACACGGGCGCTACTGGCAACGATTATAAGTACCTAATACTGAAAAACGAGCGCAAAGCCCAACAAATACAATCCAGTTTTGAGCTAAAAGACATACCACAAATACCAAATTCTACGATACAAATAAGTAAAGTAAACTTGGATTTTACGTTTGACCTTGTGTTTAGAAAAGGCTCTTGATGCAAAAATAAGCCCGATGTTTTTGTAAATGAGTGGGCAAATGCAAACAGAAATGATGCAAAAATAAGCCCGATGTTTTTATAGTTAAATGGGCAAATGCAAACAAAAAAAACACTGCGAGCCACGAAAGTGGCTCGCTTTGTTTGTAAAACCCAAAATTATATCGTAGTTTTACAGCCCTAAAACACCCAACATTTATGAACACCACCACAAACCTTATTTTAAGCATTGCGCAATACACACTACCAGCTCTGGTGGTTTTTTTTGCGTTTAAATCATTGCTAAACAGCTATTTAGGCTACAAAATAAAAATAACACAGCTCCAGTTTTTAAACCAAAAACAACAACAATACAGCCCATTAAAACTGCAAGCCTACGAACGCCTTGTGTTGCTATGCCAGCGCATAAGCATAGATGCCCTGCTGCGGCGCACCGCCGAGGCAAGCACGGCTGCCACAGCTTACTTTTTGCTGATACACAGCATAAACACGGAGTTTGAACACAACGCCACCCAACAAATTTATGTATCGGAGCAAAGCTGGCAAAAACTCAGCCAAGCCCAAAACCAAACCATACAAATAATTAACCAAGCCTACCAAAGCCTAAGCCCCAGCAGCAGCACCACCGACCTCGAAAACGCCATACTCCACCAAATAAGCCAACTGACACACGCACCAGCCCAAGAAGCACTTTTTTTGTTAAAGCAAGAAATAAACCAGTTAATAAACTAAAAACTTATACACAGTGCCGCCGCCGAGTGTGGAAAAATAAACAAAAATGTGGAATAAAAAAACGAACTTCTTATTTAGAACGCCGTATCTTGCAACCTCATTTATAACCCATTTTCTGTGCATAAATAGGCTGTTTTTGTGTACAACAAATTAAAATATTCTAAATACATAAAACGCCACTTTTACATAACAATAAATATTTTATACACAAGATATTTTTTTATTTTCTTTGTGCAATCTTTGTACTCTTATTGAGATTTATATATAAAAACCTATACTACTATTAACCCAATAACCTAAAAACCTACCTTATTTATTATGTTGAAAACCGTAAATTCTATTTGGGATAGCTGCCTGTCTATCATAAAAGACAGCGTATCTGCGCAAAGCTACACCACGTGGTTCGAACCGATTGTACCAGTAGGTTTCGAGGAAAATTTGCTTACCATACAAGTTCCATCTCAGTTTTTTTACGAATGGCTCGAAGAGCATTATGTATCGCTCATAGGCAAAGCCCTGCGCCAAGTTACCGACGTGCCTTGCCGCATAAAATACAACATAACCAAACAAGAGGAGGCTATCAATCCGAATAAAATAAACCTATCGGCACCCAGCCAAAAGCAGGGTTCGTTTGCCATAAATCCGTTTGCGATACCAGGTTTGCGAAAAAACCAAGTGGACTCCATGCTGAATACCCGATACGTATTTGAAAACTACATATTAGGTAGCTGCAACGACCTCGCTCGCTCGGCGGGCGAAGCCATAGCCAAAAAGCCAGGCTACAACTCGTTTAACCCAATGATGGTTTACAGCGGCGTGGGCATGGGCAAAACGCACTTAATACAAGCCATAGGCAACGAAATAAAAGCCAAGTTTCCCGAAAAATTGGTGCTTTATACGGCAGCAGAGCGTTTTTCTACGCAGTTTGTGGAGTCGGTAAGAACCAATACGCAAAACGATTTTATAAACTTTTATCAATCGTTGGACGTACTGATAGTAGATGACATACAGTTTTTGACGGGCAAGGAAAAAACGCAGGAGATATTTTTTCACGTATTTAACCACTTGCACCAGCAAGGCAAACAGCTCATACTCACCAGCGACAGCCCAGCCAAAGAACTAAAAGGCATGGACGACAGGTTGCTATCTCGGTTTAAATGGGGGCTAACTGCCGACCTAAAACTACCCGATTTAGAGACCAGAACTGCCATTTTGCGCAACAGAATAAAAAACGACGGCATGGAATTAAGCGACGAAATCGTGGATTTTATAGCCAACAACATAAAAAGCAGCGTGCGTGATTTGGAAGGTGCGCTCGTAACATTGCTGGCTACCTCACTGGGCAGGAGCATAGATTTGGCGGTGGCACGAGATGTGTTGAGCAGCCTCATAAAAACGGACTCGCAAGACCTATCCATAGAAAACATCAAAAAAATGGTGGCTGCGCACCAAGGCATTACTTTGGAGGCGATGGTAGGCACAAGCCGCAAACGTGAAATAGTGCAGGCACGCCAAATAGCCATGTTTTTAGCCAAAAAATTTACGCAATATTCGCTAAAAACCATCGGCTCGCACTTCGGCAACAGAGACCACAGCACCGTAATACACAGTTGCAGCACCGTAGATAATTTGATGGTTACGGAGCGCAAGTTCAAAACCATTGTAGATGACCTACAAAAGAAACTGAAAGCGATTGCTTAAATAATTTACCAAAAACAAAAGCCAGATAGCTACGCTATCTGGCTTTTTTGGGTTAAATGCGCAAAGGATTAGATGCCATAAAGGCTACAAATTGGGCATTCGGCTGGCACGTGCGCCCGTGCAGGGCAAAACTTTCTACCAAAAAAAATGATTTGCAGATGTATTTTATTCCAAATATTGCGGTCGAATAGCAGTTTTAGGTCTTTTTCGGTTTCCACCACCGATTTTCCGCTGGTCAGCCCCCAGCGGATAGCCAAACGGTGAATGTGCGTATCTACCGCAAAAGCTGGTATGCCCCACGCCTGCGACATTACGACCGAAGCCGTTTTATGCCCCACGCCTGGCAATTGCTCGAGCTGCTCAAAGGTTTTGGGTACTTCGCCTGCGTATTCCGCCACCAAAATTTGTGAGAGCGCTTGTATTGCCCGTGATTTTTTGGGCGAAAGCCCGCAGGGGCGAATAATTTCCGCAATTTTTTCGGCACTTTGTTTTTCCATATCAAACGGATTGTCCGCCAACTGAAAAAGAGCGGGCGTAACCTTGTTCACCCTTTCGTCGGTACACTGCGCCGAAAGCAGCACCGCAACCAACAAAGTGTATGGGCTGCTGTGCTGTAATGGAATGGGCGTTTCGGGGAAATATCCCTCCAAAATTTCTGCTATGTGGTCGGCTTTGGCTTGCGTTTGGTTCATGCGCTTAGTTTAGCCCAAAGCCATAATAGGCTTTTGCGCCGCTGGGTTCGTAGCCTTCTATGAGTATCGAGTCCCGTTTGGTTTTGAGTATATCGGCTACATCTTCGGGGCTGCGCACCTCTTGTTTGGCTATTTTTGTGATGATAAATCCTTCGGGGATACCCAAACTAAGCAGCTTTTTGCTCTTGATGTTGAGTATTTTTACGCCGCCATTTATCTTAAATTTTTCACGTTCTTCTTTGCTTATGGCAGCCAGTTCCGCACCCAGTTTTTCTATAAATTCGCCTTTTTCAGCTTTTATATTGGCATCAGTACCGCCTTTGTTGTCCCGCAGGGTTACGTTTATGGTTTTGCTATCGCCGTCTCTATTTACGGTCAGCAGCACTTTATCGCCAGGGCGGTGCCTGCCTATTTGCTCTTGCAGCTCGGGCGAAGAGCCTACGTCCACGCCATCTACTTTCACAATCACATCGCCACGTGCAATGCCCGAGCCTTTTGCGGCTCCGTTTTCCGAAAAATCTTCTATAAAAATGCCCGAGTTTACCTTCAAATCCTTTTCTTCTACCAGTTTGGCATCTACATCTCTAATTTGTATGCCCAAAAAGCCACGCTGTACCTTGCCAAACTCCATGAGGTCGCTTATCACTTTTTTGGTGAGGTTGGAGGGAATGGCGAACGAGTAGCCCGTAAACGAACCGGTTTCGGAGGCGATGGCGGAGTTTATGCCTATCAATTCGCCTCGAGTGTTTACGAGTGCGCCGCCGCTGTTGCCTGGGTTTACGGCAGCATCGGTCTGAATAAACGACTCTACACTTGTGCCGCCCTTCAAAATATTGATGTTTCGAGCTTTTGCGCTCACTATCCCAGCCGTTACGGTGGAGGTAAGGTTAAACGGATTGCCCACGGCGAGTACCCATTCGCCCACTTTTACAGCATCGGAGTTTCCGTACACGAGGGTGGGCAGGTCATCGCTGGTACTAATTTTGAGCAGCGCAAGGTCGGTATTGGCATCTCTGCCCACGAGTTCGGCTTTTAGGCTGCGCTTATCGTTTAGCACCACTTCTATGTTTGTGGAGTTTTCTACCACGTGGTTGTTTGTAATTATATAGCCATCTTTCGAAATAATTACGCCCGAACCCGTGGCTTCGCCGCCGCCGTGCGGCATCATGCGTGGGTCAAAAAAGTCGAAGGGCGACATTTCGCCTTCCTCGTTTGCCATAGGGCTATCGCCCATTTTTACCTTTATATGCACCACCGCTGGCGTGGTAGCCGCCGATGCAGCCACAAAATCGGTGCGCTCTATGCCGTCGCTGCTAAAACCCGTGAGTCGCACAGGATTGCTCATTACACCATTTCGGGCTTGGGGCGTGCCGCCGAGCCAAGTTACACTGCCTGCACCCAAAGCACCGCCCACAAGAGCCAGTGCAAATACTGCTAAGTACTTTTTTGTGTTTGAATTCATTGTTATTCGTTGGGTAAGTTTTTGTTTTTATTATTCACCTACATAACAAATTTAGTACCTATTTTGATACACCGCATTACAAAATGAGGGCATATTTAACATTTTTTGGGCTATTCTCTATGAAACCTGCGGTAAACCGCCATTAAAAACGATGCCACGTACTCGTTTGTAATATCCCAATGCCGCTGGTGAATAAGCGCACTCAACGATTCGTTGGCTTCTTGCAAGTTCATGAGGCTGTTTAGTTTGTCTATCACGAGCGTAAAAGCGGTGTGGTCGTTGTCGAAAAGTTCTCTTATGTACAAAAATTTTTCGTTTAGTCCAATGCCTTTTTTGAGGTTTTCTATCGGTTGGCGCAGCATCAGGTTGTGGCTTCCGTCTTTGTTTATGTCGTAAATAAATTGTTTTAGCGAAAACTGCTCGGTTTGCCAGCCCGTCGTGGGTGCGGTTACAACTGGCTCGGGCGCAAAAACTGGCTCGGGCGTGGATACAACTGGTGTAGGCACAATAGGCTCGGGAGCAAAAACTGGTTCGGGCGTAGCTGCAAATACAGGCTCGGGTACAAAAACTGGTGTAGGTACAACTGGTTCAGCTATAAAAACTGGCTCGGGAGCAACTGGTTCGGGTTCGGGTACAACAAGCGGAGCTACAAATACAGGCTCGGGCGGAGCTATAAAAACTGGTTCAGCTATAAAAACTGGTTCAGGCGTAGCCACAAATGCAGGCTCGGGCGCAGCTACAAAAACTGGCTCGGGCGTAGAATTATTCATTTGCTTTGCCAGTTTTTCGAGGTTAGCCAAAGTTGCATCGTCGCTTTGGTAGGTGAACTGGGGCGCAGGCGGCGCAGCTATGGCAGCCGCTACGGCGGCTACTGGCTCGGGCGGGCGGCTCTGTTGCAAGCGCAAATCGGCGACCTCTTGCTGTAATTCTTGTATTTTTGCCACTACTTCGGGCGGCACTACCGCCGAGGCTGGCGGTGCCAACAGCTCGTTACTCGTTTCTATACCCAACAATACTTGGTACAAATCACGGCATTTCTGCAACAAAGTATCTTTTTCGATGGTAAAAAGCTGGGGTTTGTCCGAAAAATAAGTCGCCGTTAGGCTGGCTATTTCATCGGTTTGTACTAAAATGCTTTTTATAGCAGTGTTGTGGTTCGACATAATTATTTTTTTTCGATGTAGTGTATTTTAGAGCAAAAGCATAATATCTTTGTACTCCGATAATAAAAATCAAAGTTAGGTATTAGAACAAAAAAACAAGAATTTTAGTGTAAAAAATGTTTATAGAACCCAAAATAAACACAAAACCCCGCAAGGGTTGGATAGAAGTAGTATGCGGCTCGATGTTTTCGGGCAAGACCGAGGAGCTAATTCGTAGGCTGCGCCGAGCAAAAATAGCCAACCAAAAAGTAGCCATTTTCAAGCCCGCCTTGGATACCCGCTACCACGAAACCGAAATTGTATCGCACAATGCAAGCAGTATTGTGTCCACGCCCATTGATTTTTCTATGGAAATTTTGCTGCAAACCGCCGATATAGACGTGGTGGGCATAGACGAAGTGCAGTTTTTTGACGAAAACATCGTGGAAGTATGCAAAAAACTGGCAGATAGCGGCATTAGGGTTATTGTGGCTGGCTTAGATATGGACTATCAGGGCAAGCCTTTTGGGCATATACCGCACCTGCTCGCCGTGGCGGAGTACGTAACCAAAGTAAACGCAATATGTATGCAGTGCGGCGATTTGGCACTGTATTCCCACCGAAAAACAGGCGAAACTTCCACCGTTTTGTTGGGTGAAAAAGAAACGTACGAGCCGCTTTGCAGGGTTTGTTTCAATGCCAAGCCAGAGGCTTAATTTGAAAGAAGCACACTGGCACGGCTATAATTCATGCCTTTTTATGCGTCGATGTTGGCATATTTTGCGTTTTTCTCTATAAATGCCCTTCTTGGCGGCACTTCGTCGCCCATAAGCATACTAAATGTGTGGTCGGCTTCGGCACCATTGTCTATGCTTACCCTGCGCAATATGCGGGTATCGGGGTTCATGGTTGTTTCCCAAAGTTGCTCGGGGTTCATTTCGCCCAAACCTTTGTACCGCTGCACGTTTACGGTGCTTTCGTTTCCGCCTTTTGCTATGGCGGCTATGGCTTCTTTGCGCTGTGCTTCGCTCCAAGCGTAGGTTTGCTGGTTGCCTTTTTTTACGAGATAGAGCGGCGGCGTGGCTATGTAAATGTATCCGTTTTCTATGAGGTTGCGCATATACCTAAAAAAGAACGTGAGTATAAGGGTGGTTATGTGGCTGCCATCTACGTCTGCGTCGCACATGATGACTATTTTTTTGTAGCGGAGTTTTACCAAATTTAGCTCTTTGCTGTCTTCGGCTGTGCCTACGGTTACGCCCAGTGCGGTATAAATGTTTTTTATCTCTTCGTTGTCAAACACACGGTGTTCCATGGCTTTTTCTACGTTGAGTATTTTGCCTCTGAGTGGTAGTATGGCTTGGTTTTGGCGGCTGCGCCCTTGTTTTGCCGAGCCGCCTGCGCTGTCTCCCTCCACCAAAAAAATCTCGCATAGGTCGGGGTTTGTTTCCGAACAATCGGCTAACTTGCCTGGCAAACTATTGCTACCCAGTACATTTTTGCGCTGCACCATTTCACGTGCCTTGCGGGCGGCGTGCCTGGCTTGTGCCGCCAGTATTACTTTGTTTATAATAATTCGGGCTTCCTTGGGGTGTTCTTCCAAATAGCTGTTTAGCACCTCACCCACGGCGGTATCTACTGCGCCCATGGCTTCGTTGTTGCCGAGTTTGGTTTTGGTTTGCCCCTCAAACTGCGGCTCGGCTACCTTCACCGAAATTACGGCGGTAAGTCCTTCTCTAAAATCGTCGCCCGAAATGTCAAATTTCAGTTTATCGGTCATGCCGTTTTTGTCGGCGTAGCTTTTTAGGGTTCGGGTAATGGCACGCCTAAAACCAGCCACGTGCTGCCCGCCCTCGTGGGTATTTATGTTGTTTACGTAGCTATGCAGGTTTTCTACAAACGAATCGTTGTATTGCAGGGCTACTTCTACGGGTATGGGCGGATTGTTGTTTGTGATGTGTATCGGCTCGGGCAAGATAGACTGGCGTGTGCCATCGAGGTAGCTCACAAACTCCCGCAAACCTCCTTCGCTGTAAAAAACTTCGCTTGGGTGGCTTCCGTCGTCGTTGGTTTCTCTTTCGTCGGTAAGTATTAGGGTAATGCCCGAGTTTAGATAGGCAAGCTCCCGCAGGCGGGCGGCTATGGTGTCGTATTTGTATTCGTTTACTATAAATATGCTAAGGTCTGGCTCAAAAGTAATAATCGTGCCTCTTATGTCAGTTTCGCCAAACTCCCTTACTGGGTATTTGGGCTTGCCGCAACTGTATTCTTGCTCGTATTTTTTGCCTTCACGGTGTACTTCTGCACGCAGGTAAGTACTAAGCGCATTTACGCAGCTTACGCCCACGCCGTGTAGCCCGCCCGAAACCTTATAAGTATCCTTATCGAACTTGCCGCCAGCGTGCAGCACGGTCATTACCACTTCCAATGCCGAGCGTTGCTCTTTTTGGTGCATATCCACGGGTATGCCTCGCCCGTTGTCCTTTACCGAAATGCTGTTGTTTGGGTGTATATTTACGTTTATGTGCGTACAATGCCCCGCCAAGGCTTCGTCTATGCTGTTGTCCACAACTTCATACACAAGGTGGTGAAACCCTTTGGTACTTATGTCGCCTATATACATAGCTGGGCGTTTTCTTACGGCTTCTAAGCCCTCTAAAACCTGAATGTTGTCGGCTGAATAGTTACTTGTATTTGGTTGGCTCATAATATTTTACTTGTGGTTGTTTTGTACAAAGATACGCATTTTATGGCTAAACTACACTTATTTTTTTTTGATTTTGAGTAGCTCTATTTCAAAAATTAATGGGGTAAATGGCGCAATTTTGTCTTTTCTTTTGGCTGCATAGCAAAGGTACGATGGGCAAACAATGGTGGCTTTTGCGCCTTGGTTTAGCTTTGGTAGGGCTATTTCCCAAGCGTCTATCATGCTGCCCATGCCCAGTACAAAGCGCAGCGGCTGGCTTTGGTAGCTGTTTTCTATTTCTGTGCCGTTGAGCAAAAAGCTGCGGTAATGCACCGTGAGGCTATCGCCCGAGCTGGCGTTTGGTCCTTTGCCTGGCTTTGTGGTTACTAAAATAAGCCCCGTGGCATCGGGTTTTTCGGTGATGCCCTTGCGGCTCAGGGTTTGGGCTATTTCTTGGTTTTCGTCTCTAATTTCCAGCATTTTTACCCAAAATTTGAGCTGGCTGCCCGCTGGTATTTCGGTGGGGCGGTCGGTGTTGAGCAGCAGCTCGAACACAGAGTCGGCACTGCACACAAACACGGCGCTATCGCCCACGGCGAGCAGCTCCAGCCCACGCTCAAAGGACGTAAAAAAAGCTGGTCGGGTAATTTGTTTAAAAACGGGTTGCTTGTTCTTATAACTATCAAAAAGCAGGGTTTTGTCGTTGCCGTATTTCAACTGAAACGATACTATATCGCCGTATTTGGGCTTTTCGCCTACATTTTTCTGACCCAAAAACTGGTATTGCACGCCGTTTGTGGCTGTTTTGTATTCATTTGTTTGCTTGCAACCAATTAAAAACACAAAAAAACCGAGTAATAACTTGAACTTCATTTAGCTATTTAGGTGATATTGAACCAAATCGTCGATGGGCGAGCGGATAATTTTGCCTACTTCCATGCCGTTTTCGTGGGCTACTTCGGTCAAAATATCTCTAAAATTATAGCCCACCGAGCCCACGCAATTAAAAGTATAGGCTTTGTAATTGGGGTAATGGGTTACCAAGTTGGCAAAAAACTGCGAAAAACAGCCTTTTACCACGTCTCGGGTGTATTCCACAAAATTATTGTGGTCATATACAAATTTGCTAAAATTTGCCAAAAAACGGTTCGGATTTGGCTTGTAATACAGCGTTTCCAGTATGTCTTCGCTGGTGAGGTTGTAGGTATCTTTAAAAATTTGGTGCAGCTCGGCGGGCATATAGCCACGCATATAGTCGCTTAGTACACGCTTGCCTATGTGGCAGCCGCTGCCCTCGTCGCCCAAAAAGTAGGCGAGCGAGTCGATGTGGTGCGATACTTCGCTGCCGTTGTAAATGCACGAATTGGTGCCTGTACCCAAAATGGCTGCAAAACCTGGCTCACGCTGGAGCAAGGCACGTGCGGCGGCGAGCAGGTCGTGCCCCACGTATATTTTTGCGTTGGGGAAAATAACCTTAAAAGCGTTTTTTAAAATATCGGCACGCTCCTCGTTGTGTATGCCCGAGCCGTAGTAGCTCACGTCGGTAGCCAGCGAAAAATCTATTTCTTTGGGCAGGCTTTCACGGCACGATTTTATTACGCCTGGCGTATCTATAAAGTACGGGTTATAACCTTCGGTGTTAAAATAAATTCGCTTATTTTCGGGTGTTATCATGCACCAGTTGCTTTTGGTTGCGCCACCGTCTGCTACTATTTTCATTTTTGGGAATTGGTTTTGTGAGTTAATTTATTTGGAATTGCGAATATAAACAAAAAAAAACGAATGGCAAACTAATCTATTTTTTTGCTACAAAAATACGGATTATCTTTGCAAAAATCGCTAATTTTTGATGCAAATTTACTTAACCGACATAAACAACCTGACCGACGCAAGGTTTGGTGCTGCGCAGGGTTTTTGGGCTTTGGGCTTTAACTTTGATGCGCAAAACCCCAACTATTTGGGCTACGAAACCACCAACGAAATTACGGCTTGGACTACGGGCTGCCAACTTGCGGGTAGTTTTGCGCTGCCCATTTTGGAGCTTATAAACGATGCCGTGGCACTGTGCAAACTTGGTGTGGCGGAGCTGCCGTTTGGTTTTTCGGCGCAGGAGCTGCGGCAAGTCCGCTGCCAAAAAATGCTGCGTGTGCTACCCACCGAGCTACCCAAGCT
>JAYUJN010000050.1:0-14965 GCA_043765195.1 Bacteroidota bacterium | reverse complement strand
AACCAGATACCAGTTTTACGTGTGATAAAATCGGAATGCTTTTGATAGACAGCAACAATACCTTCACTTTTTCTTCATATACCCCTAATGGTAAAAGTAGCATAAAAGAATTTATGTCCTTTGGGAGTATTAAGAAAACAAACGCAGTACAAAAATTAGTACCAGTTTACAAATTGTCGTTTGCAGCACTTTATTTGGGCGCACCCAATTTTCATTTTGGAAACATAGTTATTGGAGGTGAGTCACCGTGTGAGTGGTTTGTACCCGATAGCACTTATAACAATAATTTTATACAAATAACAGGCATGAGTGCCGATACAAGCATCGTAGATGGTGTATTTAACATGAAATTGGTAAAGTCCGTTGATTGCCCCGATAGAGATTACCCCGATACCTTAATGATTACAGAAGGGCGTTTTCATTTAAAAATCAAGTAAGAGCCGCTGTATTGTTCGTTTCGGCTGCGCTCAACGAACGTGTTTGGTCGTTGAGCGTAGCCGAAATAAAAAAATATCAGAACATGATTACGGGATTTTAGGATTTACAAGATTGAAAAATCCTGTCCATCTTTTAATCCTAAAAATCCTGTTCTGACAAGAAACCCCGAACGAATATGTACAGACGTTTGCTGGGTAGAGACGCGATTAATCGCGTCTGTACATAATTTATTTGGAATATTACGTAATCGTACAGACGTTGCACTGCAACGTCTCCATCATTACATTTTCCACCAGAATACCAAAGACGCTCTAATAGAGCGTCTCTACAAATCCTAAAATCCTGTAATCTTGTTCTGATATTTTTTACAATCCCGAAAATCCCAAAATCCCGCAATCTTGTTCTCACAGCAGCCCAAACGCCATTACTTCAACCTAAACAGCGTAACGCCATCGCCACCTTGCTCCACGTGTTCGCTCTCGAAGTTGGCTACTTGCCCGTGTTTCTTCAAAAAATCTCTGATAAACTTCCTCAAAATGCCGTCGCCCTTGCCATGCAAAACCGCCAAGTCCCGCTGATTTACCAGCAGAGCCTTGTCTATAAACGTAGCTATCGCTGCCAGCGCATCGGAGGTTCGTTGCCCCCTCACATCTAAGCGGTGGCTAAAACTAAGCGCACTTTCCGCCATATTTATGCCCACATTCAGCATCACCTTCGTTTCCGTGGGTTGGTCTATCACTGTTAGTTCCGTGAGTTTAGCCCACACACGCAAGTCGCCGATAGCCACCTGCGCCTGTTTTTTGTTCAGTTCCAGTATCTTGCCCGTATTGTCCGAGTTGGCAAATTGTACCACATCGCCCACTTCGGGTGCTTTTGCGCTGCGCACTATTTTTTTCTCTGTTTTGGCAGCCTTATCCGTTTTGGGTGCGGTATCCAGCGCAGTTTCTATGCTTTTTTTGGTCTTATCCAAGTCTTGGCGCACCAGTTTTGTTTGTTCGGGGTTGGCTTGGGTTTCCTTTATGGTTCGTATGGTTTGCTCTATTTGTCGGTTGGTATCGTCGAGTATTTTTTTGGCTTCTTGGCGTGCCTCTTGCAAGTATTTGTTTTTGTTTTGCCTAAAATCTTGCTCTTGTGCCTGTGTTTTTTGCAGCAATTCCGCCAGCAAATCGTCTTTCAGTTTCACCAAAGCCTGCAACTCTTGCAGCTCCGCTTTTTCTTGCGCCAGCTCTACCAGCAGGCTCTCTACGTTTTGTTGTTTTTCGCCCACTTTTTGTTTTGCAGCCTCCAAAATGTGCGCTGGCAGCCCTATTTTTTTCGCAATTTCGAACGCAAACGAACTCCCAGGATTGCCCACCGTGAGCGTGTAAAGCGGTGCTAAGGTCTGCGTATTAAAGCCCATACTGCCATTTATTACGCCTTCGGTGTGCGAGGCATACAGTTTTAGGTTGCTATAATGCGTATTTACAAGCCCAAATGCGCCCTGTTTTTTTATCGCCTCCAATATCGCTTCGGCTATTGGTCCGCCCAGGTGTGGGTCGGTGCCTGTACCAAACTCATCTATCAAAAAAAGCGTGCGCTTGTCCGAAAACTCCACAAAATACCGCATATTCGTCAGGTGCGAGCTGTACGTACTTAGGTCGTTTTCGATGCTTTGTTGGTCGCCAATGTCGGTAAAAATATTAGAAAAAACGCCCATTTCGCTGTCTGCACTGGCGGGTATCAGCAAGCCGCATTGCAGCATATATTGCAGCAGCCCTACCGTTTTTAGGCAAATGGATTTACCGCCCGCATTGGGTCCGCTCACCACCAAAATGTGTTTTTGTGGGCTAAGTACCAGGTTGAGCGGCACTACCTTTTTATTCAGTGCCTTGTGGTGCAGCAGCAACAAAGGGTGGTACGCATCTATCAGTTTGAGCTGGCGCAAAGTAGGGCTGAGGGCGGGCATTTTTGCCCCCGTTTGCATAGCGTATTTGGCTTTTGCCCGCACAAAATCTATTTGGGCTAAGGTAGCCTGATAGTTAAAAAAGTTAGCCAAGCTCGGGCGCAGCTCGTCGGCGAGTGTGAGCAAAATGCGTTTTAGCTCTCGGCGGTAGGCAAGTTGTAGGTCTCGCACCTCGTTGTTCAGCTCCAAAACCTCGGCTGGCTCTATGTAAACGGTCTGCCCCGTGGCGCTTTCGTCGTGTATAAATCCCTTTATTTTGCGCTTGTATTCCGCCAAAATCGGTATCACCAGCCTGCCATCACGCACCGAAACCTCCGTATCGCCCGCCCAATTTTGGGCTTGTGCCATTTTAAAAACGGTCATAATTTTTTTGCGTGCTTCGGTCTCGTACTTTATAATGTCCGACGAAATGTTTTGCAAATCCTTGGACGCATTTGGTTTCACACGTCCATTTTCGTCTATCACACGCTCAATTGCGGATACCAGCCGTTTTTCTACATAAATATCTTCAAATAATTTGCTTAGTTCGGGGTGCGTTTCGGTTCTTTTTTCGAAAAAACGCATCATTTTTTGCAGCAAAAGCATCACATTAAGCAATTTATAAAGCTGCTCGGCATCTAAAAAACTGCCATCTACACTAAGCTCCGCCAGTATCAGTTGAATGTTGGGTATGCGGTCGTCGGGCAGGTTGTTTTCTATTTCTAAAATACTTTTTAGCTCTTGGGTTTGGAGCAATTGTTGGTTTATATGCGCATAATCGGCAGAAAAGTCCATTTTTTGCGCACAATCCTGACCAGTTTCGCTGGTACACAGGGCTTGAACTTGGGCTATAATTTGGGTAAATTCTAATTTTTCGGCAATGTTTTTTGGGTAAACTAAGGGCATGGTTGGCGGATAAAATATATTTTTTGGTTTTTAATACCTCCACAACACCATTTAGTTTAAAAAAGTGTTAGAAAAGTGCATAAAAAATGAATAAATTTCGTAACTTTGTGCGTTTTTATACCCAATCAAACGGTGGGGTATCGTTGTTTCATCATTCAAATACTAAACCGCAATGTCTATAAGAAACCGCAATATTAGTTCCAGCACCCAAACACGCAACCTGCAAACGGTGGCAGAACCCACTGGAAATGTGTACGAGTCGGTGGCTGTAATAGCCAAAAGAGCCAACCAAATTAGTGCCATTATCAAAGATGAGTTGAGCCAAAAACTGCGTGATTTTAACACACCAGGCGATTCGTTGGAAGAGGTTTTTGAAAACCGTGAGCAAATAGAAATTTCTAAGTTTTACGAGCGTATGCCCAAGCCCACGCTCACAGCCATAGATGAGTTTTTGACTGGCGAGCTAAAATGGAAAGAAAAAGAGCCAGAAGAAACCGAAGAATAATTTGCTTTGTTCCACCAAAAAAAAATATTGCTGTGCGTAACAGGCAGCATAGCAGCCTATAAAACGCCTCAGTTGGTGCGCCTTTTGGTAAAAGCAGGTGCAGAAGTGCAGGTTTTGGCTACCGAGGCGGCACTGGCTTTTGTTACGCCTTTGAGCTTGGCTACGGTGAGCAAGAGACCCGTTTACAGCCAGTATTTCGAAGCCAAAACGGGTGCGTGGCACAACCACGTGGAGCTTGCGCTTTGGGCAGACTTGCTACTCATTGCCCCCGCAAGTGCCAACACGCTCGGCAAAATGGCAAACGGAATTTGCGATAACTTGGTTTTAGCGGCTTATTTTTCGGCAAAATGCCCCGTTTTTTTCGCACCAGCCATGGACTTGGATATGTACCAGCACCCAGCCACCAAAAAAAACATAGCCACTTTGCAGCAATACGGCAACGTACTCATACCCGCCGAAGTGGGCGAGCTTGCCAGCGGATTGAGCGGCGAGGGGCGCATGGCAGAACCCGAGCATATTGTGGCTGCATTGGCGCAATTTTTCCAACAAAAACAACCACTCAAAGGCATAAACGTGATGGTTTCGGCGGGTGCTACCCACGAAGCCATAGATCCCGTACGTTTTATCGGCAACCACTCTTCGGGCAAAATGGGCATAGAAATAGCCCTTGCGCTGGCTAACGCAGGCGCAAATGTGCAGCTTGTGGCGGGCATTACCCAGCTAAAACCGCAGCACCCCAACATAGTGCGCACTGATGTGCGCTCTGCTGCCGAAATGTACGAGGCTTGCACCCAAATTTTTCCGCAGTGTAGTGTAGGTGTGATGTGCGCCGCCGTAGCCGATTACGCACCCACGGTGGCGCACGACCAAAAAATAAAGAAAAACGAACCCAGCCTGACCATAGAGCTTACCAAAACCAAAGACATTTTGAAGGCATTGGGCGCACAAAAAACCGAAAACCAGCTACTCGTAGGCTTTGCGCTCGAAACCGAAAACGGCATAGCAAATGCCCAAAAAAAACTGATAGAAAAAAACTTGGACGCAATAGTGCTGAACACCATGCAAGACGCAGGGGCGGGCTTTGCGCACGATACCAACAAAATTACTATTTTGGACAAATATACTAAACCGCAAATTTTTGAGTTAAAAACAAAAGCAGCGGTAGCCCAAGATATTTTACATAAAATTTTAACCCTTTTAAACAAATGAAATTAGTTGCGCTTTTTGTGGCTTTTTTAGCACCATTTATAACCACAGCCCAAGAGCTGAATTGTAGGGTTATGATAAACGACTCGAGGGTAAACGGCAGCAACCGCCAAGTGTATGTGGATATGCAGCGCAACATCGCCGAGTTTATAAATACCACAAAATGGACAGCCGATAGCTACAAAAACCAAGAGCGCATTGATTGTCAGATGAATATTGTGATTAATCAGGCTTCGAGCAACGAATACAACGCCTCGTTGCAGGTGCAATACACCCGACCTGTGTATAAAAGCAACTATACCACGGCTTTGTTTAGCTACAACGACGAAGATTTTCGGTTTCAGTACGTGGAGTTTCAGCAGCTCCAATTCAATGAAAACAACACCAGCGACAACCTCACCAGCGTTTTGGCTTACTATGTGTATTTGATTTTGGGGCTGGATTACGATTCGTTTAGTGCCTTGGGCGGCACGCCTTATTTCAACAAAGCGCAAAACATTGTGAACATAGCGCAAACCTCCGTTTTCCCAGGTTGGACGGCGCAAGGCAACCTCATAAACCGCTATTGGCTCATGAACAACCTAACCAATAGTGCGTACACGCCGCTGCGCCAGTCGATATACGACTACCACAGGCAGGGCTTAGACCTCATGCACACGGACCCGCAGCGTGGGCGGGAGGGCGTGATAAAAGCCCTAAAAAGCATACAGCGTGTGCAAAGAGACCGCCCAGGTTCGGCGTTTCAGCGCATTTATATGTCGTCGAAAGCCGACGAATTGGTGGGCATTTATACCAAGGCGCTGCCTTTTGAAAAGGGGCAGGTTCTACCAATTTTGAATGAAATAGACCCAACCAACAGCCTAAAATACGGCAGGATAATGCAGTAGTTGAGGGATTTTTAGCTTCGTTTTCCCTTCATTCCATCACTTCTATGAGCAACAAATGCCCCGTTTTGTGGGTAATGCACACCAAACCATCGTGGGTTACGGCGTTGCTGGTGCCTATGCGCCCGCCTATGTGCAGGCTTTCGTTGTGCAGCCCAAAGTTTAGGTTTTCGGTGCTAATGCCCGTTACTTCGCCCATCGGAAATAGCGATAGCTTGGTATTTTGGGCATAATGTTTTTTGAAAGTTTGGGGCAAAACATACAACCGACTGTAATCGTCTATGACGTTTATGGTAATTAAGTGCTTGTATTTGAGTATGTTACTAAGGTTGGCGAGGGTGTGGTCGGTGCGCCAGCCGCTTGCCCACACTATGTTTACGGCTTTGTGTTCGGCTGCCACCAAAAAATCCAAGCCTTTTTCTAAGTCCGTTTTTTCTTGGTCGGGCTTGTGCAGCACTTCTATGGGTTGCTGTTGCTCTACGAGTTCATTCAGGTTTTCGATGCTATCGAAGTCGCCCAGCACGGCATCTACCTTAATGCCCAAGCAATGCAGGCGGCTAAATGCGCCGTCCAAAGCCAAGATATACGGCGACCACTCCAAGAGCTGCCCCAGCAAGGCTTGGCTACAAGCTGCGCCGTTGGCTACCATGAGGGCGGGTTCTTGTTTTTCACGAACAATATGGTGCGATGACAAAATAAAAGGTTTGAAAATTTGCCCAAAAATACTAACTTTGTAGCTTAGTTTCGAAAAATATTAAAAGCCGCCCCAAATTACCTCCCCATAAATAATGTATAGCCGCCGACACCTTAGGGTAAAAGTACTTCAAACCCTGTATGCCTACCAGCAAAGCGAAATGAATAATTTGGAGTTGGGAGAAAAAATGCTCTTAAAAAATGCAGAAGAAATGTACCAAATGTATTGGCAAAATCTGTTGATTATAAGTGATTTGTGCGAGTTTACGAACAAATACGCTGATTTTGAAGACGGAAAAATGCTGGCAACGGTGCGCAATGAAAAGCTGGATAGGAAATTTGCCCACAACATATTTGCGGTAACCCTGAACCGCAACGAGCAGTTTACGAAACAAGTAAAAGGATATAATTTGCACAACAATTTAAGCACCGAAATGATGCGAGACGTGTTTGTGGCATTTATAAAAAGCGAAGAATACCAAAATTACTTGCAAAGCGCCGAAAATTCGGTAGCCGAAACCGTGGAGCTGGTGCAAAACCTGTACCGCAATTATTTGCTCAAAAACACCGATGTAGAGAGCCAGTTCGAAGAAACCTCGATACTTTGGCAGTCGGACAAGGAACACGTGCGGGCGGCGGTCTTGCGCACCATCAAATCTTTGGGTGCGAGTGCAGGCACCGAAATTGCGTTAGAACCCATTTCGCAAAACTGGACAGAAGACCGCAGTATGCTCAAAAATTTGTTTAAAAAATGCGTGCTAAACCACGAGGCTTTTGCCACACTCATAGAACAAAAAGCCCAAAACTGGGAAGCCGACCGCATTGCGCCCATCGACCGTTTGCTCATTGTGCAGGCATTGTGCGAAATGGTGGATTTTGAAAACATACCCGTGAAAGTAACCATAAACGAATACCTCGAAATAGCCAAAGTGTATAGCACGCCCAAAAGCAAAACGTTTATAAACGGCGTGTTAGATGCCATAGCCAAAGACTTGATAGCCAGCGGCAAGATAGTAAAATCGGGTAGGGGATTGGTTTAAACAACACGCCATTTTACCACAAAAAACTGCATAAATTTATATAAATTCATACAAAATAACATAAAAACCTCTTTTTTTAGACATGAAATACATTTTTGTTTTAGCACTCGCCACCCTTTGCGCCTGCACCAGCAACAATGGCAGCGGCATAAGCACCGATGCCATCACCAACCCAGCCACCGCCAACGGCAAGGTAGATGCCAGTAAATTGCCGATTTTGAAGTTCGAAAAAATAAAGCACGATTTCGGCGCATTGACCGAAGGCGAAAAAGTTTCTTACGCCTTTAAGTTCACCAACGAAGGAAAAACCGACCTAATTATACAATCGGCGAGCGGCTCGTGCGGCTGTACCGTGCCAGAATGGCCCAAACGCCCCATAAAACCAGGCGAAAGCGAGTACTTAAAAGCAGTATTCGACAGCCAAGGGCGCAGCGGCACACAAGACAAAGAAATAACCGTATATGCCAACACCATACCCAATATGCAAAAAATAAGCATTACTTCGGTGGTAAACCGCAAAGCAGAATAACCCAATTAACCCAATAAAACCATGCACATTTTACTTATGGCACCACCACAAGGCGGCGGCACAATAGGCACTTTAGTTTCATTTTTACCGTTAGTACTCATTTTTATTGTTTTTTACTTTTTTATGATGCGCCCGCAAATGAAAAAACAAAAGGAACAAGAGGCATTTAAAAGCACGCTCCAAAAAGGCGACATGATTATAACCATAGGCGGCATTCACGGCAAAATAGCCGATATGCGTGAAAACCAAACCTACCTGCTCCTCGAGATAGAAAGCGGGCAAAAAATGCGCATCGAGCGCAGCTCGGTTTCGAGCGAGGCTACGCAGGCGGCTTACCCCAAAAAAGCATAAATTTACGACACGATGAACTTAGTTTTTCAAATAGAAGAATCGACCAAATACATAAAAGATAGAATAGGCGATTTTGCGCCCGAGGCGGGCATTATACTCGGCACGGGCTTGGGCGCATTGGTCAATGACATAGAAATTTTGTATAGCCTGGAATACAGGGGCATACCCAATTTTCCAGTTTCCACGGTGGAGTTTCACAGCGGAAAGCTGATTTTTGGCACGCTATCTGGCAAAAACATCGTGGTGATGCAAGGGCGTTTTCATTACTACGAAGGCTACAGTATGCAAGAAGTTACGTTTGCCGTAAGGGTAATGCAAAAATTGGGCATAAAAAACCTTTTTGTGAGCAATGCCGCTGGCGGACTGAACGAAAAAATGGTAAAAACCGACGTAATGGTCATTACCGACCACATAAACCTACAACCCGACAACCCGCTTCGGGGCAGGCATTTTGCCGAGTTTGGCAGCCGTTTCCCCGACGTGAGCCAGTGCTACAACCAAACATTGGTGCAAAAAGCCTTGGAAATAGCCCAAAAAAACAACATTACGTGCCACACGGGCGTTTATGTAAGTGTAAGCGGACCAAGCCTGGAAACACCAGCCGAATACCGTTTTTTGCGGCTCATAGGTGCCGATGCCGTGGGCATGAGTACCGTGCCAGAGGTGATAGTAGCCACACAAATGGGCATACCCGTATTTGCCATTTCGTGCATTACCGACGAGGCTTTTCCGAAACACTATGAGCCAGTAACCATAGAAAGTGTGGTAGCCGCCGCCGCCATAGCCGAACCCAAAATGACGCTTATTATGAAAGAATTGCTAAAAATAATTTAAAACCAAACGCATTGCTCCTAAAATCCGTAAATGGTATAGCCCCAATCATAGGCGAAAAAACATACGTAGCACCCAACGCCACCATTATAGGCAGCGTAATTATAGGCAGCGATTGTAGTATTTGGTTTAATGCCGTGCTAAGGGGCGATGTAAATACCATAACCATAGGCAACCAAACCAACATACAAGACGGTGCGGTGGTGCATTGTACCTACCAAAAAGCCGCCACAACCATAGGCAGCCAGGTTTCGGTGGGGCATAATGCCGTGGTGCACGGCTGCACCATACACGACAATGTGCTGGTGGGCATGGGCGCAATAGTAATGGACGGCGCAGTGGTAGAAAAAAACTGCATTATAGCCGCTGGTGCGGTGGTTTTAGAAAACACAAAATGCGAAACAGGCTACTTATATGCTGGTGTGCCAGCCAAAAAAATAAAGGAATTAACCCAACTCCAAATAGAAAATATGCAGCAAACGGCAGAAAATTACGTGATGTACGCCAGTTGGCTAAAATAAAACCAACAAATTTTGCAAATATGCAATAATATCCGTAATTTCGTAATTCGATACCTGATTTTTCTTAATTAACCTAAATACCTACTCGTTTTTTAACCTTATATTCATGAAAAGAATACTTTTAATACTCGGTTTTATACTCATTTATGTGCTGCCCACCAAGGCTTCGCACAACTTAGGCGGCGAGCTTACCTACCGCTGCGTGGGCGGCGGTTTGTTTGTGTTCGAGGTGGTGTATTACCGTGATTGTACGGGATTTCCTCAGGCACCAACTTCCATTACCTTGGCAAACAACGGTGTACCTGGCGCACCTGCAAGCATTTTTCTTACCCCAGTAGGTGCAGGCACGGACATTACCCCAGCAGGTGTACCCTTGCCTGGCGGACCCGCTTGCATTAGCTGTGGTGGTAACCCCAATGGCTCAAATACAGGTTCGAAAGGAGCAGTAGGTAGGTTTGTGTATAGGAGTGCGCCCGTAAATTTTAGCACAGTACCCGCACCTGCCCTAAACAACCCATACTTGTTTTATACCACCGATATGCCTTGTTGCCGAAACGACAACGATAATACCTCAAATTGTGGTACGGGCGGTAGTGATATGTACTTGAGGGTAACTATGTCTCGATTCATAAACCCAATAACGGGCTTGGCAATGACCCCAGCCCAGCTTTGCGACAGTGCGCCCAGTTTTTCGGAGCCGCCAGCTTCTGCCAACGTGAGGAATAACTTCCCGAACCCAGGCGCAGACACAGTGGTTTTTAACAACAATGCCTTAGACCCCAACTTAGATAGCCTCGTTTATACGATAGACTTTCCTTGGAGCGGATTTCTCTCTCCGTGTAGTTATTTAGCCAGTGGCGGTTTTAGTGCAGCCAATCCTTTCCCAGGCATTATACCTTTTGCGCCTGGCATTCCGCTGAATCCAAACAACGGCGTGTTGGAATTTAGACCCACCGTAGAGGGCGAGTACCTTACCTGTATCAAGGTAACTTCTTACCGCTGTGGGCAAAAAATAAGCGAGGTGTATCGAGATTTTCAAAACATCGTAGTACCCACACCAGCCAATTACCCCACGCCAATTTCGCCTACCGTTACATACGGTGGGCAGCTCCGACCGCTGGTAACGCAGCCTTTTTCGGGTACTGCCACGCCTTATGCCCGCAAGTTTTATGTAGAGTCGCCCAACGACAGCATCGCATTTGACATTTCGGGTACGGACTTTGACCGCTTTCCCTTTCAGTTGGTGGATTTATATTTTACTGGGCAACAATTTACCACAAACTACCGCAGAAACGGACCCTGCGCCAGCCCGCCTTGCGCATACCTGCAAGGCGTGGGTACAAACTTAGGGCAGCAACCTGGTCCGATACTGAACAACACCGCTTTGCTTGGTTTTGGATTTAGAGGCATAGATACTTCGGGCATAGGCACAATACTCCCAACTGGGAGCGCTAGCGGGCGTTTTGTGTGGAAACCAACCTGCGCCAACTTGCCCACAAGCTGCGCCGCAAGTGCCAAATACGTGTTTGTAGCCACCGTAAAAGACAGCCAATGCCCCGTGCCAGGCAAAACAATTCGCTCCATAGAGCTGGAGCTGCTACCCAAACCCTTGCTCAAAGAACCCGTGATGCGCTGCGCCGACGTGCTACCCAACGGAACGGTTCAGATAAGCTGGGTACAAGACTTCGATAGCGTTACCGTTTTGACAAATGACCTCAACATAGGGCAGTCGTTGGGCAGGCGCATAGCCTCCTTCCAAAAGTACTACATTTATAGAAAAACAGGCGCAGCCACCGTGTATGCGCTCATAGACAGTATTTTGTCGCCAGCCATAATGACTTATACAGATGCCGCCGCCAACGCCAACGCAAATGCCTACCAATACAAAGTAAGCAATATTTCGGGTTGCTACAACGCCGAAGCCAAAACGGTGCAGCCCATTTCGCCTATGCGCCTGAGCCTAAACAGCCCAACCGACCAAATAGCGCCTTTGTCTTGGACGGATTTGAACCCAAACCCAGCCACGGCACCAGGTAATTTTTCGGTGGAACGCAGCATAAACAACGGCGTTACGTGGAATACCATAGCCACCACGCCCCAGCGAAATTATAGAGATACCGTGTATATTTGCAACGGATTGGTGAAATACCGCATTTTTATGCGAGATGCCTCGGGTTGCGTATCGCACTCTACGGTACAAAGCAATATTTTTAAAGACATTTTGCCGCCCGACAGCGTGAACACCGTGGTGGTTACGGTGGATACCCTCAACGACAATGTGGTGATAAACTGGCTACAAAACGCCAACCCAGATGTAGTTGGCTACGTGATTTACACGACCCAAAACCCCACGTCTGCCAACCCCATTTACACGCCCGTAGATACCATTTTTGCCATAGGCACTTACACCTATCCCGATATTTACCACCGCACCGATACAGGAATTATTTATTACAACATTGCGGCTTTTGATAGCTGCACCAATATAAGTGCGCCCGTAACCAACGAAATACACAACAACATTTGGCTTAGGGCAGATGTGGATCCGTGTAACTCTACCATAAACCTAACTTGGAATGCCTACAAAAGCTGGGCTTTGGGCGTAAAAGAATACGAAGTTTGGCGCAGTGAGCCAGGCACAGCCGATGTGTTTTTGGCAAAACAGGCGGGTATTACCTACACCGATGCCACGGTTATTTCCCAAAAAACCTATTGCTACACCATTATAGCCGTGAGCAACGATGCGCCGCCAGTGCGCTCGCTCTCCAACAAACTGTGCATAAAAGCCGATGTGGTACAAAAATCAGATGCGTATGTGCGCTATGCCACCGTGCTGCCAGCGGGCGATGTAATAAACTTGGCGTTTGTAGCCGATACCGCCGCCGATGTACTCAGCTACGAGCTGGAGCGCAGCATCAGCAACAATGCCTCGTTCGAAAAAATTGCGACCATTGCACCCAGTAGTTTTGTGGGCATACGCCTTGGGCTTGGGGGGAGAACCTTCGGTGATTTTTACTACACCGACCGAGACGTGCGCACCGCACGCTCCAATTATTATTACCGTGTAAAATCCATAGATGCCTGCGGCGGCGACCCCGATGTGTCTAACTTGGCACGCTCGTTGTTGCTAAAAGGCAGTGCCGAAGGCAATTTTACCGATAGCCTTTGGTGGAACCCATACCCCAATTTAGGGTTTTATGCTGGCTTGGGCGGCTACGATATATATAGACAAATACCAACGGTGGGCAGTCAGTACGTGCGCATTGATAACTCGGGTTTAAAGCCCAACTACGTGGACAACATCGTAACTACGGTGGACGACAACGGCAAATTTTGCTACTATGTGGAGGCTTTGGAGTTCAATACCAACGTGTTTGGGTTGCTGGATACTGCACGCTCTAACGTGATATGCGTAACCCAGCCGCCACGTATGTTTGTGCCAAATGCGTTTGTGCCAAATGGCGTGAACAACATATTTTTGCCCAAAGGAATTTTTATAGACAAAACCCAAGGTTATAGCCTAAAAATATTTAATAGGTGGGGCGAAGAGGTGTTTACCACCACCGATTTTAACACGGGCTGGACTGGCACGGCGGGCAACAGCAGCCAAGAGGCTTTGCAGGGCGTGTATGTGTATGTAATTAAGTTTTTGGGCAAAGATGGCAACATATATGACGTAAAAGGCACTTTGGCACTTATTAGATAAAAACATGGCATATTCTGATTTCACCCTATCCGATTTGGAAGAAAAGTTTGGTGTAACCAACCAAAAGAAAGAACTTGATTTTCAATCAAGGGCTATTGAACCTACCCAATGGTTAAAAAAGGAACTATTGGATAGCAAAGAAATGCCTATTAAAAGTGAAAAGGCAAGAAGTGAGTGGATTGTTGTGCCGATATTGAAAGAGTTACGAAACCTAAATGTTAAATTTTTTACCATTTACTCAGGCGAAACACTGGTAGGCGATAAAGAAACGGGTTTGACGGGTGAATGTGACTTTATTCTGACCAAAGACATTTTGTCTTATGAAATTAATTTGCCTATTTTTCAAATCGTAGAGGCAAAACGCAACGATTTGGAAGAGGGCATTAAACAATGTTGCGCTCAGTTGGTGGGGGCAAAAAAGTACAATGAGAAAAAAGGAATACAGATGGAAAAGCTGTATGGCTGCACCACAACGGGCGATGTTTGGCAGTTTATTGAGTATTCAGACAAATTGTATATAGATAACAATAAATACTATTTGAGTGAAGTAGATAGTTTGCTTGGCGTTTTTCAAAGCATTATAGACTATTACAAAACTACGTTGAAGTAAACAGTGGCAGGGAAATGACCATTTTTGTCAGAACAGGATTTAAGGATTTTCAAGATTGTAATGGATAATCCTGTGCATCTTTTAATCCTAAAAATCTTGTGCGGACAATGGGCGGTTTTTTGTCAGAACAGGATTACAGGATTTAAGGATTTTCAAGATTGTAGTGGATAATCCTGTACATCTTTTAATTCTAAAAATCTTGTGCGGACAAAGGGCGGTTTTTTGTCAGAACAGGATTGCAGGATTTAAGGATTTTTAAGATTATAGTGGATAATCCTGTGCGGACAATGCAGCCCCGGCCCCCTGGGCGTAACCGAAGGGGTGTTTTGGCTACGCTGGCTATGGCTCATTTCGGCTACGCTCAACGACCACCAACGAATATGTACATGTACAGACGCGATTAATCGCGTCTCTACCCAACCAAAACAACCCAAAACAACCAAAGCCCACGTTCGTTGAGCGTAGCCGAAACGAACAATGTAGCCCGCCCCCCGCTGCTCCGCAGCGGGGGGCTTTTGTTGTCAGAACAGGATTATAGGATTTAAGGATTTTCAAGATTGTAGTGGATAATCCTGTACATCTTTTAATCCTAAAAATCCTGTGCGGACAATGGGCGTTTCAGCTACGCTGGCTATGGCTCGTTTCGGCTACGCTCAACGACCATGAACTCGATAAAAAGCCCACGTTCGTTGAGCGTAGCCGAAACGGATAATGCAGCCCCCCGTCCCCTGAGCGTAGCCGAAGGGAAGGGGCGTTTCGGCTACGCTGGCTATGGCTCGTTTCGGCTACGCTCAACGACCACAAACAAATATGTACAGACGCGA
>JAYUJN010000049.1:0-16460 GCA_043765195.1 Bacteroidota bacterium | reverse complement strand
CGCCGTGCAGCAGTTTTGCGCCCATTTTAAGGTCGTTTTTCAGTTGTTTGTGTAAGTTTTCAGCCAAATCCAAACGAGCCATTACGCCCATATTTAGGTTTTCGTCCAGCGGATTGCCGTATTTTATGGCTTTAACCTGCGCCAAAACCTCGGTTTCAAACGCATCTTTCATGGACTCCAGCACCAAAAAACGCTTGGAGGCAATGCAGCTCTGCCCCGCATTGAGCATTCGAGATTGTACCGCCACTTGGGCTGCCTGCGCCACATCGGCATCTTGCAGCACCAGCAACGGGTCGGAGCCGCCCAGTTCCAGCACCGACTTTTTTAGGTATTTCCCAGCCAGTGCCGCCACCGCCGACCCCGCTTTTTCGCTGCCCGTAAGCGTAACCGCCCGCACACACGGGTGCGCTATCACCTGCTCCACCTGGTGCGTATCTATGAGCAAGCTCACAAAACTACCGCTGGGGTAGCCCGCCTGCTCAAAAATACCCTCGATAGCCAAAGCGCAACCGCAAACATTGGGTGCGTGCTTCAAAATACAGGTGTTGCCAGCCATGAGCGCAGGCGCAGCAAACCGAAATACCTGCCAAAAAGGGAAATTCCAAGGCATGATGGCAAAAATAGCCCCCAGCGGCTCAAACACCACTTTATTTTTTACTTGCGTAAATATAAGCAACTCCGACAGCATAAATTCCGCCTCACTTGCGTAGTAACTACATACCAGCGCACATTTTTCTATTTCGGCTCGGGCTTCGTTTATGTTTTTGCCCATTTCTACACAAATCAAAACGGCTAATTTTTCTTTTTCAGTAAGCAACAATTCAGCTACTTTATGTAATAATTCAGCTTTTTTATTAAAAGAATAAACACTATAATTTTTGTAATTTTTTTTAATTAGTTGCAATTTTGAACTAATTTTTTCATTTGTGAATGATTTAAACTCATTTACAACCGCCATATTATATGGATTTATAGACTGAAACATCATTTTGGGGTTTTAAAGTCTTGATAAAATTTTGGCGGCTGCTATCCTGCCGCTTTCCGCTGCGCCGTTCATATAGCCCTGAAAATTGGCGGAGGTATGCTCGCCCGCAAAAAAAACATTGTCTTCGCTTGCAGCCTCAAAGCCCGCAATACTGGTCCACTGCCCCACTTTGTAGCACGAGTAGCCAGCCTGCACCAGCGGATTGTCCGCCCAACAAATTTTTAGTATTTTATTATTGTACGCCTTTTGTATGTCTGGAAAAATCCGCTCCAAGCTCGCCAAACCCTGCAACCCAGCCGATGTTTCATCAATTTTTTGCAAATTTACGGCATCTTGCGCCGCTGTAAAAATGGTAAAACTCCCAGCCTCCGCCGCATTTTGCAACTGACTACTATCCCAGCCACTACCCAAGGGCAACTTCGAAAAACAATTGCCCTGATAGCCCAGTTTGTTCCAGCGTCGCTGCTTAAAACCAAGTATCAATTTGGCACTATTGCCGTAGCCAAGCTCGTTTATAGCCCTTTTTTTGTCGTCGGATAGAGCAATATCCAAATCCAGTTTTCTTAAAATGGTAAAAGGCAACGCCAAAACCACAAAATCTGCCTCAACATTGTAAAGCGTTTGCTGGTTTACAAAACTTAGCAAATAAGTTCCCGTATCGTTTTGCGTGATTTTTTGGAGTTTATAATCAAAAACAACTGGATTTTGCAGCCTTTTAGCCAAAGCCTGCGGGAGCTGCTCATTTCCCTTTTTTATTTTAAAAACCTCGTGCGCATTGCCATAAAAACGGTAATTTGGGTCGTTTTCGGTCGGCATTTCGAGCATAAGCAGCAAGTTTAAAGCCGATTGCTCACCAGAATCCATGCCGTATTCCAAAGTGTTCATTTGGGCAATAAGCTCAAAAAGCCAGCCGCCAATTCCGATGTTTTTCAGGTATTCGATAACCGAAAGTTTGTCCAACAAAACCGCAATTTCTGGCTTCACCTTTGCCAAATAAGCATCTTCCAAAATTCGGGTGATGTGCGGCTCTAAGGCTTCCACCACTTCGGCGAGGGCTATGAGCCTGTTCTCAAAAAACAAAGCATAGATATTTCCTTGGTTGGCTTGGCGCAAATCGTAGGTTTCTAAGCCCATTTCTTGCACCAAAGTGAGTATATCCACGTGTGTTTCGTCTATAAATTCGCCGCCGAGTTCGGTGTGAATGCCGTTTTCAAAAAAATTAGATTTGGTCAAAATGCGCCCTCCCACCCTACTGCTCGCCTCGTAAACGGTGGATAGCACGTTCTTTTTTTGCAACTGATACGCCACATTTAGCCCAGCCAAACCTGCGCCCACTATGGCTATGCGCTTTGGGGTGGCGTTATACCCTAAAAACGGCAACGCAGCCAGTGCAGTGGTCGCTACGAGGCTTTGTTTTATAAATTTTCGGCGGTCGGCATCGTGTTTGCTTGCCGCCTGAACCAAGGCTTGCCTAAAAAAACGTGAAAGTTCGGTTTTCATACTAAATAGGTGTTTTTTGCACCAAAGATACTAAAACTATCGGATTTATTGCACAAGCATCGCCCTTACTTGGGCATCTGTGGCTACATAATCGTCGTAGGTCGGATTTTGGATAAAAGTTGCTTTGGCTAAGGCATTTTCTATCGTTTCGGCGATTTGCAAAAAACCGAGCTTTTCCTCCAAAAATTGCGCCACGGCTACCTCATTGGCTGCATTGATGATACAGGCGGCGTTTCCACCCATTTTCAACGCCTCGTAAGCAAGCGCAAGGCATTTAAAAGTTTCTGTATCGGGCTTTTCGAAAGTTAAAGTAGCAAAATCGGCAAAATTAAACCGTGGAAAATTAGAAAAAATGCGGTTTGGATAGGCTATCGCGTACTGAATGGGGAGCTTCATGTCGGGCAAACCCATTTGGGCTTTCATAGAGCCATCGGTAAACTGCACAATGGAATGCACAATGCTTTGCGGATGCACAATTACGTCTATTTGGTCGGTTTTTAGGTCAAAAAGCCACTTGGCTTCTATCACTTCCAAGCCTTTGTTCATCAAAGTTGCGGAGTCGATGGTTATTTTTGCGCCCATCACCCAGTTTGGGTGTTTGAGTGCCTGCGCCCTTGTAATTTGCTGCAAATCGGCAGTTTTTCTGCCCCTAAACGGTCCTCCGCTCGCAGTTAGGTATATTTTTTCTATCGGATTGTGGTACTCGCCCACCAAACACTGAAAAATGGCGGAATGCTCGGAATCCACGGGCAAAATGCTCACCTTGTTTTGGGCGGCGAGCTGCATCACCAAATCGCCCGCCACCACCAACGTTTCTTTGTTCGCAAGGGCAATATTTTTGCCAGCGGCTATGGCAGCGAGCGTGGGTTTAAGCCCAGCATAGCCCACCAAAGCGGTCAGCACCATGTCTATGGTGTCCGATTGTACGATTTGTACCAGCGCATCTGTGCCTCCATATATTTTTATATTGGGGCAATCGGCGAGCAGGTTTTTGAGTTTTGCAAGTTGGGTTTCATCTGCTATAACGATGGCATTGGGCGAAAAAATGCGTGCTTGCTCCGCCAAAAGTGCGGCATTGGAGTGGGCAGAAAGCACTTCTACCTCGAATTTATCTGAGTTTTGGGCTACTACTTCTAAGGTTTGAGTGCCTATGGAACCCGTAGAACCCAATATAGCCAATCGGCGTTTGGTCATTGATGTAATTTAAAATGGCTGTGTTAAGCGTGCAATTTTGCTTGTAACGGCTGCAAAGTTACAAAAAATAACGAAAATTAAGCACAAAAAACGGCATAGCCCACACAATTTGTTTTGCAACAATGTTTGTGTGGGCTGCGCTGTATCTAAAATTTAGAGAATCACAATCGGCGATTTTTCGCCATTGATGTTCAAATAATATATGCCTGCTGCCAAGTTGGGCAAGCTAATTTGGTTGTCTTTTATGCGCAAAGCAATGATTGAACCGTTTAATGCCGTTAATGAAACAAACATTTCGGGGTCGTAATTGCCCATTAGGGTTATGCTTTCGTTTGATTTGGCGGGATTTGGATAAAAAGCAGCTTTAACTTTGCTATTTTTTACGTTTAATATGTCCGAATAATTGAATTTTCCGTCCAAATCGTTGATGCGCAAGCGGTAATAGTTTGTAGCGGTGAGCGGTATTTCGTCCACAAAACGGTACTTTTGTAACGTACTGCTGTTGCCCACGGCTTCTACCCTACCTATTTTGGTAAAATTAATGCCATCAAAACTACGCTCCACGGCATAATGCGCTGCATTTTCTTCGCTGGCGGTCTGCCAATCCAACACAATGCTGTTTTCGTAGCTTTTGGCATCAAACTTAGCCATCGTTACAGGTAGCGGGCTACCAGGCGTGCTGCCAAGTGCAGTCAAATCGCCACCCGAGCCGTCGTTGTTTAAACTCACGGCATTACCCGCAAAATAAAAGCGAATGTTGCCTACGGAAGTGTTCGGCGAACGCCAAGAAAAAGTCCAAGAAACCGTGCCACTACCCATCATTGACTTAGGCGTGTTGTGCGTGAGCCTATTGGTTGTGCCAGAAGTAAGGCGTGTGCCTGCGCCAGGCGTAAATGTACCCACAATGTTTCCGCCGCCATCGTAAGCTACGATTTGAAAACCGCCGCCAGCCATCGTCGAATTGGAAACGGTGAGCGTTAGGTTATAGGTTGTATTTCTGCTAAACGTGGTAGGATTGCCAGCTATGGCAAGCGATGTAGTGGTGGTGCCGCCGCCGCCGCCGTGGCAGCTCGAGCAATTACTTTCTGTAGGTGCGCCCGAAAAGGCTCCGTCTCTACCACCAGAAAAACCAGCAAGTACAACGGTAACGACAAAGGCTGCAAAAAAGCTGTAAACGTATGTAAATTTTGAACGCATTTAATTAGGGTTTTTTATTAAAAAATTGTGTGTGAATAAGCCCCAAATATACGAAAAATAACCAATATTGGTTTTTATTTTATGAATTTATTAAAAAAAACTTCTTTGCTCGTTTCAAGCTCTAAAAAGTAAATGCCTTTGGGTAAATTTTCTATGCTCAAACTGCCTTCATTTTGCACATCGTTTTGCGCCATAATTCTTTGCCCCATAGCATTGAACAAACTAAGTTTTTTTGGTTTATTTTCGGTTTTCAGTTGCCAAAAAACTTGGTTTTCGCTTTGTGTAACAACCAACAAACGGTAGCGAGGCTCATCGCTGCTACCCAGCGTAACTCGGGTGCAAACGCCCAAACCACCGCCTTGCTCGCCCCAAATAAGTTCTTTTTTGCCATTTTGGTCCAAATCAAAAAAGATGGGCGCAATGCGGGAGCTATGCAAATCCAAACTGTCTTTTAACGTAAAAATGGCGGTTGTGCTGGCACTTACGTTGGTATATTCGTACATTTTGCCGTTTTCGGCACCCACAAACAAGCTCAAAACGCCCGAGCTGTCCACCAAGTGAGGAGCGGCAAAACCTGTGCAGCAAGGCACTAAAACATCTATTCTGCCCCAAAAAGGGCTGGTGGGCATGGCACTAAAAATGGCATTGGTAGGCGTACCCGTATTTTTAAAAAACTGAATTTTGCCCGTTCTTTCGCCCACAATTAAGTCCAGCGCACCGTCTTTATCCACATCAAAAAACTGCGGAGCAGCCGCCTGACCCACGTCTATGTTAAAATAATTTTGGGTTTGAAGCACATAATTAGCCATGCCCAACGCCACGTCGTTTCTATAAAAGTATATCTTACCATCGTTGTCTCCCAAAAACATATCGAGGTCGCCATCGGCATCTATGTCGGCGGTGGTTGGGTGCAAATTTATTTTATTCAACGCCGAAAGGTTCAAAAAATCTCGTGTAACCAGCTCAAATTCAGGCGAATTAGGGTTTGATGCCGTGTTTCTAAGCAACGCCAACTTGCTCACGTATTGGTTGCCGTTTTGCCCAAAATAACCGTAGTTGCCCACCAAAATATCGGGCTTGCCGTCGCCATTTTCATCAAAAACGGTGGGGTAAGCCGCCCAACCAAAATCCAGCATTGTGGATTGCAAAAAGTCTTTTTGCACAAACTGAAAATCTGGGCTGTTGTTGCTACCATTGTTTTTATAAAGCCATGCGCTCTCGTAATTGTTGGAGTTATTTCTGCTATTTGGGCTTACTATCAGGTCTTTTACGCCATCGTGCGTGGCATCTACGTAAAACATAGCGGGAAAAAGCTCCACATTTGCCGCCAAGGTATTGGGCGGATACGCATAGTCAAAACCTGTAATATTTGGGCTGGCATTCGTACCGCCGTTGGTTAGTTGAACCAAATTATTGTGGCTTATATCGCCCAAAATAAGGTCTTTGTCGCCATCGCCATCGGTGTTCAGCACCAGCAAAGTAGAGCCAGAATGCGCTCCATTTTCGCTGTTTCCGTTTTTTGCGGCAATGCAGCTACTTAAAACAACGGTATTGTCAAAGAAATTTTCGGCAAAATTGCCCCAGCACGGGCTAACCATTTCAAACACCAAACTATCGGGAATGCCGTACAGCTCCATCGACTTATTTTTGTGAAACTCCACCAAGCTGCCGTTCGCATTAAAAGTTAGTATATCTATATCGCCATCATTGTCAGCATCTTCTACGGCTGGATAGTCGGTATTCGATATCTGTATCGGAAAATAACCTATGGCTGGTTGGAGCGAAAAAACGACGTTTTTAAAGGGCGTAAAAGCAATGTTAGCCCCCACGGAGGTGTTTTTAAAAACACGTATTCCCGTAAAATTGGGCGTTGCCGTAAAAATATCGGGCTTTGCGTCGTTGTTGTAGTCTTTTAAAATCACATAATCCAGCAGTTTCGGAAAAACATCGTGGTAGGTATTAACCATATTTTGCTGCTGATAAAACGTCGGAATTACGGGCGGAAGGATTGGCACGGAACTAAAAAATTTGAGGATATTGTCGTTTCTATCAAAAACCAACATATCCTCCATGCCGTCGTTGTTTAGGTCTATGTTGTTAAACTGTGGATTGTTAAAACCACCCGCAAATGAGTTGTTCGACGCAAAAAATTTGCCATTTTCTCTTACGTTGTATCCTATTTTATAGCTACAAATTTGCGCAAAAATGCTCGAACTACACAAAAAACACAGAAGAATACCTATTTTTATTTTCATTTTAAGGGCATAAATTATTTAAACCAAAATACGTTTTTTGAAGCCAGATAGTTGAACTAAAACTTAAATCTGTCCAAAATAGTTTCGATAACCAACCAAAAAATGGCTGCCAGCACCACCCATCGCCACAGGCTGCTGCTGTCGGCGGTGCGGGTTTGGGCGGCGGCTTGCTCGGCGTTTTTTGCCAGCAATGCCTCATAGCCTTTTGGCTTGGCTTCTGCACCAATGTCCGATATAAATTTCAGTTCCGACTCGTCTCTATCGTAGTTAAAAGCAAGGTTTGCCATGGTATCGTTGCCATTTTTGAGCAAATAAAAATCGGGTTTTTGTATGTTTTCACCCAAAAATACCTTGGTTTTTCCTTCATAAATGCCTACTTTGGGTATTATTTCTATTTCGGGCGCAATCAGCTTTGGCGTAACTTGCTTTGTAGGTTTGTTGTTGGGTATTAGTTCGGCATTTTTGCCCAAAACGTAGGCGAGCGGCGTGCTTTGCTGACTTAGTAGCAACTGACGGTACAGCAAAGGCACGAAAAATGGGTGTTTGTGCAGGTTTCCAAAAGCATCGTTCAGCGCAACGGCGTACAGGTACAAAGTCCCCGATTTGTAGCTAGCTTTGGCGAGCAGCGGTGCGCCATTGCTAAGTGTAAGCAGGTTGGTTTTGGTGGTTTGGGCGTTGGTATTTATGGGGTAATAGAGCTTCACCTTGGGCAAATCCAGGTTTTGGGGTATGGACGAAAAAATGCCCTTGAACACCTCATCGGCTAAGTTGATTTGGGTGCAGGTGAGGTTTTCGCTTTTTAGGTTTTGGTAGCTTGCGCCCACCAAGCCCGCCAACGCATTCAGGCTCTGCGCATTGGCATTTCTGCCCGCAAAAAACAAAATGCTTGTGCCATTTGCCAGGGCTTTTTGCAGCTCTTGCACCAAACCCGAACTTAACTCGTCTGCTCCGCTTATAATAATAGCCGAAAACGCTTGGAGTTGGCTGTAATCTATGTTGTTTATATTTTTAAATTCGGGCTTAAAGTATTTTTCTATGCCAAAAAAGGATTTTAAATAGCCATTTTCTTCGGTTTCTAAAACCAAAACTGGGATAGAAGCCTGCACAAAAAAGGTAAAACGATATATGTCATCGAAGGTTATGGGGTAATCGGTGAGGGCGAGCGTGGCTTGGTTGAAACCGTTTTTTGTGGGCGTAAAACTCAACGTGTCCGTTTGGCTCGAGTACGGCTCGAGGTCGAGGTTTACAATGCCTTTGTTGCTGTTGTTTAGCTTAAATTCGGTTCGGATATTTTCTACTTTTGTAGCTCCGCCGTTGGTTATTTTTACGATTAGTTTTGCATTTTCGCCTATTTTAAGTACGGGCAAAAGCAAGTAAACGGTATCGATGTACACATTTTTTAGTTCGGGCGCTTGCACCTGAACCAGCCTGGTTACAAAGGCGTTTTGTGGCGTGCAGTTTTTAAAATCGGCAAAATTCAGTTGAAAATCCGAAACCACATACCGATACCTTGTATTGCCCGACTGGCTGCCCAAAAAATCGGCTTGGCGGTTCAAAACTGCGCTTAGTTTATGGTTTGTAGCCGTTGGTTTTAGGGCATCTATGCTGTTCAAAAACTCGGCTTGGGTAAACAGCCGCTGGTTGCTGGCGGCAAAATCTTGGGTAAGCAACTGAAATTTATCGGAGGGCTTAAAACTCTGCGCTATCTGTTTGGCGGTGTTTTTGGCATCGTCCAGCAGCATACCTTCTTTGGCATTGCTCTGCATACTCAGCGAATTGTCTATAAAAATACTGACCAAGCGGCTGCCCTGCGCCGTGGCGTTGGGTTTTGTGCCAAAATAGGGCTGCGCAAACGCACACACAATGCAAATAATAGCCAAGCAACGAGCCAAAAGCATGAGCAAATGCTTGAATTTGGACTGTTTGCTGGTTTCTTGCTTAATCATTTGCAAGAACTGGATACTGGGAAAACTAACTTTTTTTGAGCGCAAAAAGCTAAAAAGATGTACTAATACTGGGATAGCGAGCAGCAGCAAGCCCCACAACGCCTCGGGATATGCAAATTTCATGTTACAAAGATAGTGAGAAATAGGTTGGCATCATTTTTTTGGGGCAACAAATGTCTTTTGGTTCTATGAAATTTACGCCATTTCATGCTCAAACTGCATGAGGTACAAGCGGTGGTATGCGCCGCCCTGCGCCAAAAGTTCGTCGTGCGTGCCTCGCTCTATGATTTCGCCTTGGTCCAAAACCAAAATTTGGTGCGCATTTTTGATGGTACTCAGCCTGTGCGCCACCACCAAACCCGTGCGCCCGAGCATCAGTTTTTCGGTGGCTTCTTGCAATATGGCTTCGGTTTCGGTATCTATGGCGGAGGTTGCCTCGTCCAAAATCAAAATTTTGGGGTCGT
The DNA here is from genome assembly GCA_043765195.1 of Bacteroidota bacterium. GTDB lineage: Bacteria > Bacteroidota > Bacteroidia > UBA7662 > JAYUJN01 > JAYUJN01. The sequence continues at coordinate 6,919 of JAYUJN010000049.1, read as the reverse complement.
AAATCATCGCCCTTAAAAAAGCCACAAGCTGCCGCTGCCCAGCCGAAAGCGCATACCCACGCTCCATTACGTTGTAAGTGTAGCCGCCAGGCAGTTTTTCTATAAACTTGTTTATACCCGTATAATGGGCTATTTTGTCTATTTTTTCTAAGGAAATATCGGGGTTTTTTAGGGTAATGTTGTCATAAATAGAACTCGAAAACAGAAACACATCTTGCATAATCGTACCAATGTTTTGGCGCAAATTCTGCTGGTTTATGGTTTTTATGTTTTTACCATCTATCGTAATTTCGCCCGACTCGAACTCATAAAAACGGTTCAGAATATTGATGATAGACGATTTTCCTGAGCCAGTAGCCCCTACTATGGCAGTAATTTCGCCCGCTTTGGCGGTAAAACTGATGTTTTTTAGCACTTTTTCTTGGGCATTGTACCCAAAACTTACGTTTTTAAAAACGATTTCTCCCTTCAAATCCTGCAACATTTCTGTGCCTTCGTCGGCGATGGTTTCGTGGGTGTCCAGCAATTTAAACACCCTATCGGAAGCCACAAAACCCATTTGTAGCGTATTTACCTTATCTGCCAGCACACGCACGGGGCGAAAAAACAGGTTTACGTACATCACAAATGCAATAATGGTACCGATGCTGCACTCAAAATCCAGCACCCTATTTGCGCCATACCAAACCAACAAGCCTTGCGAGCCAGCGGTAATGATTTCCACCACTGGAAAAAAAACGGAGTAGTACATCACGCCCTTGATGTTGGCATCTTTTAGGTCTTTGTTTATTTTGCTAAACTTTTGGTATTCAGTGTTTTCCTTGTTAAAAATCTGTACAATGTGCATACCCGTAATGTGTTCTTGCAAAAAAGTATTTTGGGCAGATACGTAGGTTCTTACGGCTTGAAACGACTTTTTTATGCCTTCTTTAAAAATATAAGAAGCCAGCAGCAGCAGCGGCAGCACCGACAAACTGACTAAGGTGAGCCGCCAATCGGTGTAGAGCATGAGGGCTAAAATGACGATGATTTGCAAAATATCGCCGATGGTGGTGAGCAATCCGTCCGAAAATATTTGCGAAATTGTTTCTATGTCCGAAACCGTGCGTGTGGTGAGCGTGCCTATTGGGTTGGTGTCAAAAAATTGTAGGCGCAGGTTGGTTATGTGCGTAAAAACTTTTTGGCGTATATCTTTTATGGCGGTTTGCCCCAGCCAATTGCTGTAATAACTAAAATAATAGCGCATTACGGACTCGATGGCGAGCAGCAGCAGCATGAGCATGGTGATGCGCACCAAACCCTGAATGTCGCCCGTTAGCACCATGTTGTCCACGGTGTATTGGATTAAATAAGGGCGGGCGGGCGTGAGTATAGCCATTATCACGACTGTGATAGCCAAAATAATATAGGTATTTTTGTACGGTTTTATAATTTCGTACATACGTTGGTATTTCGAGTTTTTCAAGTAAATAAGTGGTGTTTTGGTTCTGTATAAACCCTATAATTGGGTAATTAATTCCAGTATTTGTAATTTTATTATTTTAAAAAGGCTAAAAATGCGTGTGCCGTGCCTATTTTTGCAAAAAGAAAAAGATTTGAAAAAGCAGAAGTTTTATGTGGTTTGGGTGGGCAAAAAACCTGGCATTTATACCGATTGGGATAGCTGCAAGGCGCAGGTAACTGGTGCGCTGGGGGCGAGGTTTAAGAGCTACGAGAGTGCAGAAGAGGCGCAGGCGGCTTATGCCCGCCCGCCCGCACCAGCTACCCACGCCCGCACCAAGGCGCTACTCACGCCCGCCGTGGGTGGTCCGACCCACCACTGCATTTGCGTAGATGCCGCCTGCAACGGCACAAACGGCGACATGGAATACCAAGGCGTGCTGTACCCAAGCGGGCAATTGCTGTTCAAAAAAGGCGTTTATAAAAACGCAACCAACAACATAGGCGAGTTTTTGGCGATTGTGCACGCACTGGCTTTTTTGGAAAAAAACCAAAAAAACCTGCCCATTTATTCCGACAGCAAAATAGCCATAGGTTGGGTAGCCCAAAAATGCGCCAAAAGCAAGCTCATAGCCACGCCCGAAAACGAAACGGTTTTTGACCTCATATACAGGGCGGAGGTTTGGCTGCAAAACCGCACAAAAACGCCGCCAATACTCAAATGGCAAACCAAACTCTGGGGCGAAAACCCAGCCGATTTTGGCAGAAAATAACTAAGCAACGCTCTCGCCGTGCTGCGAAATATCTAAGCCAATTAGCTCCTCTTCGGGCGAAAACCCAGCCGATTTTGGCAGAAAATAACTAAGCAATGCCCTCCTCGCCGTGCTGCGAAATATCTAAGCCAATTAGCTCCTCTTCGGGCGAAAACCCAGCCAATTTTGGCAGGAAATAACTAAGCAATGCTTTCGCCGTGCTGCGAAATGTCTAAGCCAATTAGCTCCTCTTCGGGCGTAACACGCATCGGAAAAAAGTGGTTTACCACCACATAAAGCACCCAACTGCCGCCAAACGTAAACACCGAAACCACCACAAGTGCCTTGATGTGCTGCACAAACAACACGCTGCTGCCCGTAATCAAACCGCCTTTTTGGGCAAAAACCGCCGTAAAAATCATGCCCACAATGCCGCCCAAGCCATGGCACGGAAACACATCGAGGGTATCGTCGAGCACGGTTCGGGTTTTTAGGCTCACGGCTACATTAGATACAATGCTCGCCGCCAACCCAATGAACAACGCCGGACCGTACGCCACGTAACCCGCCGCTGGCGTAATGGCTACCAGCCCCACCACCGCACCAATGCACGCACCCATGGCGGAGGGCTTTTTTCCCCTCGAACTATCGAAAAGTATCCAGCCAAACATACCAGATGCCGCCGCCAAATGCGTGTTTATAAACGCATCTACCGCCAGCGCATTCGCCTCCAACGACGACCCCGCATTGAACCCAAACCAGCCAAACCAAAGCAAAGCCGTACCAATAATTACGTAGGGCAAGTTGGCGACTTGGTGCGTTTCGTTGTTTTGGTGGGTTTTGCGCCTGCCCAGCACCATAGCGCCCGCCAAAGCCGCAAAACCAGCCGAAATATGCACAACTGTTCCGCCCGCAAAATCCAGTACGCCCCATTTGTACAAAAAACCGTCGGGGTGCCAGGTCCAGTGCGCAAGTGGCGCATAAATGAGCAGGCTGAACAAAGAAATAAAAATGAGGTAGCTCCAAAACTTAACCCGCTCGGCAAACGAACCCGTGATTAAACCTGGGGTAATAATCGCAAATTTTAGCTGAAAAGCCGCATACAACACCAGCGGAATAGCCGAACCCAGCCTCGGGTGGGGCGCAGTTCCCACATTGTTGAACATAAAAAAAGTGAACGGATTGCCTATAAAACCGCCCAAACTATCGCCAAAAGCCAAGCTAAACCCAACCACAAACCACAAAATAGTGATTACGCCCATGGCTATCATGCTTTGGAGCATGGTAGAAATAATGTTTTTGGAATTGACCATGCCGCCATAAAAAAACGATAAACCTGGGGTCATGAGCAGCACCAAGCCCGATGCGGTGAGCAGCCACGCCACGTTTCCAGTATCCAAGGGCAGGGTAGCCGCAGGGTGTACGCTCGGTTTTAGCACGGCTACCAAGGCTACCCCGATTAAAAGCAACAAGCCTATTAGACCAAAGCGTTTTCTGATGATTTTATTCATTACGTATTTTTATATGTATATTTTTTCTATTTTATTGCACAAAATAAGACTATTTTTTAAAACATGCAAGCTTTAAGTCAATTTTATTGTATATTTTTTTTATTAATTTGTTTAAACAAAAATTAAGCCCGACGGTTTTGTCGGGCTTAATGAAGTATTTTATTTCGGGTAAATTAAAACTTATACGTAAAGTTTAGCCCAATGTTGGAGGCGTTGCGTTGCTCAAAAACAATAACATCTGTCTCGGGGTTGAATTTGAGGTTGGGCTGGTTGTCTTGGAAATACCGAACGGGATTGCGCAACACATCGGCAGCCGTGAGCCTAATTTCTATGTTGTTTTCAAAGCGTTTGGCAAGCTGAAAATCTATGATGTTCCTCGAGTTTTCTACCACATTGGCAAAACCAAACGACCCAACTTGGGTAATTCTGTTTCCGATGCGGTTGTAGAGCAGCGATGCGCTCAAACCGTTGGTGTTGCTTTGGTAGTACAGCCCAGCGTTGGCTACAAACGGCGATTGCCCTTGCATTGACCTACTTTTTTGTGGTGCAAATGCGTCGTTGCTCACATCTACCACCGAACGTATGATGGCTATGTTGGCGTTCATGCCAAAGTTTTCGGGGTTTTTAAGGGACAAAAAGTTGTTCAAAAACCCAAAATTTCTTTTTAGTTCTACTTCCAAACCGAGGTTTTGCGCAGATTTTGCATTGATGTAACTGCGTGTAGCCGTGCCTATGCCCGTATAAAAAACGGTTTGCTCTATTGGATTGATAAACTTTTTGTAGAACAAACTCATGGAAATGAGCTGACCGTTGGCGGCAAAGTTTTCGAGGCGCACGTCGGCATTGTAAATGTTTGTGGGCAGTAAATTGGGTTTGCCCTCTTGAAGCGATGCGGTGATAAAATCGTAGAACACAAACGGGCTTATTTCCCTAAACTCGGGGCGAGAGATGGTTTGCGAGCCAGAAACACGCAGGTTGCTCTTGCTCGTTAGGCTATAAATGAAGTTAAACGACGGCAAAAAATTCATGTATTTGTTGCGCACCAGTTGCGTATCTATGTTGGTGGTTGGGTGTGGCGAAAACAGGTTTTGCTCCGAGTATTCGGCTCTCACGCCCCAAGCTACGTGCATTTTTTCGGTAAAACGGGTATCCAGCATAAAGTAATTGGCTACCAATTTTGAATTTACGGAATATAAATCGGTATTTGCCGTAATTTCATCTAACCTAAAACCCGTTTGGCTGATGTTTTTTTCTGCCAAAAGTTCGTTTTGTGGCAAGTTTAGCAAGTCGCCATTAAAACTGGTGAGGTTGTTTATTACGTAACCCATCACCCTTGCCCTAAAACTCCTATCTTTTACTTGGTTGTACGTGCCTATTTTTAGCGTTTGGGCTTGCTTGCCTATTTTAAATGGCAGGCTCAAATCTGCGCCACCAAAATAAACCCGCTCGCTGAGGTTGGAGTAAAAACGCCCCGCATAGCTGGTGCTCGGCACAAAGGGTACGTAAGCTACATAGCTGTCTTTTTGGTCTTGGTTTTGCACGTAATAATCCTTGCGGAGGTTCGGCACGTCCGATTTTAGATATACAGTACCCGCTTGCCATTTCAGTTTTATGGTTTTGTTTTTTAGGTAATGGTCGCCGAGTATTTGGCTGTTCAAAAGCAAGTTTTGGGTCGTTTGCTGCGCTGTTACTTTTATGTCTTGCTCATTTTCAAAGTTTTTGCCAGTGCGTTCCAGCACTATGTTTTCGGCATTTATATTAAAGGTATTTTGTAGCGTAATGCGGTTGTTGCCATTTATTTTATAGCCCACATTGAGCAATGCGCCCAGCACGGCGGTATTTGCGTAGTTTTGGTCGCTGTATTCCACCAATTGTTTGTCGTAGGTTTCGTAATCACGGCGAATGCGCTGGGTTTGGCTGTTGGTATTGTTGTAAGTCAGTGCCATTATTGCACCCAAAACGCTCTGGCTACCAATGGTTTTGGTGATGCCTTTGTTTACCATCAGCGATAGGTTGGGCAAGGTATTGGGCTGCACCGAAGCCTGCCAATCGTTGGCATAGAGCTTGCTGTACGCTATTTTTTGGTCTTTTGTGCTGTTTACAAACGTGGCTCTGTCGGGGAAGCCCGCTGGCATTTTGGTAGAGCCAAAACCAAGTTTGTTGGTGGCTTGTTGGTTCAAAAACGGCTTAAAAGTAGTAAGGCTGTTGTAGCTCTGCGAAATACTTAGGTTGGTAAAATTTTGGTCGGGTATGTCTTTTGTGGTAATTTGAATGATGCCGCCCGCAAACTCCGAGGTCAAATCGGGGGCGGCGGTTTTGTATATAATAAGGTTGTCTATCACCGCCGAGGGAAAAATATCGAAGGCAAAAGCCCTGCGGTCGGGTTCGGAGCTGGGTAGCAATGCACCGTTTATCATGGCGTTGTTGTAGCGGTCGCTTAACCCACGCACAATGGCAAATTTATTGTCTTGCAGGCTTGCGCCGCTAATTCTTTTGAGAATTTCGCCGCTGTTTTTGTCGGGCGAACGCCTAATTACATCGCTGGATATGGCATCTATGGCTACCAAACTGTTTTTTTGTACAATGGCGATGGCGTTGGCGTTGTCTCTTTTTAGCGTGGCTTCTACCTGCACCATTTTCATGGCTACCGATGCCGATAGCATGGTTATATCCAATTTATTTGCGCCCTCCAAAATGCTTACGTCGCCCACCGTATCCGTGGCAAACGACACATACGAGCATATTACGTCTTGCGTGCCTACGGAAATATTTTTAATCGTAAAATTGCCTTGTATGTCCGAAACCGCCGATTGGGTCGTTCCCAATATTTTTACGGTTGCGCCTATGAGGGTTTGTCCAGTTGTTCCGTCTATTATTTTGCCAGATAGTACGCCTTTTTGGGCTGTTGCTGCGTAGCAAAAGCACATTACAGCAAGTAAAACGGCTAACGATTTGGAGTTCAATTGTTTCATTTTGAGCTATTCTTAAATTTAATGTAAAGATATACCCCCAATGTAACCGCATTATGACTGTTATATTTTTTATTGTTTACTGAATTATTATGCTAATATTATCTATTTTTTTATGTGTAAATCTTTTTTGTGGTAAAATGAGTGATTTAAGTATATGGACAGAATAAATTAAGATAATTTGAATTGGTTGTAATGTATGAATAGTTGATTTCCGACGGCTGCCAGTGCCAAATAAGTTGCTAAA
>JAYUJN010000048.1:0-17095 GCA_043765195.1 Bacteroidota bacterium | reverse complement strand
AATCGGCAGTTAGGGAGTGGTTCGATGCCATTCTGTTTGCCGTAGTAGCCGCCACCATCATACGTATGTTCACCATAGAGGCATACACCATACCCACGCCGTCCATGGAAAAAAGTTTGCTCGTGGGCGACTTTTTGTTTGTAAGCAAGCTCAGTTATGGTCCACGCTTGCCCATTACGCCAGTAGCTTTTCCGTTGGTACACAACAAGTTACCGTTTTTAAACACCAAATCTTACACCGATGCCGTGCAGTGGGCGTACCGCCGTTTGCCAGGTTTTGGTTCGGTAGAGCGGGGCGATGTAGTAGTTTTTAACTTTCCGATGCAAGACGATATGCCCGTGGACAAGCAAGATAATTACGTAAAAAGATGCGTAGCCGTACCCAACGACACGCTGCAAATTATAAATAGGCAGGTATTTATAAACGGAAAAATGGTAGATAATCCCGCTCAAATCCAGTTTTTGTACCAAATAACCACCGACGGCTCGGGCTTAGACACCAAAACCTTGGGCGAAATGGGTATTTACGACGGCGGTCAGGTTACGGCTACCGACTATTATTACCACCTTTCAGCGGACGATGCAGCCAAAATGCGCCAGCTCCCCAGCGTAAAATCGGTAACCGCCACCAACCGCCCTGCGGGCGTTTACTCCGAAGACGTGTTTCCGTTTTCGCCCAATTACCCGTGGAACGTAGATAATTTCGGACCTTTGGTTATCCCCCAAAAAGGAAAAAACATGCCGCTCAATGCCCAAAACATCAGCATTTACAAGCGTGCCATCGAAAAATACGAACACAATACCGTGGCTGTTGCCGACAATAAAATACTGATAAATGGCAAAGAGGCGACCAGCTACACCTTTAAAATGAACTACTATTTTATGATGGGCGACAACCGCCACAACTCCTTGGATAGCCGCTATTGGGGTTTTGTGCCAGAAGACCACGTGGTGGGCAAAGCCGTTTTTATATGGATGAGCTGGAACTCGCAGCAGGGCAGCCCTATCCGTTGGAACAGGTTGTTTAGAACCATCAAGTAACAAAACCAGCCGTTTTTTGGGCAATGCTTTCGCATTGCCCAAAATGCTCGATAGCACAAAAACGACCACCAAAACCACCCAAAATGGAGCTTATTACCCAATATTTTAGCGATTTAACACCCAAACAGTTCCAACAGTTCGCACAGCTCGATGCTTTGTACCAGCTATGGAACGCAAAAATAAACGTCATTTCCCGAAAAGACATCGACGGTTTTTACGAGCGCCACGTGCTACATAGCTTAGGAATTGCGAAAATAATGCCTTTTTTGGACGGCACAACCGTACTCGATGTAGGCACTGGCGGCGGCTTTCCGGGCATTCCGTTGGCTATTTTGTACCCAAATGTGCGGTTTACGCTCATAGACAGCATAGGCAAAAAAATAAAAGTGGTAGAGGAAGTAGCGCAGGCTTTGGGGCTAAAAAACGTGGTAGCCATACACTGTAGGGCGGAGCAGCTACCCCAAAAGTTCGATTTTATAGTGAGCCGTGCCGTAACCCGCCTCGCCGAGTTTTGTAGCTGGACCGAAAACAGCATCAACCACCAAAGCAAAAATGCGCTAAAAAACGGCATTTTGTACCTAAAAGGCGGCGACCTTACCCAAGAATTGGAAGAAGCCAACCAAAAAACGGTGGTCTATCCGCTAAAAGACATTTATGCCACCGAGTTTTTCGAAACCAAAGTGGTGGTTTATGTACCCCGAAAAATTTGGTTTGGCTCGGTTTAAAACCGCCATTTAAAACCGCCAACGAACCGTAGCCAAGCCAAAACACTGCGTTTGTGGGTTGAAATTGGGCGTTAGCTGCACGCCAATGTCCTCGTTTACATCAAAATCAAATAGGTGCGCATCTACGCTTGCGTCTATGAGTTGCAAGCCATAAACCGCCACAGCTATCAAAATAAAATTGTCTCGGTTGTCTCTGGCGGTTTCCCGCTGGGTGCGCAGGCTGGTTGCCGAGCCGTACAAGGTCGCCCGTGCTATCACGCCGTTGGTGTTCAAAGTCGGCGATTGCGCCAGCGTTGCCTTCAAAAAAAGTTTCTCTTTTGCGTCTCTAAACGGCAATTGGTTTTTGTACACCATGTACCAAGAGTAGCCCAAACCCGCATAAATGAGCGGAATTTTCCAGTACTTTTTGTTGTATGCCTGCCCCATGCCAGGCACAAGTGCCGAGTACATAATGGCTTTTTTAGCGGTGTGTTCGTTTAGCAGTAAGCTGCTATCCAAGCCCTTTTTTTGCGAAAATTTGTTTGCGAGCAGGCTGCTATCCAAGCCAGTTTTTTGCGAAAAACCCCAAAAAGAGCCGACCATTAGCCATAAAAACAATAGGTATTTTTTCATTTTAGGTCTGTTTTGGGTGTAAAAAAAAGCTCTACGCTGGTTATTATAGCCATAAAACCCCAAACCAAGGGAGCGGTTTTGTCGGAATCCAAATAATTGTTTAGCGTGCCATGCACAAAGTAGGTAATTAGCCCCAAAACCGCCGAAAGTGCCAGCAGTTTGGCGGGCATACTGGTGCTGCGGTAAAAAGCCCGCATTCCGCAAGCGATGGAGCAAAGCACCACGCCCAAAAATGCCAAAAACCCGACCGTGCCGCTCTCTACCGCAGGCGCAAAATACTCGCTGTGTATGCCGCCCACATCGTGCATATTGGTACTGATGATGGTTTTTTCGTAGGGTTTTTGAAACGGCGCATACTGAAACTGATACGTACCCACGCCCCAGCCCAGCAGCGGTTTTTCTTTGAACATACGCCAGCCGCTCGCCCACCTATTGAGCCGCTCCAAGTTGCTGGCATCGGTGCGCACATTGCTTATGGATTTTAAATGCTTGTCAAAATCGGTGCTCGAGTCGGTTTTGTTTCTGTTCAAATCCATGACTATCTGGGTTTGAAAAACCGCAAAAATGATTAAACCCAAGCTCAATCCCGCCAAAAATGTGACGAATTTTACACGCAAAAGCATCAAAAAATAAAAGCCCAAGGCGCACACCACGCCCAGCCACGCCGCTCGAGTATATGAAAAAATGAGCGCAAACAAACACAGCAACAAAACCCCAAAAACCAGCACGCCTACTAGCGGTTTGTTGGTAAAATGTCGGGCATAAAACAGAAAAACAACCAAAAACGGTATGATAAGCCCGAGCATAGCGCCATACACGCCGTGGTCCAGCACAAAGGGTTGCGTAACCCAGCCAGTGGCTTTTTGGGTAAGCCCAGCTTGTATGTGCTGCACGCTGGCATACAAAATTACGGCTGTAAACGGTATAATGTATAGCCAAAAAAAGTATTGAATCCGATTTAGACCTTGCTTAAACACTAAAACCAATAAAAAATAAAAGCAGGTAATAAACCACACATTTACCAAAATAAACTTAAACGAAACCTTGGGCATGGTGCTGGTAATTGCCGAAAAACACATGGCTAAAATGTGTATTAAAATGGCGATGGTAATTGGGTGGCGCAATATTTGGCGGTTGTAGTTGCCTTCTATCAGCACTTTTGCCCAAAAAGCAAGCATTAGCCCAAACAAAATGGGTTCGGTGGGCAATGCAAACGAAACGCCCAGCTCGGTGTCGTAAATGAATGAAAGCGGCAGGCAGAATATGGCGAAAAAGAGCAGTTTTTCCATAGAAAAAAGCACAAAATACACCAGCCAAAGTGCCAAAGGTATGAGCAGCAAATAGTAGTTTTGCGATAAAAAAGCGGCTATGTTCAGGGCTACCACGGCGGTAGCTGTGGCATAAAACCAGCTTTTGGGCATATCGTTTAGGGCTATCGGCACCGTTTATTTGTTTTTTAGGTGTTGGTAGTTTTCATAAATTACCAAGCAAAGTATGCAAGCCAGCAGCGTGCTTACGATGCTCAAAAGGCAAATGAGCCAGCGGATTGGGTACGATTTTTTTTCGGCTACACGGGCGTTGTTTACCACAAATTTTACGGGCATCACCTTTTCCACATCTACCTTGGCTTTGTTGTGGCGTTCTCGGAGCTTGCCCAGCTCTTCGTTTTCGAGGGTTAGTTGCTCGCTTATGCTGCTGTATGCGCCGCCGTATTTCGACAGCACGTCCAGTTGCCTTTGTAGGTTTTTGCTGTTTTCTTGGTAGCCTCGTATCCGTGCTTTGGTGCGTATTACCAGCGTATCGCTTTCGGTCATGCTGCTTTGCCTATACACTTGCAGTTTCGAGGTTTCCTCCACTACGCCCGACGATGCGTCTATAAATTCTTCGGTGAGCTTGCCCGCCTGCTGCTCGTAGTCAAACACGCCCAGGCTGCGCAGTATGTTCAGCGAGTCGTTTAGTTGCTGCACAAAATTGCGCTTGTTTTGGTACTCCGCATCTACGATGGTCAGCACTTCTATGGCATTTTTGTGTTGTATGCTGTTTTTGGTTTCGTCCAGCATGGCGGCTACGTCGTTGGCTATGTCTGCCGCAAGTTTGGGGTCGGTATCCAGCACTTTTATTTCTACCGACATATATTCCGTGCGCCGAAAACTAATGTTTTCGGCGTATTCTTTGTACAATTTTGTGAACTTATAATCGTCCGTGCTGTCTATTTTGTAGTGGCTCATCAGGGCGTATTTTTTTATAATACGGTCTCTAATGTCGTCCGAATACAAAATTTGTATCAGTTGCTCGGCTTCCTCTTCCTCTCCAAATTGCAAGGGGTCGCTTTTGTCGTAGGTATTTTCGTTTAGCAGTGCCTTGGATACCGAGTTGGTGGTGGAGGGATAAAAAACAACGAGCGATTTGTATTTTGGAGGAATAAAATAAGGCATACTAAAAATGGCGGAACTAATGCCTGCCACGGCTGTAACAATGGCTAAATGCTTGCGCCATTTGTACAAAAATTCAAAAATAGAGATGGAGTTAAAGTTAAATGCGTTTTTTTGCGTATTTTCGGGCATCGGGTCGTTTAATTCGTGTATGGTTCAGGTTCTATATCCTCGAACGTATTTATTTTTTTAATATTTTATTTCTATAACAAAAAAGTTACCGAATGTGAGCGGTTACCTTGTTTTGGTCGTCAAAAACCACTTCGATGTGTTCTTGCAATGTGGTAGAAAGCGAGTAGCCCACGTAGTCGGGCGTGATGGGAAAAAGTTTGTGGCTGCGGTTTATGAGTACGGCTATTTTTATGGATAAAAAATCGTGGTACATAAACGGTTTTAGGGCGTGGAGCAGGGTTTTTCCGCTGCTGGCTACGTCGTCTATGATTACAATGGGCAGGTGCGTGCATTGCGCCAAGTCTATGCCTACCGTGGGAGGGTCGGCGATTGGGGCGGTTTTTTTGATGCGTATGTCGGTTACCGTTACCTCCAAAGGGCTAATTTTGCGCAGTGCCTCTGCCAGCAGTTGCGCAATTTGTAGCCCTCGGTTTTTTATGCCCGCCAGTACTATTTTTGGGTGGTTGTAGTGGGTTTCATAAATTTCGTAGGCAAGTCTGGTTATTTTTTGCCTAATTTGTGCATCGGTAAGCAATAATTTTTGGTTAGACATTGTAGTGTTGTTTTAAGCCAATAAATCAGCCCACTTTTCCGCTTAGGTCACGGTATTTGGTCTTTTTAAATGCGTCTTCGCCCAAGCGGGTGCGTTTGTTGGTTTCGTATTCGCTGTAATTGCCATCAAAATAATAAAACTCGCCATTGCCCTCGTAGGATAAAATGTGGGTACAAATTCTGTCCAAAAACCACCTATCGTGCGAAATAACCACGGCACAGCCCGCAAAACTTTCTATGGCTTCCTCCAACGCCCGCAGCGTATTTACGTCTATGTCGTTGGTGGGTTCGTCCAGCAGTAGCACATTTGCGCTTTGTTTTAGGGCTATGGCTAAGTGTACACGGTTGCGCTCGCCGCCCGATAGTTCCTTTACTTTTTTGCTTTGGTCGTTGCCCGATAGGTTAAACTTCGATATATAAGCCCTCGAGTTTACCATTCTGTTGCCCAGCATTAGGTTGTCTGTGCCGCCCGAAATTACGTCGTAAACCGTTTTGTCGCCGTCTTTTAGGTCGTTGTGGCTTTGGTCCACGTAGGCTATTTCCACGGTTTCGCCTATGCGAAAAGAGCCGCTATCTGGCTGTTCCAAGCCCATTATCATTTTAAAAAGCGTCGTTTTACCTATGCCATTTGGTCCTATTACGCCCACTATGCCGTTTGGTGGCAATGCAAACTCGAGGTTTTTTATAAGCTCACGGCTACCAAAGCCTTTGTTTACGGCGGTGGCTTCTATCACAATGTCGCCCAATCGCTTGCCATCGGGTATAAATAGCTCGAGGCGGGCTTCCTTCTCCCTCGATTCTTCGTTTAGTAGTTTGTCGTAGGCATTTAGGCGAGCCTTGCTTTTGGCTTGGCGTGCTTTGGGGCTCATGCGCACCCATTCCAGCTCACGTTCCAGGGCTTTTTGGCGTTTGGTTTCTTGTTTGCCTTCTTGCGCCAGTCGTTTGGCTTTTTGCTCGAGCCAGTTCGAGTAGTTGCCCTCAAAAGGTATGCCTTCGCCACGGTCTAATTCCAGTATCCAGCCAGCCACATTGTCCAAAAAGTAGCGGTCGTGGGTTACGGCTATCACCGTGCCTTTGTAGCGTTGTAGGTGTTGCTCGAGCCAGTCTATGCTTTCGGCATCGAGGTGGTTGGTAGGTTCGTCGAGCAGTAGCACATCGGGTTCTTGCAGCAGCAGGCGGCACATTGCCACACGGCGGCGCTCGCCACCCGAAAGTATGCCTATTTTTGTATCCTTGGGCGGGCAGCGCAGTGCGTCCATGGCTCGCTCCAATTTATTGTCTATTTCCCAGCCATTTAGCGCATCTATGCGCTCTTGCACATCGGCTTGGCGTGCCAGCAACTTGTCAAAATCGGCATCGGCATCGCCAAAGCTCTCGTTTATTTTTTCGAACTCCGCCAGCAAATCTATCACTTCCTGTGCGCCCTCTTTTACAATGTCCATTACCGTGGCTTCGGGGTCCAGCTCTGGCTCTTGCGGCAGGTAGCCCACCGTGTAGTTGGGTGCAAACACCACTTCGCCTTGGTACGATTTATCCAAGCCCGCTATTATTTTTAGCAGTGTAGATTTTCCCGAGCCGTTTAAGCCCAATACGCCTATTTTTGCGCCATAAAAAAAAGATAAATAAATGTCTTTTAGTACCTGTTTTCCCGTGCTTTGGTAGGTTTTGGATACCTTAGCCATCGAAAAAATAATTTTATTGTCTGCCATAAATTTTTTGTTTTATGATACAAAGTTACCATTTTTAACGGATTTTTTATAGCTTTTTTTAAAAAAATGCACTTAATCCGCCCCAAACCACGTATCAATACACCTTTATCACATCTGGGTACGGCACAAATGCTTGTAGCAAAAACATGGCGCTGTCTTTTACCATAAGCGAAATTACGATGCTTATGGTGGCTATAACGAGGGCTACGGCTACATTTTTTTTGCGTATTTCTGCCATTTCGTCTATTTCTTTGGTCAAAAAACTAAAAACGCTCAACGCCACAATGTTTACAATGTAAGCAATAATTAGCCCCAAACTCACAAAAAGCAGCACGTATTTTGAACCCTCTACAAAAAGGTTTTGGTGGCTTTTTGAGAGCAGGCGCACCGTTTCTATAATCGGCTGCGAAACGCCCGATATAATGTATCCCGTAGAAAACAAAATGCCGCTGAACAAAATGGCGTAAGCCAAATTGTCGTGTTGGGGGTCGGTTTTTTGCAGCACTCGGCTGCGCACCACCCTGTACGTGAGGTACAAAATTAAGATGCCCAAAAGCAACGAAATAAAAAGCTGAAATAGAGCGAAGTAAAAAAGTTTGCTATCCATTGTAATTGTGTTTTGTTAGTTGTTGCTTGCCAAATAAACGTCCCATAGTTCCATATTGCCCTGTTCGGGGTCTATTTGTCCTATTTCCATGTTGGGTACTGTTAGTTCCCAGGTGTAGTATCGCTTGCCCAAATGGTATTTGTATGCGCCCCGTGTGGGTAGGTTTATGCCCAAAATGGAGTGCTGGTACTCGAGGCTCACCAGCACCACGGCATCGTATCCGAACTTGGATAGCAAGGTATATGCCAGCAGCGAGCGGGTGTCGCAGTCGCCTTTTAGGTTGCCCATAAACTCGGCGGGCGACTGTATGCCGTAGGCTACATTGCCCATGCACGGGTTGCCTTTTTGCAAATAATCGCTTATAAATTCGCCCTCGTAGTACCGAGGGTCGCAAGGTCCGTCCAGTATCAGGTAGTAGGGTATGTCTTGTATGCAGGTGCATATCATTTCGGCAAACTGGCGGCTGTTGAGCTGGTTTGCTTGGCGTATGCTATCCAAAAAGCCGCAAATTAAATCCAGTTTTGGCGCATCGTTTTTGGCTAATTCGGCATAGAGCCTCTGCCAGTCGGCTTGGTCGTTTCCGAGTTGTTTGGCTACTTGGGTGCGGTGCTGGCGTGCTTGGGCGTAGTCGGTTTTTTTCACATTTAGCCTGCCTTCGTAGCTTTGGTCGCCATAATCGCTCCATTTTCGAAAGCTGGATAGCAGCACATTTCCGTTTTTGTCTTGTATTTGTTCTATTTTTAGGTTCTGCTGGTCGTCGTCGGTTTGCGCAGTATCTGGCTCGGTGCTTTGGGTTAAAATACCAAAAAAAGCCAGAGCCACAATGCCCAAAAACACCACAAATGTAGCCCCAATAAATAATTTACCCAAAAAGCCCGCCTTGCGAAACCAGCGCAGCAGCACCAAAAGTATGGTTATTAAAATAAGAACGCCTGGGGTCATTGCTGGGTTTTAGGGTTGTTTTAGGTGTTTTTCGAGGGTTTCTATGTGTTCTTTTTTGCCCAAATCTATCCAAAATTGGTTGCCAAAATCGTAGTAGCCCACGGGCAAATGCGCTTGTGCCAGTTTCAAATAAAAATCTATGACCGAAAACACGTTTTGGTTTTTGGGTAGTTCAGCCAGGGCGTAGCCACTTACCATTTGAATGCCTCCGAACGCCAAAGGTATGTAATTTTTGGTTTCGGCGTGCGCCCAGGTGTAGGTATTTTCATTTTTTTTGCCAATAAGTTGCTTTTCGGGGCTAAAAATGAGGTTTCTGGTGCTTTTTCTGTTGTTTGTAGCCAGGGTTGCCATGTTTTTTTGGTCCAGATGCGTTTGGCGCAGGGCTTCAAGGTCTATCTCGGAGTAAATGTCGGCGTTGTGTATCAGAAAATGGTCGCTTGGCTCAAAAAACCAAGCCGCTTTTTTGAGCGCACCGCCCGTATCCAGCAGCAGTTCGGTTTCGTCCGATATTGTTATTTCTATGCCAAAATCATCGTTTTTAGCCAAAAAATCTACAATTTGCCCCGAAAAATGGTGTACATTTACCACAATTTGGGTGTAGCCGAAGGTTTTTAGGCGTTCTATGCAGTGTTGTAGCAGCGGTTTGTTGGCTACGGTTACGAGGGCTTTTGGCGTGTGGTTTGTGAGCGGTTGTAGCCGTGTACCCAATCCAGCCGCAAAAACGAGGGCTTTCATGGCTTAAAAATGTTTCGGGTGTTTTGTAGCGCACCTGCCAGCAGTGCCGACAAAAACAACGCCTGCACCGCAGTTCCCAAAAAATTGGAGATGAACAAGCCCAAAATCTCGTATTTTTCTGTTGTTTTGGCGCACATATCGGCGATGTATTGCTCCGAGCGGTGGTCGGCTATCAAAAAATCCTTGGTTTCGGCTACTATCTGGGCTGGGTAGCCACTAAAAATGACTTTGTATATCAGTACGCTGCCCACAAAATAAATGGCGGCGGCAACCAACCCAATGCTCAAACCCAACCGAAAGCGCACGCTAAAACTGGGTTCTTCTTTTTTGTAAAACGGCTCTAACTTGCGGTAAGCCAGCAATATGCCGCCCAAAATGAGTACAAGGTTTAAAAAATGGCTGTACCTGCCGCCAGCTTGGTTTGTCCACTGAAAAAAAGCCAAAATAACTTCCCACCCAAGCATAATCATGGCTATTTTTTGGGCTTGGCGCAGGGCTATGTTTTGTTCTACGGTCATGGTTGGTTTAGTATGCTTTTGCAAAAAATACCCTGCCCGCCGACGGTTTGCCCGTGAGTACGCAGTTACCCGTTTGGTGGGTGCGCTGCAAGGGTATGCACCGAATGGTGGCTTTGGTTAGTTCTTTTATTTTTTCTTCGGTTTCGGGCGTTCCGTCCCAGTGTGCGCTCAAAAAACCAGTTTTGGTTTGCAGCACCGTTTTAAATTCCTCGAAGCTATTTACCTCCGTAATGTGTTCGTTGCGAAAAGCCAGTGCGGTATCAAAAATGTTTTGTTGCATGGCTTCCAGCGTGGTAGCCACCACTTGCTCTATGCCCAAAAACGGCAGGCTTTCCTTGGTTTTGGTATCCCGCCTTACCAGCTCTATGGTTTGGTTTTTTAGGTCGTTTTCGCCCATAGCCAGCCTGATAGGCACGCCTTTTAGCTCGTATTCTGCAAATTTAAACCCTGGGCGTTTGTTGTCGTCGTCGTCCAGTTTTGCCCTTACGCCTTGCAATTTTAGGGTTTTTAGCAGTTCGTTGCAGGTATTTAAAATGGCTTCTTTGGTTTCGGCTTTGTAAATCGGTATGATAATTACCTGAACTGGCGCTATTTTTGGCGGCAATATTAGCCCGTTGTCGTCGGAGTGCGCCATGATTAATGCGCCCATAAGCCTCGTAGAAACGCCCCAAGACGTAGCCCAAACGTGTTCTAACTTGCCATTTTTGTCCGCAAACTTTACATCAAATGCCTTGGCGAAATTCTGCCCCAAAAAGTGCGAAGTGCCAGCTTGTAGTGCCTTGCCATCTTGCATGAGTGCCTCTATACAAAAAGT
This sequence comes from Bacteroidota bacterium, assembly GCA_043765195.1. Taxonomy (GTDB): domain Bacteria; phylum Bacteroidota; class Bacteroidia; order UBA7662; family JAYUJN01; genus JAYUJN01. Next base: position 6,238 of record JAYUJN010000048.1, on the reverse strand, counting down.
TTCTTCTGCGCCCGCAAAGCGCTCATTGGCGGTTTTTATGCCTTTTATCACGGGTATCGCCAAGTAGTTTTCGGCAAAATGCGCATATACGTCCAGCATTTTGGTGGCTTCTTCCATGGCTTCATTTTCGGTGGCGTGCGCTGTGTGTCCCTCTTGCCACAAAAACTCCGTGGTGCGCAAAAAAAGGCGTGTGCGCATTTCCCACCTTACCACGTTTGCCCACTGGTTTATGAGCAGCGGCAGGTCTCGGTAGCTTTGTATCCAGTTTTTGTAGGTACTCCAAATAATGGCTTCGGAGGTGGGGCGCACTATTAGTTCCTCCTCGAGCTTGGCTTCGGGGTCGGGTATGAGCTTGGTTTTGTCGTTGGGGTCGGTTTTTAGGCGGTAATGCGTTACTATGGCGCACTCTTTGGCAAAACCCTCGGCATTTTTTTCTTCGGCTTCAAACAAACTTTTGGGTATAAAGAGCGGGAAATAGGCGTTTTCGTGTCCCGTATCTTTAAACATTTTGTCCAAAATAGCCTGTATGTTTTCCCATATTGCATAGCCGTAGGGCTTTATAACCATGCAGCCACGCACGGCGGAGTAGTCCGCCAGCCCAGCTTTGCGCACCAAATCGTTGTACCACTCCGAGTAATCTGCGGCTCGGGTTGTTAGTTTATCAGCAGCCATTTTGTATTCTTTTTTGGGTTTATTTGTTTGTTCCGCACTTTTTTACCACCAGTGTATCGGGGCAGCTTAGTGCGAGTTCTTTGATGGTTTTTTTTAGTATTGGGTGTTTAAAAAGCGGTGCTATCTCGAGCAGCGGCACCAGTATAAAGTTTCGCTCGTGTAGCAGCGGGTGCGGTATTTGTAGGTTGGGTAGGGTTATTATTTCGGTACCAAAAAACAAAATGTCTATGTCTATCGTTCTTGCGCCCCACTTTTCGAGGCGTTGCCTGCCAAGCATTTGTTCTATTTTTTGGGTTTCTATCAGTAGGTTTTCGGCGGTAAGTGGCGTGCTTATGCACAGCATTTGGTTTAGGTAGTTGGGTTGGTCGGTTTTGCCCCAAGGCTCGGTTTCGTACACCGCCGAGTGTTTTTGTATGCGCCCCACTCGGTTGTTTATGGTACTCCTCGCCGATTGTAAGTTGCTCCACACGTCGGCTACGTTGCAGCCAAGTGATAAATATGCTATGTTAATCATAAAAATGTAAGCCCAAAATTTTTAGGCTTTTATTGAGTTAGTTAGGGTGGTTATTTTCAGTAGTTCTTTGGCTTGCTGGGCTTTTTGCATACATTCTTCGGTGGTTTTACCCACGATGGTGGCGTGCGCCATTTTTCGGTAGGGCTTGGTTTGTTTTTTGCCATAAAAGTACAGGTTTAAGCCCGAAATAGCAAGCGTTTCTGCGGCATTTTCATAAAAAACTGCGCCGTATTGCTCGGGTTCGCCCACAAAATTAGCCATTACGGCGGGGCAAAGGGCGTGCGTGCTGCCCAGCGGCAGGTTGAGTACGGCTCGTAGGTGCTGCTCGAACTGTGAGGTGTGGCAGGCTTCTATGGTCAGGTGTCCGCTGTTGTGGGGGCGTGGGGCTACCTCGTTTATGAGTATTTCTTGGTTGGGCAGCAAAAACATTTCTACCGCCAGCAAGCCGCATATTTCCAGCTTTTGGGCGGTGGCTACCGCCATTTTTTTGGCTTTTTCGGCTATTTCTGGGCTTAGGTCTGATGGAAAAACCACATACTCCACCAAGTTCGCCGTTTTATCAAAAAGCATCGAAACGGGTTCGTAAACCGCCACTTCGCCCCGTTGGTTGCGAGCCACCAGCACGGCTATTTCTTGGGCTATGCCTACCAAATCTTCGGCTACGCAAGCTACCTGTGGCAGTGCCGCCACATCTGCCTTGCTCCTAATTATGCGCACGCCCTTGCCGTCGTAGCCGCCCGTGGCTGCTTTCCACACAAATGGCAAAGTACGTGCCTCCAACAAATGTAGCTCGTCTATTTTGTAGGTAGTGTATGGCGCAGTGGGCAGTTCGTTTTGGGTAAAAAACTGCTTTTGCGTGATTTTGTTTTGTATCAGTGCCAGCACTTTTGCGGCGGGCTGCACGCTCACGCCTATTTTTTCGAGGGCAAAAAGTGCCTCTATATTCACGTGTTCTATCTCTATGGTAAGCACATTTACCTCCTTACCAAAATTATAAACGGTATCAAAATCCATAAAATCGCCGTGTACAAACTTGTGGCAGCTATGCCTGCTGGGCGCATCGGCATCTGGGTCCAGCACTTGGCTAAAAATAGCCAGCCGATTGGTTTCAGAAACCAGCATTTTGCCCAGTTGCCCTCCGCCCAAAATACCCAATTTAAAATCCGACGAAAAAAACACTTGCATTTTATGTATCTTTGAGGCGTTTATTTTACTTAGTTTTACCAAATGATTCAGCGCATACAAACCATTTATTACCTTTTGGGCAGCCTCAGCCTTGCGGCTTCGGCTTGGCTCGATGCCTTGGTAGCCACCAACCTACAACCCTCAGAAACCATGCGTGTAAATGCGTTTGAGATTATTTACAAACAGCAAGCTCCTGTGGTTCAAAACCTTAGCGAAAAACAAATTCCGATTACGGTACTCGTGTTTTTTTCGGCTTTGATGTGTTTTATGGCTATTTTTATGTACCAAAACCGAAAAATGCAAATGCGGCTCGGCAAAACCGTAGCCACACTTTGCTTGGGTATTTTGGTGGCATATAGCCTACTCGCTTTTATGGCATCGGCGCAGTTTATGCACGGAAAACCCTTTGCGAACTATGGTTTTACGCCCCAATTGGGCTTTGTCTTTATTTTGCTGGCATTTGTTTTTGCGCTTTTGGGCAACAAAGCCGTAAAAAAAGACGAGGATTTGGTGCGCTCCGCCGACCGCATTCGCTAATTAACGCTCGTCTTTTGGGTGGTTTTTGGTTAGTGTAGCGCCTGTAATAATAAGCACGCCCACAAAAATCATGATGCAGCTCACTTCCAGCAAGCCTTTATAATCGTCTATCAGGGCTATTAAAAAATAGGCAGCCGACAATATGCAGCTAATGCCGATGCCGTAGGCAACGGGTACCACCAATTCAGCAAATGTTTTAGGTTTGTTCATGTGTATAAAACGATTTTTGGTTAAAATCTTTCTAAGCCCGAAAAAAAGAACGACGCTTCAATGGCGGCATTTTCGTCGCTATCGCTTCCGTGTACGGCATTTTCGCCCACCGAGCGTGCGTATAGCTGGCGTATTGTGCCTTCGGCGGCGTTGGCGGGGTTGGTAGCGCCTATTAGGGTTCTAAAATCGGCTACTGCATTTTCTTTCGTCAAAATGGCGGCTACAATAGGTCCACGGCTCATAAAATCCACAAGTTCACCATAAAAAGGACGTTCTTTGTGTACCTCATAAAAAGAAGCGGCTTGCTCGTGGCTTAGTTTGGTGTATTTTAGGGCTTTTATACCAAAACCTGCTCCCTGAATTTTTGCCAAAATATTGCCGATGTGCGCATCTTCTACGGCATCGGGTTTTAGCATTGTAAATGTAATATTAGACATTATGTGTGTTTGAAATGAGGTGCAAAGATAGGCTTTTATTGCTTTTTTTCAAAACTTCTACCCGCTATTTCTTTGTAAAGTTCTTCTTCGCTTAGGCTTTTGAAGTAAGCATAAGTTCTTTTTAGCCCTTCGGCTCTATCTATGGTGGGCTGCCAACCCAGCAAGTTTTGGGCTTTGGTTATGTCGGGGCGGCGTTGTTTGGGGTCGTCGGTGGGTAGCGGTTTGTACACCACTTTTTGGGTTGTACCAGTGAGTTTTATTATTTCTTCGGCAAAATCTTTAATCGTAATTTCGTCGGGGTTTCCTATGTTCACGGGGTCGGCGCATTGGCTCATGAGCAGCCTGTATATGCCCTCCACAAGGTCATCTACATAACAAAAAGCCCGTGTTTGCGAGCCGTCGCCAAAAATGGTAATGTCTTCGCCACGCAGTGCCTGCCCTATAAAAGCGGGCAAAACCCTGCCGTCGTTTAGGCGCATACGGGGTCCGTAGGTATTGAAAATGCGCACTATTCTCGTTTCCAGTCCGTGGTAGGTGTGGTACGCCATGGTTATCGCCTCCTGAAAGCGCTTGGCTTCGTCGTACACGCCTCGGGGTCCCACGGGGTTTACGTTGCCCCAATAGTCCTCGGTTTGGGGGTGTACTGCTGGGTCGCCGTATATTTCGGAGGTAGAGGCAATGAGCAAGCGGGCTTTTTTTGCCATAGCCAAGCCCAGTAGGTTGTGTATGCCGAGGCTGCCCACTTTTAGGGTTTGTATCGGTATTTTTAGGTAATCGATGGGGCTGGCGGGCGAGGCAAAGTGCAGTATATAGTCCAAATTGCCAGCTATGTGTACGTATTTGGATACGTCGTGGTGGTGAAACTCAAAGTTTTTTAGCGGAAAAAGGTGCTCGATGTTTTTCAAATCGCCCGTAATGAGGTTGTCCATACCTATTACAAAAAAACCTTCTTTTATAAAACGGTCGCATAGGTGCGAACCCAAAAAGCCCGCTGCGCCCGTAATTAGTACTTTTTTCAACATAAAATAGTTTTGTTTTGATGTGTTTTAGAACACAAATTTACGATAAAAAACATTAAAAATCGGGTTTTATTTTTTTGTCCGTTTCGGCTACGTTCAACGAACGTGGGTTTTGGTCGTTGGGTATTTAATTCCATGGTCGTTGAGCGTAGCCGAAACGAGCCATTTGTCCGCACAGGATTTTCAGGCTTGTAGAGACGCTCTATTAGAGCGTCTGTGCGTTGTTTTTTCGGGGTTTCTTGTCCGCACAGGATTTTCAGGATTGTAGAGACGCTCTATTAGAGCGTCTGTGCGTTGTTTTGGCGGAAAATGCGGCGGAGACGTTGCGGTGCAACGTTTGTACAAAAAATATGGTAGATGCGTTTTGCTGGGTGCAGACGCTCTAATAGAGCGTCTCTACAAATCCCAAAATCCCGTAATCCTGTTCGGATATTTTTTTGCCGTTAGTCGTTTGCTGGGTAGAGACGCGATTAATCGCGTCTCTACGTAATTCGGTTGGGATATTGCCTAATCGTAGAGACGTTGCAGTGCAACGTCTCTGCAATTGCGATGGAAAAGATGCTGGCGTGAGACAAGGCAGTGCCTTGTCTCTACAATTCTAATGTACCCTGAGCGTAGCCGAAGGGTCATTTCGGCTACGCTCAACGACCACGGAACTAAATGCTCAACGACCAAATATACCCACAAAAAAATATTTTATTTTTTTCTTGCATAATTAAAAAATGTTACATAGCTTTGTTTTATCGTTTGTAATTCACATTTTAACCAACACAAAAATGAAAACGAGTATAAAATACATGTTTGTGGCGCTGCTATGCAGCCTACAAAGCGTGGCGCAGCCCACGGTACAAGCCATGAGGTTGTTTTGCGACTCTACTGGAACGGGTAGTAGCTTTTGGGGACCTTATATTATAAACAGCAAATTTGGTGGCTTTTGGGTGCTTGCCAATGGCGTAAAACTGCCCAATACAGGTACGCAATTTGATGGCAGAATAGTATTATCACGGTTAGATGCCAACCTGAACGTAATAAACGTACGGTACATGAGTGTGGGCAACGGTTACAAAACATGGGGTAACGGCATTACGGAACTGCCCGATGGTTCGGTGGTGGCTTGCTTTAGCATACACAACCAAACCTTAGATCCCAATTGCGGTGTATGCGTGCCGCCTTATAGCAGGCATCCAGCCCAGAAGCTGGGCAACAACATCATGGCTTGCAAAATAGATACCGCAATGCGTATGCTGTGGTACAAGGAGTACGGCGGCAACGTGGGCATACCCGATAACTCGCCGATGGTGAGCCATGCCCGTGGCATAGCCTATATGCCAGGTGGAAAAATAGCCGTGGGCGTGGCTACCAACGATACCACGGGCGATTTTTCGGGTACGCCCCACCAGGGTGCGCCCTGTGCCTTGGTGCTGGATACGGCGGGCACGCTACTGAGCGTAAACTACTTTAACCTAACGGGTGTAAACGCTAGCAACCAAGCAGTGGTGCTGGAAATGAAGATAGACCCGCTGCATGGCTTGTATTTTATGTTTGAGCAGCAGAACATAGGCTACGTAATTTATGCCAAGACCGACTTTGAGTGCGTACAACAGTGGGAATACAACAACAACAGCCGAGCATCGGCTACTTTTTGTCCCACACCCGACAATGGG
>JAYUJN010000047.1:0-17839 GCA_043765195.1 Bacteroidota bacterium | reverse complement strand
GGACTCAAAGAAGCAGGCGAAGTATTGGACATAATGCGACTTGAAAAACAAGATATATATGGCTACAATCGTTATATGGATAGTTTGAGTTTGAAAGCCAGTGAAATATTTACATTACAAACCGAAGCTGAGTTTAAAGTAAAAGAAGATAGAGATGTAGAAAATGCAACAAAAGGAATATTAAAAGGCTATGAAAACGCTATAATTTCCGACCTGACAAATTTAAGTATTGAGAGAATTGAAGCATTGAGAGCAAGCCTGAAAAAATAAAACCACTACAAACACTCATTTTGTAGCAAGTGGAGCAAGTACACATTTATGCTTCTGTTCCCTGCCATCATAATCCGTGTCTGTTAGGCGAAAATTTTCTGCCTCGCTCCTTATTTTTTAATTTTATTTTGTAGCCAATAATTTAAAAATAACATTGCCGAAAAAATGCTAAAAAAAGAACAGTTGCAAAAACTCAAAAAACGAAAATTAAGAACCAAAAAATGTTCAACACAATAGAAATAGACAGAACCAACCTAACAATAATGGGCATTCAGTTTTCGGACCTAAAAACTTTGGAGGGCACCGCAAATGCCTTGGGAAGCAATATGTTTGAGGGTTTTGAACCAACACCAAAAGGCATTGAAATAATTAGGGACTATGTAACAGGAAAAATATCACTGACAGAACTTGTGGCTTTCGCCAAACAAAAAGCGTATGTCTAATTCCTATAATTACATAGACCCCGACTACACCTACACAGACCCAAAGACGGGACTTTTAAGAAATCTGCAAGCCATTGCAGACCCTGATGTGTTGCTATTCGTTGAGAGCAGTGCGGTAACCAAACGGCTTCAAGCACTTTACGAAAAACCGATAAAAATTAAGGGAATCGATGGTCTTTTTGAAATTCATAAACACTTATTTCAAGATATTTACGCATGGGCAGGAAAAAAGCGAATTGTTGAAATTAGCAAAGATGGAAAACAGTTTTTCCCGACCTCCCATTTTGAAAATGCTTTTAGATACATAGACAAGCTAATAGCGGAGTTCAAAAAAACGCCTAAAAACGACAAAAGGAGTTTGTGCGACAAGTTGGCAGAAATTTTAGACAACGTAAACTATTTACACCCTTTCAGAGAAGGAAACGGACGAACACAAAGAGAGTTTTTAAGACTATTGGCACTGGAAAAAGGTTTGAATTTGAATCTCAACCCACCAGACAACAAAAACGTTTACGAAAGATACATGAAAGGTACTATTGAGAGTGATTTAGAGACCTTGAAACAATTGATTTTTGAACTTGCAGTGAAAATAAATAGCCAATAAAACCACTATAAACACTCATTTTGTAGCAACTGAGCTATAATCTACACATTTGTGCTTCTGTTCCCTGCCATCATAATCCGTGTCTGTGAGGCGAAAATTTCCGCCTCGCTCCTTACTTTTTAATTTTGTTTTGTAGCCAATAATTTAAAAATAGCATTGCCGAAAAAAGTGCCACAAAAAATAGGTTTATGTACCTATTGCCCGCAAAAATTACTTTGGGGTCGTTGGTAATAAAGGCGTACAGGTTGAAGGTGATGAGTACAGTGTATAAAAAAGGACGAATAAATTTGGTGTAGGCTTGCATTTTTGGGGTTTTAGATGGTTCTTTGTACGTCGAATTGCTCCAAATAATCTGCCACTCGCCGCACAAACATTCCGCCGAGTGCGCCATCTACGATGCGGTGGTCGTAGCTGTGCGAGAGCATCATCATGTGCCTTATGGCTATTACGTCGCCTTCGGGGGTTTCGAGCACCACGGGTTTTTTGCGTATGGCACCCACTGCGAGTATGGCTACTTGCGGCTGATTGATGATGGGCGTACCCATTACATTGCCAAAACTGCCCACGTTGCTTAGGGTATAAGTGCCGTCTTGCACTTCGTCGGGTTTTAGTTTGCCGTTTCTGGCTCTGTTCGCAAGGTCGTTTACTTGTTTGGTAATGCCCCTGAGGTTTAGTTGGTCGGCATTTTTTATTACGGGTACTATCAGGTTTCCGCTGGGTAGGGCGGCTGCCATGCCCAGGTTTATGTATTTTTTACGTACGATGTTGTTGCCGTCGATGGAGGCGTTTATCATCGGAAAATCTTTTAGGGCTTTTACCACCGCTTCTATAAAAATGGGTGTAAAAGTCAGGTTTTCGCCCTCACGCTTCTTAAAATCGTCTTTCACCCTGTTGCGCCACGCCACTACGTTGGTTAGGTCGGCTTCTACAAAGGAGGTTACGTGCGCCGAGGTTTGCTTAGATTTTACCATTGCGTCGGCTATTAGTCGGCGCATTCTGTCCATTTCTATGATTTCGATGTTCGGTGCAGGCTGTGTTTGTGCGGCGGCAGGAGGCGTTTGCGGTGCAGCCACAGTTATGGCGGGCGCAGCCACAGCGGCTTGGGTAGCCACCACAATTGGTGCAGCTACGGGCGTAGGTGGGTTGGCTATAAAGTCTAAAATATCTCTTTTTGTAACCCTACCATCGGCTCCCGTGCCTGTTATGGCTTCGAGTTGGCTTAGGCTCACGCCCTCCGATTGTGCTATGGTAAGCACCAAAGGCGAGTAAAAGCGGAGCGCAGGCGTTTGTGCGGACGTAGATGCAGGCTCAATGGTTTGAATAGGCGGCGCAATGGTTTGAATAGGCGGCGCAATGGTTTGAGCAGGCGGCGCAATGGTTTGGGTAGGCTCAATGGCTTGAATAGGCGGCGCAATGGTTTGAATAGGTGCAGGCGCAATGGTTTGGGTAGGCGCAGGCGTTTGAGCGGGCGCAAACGGCACCTCCACATGGCTCACTTCTTCCCCCACGCTGGTTTCTATAATTGCCATGGCAGTACCCACCGCCACCACATCTCCCTCGTTAAACAAAAGCTGCACCAGCCTACCAGCGTGCGTCGCAGGTATTTCGCTATCCACTTTATCCGTGGCTATCTCCACCACCGACTCGTCTTGCGCTATGCTATCGCCCACCGATTTCAGCCATTTAAGTATGGTCGCTTCGGTTACGCTTTCGCCCATTTTGGGCAGTATAAGTTCTATTTTTGCCATTACGTTCACAGAGCCACGGGGCGTTTATTTTTGTTGTAAAGTTAATGGAATATTTTTGTTTTTTCACAAACATTTTCAAAAAACAAGCCCAATTTAAACGCCATATAAATGCAAAAAAACCACAAGTGTAGTATCTTTGCGCCCAAACAAGCAGCCAAAACCCATGACAAAACACCACCACACCATCATAATAGGCGCAGGGCTATCGGGGCTAAGTGCCGCCTGGCACTTGCAGCAGCAAGGCAAAACCGTACTCGTTTTAGAAGCCAGCCATAGCGTAGGTGGGCGCATAAAAACCGAAACACACGCAGGTTTTCGCCTCGATGTAGGCTTTCAGGTGCTGCTTACCCATTACCCCGAAGCCCAAAAAATGCTCGACTACGATGCCTTAGACCTAAAATACTTCGACAACGGCGCACTCATTTTCAATGCAGGCAGCACATTTTCCATCACCGACCCGTTTCGCCAGCCAGCCACAGCCATAAAAATGCTTTTTTCGCCCGTAGGCACACTAAAAGACAAAATTTTGTTGGCAAAGCTCCTATTTTTACTCCGAAAAAAAAGCGTACACCAAATTTTTGCTGCACCTGAAACCACCACCGCACTCGCACTAAAAAAAGCAGGATTTAGCCCCAAAATAATCCAAAACTTTTTTGAGCCATTTTTCCGTGGCATTTTTTTAGAAAATACCCTTAGCACTTCCAGCCGAATGTTCGAGTTTGTCCTAAAACTCTTTGCCCAAGGCAGCACCGCCATACCCAACCAAGGAATGCAAGCCATTCCGCACCAAATAGCCGCCAAGTTGCAGCCCGATACCATCGTTTTTGGAAAAAAAGCCATGGAAATAAACGAAGGAGCAGTAGCCACCCAAGACGGCGAAATTTTTACGGCGCAAAACATCGTAATAGCCACCCAAGCCAACAATCCGCTGCTAAAAAACCACGAACAGCCTCATTATCAAGCCCACGGCTCGGTTACAAACGTGTATTTTTCTGCCGAAAAATCGCCGCTCAACGCCCCAATACTCGCACTCAATGCCGAAAAAAATGGATTTGTGAACAATATTTGCGTCCTTTCCGACGTAGCTCCCGAGTACGCACCAGCAGGCATGCACCTTATTTCGGTGAGCATAAACGGCATTTTTGATGAATTGGACGAAGCCGAACTCGTGCAGCGCATCAAGTCGGAACTCGCCGTAAGTTTTGGTTATGAGGTAAATACATGGGATTTGCTCAAAATTTACGCCATACCGCACGCCCTGCCCAACCAACAAACTGTAAATAACAACGCCGAGCCAGCCCAACTGCAAATAGGCGAAAATTTATATAAATGCGGCGATTATATGCTCAACGCAAGCATAAATGCAGCCCTAAAAGTAGGCAGGCAAACCGCCGAATTGATACTAAAAAACGAGAATTAACCCAAAATAAATCCTTAAACCCAAAAAAATGCCCTATTTAATAGGTATAGCGGGCGGCACAGCCTGCGGAAAAACGTCTATTTTAACCGAAATACAAGCCAGCCTGCCCGCTGGCTCGGTGTGCATTGTGTCGCAAGACAATTATTACCGACCCATAACCGAACAAAAAACCGATGCAAATGGCGTGGTTAATTTTGATGAGCCAGAGTCGATTGATTTAGCGCATTTTTTGCAAGATGTGCGCACACTAATGGCGGGCGAAAGCATAGAAAAAACCGAATATACTTTTAACAACGACCAAGCCAAGCCCAAAGTTATACGCACCAATCCCTGTGAAATAATTGTGGTAGAAGGGCTTTTTGTATTTGATTACCAACCGATTGCGGAACTGATGGACCTAAAAATATTTGTAGATGCCGACGAAGAAATACGCCTACAACGCCGCATAAAACGTGACGGCGTGGAGCGTGGCTACCCCGAACACGACGTGCGCTACCGATGGCAGCACCATATACAGCCGTCGTTTGAGCGGTATTTGCTGCCACACAAAGCCCACTGCGATTTGGTGATTATGAACAACAGCTCCTACCAAAAAGGCGTTTCCATCATTGTAAACCACCTGAAATGCGTGCTATTGTAATTTTTTGTAACAAAAACCTACCAACAAGCCTACTTACTTTACCCAAACTATGAATACGGAATTTAAGCAAATTATAGAAAAAAATAAATTGCTCATTTTTAAAGTTTGCCGTATTTATACGCACAATGAAAACGAATTTCAGGAGCTTTTTCAAGAGATAATGATTCAGCTCTGGAAATCGCTCGAGCGGTTTAGGGGCGAGTCGCAGCTCTCCACCTGGATTTATAGGCTGGCTATCAACACGGCACTTTCTTACAAAACCTTAGCCGCCAAACGCAAGGAGATTTTTGGGTTCGACGAAAATTTTATGCACGCCATACCCACGCAAGCCTATAATTTTGAGCATGATGCGCAGGTAGAGCAGCTTTTGGCAGCCGTATCGCAGCTAAAACCGATAGACAAAGCCATTATAACCCTTTACCTCGAGGAAAAAAGCTACGACGAAATAGCCGAGATAGTGGGCATTACAAAAACCAATGTGGGCGTGAGAATAAACAGGGCGAAGGACCAACTTTATAAAATTATGACAGGAGAAAAACAACATGAAATCTGATAATTTAAAAACGCTTTGGAACAAACCAAACGACCAAATAAACAACATTACCATAGACAACCAAGCCATAAACCAAGCCAAAACCAACAAAACCAACGACGTAATTCAGCAGTTTAAGCAGGTTTTGTACATCGAGGGTGTGGTTTCTTTTGTGTTGAGTGTGCTTAGTTTGGTGTTTTTTTGGCAAGCGATTAATTGGCAAATTTTGCTTTTTTTGACCGTAGTAAACGCATGGTATTTGGTGGTGGGCAGCAGCCTCATAAAAAAAATAAATGCCTGCCAAAAACAGCAGAGCATACGTGTGTATTTGGAAAGCGTGCTCGAGGTTTTGCAGGCATTTGTGAAGCATTACAAGCTAATTTGCTACGTAATTATACCCATTTCGGCGATTTTGGGCGTGGCATTAGCCCTAAAAATTACACAAACTGCGCTCACCCAGCAAACTTATTACGCCATGGGCATTAGCATTGTGCTTAGTATTGTGCTGGTAGTTCCGCTTAGTTACTGGTGGATAAATTACTTTTATGAGCGAAAAATAAATAAAATTAAAACACTTTTAAAGAGCCTAAACGAATGACAAAACTCATTATTTTATGCGTAATAATGGCATCTTTTGCTATCTTTGCGGCTTGCAAAAACAAAAAAACCACCATGTTTGAAAACCTAAGCTCCAACGATTTTGCGCATGAGTTCGCCGCCGATACCAATGCCGTACTTTTGGACGTGCGCACCGATGCCGAAGTAATGCAGGGCATAATTCCGCAGAGCATTCACATCGATATTCAGAAATATACGTTTGCCGATGAGGTAGAAAAGCTGGACAAAACCAAAAACTACTACATTTACTGCCGTAGCGGCGGGCGCAGCAGCACCGCCTGCCAGTATTTGCGCACCCGAAATTTTTTGGGTAAAATAGTGAATTTAGACGGCGGCATCACCCACTGGGAAGGCGAAGTAACGCAATGATTCCGCAGTTTGAACCCGAAAAAAACTACCAAAAAACAACCGAAGGCTACGCCACCGTGCGTTTTCAGGATTGCGACCCGCTTGGGCATTTGAACAATGCCAGGTATTTCGATTATTTTTTGAACTCCCGTGCCGACGAAATTCAGAAAATATACAACTTCGATACCCTCGATATTTTTAAGCAATTTGGCGCATCGTGGGTGATATACAACCATAATATTTCGTTTATCCGCCCTGCCATGATGGGCGAAAAAGTAAAAATACACTCACGCATTGTTTTTATAGATAAATACACGATAATTATAGAGTTTTTTATGACCAACGAAGCTGGCACAGACCTAAAAAACCTGCTTTGGAGCAACATGAAATTTGTAGATGGCAAAACTGGCAAACTGACCGAACACCCGCTGGAACTAACCACTTATTTGAGTGCCATACTCTACCCCGTGGACATAAATGAGGGCGTTCAGCAACGTATAAAAATGCTAAAAATCGAGCTCATGCGCTCGCAGCAGAGCCTCTAATGAAGGTGGTGGTGCAGCGTGTGCGCAGCGCAAAAGTGGAGGTAAACGACCAAATAGTGGGGCAAATAGACGCAGGTTTGCTGGTGCTGGCGGGCTACGAAAACGCCGATACACCCAGCGATGTGGTTTGGGTTTGTGCTAAAATCGTAAATTTGCGCATTTTCAACGATGCGCAAGGCGTTATGAACGAAAGCCTTATGGATATAAAAGGCGGCTTGCTGCTCGTGAGCCAGTTTACGTTGCACGCCTCCACCAAAAAAGGCAACCGCCCCAGCTACATACACGCCGCCGCACCCGAGGCAGCCAACTCCCTGTACGAACTCACCAAAACTACGCTAAACGACCTGCTGCAAAAACCAATAGAAACGGGTATTTTTAGGGCAGATATGCAAGTTTCGCTCGTAAACAGCGGACCCGTAACCATCATAATCGACTCTCAAAACAGGGTTTAAACCACAGAAATAAGCCGCCAAAGTTTTTCGGCTTGGTGCGCCCTGCTGTACATTTTCAGTGCGCTATCGGGCGTGTTTAGCACAAAAGACTGGTTGTTTTCCAGTTTTTTATAAAAAAAGTGCAGCAGCGCAGCCACTTCCTCGGGTGTGCTGGCGTGGTGCGCCACGCCCAAGGCATCAAATATTTGCTGAATTTCGCCGCCATCGGGCTGTACAAACATAATGGGCTTTTTTGCTTTTATGTACGTGTAAGTTTTTGTGCCAGCGATGCCCGCCGAGTGCCTGATAGAGAGCTGCAAAAGCACGTGCGCCCGAGCCACCAGCTCCAAACCCTGCGCCAGGGGCTGCCATGCTACCAGCTCCACAACGGGCAAAAGATGCTTGAATTGAGCCAAGCGGCGTGTCATTTCGGGGCTTTGGCTGCCCACAAGTTGTAGTTTTATGGGTGCATTGGGGTAGGTTTTTACAAACAGCTCTAAACCTTTAAGTAGCACATTATCAATGTCTTGTGTCGTAACCCATTTGCCAAAATACAGCAGTTTTAGGCAGTTGCCAGTTTCTTTATGGAAATCAAAATTTTGTAGCAAGGCATCGTAGCCATTTTCTATAACTACCACATTTTTTTGGGGCAAAATCGCTTTTAGTTCTTGCTGCATGGTAGCCGTGGCGGTGGTAATGCAGTGCGCCGTGCGCAGCATTTTTTGCTCCAAACCCACATTTATTTTGTCGAAAAGCAACCGACTAAAATGCGTGCTGCGCACCCTGTGTTGCTTGCTGGTGTATAAATCTCGGTAGTCGGCAACCCAGCGGCAGCCCGTTTTTTTGTGCATATACGCCCCCACATCAAAAGTGCCAAACGACGGCGCAGTGGTTATCACGAGGTCGTGCGGGGTGAAGGCGAGCTGCTGCATTATTTTTTGGTTTTTGAAGTGCCACAAAAAATTTTGGTGCAGCGCATTTTTTGTAACCAAATAATACACCCAACTAAAAATGCGGTAAAAAAACGAAGATTCACCCAAAAAAGCACCCATTTTACTGCCCACGCCGTTGCGCATTTTAAGCTGAATTACGCTACAATTTTTGGGCAAATCTGCTGTGTTCAAAGCCTCAAAAATTTCGGTTTGTGCCACATACATCGTTGCATTTTGCGCACAAAAGTAGGTTACCCACGACCCAATTCGGTTGGCATTTGGGTTGGATATGCCGCAAAAATGGTCGGTAACCAGCAGTATTTTCATTTTTATAGCGAAATAATGCCCTCTATTTTAGAGGCGGTTTTGTAAATGCCGATGATTTCGTCGGCACTTGTTACCCAATGCTTGGCGGTGAGTGAAATGTACTTTCCGTTTTTGGAGTTTCGGCGTGTGATGTGGCTTGTGGGCTCAAACAACTGCTCCATGGCGGCTACTTGCTCGGCTTGGTCGGGGATTATGAATTTGAATAAATAAAAATCGGGGAACTCGATGGTATCGCTTAGTTTTTGGTGCAATCCGTCGTAAAATTCTTGGTCGTTCAAGGCTTGGTATAATTTTAAGCTGCGGCTTTACACCACAAAGTTTATTATTTTATTGGGGACTAAAATGAGTTTTTTCACCGTTTTCCCCTCGAGCAAAGCCGTAATTTCGGGGTTTTCCATCACGGCTTTTTCGAGTTCGGCGGTGGTGAGGTCGGCGGACAGGGTCATTTTTCGTTTGAGTTTTCCGTTTACCGTAATTGGGTAATCTATGTTTTTTTCTACCAAAAACTCGGCATTAAAACTCGGAAAAAGCTGCTCTGTAACCGTGCTATGCTGGCTCAGGGCTACCTGCCACAGCTCCTCGCACAAGTGCGGCGCAAAGGGCGCAAGGCACAAAACCACCTGCGACAGAACCGCTGTTTTGTGGCATTTTAGGTCGCTAAGTTCGTTGGTACAAATCATAAATGCGCTCACAGAAGTATTGTAGCTTAGGTTTTCTATGTCTTCGCCTATTTTTTTTATGAGCGTGTGCAGCACTTTAAGCTCGGCTTCGGTGGGCGTTTCGCTGGTTGTGATGAGCTGCTGGTTGTCGTCGTAAAAAAGCCGCCAGAGCTTGTTCAAAAACCTTTTTACGCCCTCAATTCCTTTCAAATCCCAGGGTTTTGCATCTTGCAGCGGACCCAAAAACATTTCGTAGAGCCGCAGCGTGTCCGCACCATAATCGTCGCAAATTTTATCGGGGCTTACCACGTTGTACTTGCTTTTGCTCATTTTTTCTACCTCGCTGCTACACAAAAACTTGCCATTTTCGAGTATAAATTCGGCATTTTCGTTTTCTTTGCGCCACGCTTTAAAATCCTGTATATCAAGCTCGTAGCCGTTTACCATGTTTACGTCCACGTGTGTTTTTGTGGTTTCGTACTGGTTTTTCAAGCCCGACGATACGTAGGTATTCGTATCTTTTATGCGGTGCGCAAATCGGCTGTCGCCCAGTATCATGCCTTGGTTCACCAGTTTTTTAAACGGTTCTTGGAAGCCGATATGCCCGCCATCGTACAGGAACATACACCAAAAACGAGCGTAGAGCAAATGCCCAGTGGCGTGCTCGGTGCCGCCGATGTACAAATCCACGGACTGCCAGTAGTCGGTGGCGTGGCGGCTGGCAAAGGTTTGGGCGTTTTGCGGGTCCATGTAGCGCAGGTAGTACCAGCTACTGCCCGCCCAGCCAGGCATGGTGTTGGTTTCCAGCGGGTGGCTGTGGTAGTTCCAGTTTTCTGCCCGAGCCAGCGGCGGTTCGCCCGTTTGGGTGGGTAGGTATTTATCTACTTTGGGTAGTATCAGCGGCAGATCTTGTGGGGCAATGAGTTTGGCTATGTTTTGCTCAAAATAAACGGGCATAGGTTCGCCCCAGTAGCGTTGGCGTGCAAAAATAGCATCTCTAAGCCTATAATTTATCGTTCCTTGCCCTTTGTTTTGTGCCGTCAGAGCAGAAATTACGGCTTCGTTTGCGGTTTTATAGTCCAATCCGTTTATAAAATCGGAGTGAATGTATTTGCCTTCCTTGGTGGCATCAGCTTGGGTTTCGAGGTTGGTTTGGGCATCTAAAATGGGCAATATGGGCAGCCCAAAATGCTTGGCAAAGGCATAATCTCGCTGGTCGCCCGAGGGTACAGCCATCACAGCGCCCGTGCCGTAGCCAGATAGCACGTAGTCGGCTATGTATATCGGAATGTTTTTTTGGGTAAATGGGTGTGTGGCGTAAGCGCCCGTAAACTGCCCGCTCACCTGTTTTACAGTGGCTTGCCTATCTCGCTCCGAGCGTTTTTTGGTTTGGTTAATGTATTCATTTACAGCCACTTTTTGGTCTTGGGTCGTAATTTTTTCTACCAATTCATGCTCGGGTGCCAGCACCAAAAAACTTACGCCAAAAACCGTATCGGGGCGTGTGGTAAATACATTTATGTGTTCGTTTGGTTGGATATTTTCGGCATTTAGCCCAAAATGAATGTACGCACCTTGGCTGCGCCCAATCCAGTTGCGCTGCATTTCTTTGAGCGAATCGCTCCAATCCAAATCGTTTAAACCATCGAGCAGCCGCTGGGCGTAGGCACTTATGCGCATACTCCACTGCCACATTTTGCGCTGCTCCACGGGGTGTGCGCCCCGCTCCGACACGCCGTCTTTCACCTCGTCGTTGCTTAGTACCATGCCCAGTGCGCTGCACCAGTTTACACTGGTTTCGGATAGGTAGGCGAGGCGGTATTTGAGTAAAACGGTGGCTTTTTCTTGGGGCGAATACGCTTGCCAGTCTTGTGCCGAAAACGGCTCTGTGGCTTCGCAAGAGGCATTTATGGTGTGGTTTCCGCTCGTTTCAAAGGCTTGAATGAGCTGTGCAATTGGTTCGGCTTTTTGGGTATTTTGGTTGTACCAGCTATCAAAAATTTGCATAAAAATCCATTGCGTCCAATGGTAAAAATCGGGCTGGCTGGTGCGCACTTCTCTGCTCCAATCGTAGCTAAAACCGATGCGGCGGAGCTGCGAGGTATAGCGCGCTATGTTTTCGGCGGTGGTGGTGGCGGGGTGAACGCCCGTTTGTATGGCATACTGCTCGGCGGGCAGCCCGAAGCTATCGAAACCCATCGGGTGCAGCACATTGTAGCCCTGCATACGTTTGTAGCGGGCATAAATGTCGCTGGCGATGTAGCCCAGCGGGTGCCCCACGTGCAAGCCTGCGCCGCTCGGGTACGGGAACATATCCAACACATAAAATTTGGGCTTTTCGCTCTCGTTTTCTACCTTATACGTGTCGTTTTTTTGCCAGTAGGCTTGCCATTTCGCTTCTATTTCTTGCGCTTTGTACATATTGCTTTTTTTTTGCAAAGATAGCTATTTTAGCCTTTTTTTGAAACACCTTAATTTTCGTACACAAGTTTTATGCCGCAGTACAGCGTTTTTTGGGTTGTAAATGGATTAAAACCAAGGCTTAAAATGAAGTGCTGTGCAGCCAAAATATTAGGGGAGTTTAAAGTTTGCCAAAAAATAGCTAACTTCGTAGCCACAAACCAAAATCGTAATTTGCCCCCAATGTACCCAAAAATAACCGTTTCTAAGCACAAATTAGCCTCTATACACCGTTTTCACCCCTGGATTTTTTCGGGAGCAATAGCAGCTACCGAAGGAAAACCGCTGAACGGCTCGGTGGTAAGCGTGTGCGACCCACAAAATAGGGTGCTGGCTACGGGGCATTACAGCACGCAAGGCAGCATTGCGGTGCGGGTTTTGGCTTTTGCCGAAGTAGAAATAAACACCGATTTTTGGGTAAAAAAGATAGAAAATGCCCTAAAATTGCGCCAAAATTATGTGGTAAACGAGCAAACCAACTGCTTTCGGCTCATACACGGCGAAGGCGACGGTTTGTCGGGTTTGGTGGTGGATATTTACCACAAAACTGCCATTATACAAGCGCACTCGGCGGGTATGCACCATGCGCAAGCCGATATTTCGGCTGCTTTGCAGCTTGTGATGGGCGATGGGCTGGATACCATTTACTACAAAACCTTGGGTAGCCTGCCTGCCGAGTTAGCCGAAAACAAGTTTTTGCTGGGCGATGCCGAGCACTGCATTGTGCTGGAAAATGGCTTAAAGTTTGAGGTAAACTGGGTTTCGGGGCAGAAAACGGGCTTTTTTATAGACCAACGCAACAACAGGCAACTGCTGGCTTCGTATAGCAAAAACAAGCGGGTGCTGAATACTTTTTGTTATACTGGCGGTTTTTCGGTGTATGCGCTGCAAGCGGGGGCGGAGCTGGTTTGCTCCGTGGATAGCTCGCAGTCGGCTACCAAACTCACCACGCAAAATGTGGCGTTGAACGGCGATTTTGAGAACCACACGAGCGTTTGCGCCGATGTTTTTGATTTTTTGAACCAAAATAAAGACGAATACGATACCATAGTGCTGGACCCGCCCGCCTTTGCCAAAAACCTAAAAGCGAGGCACAACGCCGTGCAGGCGTACAAGCGGCTAAATGCCCTTGCGATGCGCCAAATATGTGCGGGCGGCGTGTTGTTTACGTTTTCTTGCTCGCAGGTGGTAGATACCGAGTTGTTTTACCACACCATTTGTGCGGCGGCGTTGGAGGCGGGGCGGGGCATTCGGGTGTTGCACCGCATTAGCCAGCCCGTGGACCACCCCGTAAATATTTTTCACGCCGAAGGCTCATACTTAAAGGGCTTGGTTTTGCTGGTGGAGTAGGGGGAAGGAGTGTTGCTTACAGTGCTGTGCGCAACATACGATTGTTCGGGCTTAATTCTTACGATTTTATTGTCTCGCAAAACCACCAATTCACTGTTTTTGCTTTTTGAAACTCCAAAAGTTATTCATACTCTTTTTCGAGTCCTTTTAAGATTTTATCTTTTTCCTATATTTGGCTTTTAATTGTTGTCATGGTTTTTTTCGTTTAAACTAATAGTTTGGGAGGTGGTAATTATACGTTATTTGACCTCAAACGTCTCTCTCAGCCATGAAGTTGGCTTAAAATTAAAATTACAATTCTGCTTAAAATTTGCCAAATTACTGCCTAACATTTTTTTTAAATTGACATCAATTGCAGTTTTTGCATCATTATAATGGGGGTCTGACCCATTTGCACTGTAATAAAATATGGTAATTTCTATGTTTTGTCTTTTATCTGAATTAGCTATCTTTTTAAAAAACTTTTGAAAGTAGTAAAAATCGGTTTCTCCCAAAGAATACCCATAAAATATTATTTTGGTAGCGGTTTCTAATTCTCTAACGTCAAAATTTTTTCCAAAATTAGCCGCCGATTCTTTTAGTATGAAGGCGTGTTCGCTATGGATTTCATTGTTCAAATCTTGTACTCCAAAAATAATATCATTTCCAATACTGTTGTGAATTTCACATATTTGAACACCTGCTATGTCGCCAAAAACCTTTTTTGCAGTTCCTGTATAATTGAATGTAATTATTTTCAAATCCTTGTCTGGCTCTAAAACACTTTTAGCATAATTCATAAATAATTCTTTGCCATGCAGTGTGTCCCTAGCCTCAGCCATTATTCTGCGAAGGTAAGATTCTAATTGCGTTTTTAAAAGTCTGTACTCTTTTTCAAAGGGTGCTGCAATTTCTTTCATTTTTTGCTGTTCAGTACGACCATAGTTCGGAATTTCTTTACTTGTTCCGACTGTGTGTTGACTATGGCTTTTAATTATTAATTCTATGTCAATCCAGTTTTGTGGGCTATGCGAACGAAGTTTCTCATAAAGGCCATACGAGCGATCTATTTCAAATTCGGGTGAAGCTAAAAAGTCAGAGTAGCTTGTTTTTAGCCCAAGCGCAATGTCAAAACCATTTCCTAAAATCAACAATGTCATATTTGTGGTTACTAAAATGTTATAAACTTACCTCAAAACGCTTTTCCCACCACTTCCGTCCCAATTAGTGGTTGTAGGCTTCTATGCGGTAAATGTATTTTTGGAGCTTGGCTATTTGGGTGGGCTTGTCTTTGGCTACTGTGTTTTTGGTTTGGGCGGTGTTTAGCTCTTTTTGTAGGTCTTTGTCTTGTAGTTCGGCTATCATTTGGGTTAGGTATTGGGCTTTTATGGCGTAGCCTTCGCCGTCGGCTTCGGAGCCTGAGTTTTTTCCGCTGATGATGCCCAGTAGTTTTCCGCTGTTGTTTATGAGCGGACCGCCGCTGTTGCCCGAGTTTACGGGTATCGATATTTGGTATGCCATGGTATCGCCCTCAAAACCCGAGCTGGAACTGATAGAGCCTTCGCCGAATACGATGTCGGTTTTTGGGTAGCCGAGCGTATATACGTACTCGCCTATGCGCATTTTGGTGGTGGCTATGGCGTAGGGTAGCTTACCAAAACCCAAGAAATTTTGGGTGGTTATTTTGAGTATTGCAAGGTCTTTTTGGGCATCTTTGGCTACTACCTCGGCTTTTAGGCGTATGTTTAGGGTTTCGTTTATGGCAAAAATGCTATCTACGTCGGCTACTACGTGGTAGCTGGTAACCATGTAGCCGTTTGGTGTGATGGGAAAACCCGTGGCGGCAAATGTGGTTACATTGTCGTTTTGGGTGGTGGCGGAGCTGTTGTAGGCACGCCATAGGTTTTGCTGCGATTTTGTGATGCTTTTTACGTCTCGTCTTAGCTGGCGGTATTGCTCGGTTTGGTTGCTGTTGTGGTTGTATGCCGTAAGAAAAGTAAGGCTAACAATGGCGGCGGCGGCGGCGGCTACGGCGGCATTGCTCCAGAGTTGTAGCCATTTATTGCGCTTGGTTTTTTGTTGGTTTAGGTTGTGGCGCAGTTGGGCTACGTCTATGGTTTGGTGTATGTTGTGCAGGTTTTTGCGCAGGTTTTGCTGTGCGGCTACGGTTTGCAGGGCGTTGAGGGCGTTTTTTTGTAGGTTAAGTTCTTGGTTTAGGGCTTGGTCGGTTTTTAGTGCGGCTTCGAATATGGATAGTTCGGCGCTGGTTAGGGTGCCGTTTAGGTATCTTTCTATGGTTTCGGTTTGAGTAGTGTGGTTCATGGCTTATGGTTTTTATCAAATATTTTTATGAGCCGTTGGAGGCATTTATATTTTTGGTTTTTTGCGTTATCGGAGTTGGTATAGCCCATTTTTTGGGTTATTTCTTGCATACTTAGGTTGTGTATATAAAAATCGGTTAGCAGCGTTTTGCAGGGTTCGCCCAGTAGCTCGAGGCTGTGGTTCATGGTTTTAAACTGTGCTTCTTTGAGCTGGTGCGGGCTTAGTTCGTCGTCTGCCAGGAGCATAAATACCTCGTTGTCTTCTATGTTTGAGGGGTCGGTGGGCTGCACAAACCGCTTTTTTTTGTCTAATTCTTTGAGCCACAAATGCCTACTGATGGAGTAAAGGTAGGTTTTTATTTTGCAGGTGAGTTTAAACTCGGGCTTTTGGAGGTTTTCATAAAATACGATTATGGCTTCTTGGTAAATGTCCTTGGCATCGTCGTTGTTGCCGCCATTGCTAATTACGAAGTGCAAAATGCTGGTAAAATGCTGCTTATAAACTTGCTCCAAGGCGGTTTGGTTGCCATTTTTTAGGGCAATAATGGTCTCAAATTCGGCTGTTTCGTTGCTTAGTGTTTTCACGCTTGGTGTTTTTATACTTAAATCTGCTAAAAGTAACCCGATTTTTGTTGTTTTATTTTGTTTGGGTTACTTTTCTTCAAAAGTAGTATAAAGAACTGTAATCGTAAACTAAATTCTTTTTTAAAACTTAAAAAAATGAAAAAAATTCAATTGTTTTTTGCTGCCGCCTTGCTTGTAAGTGCCGTAGCGTGTGGCAATGCCGAGAAAAAAGCTGCTGAGGCTGCTGCTGCTGCCGAGGTAAAAACGGAGGCTGCGGTGGATAACGCCGAGGCGCAAATGAAAGTGGTGGCGGACTCTGTGGAGGCGGCTGCAAAAAGTGCTACGGAGGCGATAAAAAAATAAATAAATATACTGGGTTACTTTTTTGGGTAACGGGTATTAAATACGAATTAACAACAAATTAAATAAACACAAAGAATGAAAAACTTATTTTTCGCCGCTTTTGCACTCGTTGCAATGACTGCCTGCTCGGGCGCACAAACTGAAGAAACTGCTGCCGTTGATAGCGCTGCTATGGCTCCAGCCGTAGAAGCTGTTGTAGATAGCGCTGCTGCTATGGTAGATACTGCTGCTGCTATGGCTGCACCTGCTGTAGATGCTGCTGCTGCAAAAGTAGAAGAAGTTAAAAAATAAGTAGCAATACTTATTTTACGCCCCCCCACGCCGTAGGCGTGGGGGGGGCTTTTTTTGTGGGGTGCTGGGTTTTCGTGTTGATTTTGTTGCATCATTTTTATATTTTTTATGTAGAGACAAGGCACTGCCTTGTCTCCACGACCAACAAAAATATCAGAACAGGATTATGGGATTATGGGATTTTCGGGATTGAAAAATCCAATAATCCTGTGCATTTTTTAATCCTAAAAATCCTGTGCGGATAAATACCCTTCGGCTACGCTCAGGGTACGGGTCGTTGAGCACAGCCGAAACTACCCAGCAAACCACCAACAAAAACGTCAGCACAGGATTACGGGATTATAGGATTTACAGGATTGAAAAATCTAAAATCCTGTGCATCTTTCAATCCTGAAAATCTTGTGCGGACAAGAAACCCCAAATGAATATGTACAGACGCGATTAATCGCGTCTCCACCCAGCAAAACCACCAACAAAAATATCAGAACACGATTTTGGGATCATGGAATTTACAGGATTGAAAAATCCAATAATCCTGTGCATTTTTTAATCCTAAAAATCCTGTGCGGATAAATACCCTTCGGCTACGCTCAGGGTACGGGTCGTTGAGCGCAGCCGAAACGACCACCCGAACCAACACGTACAGCCGTTGCACTGCAACGGCTCTATGATTATGATAGAAAATGTGATAACAGAGACAAGGCAGTGCCTTGTCTCAGTTTAATTATTTCTATCCAATTCTCAGCCGTTAGGGAAATGTCTTAAATTTTACTTTTTTGTCTTACAGCCGACAAACACATCAGCCCACACCAACTACCTTTGTGCTGTTGAAAGAGAAACAACAATACGGAAATGGGTAATATTAAAAATCCAAAATCGTAAATCAAATGTATAGTTGTTCCAAAATCGTAATTCGTAAACTAAAATAATGCATTCGCTCTTAATTTTTATCGTAACGGTCGTCATTAGTTTTGTAGGTTCTATTCAACTTGGG
>JAYUJN010000046.1:0-18887 GCA_043765195.1 Bacteroidota bacterium | reverse complement strand
TTGGTGGTAAAAAAATAATAATTATAGATTCTGCTCTCTTCTGTAATTATTTATATGCAAGGGTGTAAATAGCAATATTTACACCGCCCCCCCACGCCGAAGGCGTGGGGGGGCTTTTTTTTGTGGGGGTGGAGGGTGAAAAATCGCCGTAAAATTGGCTATACGTTTTATGAAATTTTTCTGGGTTTTTGCGTAACTTTGGGCTATGAAACCTCAATTGCAACTGCTAAACCATGGCTACTTCAACGAGTATAAAAATTGCTTGGCGGTTGATGTGGAAACTGCTTTTGCGGCATTGAAAAACCAACCGCAGAGCCTCGATGACTTTAAATTTTACCTTGCGAACTCTGCCGTTCACTCCTCAAACATTGAGGGCAACACGGTTAGCTTTGATACGTATTTAAAGGCAAGCGAATTTAATTTGCATTTGAAAACAAAGGAAATCAAGGAGATTGAAGAACTCATCGCTGCCTACCAATTTGCAAAGGAAAATGAGCTTACGCTCGTCAATATTTTGAAAACACATGAAATTTTGACGCAATCACTTCTTGTAAAAAAAGAGCGAGGCAAAAGCAGAAAAGTAAAAGTAGGCGTGAGGAGCGAAGGACGGCTGATTTATTTGGCGGTTGAACCTGAATTTATAAAGCAAGAATTGGAAAAATTGTTTGCCGATATTTCCATTTTACTAAAAACCGAGCTGACAACCACCGAAACTTTTTACTATGCCGCCTACATTCATTTGGTGTTCGTAAATATCCACCCGTTTGTAGATGGAAACGGACGGGCAACTCGGCTGATTGAAAAGTGGTTT
The DNA here is from genome assembly GCA_043765195.1 of Bacteroidota bacterium. Taxonomy (GTDB): domain Bacteria; phylum Bacteroidota; class Bacteroidia; order UBA7662; family JAYUJN01; genus JAYUJN01. The sequence goes on along the minus strand of JAYUJN010000046.1, from coordinate 18,076 downwards.
TTGGCAAAAATGCTCGGTGAAAACGCTTGGTGCATCACCTCAGAAAAAAACTATTGGGACAACAGACCCGCTTATTACAAAAATTTGCAAATCGGTGTGAATTACTATGAGGTAAAATATGAACGCAGTATTCCGTTTTTATCAATGCTCCCAAATGCCTTGCTTGCGCTATAAAACTTTTAACAAGATGTTGTATAACAATGTTTTATACAAAATCATTACCCCAAAACCTTCCCCTACAATTCCCTTGCTTATTCCATAAAAGCATTATTTTTTTGTTAAAGTTACGTACTTCACCTAACTTTGCAGAAAATTGATTATTCCCCCAAAACATGATCTTACCCCGCCGCACACGCCTGCGCTTTGCGCCCAGCCCCACCGGTCCGCTGCACCCAGGAGGTGTACGCACGGCACTTTACAATTATTTGTTTGCCAAACAGCAGGGCGGCGACTTTATACTCCGCATAGAAGACACCGACCAAAACCGCTTAGTGCCTGGTGCAGAACAGTTTATACTCGACTCGCTGGCGTGGTGCGGCATCAGTTTCGATGAAGGTCCGCACATCGAGGGTGGCAAATATGCGCCCTATCGGCAGTCGGAGCGCAAGCATTTGTACCACGAATTTGCCCAAAAACTCATAGAAAACGGCGCTGCCTACCACGCTTTTGATACGCCCGAAGACTTGGACCAGATGCGTGAAACGCTCAAAGACAGCCCCAACCAGCAGTACAACGCCCTCACCCGAGGCGCAATGAAAAACGCCTTCACATTGCCCCAAGATGAAGTAGAAAAACGCCTAAAAAATGGCGAAAACTACGTGATTAGGTTTAAAATGCCCGAAAACGAACTGGTGCATTTCAACGATTTAATCCGTGGAAAAGTGTCGGTGAACACCAATACCCTCGATGATAAAGTGCTGTTTAAAGCCGACGGAATGCCCACTTACCACCTTGCAAACGTGGTAGATGACTACCTCATGCAAATTACGCACGTGGTGCGGGGCGAGGAGTGGCTGCCCTCTGCGCCGCTGCACCAGCTTTTGTACACGGCGTTTGGTTGGTTGGACGTGATGCCCCAGTTTGCGCACCTGCCGCTGCTGCTAAAACCCAACGGAAATGGCAAGTTGAGCAAGCGAGACGGCGACCAGCTCGGGCTGCCCTTTTATGCCATAAAATGGACCAACCCCGATGACCAAACGACCACGCTCGGCTACCAAGAAACGGGTTATTTGCCCGAGGCGTACATCAATTTTTTGGCGTTGTTGGGCTGGAATGACGGCACTACCCAAGAGTTTTTTGACATGGAAACGCTCATCAAAAGTTTTGAGGTGGCACGCATACACAAATCGGGCGCACGTTACGATTTCGATAAATTGAAGTTTTTTAATGAGCATTACTTACACCACGCCGACCCCAAAAAGCTGGCAGATTTGGTGCTGAAAAACCCAGATATGTCCGAAAAAATGGCTGATTTTGACCAAGTTTACCTCGAAAAAGTGTGCGATTTGGTGAAAGAAAGGCTTAGTTTTACCACCGACTTTTGGGCAAAGGCGAGTTATTTTTTCGAGGCACCCACCGAGTACGATGCCCAAGTGGTAGCCAAAAAATGGAAAGAGCCAATACCCAAAATCATGACCGATTTGGCACACGAACTGGAAAAACTGGAAGATTTTACCCCAGAAAACATACAAAAAACCTTTGAAACTGCCTGCGCCCAGCACGCCACCACGCCCAACGCAGCCATGCAATGCCTCCGACTGGCTATTAGCGGTCAGGCGGGCGGTGCGGCTCTGTTCGATATGGCGGGAACCATAGGCAAACCACAAATCATAAACCGATTGCTCGAGGCAGTTAGGGTGTTGTAAATTTATAGGCACATTGCCAGCGTGGCGTTGTTGTAAATGCCGATGACTTTCCCAGTAAATTCATGCCCCAAAAAGGGCGTGTTTTTGCTTTTTGAGCCAATGTGTTGCTCCGAAAAAGTGTAGTTCAGTTTTGGGTCAAAAAGCGTGAAATTAGCAGCAGCGCCGACTTCAAAAGTGGGCTGCGCTTGCTTTAAAATGTGGCGTGGCTGCGCACACAGCAGGTTTACGATGGTAGAAATATCCAGCACATTGAGCGAATTTAGCACCGAAAAAACGGTTTCTAAGCCTATCATGCCATAGTCTGCTAGCTCGAACTCACAAAATTTTGCGTCTTTTTCGTGGGGCGTGTGGTCGCTGCACACGCAGTCTATCACGCCGTTTTTTATGGCATTTAGCAGCGCATTTTGGTCGGTTTTTGTGCGCAAAGGCGGCTGCACTTTGTAGTTGGTATCGAAGTTTTGCAGGCTTTTGTCGGTGAGCATAAGGTGGTGCGCCGTGGTACTTGCGGTAATGTTCAACCCTTCGTTTTTGGCTTTTTGTATCAGTTCCACGCCCTGAATGGTCGAAATTTTGTCGAAGTGCAGCCTGCCGCCCGTGTAGCGCAGCAGCTCTATGTCTCGTGCTATGGCGATGCTCTCGGCGATGTTCGGTGCGCCTCTAAGCCCGAGTGCGTTGGTGGTCAGGCTCTCGTTTACCATCGCCATCGCCGACAGTTGCGGGTCGTTGGGCTGGCTATAAATCAAGCCATCGAAGTGCTGGGCGTATTGCAGGGTGCGCAGCATTGTGCCAGCGTTGTGCATGGGTTTTTGTGCATTCGAAAAAGCCACCGCCCCCGCTTGGTGCAAGTCCATCATTTCGGTGAGGTTTTCGCCCGCCAAGTTTTGGGTAAGCGCAGCCATGGGCAGCAGGTTTACAGCACTTTTGTGGGTTTTGTAGTAGCTTATTTGGGCTTTGGTTTGGGTAATGTGCAGGTTGGCGGGGTGCAGGGCTACGGCGGTAAATCCGCCCTGGATAGCGGCTTTTGTACCCGTTTCTAAGGTTTCTTTTTGCTCAAATCCAGGCTCAAAAAAATTGGCGGAAGTATCCAACCAACCGCCCGAAATGTGCAGGTTTGGGCTGCTAATTACGTGGGCATCGGCTGGTTTTATGTCCGTTTCAATTTGTAGAATAATGCCGTTTTCCACCAAAATATCGGTGGTTTTTAGGTGAAAAATAGAGGCAGGGCAAACTACACGCACTTGGCGAAAAAGGTATTTTGTAGGCATTTTGTGGCAAAATATTTTGCAAAGATATTGAATTAAGCACAAAATATGTAACTTTGCCCCGAAAACAAAAAATAACCGAGCCAAGTATTACCTTTGCAAACAATAACCCTAAAAAACATAATTCGATGGCAGATAAAATAACCATTAACAAAGTAGGCAAGTTAAATGTGCCGAACAATCCAATCATTCCGTTTATAGAAGGCGACGGCACAGGACCAGATATTTGGCGTGCTTCGGTGCGGGTGATGGACGCTGCGGTGGAAAAAGCCTACGGCGGCAAGCGCAAAATTGAGTGGAAAGAAGTGCTGGCGGGGCAAAAAGCCTTTGATAAAACGGGCAACTGGCTGCCCGACGAAACCCTCGACGAAATTAGGGAGCATTTGGTGGCTATCAAAGGACCGCTGACCACGCCCGTGGGTGGCGGCATTCGTTCGTTGAACGTGGCTTTGCGCCAAATTTTGGATTTGTACGTGTGCCTGCGCCCCGTGCGTTATTTCAAAGGCGTGCCTTCGCCCGTAAAAAACCCAGCAGCGGTGGATATGGTTATTTTTAGAGAAAATACCGAAGACATTTATGCGGGTATAGAGTACGCCGCAGGCTCGGAAGATGCCGCCAAATTACTCGACTTTTTAGAAAAAAACTTCGCCAAAAACTTCGAGCAAATCCGTTTTGGTACAGCCCAAAAAGCCAAAGATTTTTCGAAAGCAGCCAGCAAATCGCAAATACCAAGCGTGCAAGAAACCATGGTGGGCATCGGTATAAAACCCGTGAGCAAGCTCGGCTCGCAGCGTTTAATTTGTAGTGCGATAGAGTTCGCCATAAAAAACAAACAAAAATCGGTAACCTTGGTACACAAGGGAAATATCATGAAATTTACCGAAGGCGGATTTAGAGATTGGGGCTACCAATTGGCTAAGGAAGTATTCGGTGCAGTAGAAATAGACGGCGGACCGTGGTGCAAAATACCCGAGGGCAAGCCAGGCGCAGGCTTGATTATAAAAGACAGCATCGCCGACATTACCTTGCAGCAGGTGCTTACCCGCCCCGAGGATTTTGACGTGATAGCTACCCTAAACCTAAACGGCGACTACCTCAGCGATGCCTTGGCGGCGCAAGTGGGCGGCATAGGCATTGCCCCTGGCGCAAACATAAACTACATAACTGGGCACGCCATATTTGAAGCCACACACGGCACAGCACCCAAATACGCCAACCAAGACAAGGTAAACCCAGGCTCTATGGTGCTATCGGGCGCTATGATGCTGGAATACATGGGCTGGGAAAAAGCCGCAAAACTGATTTACAAAGGGCTAAACAAAGCCATAGCCAGCAAGCGTGTAACCTACGATTTTGAGCGGCTTATGAAAGGTGCTACCTTGCTCAAATGCTCGGAGTTTGCAGATGAAATGATAGGTAAAATGTAATAAAATGCCAAAATGGCTCGAAAAACCCCTGATTTGGCGTGAAACGCCAAATCAGGGGTTTTTTTTGGTGTACGTATCACAAACTAAATAATTGGTGTATATTTGTGCTGGGCTTTGGTAGTTTTTTAAAAATGTACGAAATAGCAAACAAAATAAAATTAGTTACAAAAAAATGGTGCGAAAAAACGCTTTTTTTTACGTGTTTAGCCTCCCTTGCGCTGCACACCAGCCACGCCCAGTACAACGAAACCCTGCTGCTATCCAACCTAAAAGGGCTAAACAGCAACGAAGTTTCGAATGTATTTGTGGATAGCAAAAACGGCGTGTGGATTTCGAGTTTTTCTACCACGGGCATTAGTTTTTACAACGGGCAAAAAATTAGTTTTTTGAAAACCCTCGCAGGCAAATCCAGCTCGGGGCATAACAACGCCATAGAAGACAGGTACGGCAGCCTTTGGGTAGCCCGAGAAGGCGTGGGGCTTACCCAGTTCCGAAACGGAAAAATAACCGATTATTTGCTGCCCAACCTCAGTACCGCCCTGCTGGATTGGTACACAAAAGACATTTTGGCGTTGGAGCAAAATGGCAGCGTTTTTAGCTTTGATGCAAAAACCCAAAAATTCAAAAAAATATTTGCCGTTCCGTTTGTAAACGAAACCTATAAGCTGTACAAGGTGATGGCAAAACTGGACGGAACCTATTATTTTCAGTTAAACAACGAAAACGGTTCTATTTCGGATTTGGTGATGTACAAAAATCAAAAATTTGAGCTGCTGCCCCGAATTGCCCCAAAAAACAACATTCGCCCCGCACGCATTTTAAATGGCAAAGAACTCGTGTGCGTGTTAGACAACCGTTTGTACGCACTATCCGACGACAATACGAGCTGGAACTTGCTAAAAACGCCCTTTTTGTCCGACGAACAACTCAATATTTTGGGTAGCAGGCAAGATAAAATGTTTGTGGCGCACCGCCCAAAACCCGATGTGTATGACATTTACGAGCTTTTGCCCACGACGAACCAATGGGTAAAAAGGATTGGGTTTAAGTGTAAATTTATGCTTTACGCCGTGTCGCAAGACCAACAGGGCAACTATTGGTTTGCCAGCAGCGGCGGTGCGTTGCAGGTTTACAACAATTTTTTGAACTACGATGTAAACGATTACAGCCAACTGGCAGACCTCACCACCATTTGCCAAACGCCCAACGGAAATTTGTGGATTGGCTCCGAAACCAACGGCGTGAGCTATGTGCAAAACGATAGGATAGTGAGCGCATTGCCCAACCAAAAAATACTGATGGGCAGCCTGGCGCTGGGCAACAACTCGATGCTTTTTAACGAAGCCAACGGAAAAAACATAGAAACCGACGGCAAGCAAATTAGGCGCATTTACCCGAATTGCAGGATAAATAAATGGGAAACTTTGCTCGATAAAAAAATGATGTGCCTCACCCCAAACAACGGCATATTGCTGGGTAAAAGTACTGGGTTTGTGAACGATTCGCTGGCGTGGCTTGCTGTAAACGAAGAAAAAGGCTTGCGGTTTGGCGGTGCTACCGACGGCACGCAAGACGGGCAGGGCAACATTTGGCTGGGAAAATACAGCAGCGGCGTGGCGGTTTATAGCCCCAAAGCCGACACCACAAAGACTTGGAACAGAACCAACGAAGCCACCGATTTTGGCGTGGGCGCATTCGCCACCGATTATATGGGCAACATTTGGCTGGGAACAAACAAAGGGCTTTATTTTTATGAAACCAAAAAACTGAGTGCCAAAACCGAAATTTTTCGGGAGGCAAAACCCATCGCCAGCGCACTTTTGGCGGATTATAAAGTGGTGAGTTTGCTCACATTTAACCAGCGCTACTTGGTTATAGGCACAAAAGGCGGCTTGGCTGTGTTGGATATTGAAACGTTTTATAAGACCAAATTTGAACAAACGCCCGTTTTGTTTTACAACAAATCCAATGGTTTTAGCAGCGAAATGTGCATCAATCAGGGCATTGTAGCCGACAAAACCCAACCCAACACGCTATGGATTGCGCACGAGCAGGGCATTACCAAAATGGGTTTTAACCCCAATAATTTTGCCCAAAAAGCAGCTTGTTTAAGAATAGACAGCATTTTTGCGGGCGAAAAGAGCCTTTTAATCCAAAAAAATTATACATATCTGGACAATCCGAGGGTTAGTAGCCTAAAAATTTATTTTTCGGATACCCTAACCCGCTACAACAGCGGCGAAACCAGCTATAAGTACCGAATTTTGAGCAATAGAGAACCCTCGGGCTACTCCGAGCCTTTTTACAACACCCAAATAGACCTGCCGTACTTGCAGGCTGGCAAATATACGCTGCAAATTTTGGCAACGAAAAATGGCATAGCCTCGCAGCCGTTTAACATGGAAATAGAAATAAAAGATTTTTGGTTTAAGCAGCTTTGGTTTTGGTTGTTGCTGCTCGTAATTTTGGGTGTGGTGGCGCACAGTGGCATAAGCCGAAACTATAAAATAAGGCTGCAACAGCGGGAAAACGACCACCTGCAAACCCAAGCCATAGCCAGCCAGCTCAACCCACATTTTGTAAATAATGCGCTGCAATGGCTGCAAGCCAAGGTAGCCACTGACAAAGATGCCGTGCGTTTTGTTGCAAAACTCGCCGAAAACATAAGAATTGTGTTTATAAACACCCGAAAAAAGCAAACCCACCACAGCATCGCCGAAGAAATGCTGCTGCTGGAAAACTACCTCATTATGCAAAAATATCGGTTTGGCGACAGACTAAGCTACACCATGCCGCCGCCCGACGAAATAGAGCGGTACGCCAACCATCAAATTCCGCTGATGCAGCTACAAATACACTGCGAAAACTCGGTGGAACACGGCATTAGAAACCAAGAACTGGGTGGAGAAATAAATATTTGTTTTTTGGAAGATACCCATTATATTTGCATAGAAATACAAGATACGGGCATCGGGCGAAAAAAAGCAGCCGAAATAGGCTCTCGAAACCAGCAACAAGGTACGCTGATGCTGAAACAGCTCCATGAAATTTTGAACGCTTCGTCGGCAAATAAAAACAACCTAAAAATTCATTCTTTTTACACAGATAACATTTTTTATACCGAAAAATACGAGCCTTTTGGCACAAAACTGACCATAAAAATCCCTAAAACATTTAGCTATGAACTCAACTAAACCCACAAAACTGTGCTGCATTGTGGTAGAAGACGAAGAAAACGCCCGTGAACTGCTGTGCTGCGCCTTAAATGCCCAGCCCGACTGCACCGTGATAGCCAGCACGGGCGTGGCAGCCAAAGCCGTGGAGCTGATACAAAACCTGAAACCCGACGTGGTTTTTTTGGACATTGAACTCATCGGCGGCAACGCTTTTTCGGTGCTAAACCAACTGCGCCAAAGCGGCACAACGCTGCCTCCGACCATCATTACCACGGGGCATTTGGAGTACGGAGCGGAATCCATAAACGATTACAGGGATTGTATAGTGAAGTATTTGATAAAGCCATTTGTGGAAAATATGGACGAAAAACTGCGCCAGTGCCTCGAGGCGGTGCGCCAAGAAATGGAGGCAAAAACCGCTTACAACCAAGCCTCGGTGCTTGCCCCAAAAACCGAGGAAGAGCCGTCGAAAGTGCTTTTTTTTAAGTCTCGGGAGCAGTATTTTAGGGTAGAAATCCCCGATATTTCTTGGGTAAAAGTAGATGGCGAGGGCGGCGTGCTGCTAATGACCGACAGCGATGGCGCAATTATACCCTCGGATACGCCTTTGATTAAGCTAATGGAGCTGCTGCCAGCCGATTTTTTGAAAATTAGCCGTGATATTGTGGTAAATGTACACAAAATTAAGCGCATAGACCGCAGCAACAGGTCGATTGTGGTAAGGCACCACAAAAAAGACATAGAGCTGTACATTGGTGGCACGTATTACGAAAGCATACGCCAAGTGCTGTTGAAAGAGGTAGTTTAGGGTTTTACGCTAATTTTTTTAAGATGCAAAAATATTTTATGGCTGGGATACTCGGCTTTTTATTGGCTACGGTTTTGTTTGTGTGGCAGTTTTGCGCCCGCCCCGCCGCCCCGAGCCAGTACACCATTACGCTGGGCGAACTCACGCAAACATTTACGCTCGGCAGCAAGTTGGAGATAGGCTATATGGAGTTTCCTGTGGCGGTAAAAATAACGCACGACAGCAAAATTTTGGCTCAAATAACCAACGGAGCCATAAACAGCGGCTTGGGTAGCCTCGATAATTCGACGCTGCTCATTACGCCGCATTACAAGCTGCAATGGGGCTGGCTGTGGCAAAACTTGGGTAGCGCCCAAGCCAAGCTCACCGAAAACGGCAGCGACATAGCCATAGACCTAACCAATGTGCCGATGCCCACCATTTTGGATACCACAAAAACCATAGGTAGCACCGAGCAAAACCTCGATGCTTTTTATGAGGGGATTTTTGTAGATGCAGCCCAGCTTGGGGCAGCCAAGGCGAACGCATACCAAAAAGCCGACAGCATGGCGGTGCTAAAATTTGGGCAAACACTTAGCCTACAAGAAATTAAAAACTTGCGGGCTTGCTCGCTTACGCTTTTTTATAGCCTAAAAAACAGTTTGAAACTCACCAAAAAGAACCTCACGGAGCTGAAACTAACGCTCCGTGGCGGTGCCAAGGGTTTGCAGGGCAGGGTTACCGATAAGGGTTTCGAGATAGTGGGTGGCTTGCACTAACTACCGCCGCTTGCTTATTTTATTGAGCGAAATGTGCTTTTGCAGGCTGCACTTAAACCTGTTTTCGGTGTCGGTTTCACGACGTGCGTCGTGTTTTGTTTTGCGCCCTTGCACCCGCTGCCGCCACATTTTAAAGCTGCTGGGCTTCATTTCTCGGCGCATAATTTCTATTACTTCTTGCTCGCCGATGCCAAACTGCCGCTTAATGGCATCAAAACTGGTGCGGTCTTCCCACGCCATTTCTATAATTCGGTCGATGTCTAAGTCTTGCATCAGCTAAAAAATTTTAGTTTTAGCACCCCAAAAATGGCTTCTTTTATAATGCCCACGTGCATTTTGGATTGCCCTTTGGTGCGGTCGGTAAATACGATGGGGACTTCTATGAGCTTTAAGCCCTGCCTCCAAATTTTGTACTTCATTTCTATCTGAAAAGCATAGCCTATAAACTCTATTTTGTCTAAGTTTAGGCTTTCCAAAGCTGCTCGGGTGTAGCACACAAAGCCCGCTGTGGGGTCTTGTATGGTCATGCCCGTAACCAATTTTACGTAAAAAGATGCGCCGTAAGAGAGCAAAATCCGAAATAGAGGCCAGTTTACCACATTTACCCCCGAAATATAGCGTGAGCCGATGCTCATGGCTGCGCCTTGCTCGCAGGCGTTTAGCAGGCGTGGCAGGTCTAGCGGGTTGTGCGATAGGTCTGCGTCCATCTCAAAAATGTACTCGTAGTTGCGCTCCAAAGCCCACTTAAACCCATGAATGTACGCCGTGCCCAGCCCCATTTTGCCAGCTCTTTCTTGCAAAAAAAGCTGTTTGGTATAGGTGTTTTGGGCTAATATTTTCACGGCATTGGCTGTTCCGTCGGGCGAGCCGTCGTCCACTATCAGTACATCGAAACTGGGCGAAAGCGCAAAAACTTTTGCCAAAATGGTTTCTATATTTTCTATTTCGTTGTATGTAGGTATAATTACGAGGTTTGCCACAGAAATATGATTGTTTAATAAAGCCAAAGTTAGTAAATATTGCGGTTTTTTAGTGGTTTTCGCTTAGTTCCAGCCATTGCATCGTTTTTTGTTCGAGGTTGAGGCTGGTTTGTTCGTATTCTATGCTTAGTTTGGTCATTTGCGTGCCTTGGTTTTGGGTATCGTTTAGCTGCGCTATGAGGTTCGTTTTTTGTGTTTCGAGGTTGGCTATGTCCAGCTCCAAAGTTTCGAGTTGCTTTTGTACTTTGTAGCTGCGCTTGGGTGCGGTGGGGGCAGGGGCAATGGCGGCGGGCGGCGCAGCGGCGGCTACCATCGGTTTTTTTGGTGCGCTTTGGCTGGCTTTTTTGGCTTGCTCGGCATCTCGGTATTGGGTGTAAGTACCCGCAAAATCGCTGATTTTTCCGTTGCCCTCAAACACAAAAAGGTGGTCTATTATTTTATCCATAAAATACCTATCGTGGCTCACCACCAGCATACAGCCGTTAAATTCCTGCAAAAATTCGTCCAAAACCGACAGCGTCAGTATGTCCAAATCGTTGGTGGGTTCGTCCAAAATCAAGAAATTGGGGTTTTGCATCAGGATAGTACACAGGTACAGGCGGCGTTTTTCGCCGCCGCTCAGGCTGCTCACAAACTGGTGCTGTTGCTCGCCCGAAAAAGTAAATCGGTGCAAAAGCTGCGTCGGCGTAAGTTTGCTGCCATCTGCCATCACCACAAACTCGGCTATGTCCCTAATCACCTCAATCACCCGTTTGTCGTTGGGTAGCTGTATGCCCTGCTGCGAGTAGTAGCCAAAAACCACCGTTTGCCCAGCCTGCACAAAGCCCATATCCAGCGGCTCGAGCTGCATAATTAGGTTCAAAAACGTGGTTTTCCCCGAGCCATTTGCGCCAATTATCCCTATTTTTTCGCCTTTTTTGAATACGTAACTAAAATTCTCTAAAATTATTTTTTCGTCGTAGCGTTTATAAACCTTCTTAAACTCCAAAATATTGCCGCCCAAACGAGTCGTTTTCACGCTTAGGGTTACGTTGTTGGTTTGGGTTCTCACCAAACTATTTTTTATATTTTCAAACTCGTCTGTGCGAGCCTTGCTCTTGGTGGTGCGGGCTTTGGGCATTCGGCGCACCCATTCCAGCTCACGCCTGTACGTATTTTTTATTTTTTCTTGCTCCGATGCCTCGGCTATTTCCCGCTCGGCTTTTTTGGTGATGTAGTAGCTAAAATTCCCCTTGTAAGTGCGCAGTGCATCTTTTTCCAGCTCCAAAATGCTCTGGCAAACCCTATCCAAAAAATAGCGGTCGTGGGTTACCATCAAAAGCGTAACAGATTGGTTGCTAAGGTATTCTTCCAGCCATTCTATCATTTCTAAGTCCAAATGGTTGGTAGGTTCGTCCAAAATCAAAAACTGCGGACTGGATATAAGCACCTGCGCCAATGCCACCCTTTTTTGCTGCCCGCCGCTAAGAAAATGCACATTTTTGTGGTAATCGGTTACCTTCAAAATGCTCAAAATCTGCTTTATGCGCTGCTCATACGACCAAGCATTTTCTTGGTCTATAATGTGCGTAGCCTCCGCCAAATCGCTGTGCGCTTGGGCGTTTTCGGGTTCTACGTCCAGCACTTCCAGTGCCGATTCATACATTCTTATGGCATTCAGCACAGGGTTTTGGGTGCGAAAAACGGCTTGCATCACCGTTTCGTCGGGCAAAAAATGCGGGTTTTGCGGCAGATAGCCCACCGAAACGCCGTTTCTAAAACGGATTTCACCCGTGTCGGGCGTATCGTTGCCAGCCAAAAGCTCAAACAAACAAGTTTTTCCAGTGCCATTTCTGGCTATCAAAGCTACTTTGTCGCCCTCACTAAGCCCAAAACCGATGTTTTTAAACAACGTTCTGTTCCCAAACGACTTACTTATGTTCTCTACGGATAAAAAATTCATGCCACAAAGTTACAAAAAAAACGCACTACATTTGGTTTTGCGCCTAAAAATAAAGCAATTGTAGCAAATTTAATACACAGCTACCTCCGAAAAATGGTGGTAAATGGTGTGCCTAAACTCAAAAGCTGCGCTGCCCAGCTCCGTGCCGAGTGCCGCCATGAGCGCAGCGTTGGCTTTTTGCGCATTGTCGGGGTTTTGGTGCGCCACCTGCGCCGCCAGCCAGTGTATTTTTGTGGTTTTATAGAGGCTAAGTTGCAGTTGGGTAGCCAAGGCATTTATAAAAGCAATGCCGTTGCGCTCGTTTATGCTTATTTTTTTGGGTAAACGGAGTTCTATGTCGCTTATTTTTTGTGCAAGGCTTTGGGCGTATTTTTGCGAAACGCTGGTTTTTTGTTCATTTTTTGCTTCAATGCCATTGGTGTTTTTATTATGCAAAATGTATTTTTTTTGCACCAAATTGCAAGAGGTTTCCATCACTTGCAGCCAGTTGTAGCTTTGGGTTGTGTTGTAGGCGGGCAAATGCGCATAACCCAGCACAGAGTTGGTTTTGTAGCCAGTATATGCCAACGATTCGTAGAGCGCAAGGGCGGTTTTATAGTATATTTCATGCCTTTTTTGGGCGTTAAGCTCGTTTTTTTGCCACAAAACCTCCAAATTTTTCATTTTAGTTATAACCAATCCGCCATTTACGCCGTTTAGGCTATTGCCCTGCGTTTGGGGCAAACCATGCAAGGTTTGGCAACTGCTATACAGCACAAAAATGGCTATGCTGGCTATAAAAACGGTATTTGTTTTCATTTATTTTGTATTAATAAACCCACAAAAAGGAATACAAATATACGCCGCACAATTGCCCCAAAATATTGTTATAACCATATATTGTTACAACAAAATAAATTGAGTAGCTTTGCATCATGCAAGCAAGTGCGTTACCCCAAAAAACATTGTTACGAGCCTTTGAGCTTATGGCTACGGCAAAAAGCCTTAGTGAGCTGTACGAGCAGCACTTTAAACTCGTATCCAAGTACGTACACGCCACCTCTCGGGGGCATGAGGCGATACAAATTGCGGCTGGGGCGCAGCTTTTGCCCCACGATATTTTGTATCCTTATTATAGAGACGATGCCATGCTGCTGGCTATCGGCTGCACGCCGCATGAGCTTATGCTGCAACTGCTGGCGAAGGCAACCGACGGTTTTTCGGGCGGGCGCAGCTACTATGCGCACCCCAGCCTAAATGCGGCGGATAAGCCCAAAATCCCGCACCAATCGTCGGCTACGGGTATGCAAGCGATACCTGCCACGGGTGCGGCTATGGGTTTGCAGTACTTGCAACTTATTGAAAAACAAAAACTTAACGTTATAAACCAACCCTTGCCGCTGGTGCTTTGTTCCTTGGGCGATGGCTCGGTTACGGAGGGCGAAGTAGCCGAGGCGTTTCAGATGGCGGTGCTAAAAAAGCTACCGATTGTGTATTTGGTGCAAGACAACGACTGGGATATTTCGGCTTATGCCACCGAGGTGCGGGCGCAAGATGCGGCGTTTTATGCCCGAGGTTTCAACGGTTTGGAGGTGCGCACGGTCAATGGCAGCGATTTTGAGGCGTGCTATTTGGTGATGCACGAGGTGCTGGGCATTGTGCGTGCCGAGCAGCGACCTTTTTTGGTGCATTGCAAAGTTCCGCTGCTGAACCACCACACTTCGGGCGTGCGCAAAGAGTGGTACAGGCACGATTTGGAGCAAGAGCAAGCCAAAGACCCTTATCCTTTTCTTAAAAATAAGTTGGAGGGTTTGGGATTTATAGAAGAAGTACAAAACATAGAAATGCGGGCGAAAATTGCGGTGCAAACCCAGTTTGAACAGGCGCAAACTGCCCCAGAGCCTACCGCCGATAGCGTGTACGAGCATATTTTTGCGCCCACGCCCATTATACAAGAGCAAGGCGACCGAACACCAGCCGAAAAATCGCCCATTATTATGGTGGATAGTGCGCTGTACGCCATAGAGGAGCTGATGCAAAAGCACCCCGAATGCCTGCTGTACGGGCAAGATGTGGGGGCGAGGCTCGGCGGTGTTTTTAGGGAGGCAGCCACGCTGGCGCAAAAATTTGGGCAGCACCGTGTGTTCAATACGCCTATTCAGGAGGCATTTATTATAGGTAGCACGGCTGGTATGTCGGCGGTGGGGCTAAAACCAATTGTGGAGGTGCAGTTTGCCGATTACCTTTTTGCGGGCATCAACCAGTTGTTTACCGAAATTAGCCGCTCGTGCTACCTTACCCAAGGAAAATTTCCGATTTCGTGCATTATTCGTGTGCCAATAGGCGCTTATGGCAGCGGCGGACCTTATCATTCCTCGAGCATCGAGAGCATATTAACGAACATTCAGGGCATAAAAATTTGCTACCCAAGCAATAGTGCCGACCTAAAAGGACTGATGAAAGCTGCTTTTTACGACCAAAATCCAGTGATAATGCTCGAGCACAAAGGGCTGTATTGGAGCAAAATAAAGGGAACGGAAGCCGCCAAAAACACTGAGCCAGCGGCGGATTATTTGCTGCCTTTGGGCAAGGCAAACACAGTGCTGCACGCCAGCGAACACCAGCAAAAGCGTGGCAACAGCTGCGTGGTGGTTACGTATGGTATGGGCGTGCATTGGGCGCTGAATGCGGCGGGTGCGCTCGAGGGTTCGATAGAGATTTTGGACTTGCGCACCCTTTTTCCCTTGGATACCGAAATGATTTACGAACGTGTGAAAAAACACGGAAAATGCTTGGTGCTGACCGAAGAGCCGCAAGCAAACGGTTTTGCGCAGGGTTTGGCGGGCAGAATTAGCCAAAATTGCTTTGCGCATTTAGATGCCGCCGTGCAGGTTTTGGGTGCAAAAAACCTACCAGCCGTGCCACTAAACAGCGTGTTGGAGGCAGAAATGCTACCCAACGCCCAAAAACTAACCATTGCCCTAAAAAAACTATTAAACGACTAAAAATGAACCAGATAGCTCCACAAAAATCATTTAAAAACAGTGTTTGGCTCGGCTTAATGCTCGGTTTGGTGTTGCCAGCCTTGGCACCGCTTGTATTTTTTATACTACAAAAAGCCAGCACCGACCTACTAAATTTTATAAAAGAACTGTCGGCGCAGGGTTTGTTGTTAAAAATGTTGAGCATAGGAGCGATGCTAAATTTGGGGGCTTTCTTTTTATTTATAAACCAAAACAGGGTAAAAGTGGCGCAGGGCGTTATTTTGGCTACGTTTGTATATACTTTTTTGGTGCTTTTGTCTAAGTTTTTGTAACCCATGAAATATTTTATATTGGCGGGCGAAGCCTCGGGCGACCTGCACGGCGCAAACTTGGTGGCAGCCCTCAAACGGCAGCAGCCCCAAGCGGAGGTTTATGGCTGGGGCGGCGAAAAAATGCAAGCCAGCGGCGCAATTTTGTTAAAACACTACAAAGAACTGGCTTTTATGGGTTTTTGGGAGGTGGTAATGAACCTGAGAGCCATCGCAAAAAACCTGCAAACGTGCAAAAATCAAATCCGTGAATTGCAGCCGCATTGCGTTGTTTTGATAGACTATCCAGGTTTCAATTTGCGCATTGCTAAGTTTGCGCACGGGCTGGGCGTGCCTGTTTACTACTACATTTCACCCAAGGTTTGGGCGTGGAAATCGGGTAGGATTGAGCAAATAAGGCAGTTTGTACGGCAGCTTTACGTCATTTTTCCGTTTGAAGTGGCGTTTTACCACCAACACAACCTCGCCGTAACCTACGTGGGCAATCCGCTAAACGATGCCATAGCGCAGCACAAAACCAATGCGAATTTTGCGCAAGAACACAACTTAAACCCCCATAAAAAAACGATAGCGATGCTGCCAGGTAGTAGGCTGCAAGAAATAAATAAAATATTGCCCACCATGCTGCGAGCCTGCGCAATGCTGGGCGTAGAAAACCATAATTTTGTGGTGGCGCACGCACCCAACATACCTACGCAGGTGTATGAGGCGGTATATAAAACTGAGGGGTTTTCGCCAATTTTTACCACAAATACCTACCAACTGCTGGAAAACAGCCAAGCCGCCATGGTTACTTCTGGTACTGCAACGCTGGAAGCCGCCCTTTTTGGCGTGCCGCAGGTGGTTTGTTACAAGGCAAACAAAATATCCATTGCCATCGGTAGGCTTTTGGTAAAGATAAAATACATGAGTTTGGTGAACTTGATAGCGCAAAAAAGCGTGGTAGCCGAGCTGCTGCAAGAAGATTGTAGCCCCGAAAAATTAACCGCCGAAATGCTTAAAATAATGGAAAATGAAGCCACAAAAAGCCAAATACAGGCAGATTATGCCCAAATAAAAGCCGATTTGGGCAATGAAAATACGAGCGAAAAAACGGCAAATGAAATTATTAAAGATTTAGGCATATTTTTTGTAAAATAAAAAGTAAGCATATTTATACATGAAAAAATACATTTTTGGGCTTGTTTTGGTTTTGATTAATACGTCGGTTTTTGCGCAAAATCCCGTGCGCACCATGCCCAATACGGCATTTGGTACGGGCGAAACCATAAAATTTAGGGTACACTACGGTTTTATAAATGCGGGCTACGGTCAGTTGCAAATTTTGCCGCAAACGGAGCTTGTAAACGATGCCGAATGCTACCATATTTTGGGTACGGCGCAGAGCAACGGTACTTTTGATAATTTTTATAGGGTGCGAGACCGCTACGAAACTTACTTGGATACCAAGGCGATTTTGCCCCAAAAATTTGTGCGCAATGTAAACGAAGGCGGCTATTTGATAAACCAAAATATGGTGTTTAACCAAGCGAAAAATACGGCTTATTGCTATGTAAAAAAGCAAAATTTTACCACCGCACAGTTCACCCAAGACATTTTGTCGGCGTTTTTTTATGCCCGAGCCAGCATAGATATAAAAAATTTGAAGGTCGGCACGCTGTATCCTATCCCAGTTTTTTTGGATTATCAGCACTTTGCTATGGGTGTGCGCTACATCGGTAAGGTAAATATAAGCACGGAGCTGGGCAAGTTTAGGTGTTTGAAGTTTACGCCCGAGGTGCAAAAAGGGCGGATATTTACGGGCGATGAAAAAATGTATTTGTATGTAACCGACGACGAAAATAAAGCACCAATTTTGATAAAAGCCTCGGTGCTGGTGGGTTCTATCGAGGCTACGACCACGAGTTTGGCGGGGCTTAAATACCCTTTAAGCTCCAAAATAAAATAAATAAGCCCTGCGCTAAGAACTTTTTGGGTTGTTTTTGGTTTTATGTGTATAAATTCGCAAAATGAAAAAGATTGTATTGAGCCTGTTGCTTGTTTGTTTGGTAGTGGGTGCGAGCCATGCGCAATGCCCCATGTGTAATGCGTCGTTGGAGTCGTCTCGGGCGGCGGGCAACCACGTGGGCGAGGGCATAAACAATGGTATATTGTACCTGCTGGTGATGCCGTTTTTGATTGTGGGCA
Organism: Bacteroidota bacterium; assembly: GCA_043765195.1. Classification (GTDB taxonomy): domain Bacteria; phylum Bacteroidota; class Bacteroidia; order UBA7662; family JAYUJN01; genus JAYUJN01. Next base: position 379 of record JAYUJN010000046.1, on the reverse strand, counting down.
GTGTGCTTATTTATTTTTACCGCCGCTACAAACAAGGTAGGTTCGAGGCGTAAATTTTTGTGGTGTTTACATAGATTTGTTTCTGTGGGTATCTGTGTAAATCTGTGGGCTTATTGGTTTCTCATAGATTTTACGGATTTACACGGAGTTTTTCTTCTATTTTTTCTAATAATTCCAGTTGTTTGGCTTGGCTTTCAAACAGTATTTTTATTTGTTCTTCGAGTAGTAAGTCTATTTTTTGGTGCAAGGCTCGTATCTCCAGTTCTGCCTTTAAATTAATTAACTCACGTTACGCAAGATAAAAAAGAGAAGTGCTTAAAAAGGTATAAATTTGCTTATGGAAAAAATATTTGATTTATATACAGACTATCTGATTTCA
>JAYUJN010000045.1:0-80063 GCA_043765195.1 Bacteroidota bacterium | reverse complement strand
ATTAAAAAATGTGATTAAGAAACGAAATACCTGTTTTAAAGCCCGATGCCATAGGCATCAAACGTTTGTAGAAAAAATAGTTGGTGAAGCTACAAATTATATTTTAGTATTCAAAACAATTTATCCGCTTATTCAACCACCAACTTTTGGGTTGTGATTTTATTTTCAGTCGTAATTTGTACCAAATAAACGCCTTTGGCAAGGTTTAAATCTTGGAACAACAGCACATTTTTACCAAACGGCAATTGCTTAGTTAGCACATTGCGGCTGGTTTTTGTAGCCATATCTTGTATAGAAATGCTGGTTTGGCTGGGCTTTTCCAACAAAAAACTCACCGCAAAACTGCCATTGCTTGGGTTTGGGTAAACGCTTAGTTGGTTGTCTATCTCTAAATTTTGGTTGGCAACACCCGAAAAGCGCACGGTTACAATTCCTGTAAAATCATACCCAAATACGTCGGTTTGGTGGCTTTGTAGCACCCTAAAATTGACGATATACGGCTTTTTGCGTATTTGGCTCGCATTCGGCGACCAAGAAAATATGCTTTGTAGGCTATCTGTACCAACTACCATAGGTAAACTGGCTGGGTTTGAAGCCAGAAAAAATGGCTCGCCAGTGGCACTAAGCGACACAGGATAGTTTACATTAGGAACGATGGCGACGGCTCTGGCTACTATGTTCACATTCAACGGATAGCCCACGGGCGCATCAAACAAAAATATGCCTCGGGCATTGGTGGCAATATTAGCCGTATCTACGATGGGGCGCACCGCCGTGGCAGGCATTGACGATAGGTGCATATCACGCATTACTTCGCCTATTTTTATGCCATTGCGGTACTCCGAAACCAACACGCAAATGGCATAAATACCCGACATACTCGGTGTCCAGGTAATAAGCCCCGTGAGGCTATCAATCACAAAAGGTGCTGAACCCGTGGGCAGCGTGTAGTTGGTAAAACCTATGGGCGGCACCAAGCTCCAAGCCAACGAATCGCCGTCGGCATCGTAGGGCATTGGGTTGTAGCTGTATGGCGTATTTACTTGCGCCAGCGAAATGGGCTGATTTAAAAATACGGGTGTAGAGTTTGTGGTTATCGCTCCGCCAATAGTGGTTACAGTAAGCTCGCTACTTATGTAAAAGGCGTTGCCATCGCCATTTGAAAGAGAACTTCGACAACAATCACTAAACTCCATTTTATACTTCCCCGCACTTAGGCTCACGGTATCTATGCAAGCATGTTGCTCCAACCCATTCACACTACTAAGCAATACAGGAGTTTTTGCCCTGGTAGATGTATAACGAGTGCCACCAATCTCTTGTATGCCAACATTATAAGATGGACCCAATGGAATACCATAATAATCACGGTATATTATTAGGGTTACTTCGTAGCTTGTGCCACCCAAATGGCGGGCGGTTATTTGCCCGCCCATGTTGTGGCTGGCAAAACTTGGCGCAAAAGCTAAAACCGCCAAGAAAATTAGTAGTGTTTTTTTCATTTTTTGAGGTTTGGGGTTTATTTTATTAAAAAATGTGAGAAAGAAATGAAATACCTGTTTTACAGCCCGATGCCATAGGCATCAAATGTTTGTAGAAAAATGCGTCGTACAGCACGTCCGACCCCGACGGGGTCGCAGATATAGCGCAATTATTTTTTATAAACGTTTAATCCCTACGGGATTTTTAAGCGAATATGAGAATGCCTGTATTTACCTTACGTATTTTAGTTAAAAATAGTTGGTAAAGCTACAAATTATATTTTAGTATTCAAAACAATTTTTTAGCACAAGTTCGTGTATCATTTCTATGTCTTGCCCAAATAGCCTATCCTCGGTGGCGTGTGTAATGTGTTTTCTGATGGTTTGGTGGGTTTTTTCTATGGTTTCACCCGATTTTAGCGGTCGACGAAAATCCATGCCCTGCGCCGCCAGCAGCAGCTCTATTGCCAGTATTTTTTGTAGGTTTTGCACCACTTTTAGGGCTTTTCGGGCACTTATGCTGCCCATGCTCACGTGGTCTTCTTGCCCGAGGCTGGTGGGTATGCTGTCGGCACTGGCGGGGTAGCACAGGCTTTTGTTTTCGCTTGCGAGTGCGGCGGTGGTGTATTGGGCTATCATGTAGCCAGAGTTTAGCCCCGTGTTTTGCATGAGTAGCTTGGGTAATCCGTCTCGCCCCTCGAGCAGCAGGTAGCAGCGGCGGTCTGCCACGTTGCCCAGTTCGGCGGCGGCGAGTGTGGCATAGTCGAGGGGTAGTGCCAGCGGCTGCCCATGAAAATTACCGCCGCTAATCGTTTCTTCGGCACTTAGCACTATTGGGTTGTCGGTTACGGAGTTTAGCTCTATTTCCAGCAGTTGGTTTAGGTGTTGCCATGCGTTGCGTGATGCGCCGTGTACCTGTGGCATACACCTGAGCGAGTATGGGTCTTGCACACGGTCGCAGCCGATGTGCGATTGTAGTATTTGGGAGCCTTGGAGCAATGCACGCAGGTTGGCGGCTACGTGCTGGCTGCCTTCGTAGGGGCGCAGCAGGTGCAGGCGGGCATCAAAGGGTTGTGCCGAGCCCATCAGTGCCTCGAGGCTCATAGCCCCCGCAAGGTCGGCGAGTTGTAGGCATTTTTGGAGTTCGGTGGCTACTTTTACGGCAAATGCCGCTATAAATTGCGTGCCGTTTATGAGTGCCAAACCCTCTTTTGCGCCGAGTTCTAAGGGTTTTAGCCCTTTTTCTTCCAACAATTGGGCGGCGGTAATTCTTTGGTTTTTATAAAAAACTTCGCCCAAACCTATGAGCGGCAAAAAAAGGTGCGACAACGGAGCCAAGTCGCCCGATGCGCCCACCGAGCCTTGCTTGGGTACTACGGGCGCTATTTGATGCGCCACAAACCACAAAATGCGCTGCATCACGCCCATAGAAATGCCCGAGTAGCCCTGCGCCAGCGATTGCAGCTTGCACACCAGCATCAAAAGCGCTATTTCTTCTGCAATGGGTTCGCCGATGCCTACGGCGTGGCTTTTTAGCAAATTGTGCTGCAAAGTGGTGGTATCCGCCACCGAAATTTTGGTGTTGCACAGCAAGCCAAAGCCAGTATTAATGCCGTAAACCGTGCGTTCGGTAGCCACTATGTCGGCTACGCATTTACAGTTTTGGTTTATTTTTTCTTCAACTTCTGGGCTAAACACGCCTTTTAGCTTGCCGTTGGCGAGTTGTAGCGCAATTTCTGGCGTGAGTTTTTCACTACCGTATAAAAATGGTTGCATATTTTGTTTTATGGTTGCTGCAAAGGTACAAAAAAGCCGCCTCAATTTTGTATTGAGGCGGCTTCTTTCGTTGGTTGTTTATGCTTCTGGTATAGCTTCGGTGGCTTCGGCGGTCGTATCGGCTTCTGGTGTGGCTTCGGCTTCGGTAGCATCTTTTTTAGTTGCTTTCTTTTTTGCTTTTGCGTCCATTTCCTTTATGGCTACTTGTTGTGCCTTTTTTTCTTCTTCTACCATGCCTGCTTTTAGGCTGTTTAGCACGTCGTTGTCGCCCATTGATGCGGGTACATTGGCTTGCTGCTCAGTTTTCTTTTTGCTTATTGCTACTTGCACTTCGGTGTCGGCGGCGGCGTTGGCTGCCTCCCAAGTACGTGTGTGCGATAGCGCAATGCGGCGGTTGTCTTTGTTAAATTCCAACACACGGAAGGTAGCGGTTTCGCCTACTTTCAGAGCTGCTCCGTTTTCACGGTTCAGTTGTTTGCGTGGCACAAATCCATCTAAACCGTAAGCCAATTCTACTACTGCGCCTTTGTCGTCTGAGCTAATTATTTTTGCTTCGTGGTCAGAGCCTTCCATAAAAATGGTTTCAAACGTATCCCAAGGGTTGTCCTCGAGTTGTTTGTGTCCGAGGCTCAAACGACGGTTTTCGTTATCTACCTCGAGTACTACTACTTCTATTTCTTCATCTTTTTTAATAAACTCCGATGGGTGGTTTATTTTTTTGGTCCAAGATAAATCCGAAACGTGTACCAAACCATCTACGCCTTCGCCCAGTTCTACAAACAGACCAAAATTGGTTAGGTTGCGTACTTTTCCTTTGTGGCGTGAACCTACGAGGTATTTTTCCTCTATGTTTGTCCACGGGTCAGGGCTTAGTTGTTTTAGTCCAAGCGACATTTTGCGCTCTTCACGCTCTATGCTTAGTACTACTGCCTCTATTTCTTCATCTACTTTTAGTATTTCGCTTGGGTTGCGTAGGTGCTGGCTCCAGCTCATTTCCGAAACGTGTATCAAGCCCTCTACGCCCTGTGCTACTTCTATAAATGCGCCGTATTCGGCTATGTTTACTACCTTGCCTTTGATGCGTGAACCCAGCTCTATGTTTTGGGTCAATGCGTCCCACGGGTGTGGTGTGAGTTGTTTCAAGCCCAAAGAAATGCGTTTTTTGCCATCTTCGAAGTTCAAAATAACTACGTTTAGTTTTTCGTCAAGTGTAAGTACGTCTCTTGGGTTGGTTACACGTCCCCAAGAAATATCGGTGATGTGTAGCAAGCCGTCTATGCCTCCAAGGTCGATAAACGCACCGAAATCGGTGATGTTTTTTACGATGCCCTCGAGTACCTGACCTTTTTCGAGGTTGGCTATGATTTCTGCTTTTTGGGCTTCGAGGTCTTTTTCTATGAGTATTTTGTGCGAAACCACGGCATTTTTCAATATCGGATTTAGTTTCACTACCTTAAATTCCATGGTTTTGCCTACGTATTGGTCGTAGTCACGCACGGGTTTCACGTCTATTTGTGAGCCTGGCAAAAAAGTTTCGATGCCACTGATATCTACTACCAATCCACCTTTTGTACGACTTTTTACCTTGCCCTCTACAATTAAATCTTGCTCGTGTGCCGTAGTAATGGTTTCCCATGCTTTTAGCAATTTTGCGCTTTTGCGAGAAAGTACAAGCTGACCATCTTTGTTTTCTTGGTCCATAACCAAAACGGCTACGATGTCGCCTACTTTGAGGTCGGGCATATCTCTAAACTCGGTGCGAGATACCAAACCGTCGGATTTGAAGCCGATGTTTAGCACCACATCACGGTCGGTGAGTGCTGCCACGGTGCCATCTATAATGGTGTTTGGCTGTACGGTACTAAGTGTGCCAGCGTAGAGTGCCTCTTGGCTCTCACGGTCGGCTTGGCTATAATCGCCGCCGTATTTACTATCGTCTGTATCCCAATCGAAATCGGTTGCAGGTGTGGGTACTGATGCCACGAGCGACTCACGGCTGATAGCTGCGTCGTCTTGGACTTGGTTGGTTTGAGTGTGATTGGTTTCTTCAGACATTTTTTAATGTGCTTTTGAGTACTTACGATTTTCGTAAGCGGTTGCAAATGTACTACTAAAAAATGGATTTTTGAGCCTAAATATTTTTTATATCATATTATGAAACACATTCACCACGTCGTCGTCTTCGTCCAGCCTATCCAGCAGCTTGTTTACCTCTTCTTGTTGGTCTTCGTTTAGGGTTTTGGTGGTGGTAGGCACTCGCTCAAACTCGGCGTTTATTACCTCTTTGCCTTGGGTTTCGAGGGCTTTTTGCAGCGTACCAAAGCTACCAAAGTCGCCATAAATCATGATGTAGCCTTCGTCGTCCAAAAAAACTTCGTCCGCCCCAAAATCTATCAGTGCCAGTTCCAGCTCATCTACGTCTGTGTTTTCGGCGGATATTTTAAAGTAGCACTTGCGGTCGAACAAAAAATCCAGTGCGCCCGTTACCGCCAGTGTGCCGTTGTATTTCGTAAAGTAGCTACGCACGTTCGCCACCGTGCGGTTGGGGTTGTCGGTGGCGGTTTCTACCACAATGGCTATTCGGTGCGGTCCGTAGCCCTCGTACACCAGCTCTTTGTAGGCTGCTTGGTCTTTCGAGGTGGCTTTTTGTATGGCTCGCTCCACGTTTTCTTTGGGCATATTGGCTGCCTTCGAGTTTTGTATAGCCATGCGCAAACGTGAGTTTGTTTCGGGGTTGGCTCCGTTTTCTTTTACTGCTATTACTATTTCTCTGCCGATGCGTGTAAACACTTTTGCCATCATCGACCATCTTTTCATTTTGCGGGCTTTTCGGTACTCGAATGCTCTTCCCATTTTTTATTCGTTTGGATTTTTTAGATACAACTATTTTGTGCAAAAATAACACATAAAACCATGCCTACAAAGGTAAATAAAAAGCGTGGCAAAGCAAGAGGCAGGACTTTTTTTTGCGCAAAAAACCACAAATAGTTTTGTAACTTTATAATTCAGTTTTATACCAACTAAAAACGCAGGTTTTAGAGCCGCAGCGGGTTTTTTGTGTAAGCATAAAGTAAGCGTAGCTCATGCCAGTTGTCCATTCATTTTTAAACCATAAAATAAAATTTATCATGAAAGTACTCCACATTGCTGCTTTAAAAGCCATTTTGCTACACATTGCGGCAGGTTATTTGGCGGGTTTGGTTATAGGCTACATCAATGTGTTTGGTAGCAGCCAGCGTGCGCCGTTTATATGTGCCGCTTTTTGTGGCATATACAAGGCGGCGGAGCTATTGGTTAGGCATAACAAAGCGAAAAGTGGGGAGTAAAACGCCCTAAGCGCAAAAGATTGGTTTTAGTTAAGGTATTATTTGGGTTTGAGGCACATCACAGCAAGTGCCAAACACTTTTTTGTACAGCTCTAATTGCTGAACTGGGTCGGTAGCTACTCCTTCTGTTTTGGAAATACTTATTTATTGCTGATTATATTCTCTAAATAGGCGTTGTTATAATTATAATTATTGAGGTAGGCATTGTCATTCATAATTAGCATTTTGTAATATTTGTAAATTAACGCCTCGTCTTCAAATAATTTATTACAGATAAAAAAGGGAGATGTCGTTCTCAAGTTTAACTTTTCGTCTCGTTCCTGTAGTTTTATTATTTTGTTATTTATATTATCAAAATAGCATTTGTTCAACACTACAAGTACGCTATCTTTACTAAACATTTGAGGGAACGCATAGTTATAGTCATACAAAGTAAAAAAATAATCTGTAAAAAAAAAGACTTTTTTATTGGTGGTTGTTTTTCTACCAGTGAGTATTTTTTCAATACAGTTACACTTGCCTAACTCAACAAAATGATTGTAAGCATTTGTATCGATTAACGATTTTGCTTTTACAGAATCTAACTGTACATTTTGGGCAAAAGCAGCGTTGCTTATGAACAAAAAAAATGCAAAATAAAGTAGTTTTTTCATTTTTTAGTCATAACTGCCACTTGTTTTAAGTACCTTCATTTTTTTGTTTTTAAATTGCATTTGTACCATAAACATTTCGGTAAAATTAAAAGCGTCTGTTCTTTTTACTTTTTTGCACAAAAAAAACTTGTTTTCCATCACCACAACTGGCGCATAAACAATGGTGGTAGGCTGGTTAAAAAAATAATCGCCTATTACACAATTCTGGTTCATTTGTGGTATTGAATCCATGAGCAATTTCAAACTGAGGCTATCCGTATTCATGGCATCGAGTATAAACCCAGTAAAGTATTTGTTATACGTTAGCTTGTTGTTTTTAGATGCGTCAAAATCAAAGCCTACGCAGTTGTCCACGATAATATAATTTTTGTCAATCAATTTTTTACCAGCCAAAAAATCGGCATATATTTTATTCGCATCTTGTACATATCCGTTGGGGCTATTGCCTGTGTTTTGGGCAAAAGCAGCGTTGCTTATGAACAAAAAAAAGGCAAAATAAAGTAGTTTTTTCATCTTATTTTAATCTAAAAACCAAGTGGGTATTTCGTACAAGTCCATTTTAAAAAACACTAAAAACAAAGGTAAAAAATAGCAAAAACCAAAATGTGGGTAGCAGCGAAATACATTTTATTAGCGGGTTATATTTTTTTAGGTGGCTAACCAAATCCCAGCCCAAAACTGGGTTGTAGCATGGCTCTATTTTGGACAATGATTAGTATAATTTAATCATATATTTCTTACCATTTAGGTATCCAGGTTCGTCTCTAATGTCTAAATAAAACATAACCGCAGTGTGTTTTTTTGGTTTTTTCAAAATGGTATTAATTCTAACAAAAACACTATCACATTTATTGTGGAAATCAAAATCCGATAAGCTATCAACCAAAGTAGGAATGAAAACGATTAATTGCCCCTCTGTATCAGGATTGGGGTTGTTTATCGTGTTGTCAAATGTAATTCCAGAGTTATTAAATATTTTCATTGTAAAAACCAATGCTTCTTTTTCTTCTTTGGTCAATGGAACTTCAAACCTTCGAAAGCCCGAACAAAATATAAAATACGAAATAAATGAAACCATTGCAACCGTCAATAATCCATAAAACAAATACTTAATCATGGCGTGCAGGGTATTCAGTCATCATAAAAAACATTAAAATCAAATACTGTATCTTGCTTAAAATCAATGGTATAGGCACTCCATGTATTTTTCATTATTAAATTGTTGCCAGGTTTTGAGTAATAACACCTGCCATTGCTGCAATAAAACGGTAGCCCAATTAAACCATCAACCGTCTTTTTATTTTGACCAATTTTAAGATTATAAAAAGCATAAGACACTTCAACCGAACTAAAAACGGTATTGTAATTAGGGGAAAATAGCCTATTTAGATACGAGTGAACCAAATGCGAGACAATTAAAATTAACACAAAAAGTATAAATGGCTTCATTTATTGGGTGCATTTTTATTTAGTTGTTACTGAAAATCCATCACCTTGGTCGGTAACATTAATTTTATTCATCATTTTAGAATTTTTAATAGATTTTAGGTACAACTGGTCATTTGCCTCTTGATTTTTTGAGCGTGAAACAATATAACAATGCGTAATTTTATTTTTTAGCAAATAATTTACACCCCAATTATAATATACCAAAACGGAGTCTTGGGGCGCATTGTCAATATTATGAATATACATTTCAAAATAATTATTTTCATATTTGCATATTGCTATCATAATTTCAGCCTTGTTCTTAAAGATAACCTTACAATCTCCATTTGCATCGCTTTTTTCTTTTAAATTGCAACCCAAGCAACAAAAAATAATAATTATATACCTCATCGCTTTTCTCCCTTTAACAACCAAATTGAAACTGCCAGTTGTGCAGCACTAAAACCGACCATAGAATAACGCATTTGTTGCGGTAATATTTTGTACTTGTTTGTAATAATTTACATTGCTCATTGTATTTGGTTTTGAGCTACGAGTTTTTCGGGTAACTAAAATGAGTTCCAACACCAGCCCAAAACCATACAAAATTTCTACAATTTAAAAAATCCCTAAAACCAAAAACCAGCCCCGTGCGTAAATAATCCAGCACACACACGCTACATATATATAAAGTTCTTTTTTATGAAAAATTCAGGGAGAGCAACCCATAAAAAAACCGTTTAAAATTACTTTTAAACGGTTTTTTAGTTTTGTAGTACTTATTTCTTTTTGTATTTGCTCAAGAACTTATCTACCCTGCCTGCAGTGTCAAGCATTACCTGCTTGCCAGTATAAAAAGGGTGCGACTTGTGCGAAATATCCAATTTGTAAAGCGGATAGTCGTTGCCGTCTTCCCATTTTACGGTTTCACGTGTATTTACACAAGAATTAGTTATAAAAGAGTAATCGTTCGACACATCTTTAAACACAACTAAGCGGTAGTTTTCGGGGTGTATGCCTTTTTTCATGGTATATTATGTATTTATCTTTAAATTAGCGTTATTTTATTTGAGGGTGCAAATATAATAAATAATTTTGTAATTATATATACTTTTCTTGTATTAATTTTGCGGCTATAAAAACTTACATACAACAACACACCAATGAAATTTATTTCTCATATTTTTAGGATAGCGGTAGGCGGCTTATTTATTTTTTCGGGGCTGATAAAACTCAACGACCCTCGTGGGCTTGGCATCAAACTAAAAGAGTACTTTGAGGTTTTTTCTACCGAGTTTATGGTGCCGCTCGCCGACTCGCTCGCCATCGGCATTTGCATTTTGGAGGTGGTTTTGGGCGTATTTTTGCTCTTGGGCATCGCACGTAGGTCGGTGCTGTGGCTGCTGCTGCTGCTCGTAGGCTTTTTTACCTTCCTCACTTTTTTCTCGGCTTACTACAACAAAGTAACCGATTGCGGCTGCTTTGGCGATGCCATAAAGCTCACGCCGTGGCAGTCGTTTACCAAAGATGTGGTGTTAATGGTGATGATACTATGGCTGTTTTTTAGGCAAACGGACATAAAACCGCTCATAAAATCGTTTAAAACAAACGCCGTATTGAGCATAAGCACCACGCTTTTGGCTACCGCCATCGGTTTTTACGCCTACTTTTACTTGCCGTTTATCGATTTTTTGCCCTATAAAATAGGCAACAACATAGCCCAACAAATGGTAATACCCGCAGGCGCAAAAAAAGATGTGTATAAAACAAGCCTAATTTACCAAAAAGACGGCATAAAAAAGCAATTTACCGAAGAAAACTACCCCTGGGAAGACAGCACCTGGACTTGGGTAGAAACCAAAAACGAACTGGTGGAAAAAGGCTACAAACCTCCAATCCACGATTTTGAAATAAAAGACGTACAGGGCAGCAGCCTCACGCAAGATGTTTTAAGCCAAGATTTGATGCTGCTCATTACCACAAGCGACGTTACGCACGCCCATGCCGCAGCTTTCTCGGGGCTGGACGAGCTGGCAGCCGACCTAAAAAAGAAAATGAGCATAGAAATAGCCATAGTTTCGGGGTCGGTGGCTACGGAAACCGAGGCTTTTTTAAAACCGCAAAACACCAGCCTACCCGTTTATTATTGCGATGGAACGGCACTAAAAACCATGGTGCGCACCAATCCAGGCGTATTGCTGCTAAGAAAAGGCACGGTTTTGGGCAAATGGTCGGGCTATAAAATGCCCACGGCTGCCGAAATACAAAAGCTCGCCACCAAATAATGATAACCTTAGCCACAACCGAAGATGGCTCGCACACGCTCGTAAATACCCAAACTGGCGAGAGCTACCGCTCGCAAAACGGAGCGGCGCAGGAGTCCAGCCACGTGTTTATAGATACAGGTTTGGCGCACGTAGCCAAGCAAAACGCCGACATTTCTTTGTTGGAGATAGGCTTTGGTAGCGGGCTTAATTTTTTGCTCACCGCCGATTTTGCCCTAAAAAACCCACACATAATCATAAAATACACGGCGTTAGAGCCATTTTTAGTGCCTTGCGCCACTCTAAAACAGCTAAACTATGGCAGTTTGCTGCAAAACCCAGGGCTGTTTGAGGCTTTTTTGAACTGGTACGAGCAAGACAATACAGCCATTTTTTCGCCCCAAAAAAACATCGAGCTCCAGCTTTTAACCACGCCGCTGCTCGAGTACTCGCCCACACAAAAGTTCGACCTCATTTACTACGATGCCTTTTCGGCAAATACCGCACCCGAAATGTGGCAGCCCACCGCACTGGAACACAGCGCAAAACTGCTGCGCAAAGGCGGCATTTGGGTAAGCTACTCGGCGAGGGGAAACATAAAACGCAGCCTACGAAACGCACAAATGGTGGTAACCAAGCTGCCAGGTGCGGCTGGAAAACGAGAGATGATGCGGGGGTTTTTGCCTTATTGACCACATTTTTGGGGCAAATTTTATTATTCATCGCCATTTTTACGTTTTAATGCTTTTTTATTTTATAAATTTGAAATAAAACACTAATTTTAACCCTTGTAACATACACACAACCCTTTAATTCATAGACCGAACATGAAAAAAATACTTTTAGCCGCCTGCTGCGCCATACTACTTGCCACCAGTTGCGAAAAAACACCCGAAGGCTGCCAAGAATGCAAAGACTACGGCGCTCGCCTGCAAGGCAAGTGGCTCATAGACACCATAGACTACAAAGCCGACATCACCCTGCCCAACACCACGCCACCGCTCACCGTGGCTGCCATAGGCTCCGACCCCGATGCCAGCGAATACGTGCAGTTTACCTCCGATAGCTTGGCGTACTACAAAGTAAAATTTATAACCCAAGCCGTAAACATACCTGGCGCACCGCCCATACCGCCTTCGCTCATAGAACTAGCCGACACTGGCAAATGGAGCATAGCCGTAGCCAACGAAATAAAAGTGGTAAACAAAAAAGGGGAAGTAGTGAGTTTTAAAGCACTGACGAACACCGCCAGCCTACAAATTTGGAAATGCAACCTAACATACAGCGGCGTGCCGAGCTTTGGTGCTATCCCAGTAGAGATGCGCATCGTAGCCAAAAAATAGTTTAGCCCAATAAATAAGCCTTTAACACCTCAAAACTTGCTTTAATAGGCACGGATTGCTTGGTTTTTTGGCTCAAAAGCTCCAAACTTGGAGGTAAAACCACCTTGTGTGCAACATGAGGCGGTATTACCTCCAAAAATTTTGCTGGGTGCGCAGTAGCCAGCACCACACCCATTTGCTGTGCATTTGGGTTGTTTTTTTGGTAGTGCTGCCAGCCCAAATACCCCACAGCCGTATGCGGACAAACCACATAGTCGTACTTTTCGTGTATTTCTTCTATGGCATTTAGGGTTTGCGCATCGTCGAAGCTGCAACCAGTTATGCGCTTTTTTGCATCTTGCACATCGGGAAAAAATGCGGCTAACCTCGCAAAATTACTCGGGTTGCCCACGTCCATGGCATTACTGATGGTGGCAATAGAGGGCTGCGGCGCAAATATACCCGTTTGCAAATAAGTAGGAACTACGGCATTTGCATTGGTGGCAGCCACAATTTGAGCGATGGGCAAACCCATTTTTTGGGCAAACAATGCACCACACAAGTTGCCAAAATTACCGCTTGGCACTACAAAAACGAGCGGTTTGTTGTGGCTTTTTAGCTGCCTGTACGCATCAAAATAATAAAAACTCTGCGGAATAAGGCGTGCGATGTTGATGGAATTTGCCGACGAAAGTTTTAGGTTTTGGCTAAGGTCTTTGTCCAAAAAAGCCTGCTTTACCAAGGCTTGGCAGTCGTCGAAGCTGCCCTCTACCTCCAAGGCTCGTATGTTTTTGCCCAAGGTAGTGAGCTGTTTTTCTTGCAATGGGCTAACTTTTCCTTTTGGGTAAAGTATCACCACGTCTATGTTTGGGGCATCTAAAAAACCCAGTGCCACTGCGCCGCCCGTGTCGCCCGAGGTAGCCACCAAAATGGTTATTTTTTCGTGCGATTGTACCAAAAAATGCGTGAGCAACGCCGCCATGAACCTTGCCCCAAAATCTTTGAAGGCGGCAGAAGGTCCGTGAAAAAGCTCCAAAACCTGCGTATCGGCATTGAGTTGGTGTATTTCGGTACCAAAACCGAAGGCTTTGTCTATAATATTGCGCAAATCTGCATCAGAAATCGTTCCTTGGAGCAGGCATTTGCTTACTTGGTAGGCTATTTCGTTGAAGTTTAGCTGCTCTATGCCTTCAAAAAAACTGCTTGGCAGCCTGGGTATTTCTTTGGGTAAATAAAGCCCGTTGTCGGGTGGCAAGCCGTTTATTACCGCTTGTGCCAGGCTCACATCGGGTGATTGGTGTGCGGTGCTATACAGTTTCATGTTGGTTTTTTTGGGCTATTATGATTTGGCGCACGGAGTTTTCGGGGTCAAAAGCATCTAAGTTATAGCTGCCAAACACGGCTTTTACTTCAAAACCTTGGGCAACAATGAGTGTTTTTAGGTCGCTGTTGGTGTAAGCCCGCACTTGCTCGGTGTATTGGTGGGGCTGACTATCTGCCTCAAACTTGATTTGTTTTTGTATAAAATTGTTTTTTAGTTCTCGGGTTATTTCAAAACTGATGCCGTTTTTTTCCAGTATTTCGTGTGGGTTTAGGTCGGCTATGGCTTTGGTTGGGTTTAGGTAATCTATCACAAATGTGCCTTGGGGTTTTAGCATTTTTGCGATGCTTTGCAGCACTTTTTGGTCGTCGGCGGGGTAGTCGAAGTAGCCAAAACTGGTAAAAAGGTTGAAAACGGCATCAAATTTTTGGGGTAGCGGCACACGCATATCTTGCACCTGAAAGCGAAGGCTGGGGTTTTGGTGGAGCTGGGCGGCTTGTATGCTCTGGGGCGAAAGGTCGGTGCCGAGCACGGTATAGCCCAGTTGGTTTAGGGTGATGCTATGCCTGCCTTTACCGCAAGCCAAGTCCAGAATATGGCTGTTTTGTGGTAGTTTTAGGTGGTTATGGAGGTTTTTTATAAAAATTTCGGCTTCGTGGTGGCTTCTATTTTGGTACAAAATGTGGTAGTAGGGCGTATCAAACCAGGTACTAAACCATTTGTTTGGGGTGTTTTGCATGGTTTATTTGCCTGTAAACTGGGCTTTTCTTTTTTGTAAAAATGCGGTAGTGCCTTCTACAAAATCTTGGGTTTGGGCGCAAGTGCCAAAGGCTTCTATTTCGGTTTGGTAGCCTTGGGTTTGGTAGCCGCTATTTACGCTGCGTATTATTTGGGCGATGGCGGTGGGTGCTTTGGTGCTTATTTTGAGCAGTATTTCGGTGCATTTTTGCATGAGTTCGGCGTGGGTGTCGGCTATGTGGTTTATTAGCCCGAGTTGTAGGGCTTGCGTGGCATCTACCATGTCGGCGGTCATGAGTAGCTCGAGGGCTTTGGCTTTGCCGATGAGCTGCGCCAGTCGCTGGGTGCCGCCGTAGCCTGGTATTGTGCCTAAGTTTACTTCGGGCTGCCCAAATTTGGCGTTTTGGGTGGCTATGCGTAGGTGGCAAGCCATGGCGAGTTCGCAGCCGCCGCCGAGGGCGAAACCGTTTACGGCGGCTATTACGGGTTTGTTTAGGTTTTCGATGGCATCGAAAACGAGCGCCTGCCCCTTGCGGGCGAGCGCCTGCGCCTGCGAGCCGCCGCAGGCGGCGAGCTCCATTATATCGGCACCTGCCACAAATGCTTTTTCGCCCGCACCCGTAATTATAACGCCCCGCACCGCCTCATTTTGGCTAAGGTCGGCTATGGCTGCGCCCAGTTCCTCTATGGTTTGGTTGTTTAGCGCATTTAGTTTTTCGGGGCGATTTATAGTTATCGTAGCTATGTTTTCGGCTATCTGAACCAGTATATTTTGCATCATTGGTTGGGTTTAAACTTTTTATCTTTTAGGTTTTTGTTCAAAAAATCGTTTATTTCAGTGATGTTTTTGGTACTTTTAATGTTGCCAAAACTATCTATGGTAATGTTAAAACCCTCTAAATCGGGGTGGAGTTGCGGCACTTCTTTTTTTTTGGTCGGTTTCATGGGTTAAAAGTTTGGGTTATATGCCCAGCAGTATTTCGCTGAGTTCCATTTTGGGTTCGTCGTTATACACTTCGTTGGCGTTTATGAGGCTGTTCATGGCATCTATCACCTCAAAAAAAGCGTCTAATTTTTCGGGTGTAACCATTGCAGCTATTTTTTTATTAAAGTGTTTTACCTTAATTTTGGCTATCATTTTGGCTTTTCGCCCCTTTTCGGTGAGGTAAATGAGTACTTGGCGGCGGTCTTGCAGGTTTTCTCGGCGGCGGGTTATCAGCCCCTTATCCTCCATGCTGTTTATGAGGCGGGTCATGCTGCTGGCTTCCATACCCAGCATGGGTGCCACCAGCGCCAGTTGCGTGCCTTTGGCTTCGTCCATGTGCAGCAGCACAAAAGCAGCAGAAGTGCTAAACTCGTAGCGGTCGGCTTGGGTGTTGTACATTCGGCTTATGTTCAGCCAAGTGAGTTTAATATCTAAATCTACGGTGCGTTTTTTTTCCATGAACCTACGGTGTTAATGCCACAAAAATACAACATTTTAGTTTCAAAAAGCAATGAGCGTGTTTTTTTGAGGGGGAAATTTTAGCTCTTGCCCAAAAGTGTGAGCGAGCCTTGCCAACTGCTTACAACAATCTGCACCTTTGTTCGTTAGGCATTGACAAACCAAAAATTCTGCTTAACTTTGGAGCATCAAAAATAGCATAAAATGGAAAAAATAAAATTTATAGACCTTTTTTGTGGCATAGGCGGATTTCGAATGGCTATGGACCAAGCCTGCACAGAAAACGACCTGATACCCGAATGTGTTTTTTCGTCTGACATCGATAAATACTGCCAAGATAGCTATGAAGCCAATTTTGGACACAGACCCGCAGGCGACATTACCCAAATTGACGAACACGATATTCCTGACCACGATATTTTATTTGCGGGCTTTCCCTGCCAGCCATTCAGTATCATTGGGCAAATGCAAGGTTTTAACGACATTAGGGGAACACTGTTTTTTGACATTGCAAGAATTATAGCGCATAAAAAACCCAAGGCTTTTATACTCGAAAACGTAAAACAACTTGTAGGGCATAACGGAGGCGAAACCCTGAAAGTAATTATAAAAACACTGGAAAAAGATTTGGGTTATACCGTACAATTTGCGGTTTTAAATGCACTTGATTATGGATTACCCCAAAAACGTGAGCGTGTAATTATAGTCGGACACCAAGAACCAATTATGTTCAGCTACCCCTCGCCAGTTAAACCTTTTAAACCACTGTCGGAAGTCCTCGAAAAAACGGTTGATGAAAAACATTACGCATCTGAATACATTGCCCAAAAACGAAAAGATACGCACAAATCTGCTTACAAACTTTCTATTTGGCATGAAAACAAAGCTGGCAACATTTGTTCGTATCCATATTCTTGCGCTTTGCGTGCAGGAGCTTCATACAACTATTTACTTGTAAATGGAGAGCGCAGATTAACGCCAAGGGAAATGTTTCGTTTGCAAGGATTTCCCGATAGTTATAAAATTGTTGTGGCAGATGGGCAAGCAAGAAAACAAGCTGGAAATGCTGTTCCAGTAAATATTGTTAAAGCCGTTATTTTAAAATTATTGCCGTTTGTAGCCAAAACCATGGACATGACCTCGGTTTTAAGAGAATATGAAGTAAAATATGGATAATAATAAATCACCAAAATTAAGAACGGTAAATAAATCAGTTTCGGCTTTTCCACTCAACGAATTTCCGAAGGACTTTCCATTTGTACTCGGCAAGGAACTTATTTATTTGCTTGCTGCAAAAGGCAAATCCGAATTAGAAGGCTCGGACTGGGAAAGTATTTTTGCAACTTGCATAGGCGCAGATTGGAAACCGTCAAATGTTGGACTTGACGATGTGGTAATGGGCAATACTGCTTGGGGCGCAAAAACAGTAAAAGCAATAAAACCCTCAGCACAAAAAAAAGTAAGGCTAATTTCGGGGCGCAACTCACCCAATTATTCGTTTGGGGAACGCAGCGACCAAAAAGCAGACGCAAATTTAATCGGTAAATTGGTGCTTGATATTTGGAACGAAAGGGTATCTGCAATCCGAGAAAAATTCAAACATTTGAGAACAATTGTACTAATCAAATCCAACGACCTTTCGGAAGTTGTGGTTTTTGAGTTTGATACCATTCGCTACGACCACGAACTGTATATATGGCAATGGAACAAGAACAATAACCTAGTGGGGACACATAAAAAAACCGAGGAACATTGCTTTACTTGGCAACCGCACGGCTCGCAGTTTACAATCGTAGAAGAAGTGCCAGAAAAAAGTTTGGTAATCAACATCAAGCAACCCAAAGCACTTGACAAAGAAGAAGTTTTAAAAGCATTGGGCTTCGATAAATCTTGGGTTACAGTAACTCAAAAAGATAGTAAACCCTGACCCGAAATAAAAACCAGCCAAATCCATCGCCACAGGTTTTGAATTGGCAACAAAGACAGAAAAATACAACAATGCGAGTAAAAAAATTAGATAGCCTTTCTGCCTATCAAACAGCATCTTATTTCATAAATCTTTTTAGCAAAGCCGTAAAAGAAGCCAAAGAAATTAACCGCAAAAATGGTTTGCCAAACGACTTTGTTGTAAATGGTAAGCGATTTTATGAGCTACCAAACGGCGAAATTACGACAGAAAACCCATTGGCTACCAAATAAAAAAACCAGCCAAATCCCTCGCCACAGGTTTTGAATTGGCAACAAAGACAGAAAAATACAATAATGCGAGAACTGATAATTTTACAATATGAAACAAAGATTATACATAGACACTTCTGTTTTTGGCGGACACTACGATGTAGAGTTTGCTCAATTTACTGTGCCATTATTTGAAAGGCTTCAAAATGGCGAGTTTACAACACTTTTCTCAACTGTTACGCAAGACGAATTAGAAATAGCTCACCAAGAGATTTTACACACCATGAAAACGACTGAAAAACCATTTGACGCTGTAAAATTTATGCGCCAACAAAGAGACAAATTAAGCGAAAAATTGGCTAAAATGACCAAACAAGAAATTTTAGACTACTTCGCTCAAAGCAAAACGCAAACAACAACCAAACCCTGCGCCTAACCCAATCTATCGCCACAGCCCTCGCTGTTTTTTGGGTAAATGGTTTGAAAAACCAAGCTCAAAAACTAACTCGCCAGGCATCGTTTTGTTTTTATAACTGAGTTTGGCACGGTTTTTCGAATACTACCTTTTTCAATCTAACAAACAATTAAAATTACCAAAAAATGAAACAAATTTACGTATTCATCGCCTTGTTTTTGTGCCACAACGCTGCTTTTGCCCAAGAAATAGATATAAACGACAATGTAGTAAGCGTGAATAAAGTGCCTTACTGCGGCTATCTTAGCGAAGGCTCGGCACTAAGCCTGTACAACTATACCATTAAAAACACGGGCAATACCAAAGATTTGATTTACGCCAAACCCGAGGTGGTAAGCCTTTCGGCATCGCCCACAGGCGACAACTATGTGTATTATACCGTGGTTTTTTTGACCCCCGAAAAAAGAGTTGTGGAGCTGCCCTACAAATTTGGGTTTAAAAACGCTTTTTTAAAAATGCTCTACAACACCAAAATAATACAAAACGACAGCCTAAACACGGCTGCCATAGATAATTTTGCCCTAAAATACGGCTGCAAATGCACCGAAGAATCGAAAACCCTGCTGGCGCAAAGAGCCAATACCGTGCGCATAAATACGGTGGACAATGTGATAAACATGGCGGGCAGAGCCGTGGACGATGTGGTAGATGCCGCCAACGGGCAGCGAAACAACACGGTGGAGCGCAACCGCACCAAAACAGTGGAAATTTTTGGCAATAAGATTAAGCAGGATTTTAAAGAAATAGGCTATTTTACCGAGAGTTTTGAGGGCAAATACCACATTTACAGCATCTACACGCCCAACGGCACGCTGGTAGCCAAACTGACCAAAGAGCCGTTTCAGGAGCAATGCCAGTACGTTACGCCCAAAGACAACAAGCAGCACAATTTTTCTACACAAACCAAGCTACCGAGCCAGATAGTAAGCGAGTTGGCTACGGAGCTTTCTACGTTGTTTTATATGTAAGTGGCTTTTGTATGTTTTCTACCAAAATATTGCATTGTAAGTTTATGGCACAAAAGCACTAATACAAAAAAAAGATTGTCTGCTATGCGGTTTTTGGGCGTGTTTTTAGGCACAAATGCCCAAACAAATGACATTTATAAGACTTTTAGGCATTTTTTTTGTATTGTAATGTTAATAAGTAAAATAAATAATTATACCTTTGTATCACAAAAACACAGAAACAATGGTACGGAACATATTTTTTACGCTCGCATTATTACTCGTTAGCTTGTGCGCCTACGCCACGGCTGGCACGGTGCTGGTAGTAGGCACGCCCATAACCAACGCCACGGTGGCGTACAGCCTAAACATACCTTTGCCAAACTTGGTAGATAGCATTATAGTGGAGGTGGTTTATGGCAACGGCTCGCCGCTGGCGTGCAATTTTATGTACGGCACAGCGCAGCACGCCCCAGCGGTGGCTGCCCTCAGCAATGCGTCCATTACTGGCAATGGTCTGCCACCCAAAGGCGTATTTAGGTACAAATTTATGAAAGATGCCACTGCGCCCGCCCAAATATTTGTGGTTTTGCAAAATGCCATCGCCGACGCTTCGTTTATCGCCTACATCTACCGCCCCACTGGTTTTTTGCCCCAAACCACCACGGTATATCCACACCACGCCGATATTTATTGGGGCAGGCAAGCCGCCGTAACCCGCAGCGCCGCCTCGCCCTACTGCATAGGCGACTACAAAGCCATAAACATTACCATACCGCTGGTGAACAAACACCCAAACCGCCCCATAGACATAAAAATACAAACTGGCACGCAGCTCATCGTGCAACGGATTTATACGCCCGCCCAAACGGGTTTGCACATTGCGCAAGTAACGCTCACAAACATAATGTGCGCCGATACCCAAATTCAGATAACCATAAGCTCGCCCCCACCACCCAACGCCACCCTGATGGGGCAAGGCGACGAAATAATAACTGGTAGCCTGGTGGTAGATGTACAACAAATGGAAACCCAACTGCCCGTAACCCTCGTGGATTTTTCGGCAAAAGTAACACAAAAAACCGTGAACCTACAATGGACAACCAGCAGCGAACAAAATAACAGCCATTTTGAAATAGAAAAAAAACAAGGCGAACAACAACAAATAATAGGCAAACTGCACGCCCAAGGCAACAGCAACACCACCACCGAATACCAGTTTTTAGATGCCGAGCCTACCCAAGGCGAGGCTTATTACAGGCTGATACAAACCGATTTTGACGGCAAAACCCACGCCTACAACTGGATTAAAGCCACATACCAACGCCAAAACAGCAAGCTTGCAGCCAGCATTTACCCAAACCCAGCCACCACCCAAAACCTACACATAGCCATAAAAGCCAACCCCGAAACCAGCCTAACCATAGCCATATACGACACCCAAGGGCAGCTCGTACACAGCCAGCAGCTCACCACTACCCAAAGCCAAACCCCAATAGAGCTACCCAATGTACTGGCAAACGGGCTTTATGTAGCCAAAATAGAAAGCACGCAAGCCACAATTACCCAAAAATTCTTGGTGAATTGATGCAAAAAATGTGTATTTTTGTAACAAAAAAAACGCCCATATAAAATGTTACAACTAAGCTACTTAGCCAACCATACCCAAGAAGCAATAGAAAAACTTGCCAAAAAAAACTTTGATGCCCAAGAAATAGTAGCCGCTATTTTGAGCCTCGACCAAAGCCGCCGCAGCCACCAAGCCCACCTCGACCAAAGCCTAAACGAAAGCAACGCCTTAGCCAAGGAAATAGGCAGCCTCTTAAAAGAAAACAAAACCGCAGAAGCCCAGCAAGCCAAAACCAAAACCGCAGAGCTAAAAGAGCAAGTAAAAGGCTACAAAGAAAAGCTCGATGCCGACCAACTCGCCTTAGACAACCTGCTGGTAACCCTGCCCAACATACCGCACCACAGCGTGCCACAGGGCAAAACACCCGAACAAAACGAAATAATAGCCACACACGGCACCATACCCACACTACACAGCGGCGCACAGCCGCACTGGGAGCTTTGCCAAAAGTACAAGCTCATAGACTTTGAACTGGGCGTAAAAATTACGGGCGCAGGCTTTCCTGTGTATAGAGGCAAGGGCGCAAAACTACAACGGGCGCTGATAAACTTTTTTTTGGACAATGCCGAACAGGCGGGCTACCTCGAAATTCAGCCGCCAATTTTGATAAACAAAGCCTCGGGTTTCGGCACAGGGCAGCTACCCGACAAAGACGGACAAATGTACTACGCAGGCATAGACGAGCTGTACCTAATACCCACAGCGGAAGTGCCAGTAACCAATATTTATAGGGACGTAATCGTAAAAGAAAGCGAGCTACCCATAAAAAATGCGGCTTACACGCCCTGTTTTAGGCGGGAGGCAGGCAGCTACGGCAAAGATGTGCGGGGCTTAAACCGCCTGCACCAGTTCGACAAGGTAGAAATAGTACAGGTAGCCCACCCAAAAAATTCCTACGAAGTATTAGAAGAAATGCAGCAATATGTAGCCTCATTGCTACAAAAACTGGGCTTGCCCTACCGCATTTTGCGCCTCTGCGGCGGCGATATGAGCTTTACCTCCGCACTCACCTACGATTTTGAGGTGTATAGCACCGCCCAAGAGCGCTGGCTCGAGGTAAGCTCGGTTTCTAACTTCGAAACCTACCAAACCAACCGCCTAAAACTGCGCTACAAAAGCGACACCGACGGCAAAAACCACTTGGCGCACACCCTAAACGGCAGCGCATTAGCCCTACCACGCATCGTAGCCTCCATACTCGAAAACTACCAAACCCCAGACGGCATCACAGTACCATCGGCACTGGTACCGTACACGGGTTTCGAGCTTATAAACTAACGCTTGGTAGCCACCACATAATGGTCTAAACAAGTGGCATTGGCTACCTCAAAATAAAAATCTTGGGTGCTGATGCCGCTCACCAGCCCTTGGTTTTGGCTGCTGAGTAAGTACCTATTTAGGCGGTTGGCTATGTTGTAGGGCAATTGTAGCACACGGCGAGGCAGGCGGTGCTGCAAATCCAAGACATCAAAACGGGTTATTTTTTTGACCGATTGCCTGTTTTTTTCGTGGTAATCCATCATTTTTTGGTTGCCAAAAATGCCCAAATGCTCAAAAACCTGAAAAAACTTAGAAAAATGCTGGCTCATTTCTGCCACGCTATACTCTCGGGTATGAAACGGATTGCGGGTAAGCGACTGCGCCGAGTTGGGCGTGGTGAGCAGCAGCACGCCGCCAGGTTTTAGCACACGGTGTATTTCTTGTAAAAAAAGGTGGTCGTTTTGGATATGCTCTATGACCTGAAAACTAACCACAAAATCGAACAAATTGGCTTCGAAATGCGTGAGTTCTGGCACATTTGTTTGTATAAAATGCGCATTGGCGGGCAGGTTGTCTAAGTTGGTTACGTACTTATCTATGGCGGTGTATTGGGTGCAATGCGGTGCCAAAATGGGTATGCCGTAGCCCTCGCCGCAGCCTATTTCCAGCACATTGCCGCTTATTTGGGTGGCTGCACGCTGGTAGGCTACCAAGTGCCGCTGAAAAACTGGATTGTCCGATTGGGTGTGTGCCGACTGACGCTCGGCGGTTTGCAGTATGTTCATCTATGATATTTTAGCAACAAAATTAATGAAATAAAATGTATTTTTGGCGTTTTATACAAATGATTTTGGCTGCTTTGGGTGTTTTGTGTATCTTTGCTCATTGCTGCACAAAAATGTGTGGGATTAAGTACTCTTTTTTTAAAAAAATGAAATTACGTCGGTTTTTAATAGTGGCTGGCATTGCGCTGGGTAGTTTTGGTACGTTGGCTTTTACCGACGGATTTTTTGATATTTCGAAAAATTTAGAGACCTTTGCCATGCTCTACAAAGAGGTAAATAGCTACTATGTGGACGACATAAATGCCTCCAAAATAATGCGTGTAGGCATAGATGCGATGCTCAAAACGCTGGACCCATACACGGTTTTTATATCGGAGTCGGAGATAGAGGATTTTCGGTTTCAGGCTACGGGGCAATACGGCGGCATAGGCGCACTGGTGGCGAATAGAAACGGAAAAGTGATAATTACGGAGCCTTACGAGGGTTTTTCGGCACAAAAAAACGACATTAGGGCGGGCGATGTGGTGCTGGAAATAGACGGAAAATCCACCCAAAACAAAAATTCGGACGAGATAGGCGAGCTGCTCAAAGGGCAACCGAACACGCCATTGACCCTAAAAATACAAAGAGAAGGCACGGCGGACTACATTACAAAAAGCCTAAAAAGGGAAGAAATAACCATAAAAAGTGTGGTGTACAGCGGCGTGTTGGAGGGCAATACGGGCTATATTTTTTTAGATGGATTTAAGGTAGATGCCGCCCGAGAGGTTTCGGAGGCATTTATGAACCTAAAAACTAAGTACCAAATTAAGCAATTAATCTTGGATTTGCGCAGCAATCCTGGCGGTTCGCTGGACGAAGCGGTGAACATAGCGGGCATTTTTATACCCAAGGGCAGCCTGGTGGTAACCACCAAGGGCAAAAACAAACAGTGGGACAAAACCTATAAAACCCTGCAAGAGCCGCTGGACCCCAAGATGCCGCTGGTGGTTTTGATAAACGAAAACTCGGCTTCGGCAAGCGAAATAATAGCAGGCGTGGTGCAAGACTACGACCGTGGCGTGATAGTGGGGCAAAATTCGTTTGGTAAGGGGCTGGTGCAAACCGTGCGCCCGCTCGCCTACAACACCCAACTGAAAGTAACCACCGCCAAATACTACACGCCCAGCGGTAGGTGCATACAAGAGCTGAACTACGCCGCCGAGCGTGATGCCAACGGCAAAGCCCAAGAAATACCCGACTCGCTGCGCCGTAGCTTTACGACCTCGCACGGGCGCACCGTGCTGGACGGCAAGGGCATTGCCCCCGACTTAGCCATGCCCAGCCAAACGTACAGCGAAATTACCGAAACGCTGCTCACCAAATACCTCGTATTTGATTTTGCCACGCAATACCACCTAAAAAACCCAAAAATAACGAACGCAAAAAACTTTCGGCTCTCGCAACAGGAGTACGCCGACTTTTTGAGCTTTATAGCCAACAAGGATTATAGCTACCAAACCGAATCGGAAAAAACGCTGAATGCCTACAAACAAAAAGCAATTTTAGAAAAATACTTCGACGACGTAAGCCAGCAGTTCGATGCCATGAAAACCCAGCTCGCCGCCGCCAAAGCCAAAGACCTACAAACGCATCAGGCGGAAATAAAGGCATTTATAGAAGAAGAAATCGTGGCACGCTATTATTTTCAAAAGGGAAAGATAGAAAACCGACTATTTGCCGACGATGAAATAACCGAAGCCATAAAAATGCTAAACGACCCCGCTGGCTACCAAAAAATACTGCGCAAATGACCCAAAAACTATGGCACTACAAACCCTTACCCAACGCCGAAGAAGTAGAAAAAATACAAACCGCCCTACAAATAGACGATATAACCGCCAAATTGCTGGCGCAAAGAACGATTTTTGATTTTGAAAATGCCAAGTCATTTTTTCGCCCACAGTTAGAAGACCTGCACAATCCTTTTTTGATGAAAGGAATGCAAACCGCCATAGATGCCATACAGCAGGCGATGCAAAACCAAAACAACATACTTATTTATGGCGACTACGACGTAGATGGCACTACCGCCGTGGCGCTGGTGTACGCCTACCTAAGCAAATACTACACAAAACTAAGCTACTACATACCCAACAGGCACAAAGAAGGCTACGGGCTATCGATGTTAGCCATAGACTGGGCGGCGCAAAACAACATAAAGCTCATCGTTACATTCGACTGCGGCATTACCGCCATAGACCAAGTAGCCTACGCACGCACGCTGGGCATAGATGTGATTATAACCGACCACCACCGCCCCGCCGACGTGCTGCCCCAAGCCATAGCCATACTCGACCCCAAGCAAGCCGACTGCGCCTACCCCTTCGACGAACTGTGCGGCTGCGGCGTGGCGTTTAAGCTCTGCCAAGCATTTGCGCTACACAACCAACTGGACCTAAACGACTTATACCAATACTTGGATTTGGTAGCCATAAGCATCGCCAGCGACATGGTGCCAATCATGGACGAAAACCGAGTTTTGGTGCATTTTGGGCTAAAAAAACTCGCCGCCAACCCCAGCATCGGGCTAAAAGCCATAAAAGAGCTGTGTTTGAACAAAAACATAAAAGAAATTACGGTATCGGACATTGTGTTTAAAATAGGTCCACGCATAAATGCCGCTGGGCGCATGGGCGATGCCAACAGAATAGTGCGCCTGCTCATAGCCAACGAAAAATTAGATGCCGAAAACCAAGCCGAAAACATAGATACAACCAACGACAGCCGCCGAGAAATAGACAGCAACATTACCCAAGAAGCCCTCACAAAACTGCAAAATACACCCGACATAGCCCTAAAAAAGTCGACGGTGGTCTATGGCGAACACTGGCACAAGGGCGTGATAGGCATTGTGGCATCACGCATGGTGGAGCATTACTACCGCCCCACCATTGTATTTACCCAAAAAGACGACCTGCTCACTGGCTCGGCACGCTCGGTGCAAGGATTTGACATATACAACGCCATAAAAGCCTGCCACACGCTCATAGAGCAGTTTGGTGGGCATAAATACGCCGCTGGGCTTACCATAAAAAAGGAAAATTTTGAGGCTTTTGCCCAAATGTTCGAGCTTGTGGTAGCCCAAACCATCACACCAGCCCAGCAAACGCCCAGCATAGACATTGACCTAAACATACGCCTAAACCAAATTACGCCCAAACTGGTGCGCATTTTAAAGCAGTTTGCGCCCTTTGGTCCGCTGAACATGGAACCCGTTTTTTGTAGCAAAGCCGTGTTCGCCAACAACCAAAATGGCTTGCGTGTGGTAGGAAACGGGCATTTGCAGCTTTTTTTAGAGCAAGAAGGCTCGCCCACGTTTAGCGCCATTGCCTTCAACCAAGCGCAGCACCACCCGCTGGTATCCAAGGGTTTGCCGTTTGATATGTGCTACACCATAGAAGAAAATACCTGGAACGACAAAACAAGCATAAAACTAAACATAAAAGACATAAAAATGTACGCCTAAGCGATTGGGTACGCAAAATGTTTTTTCCACGCCATGCAAGTATATTACGACCTACACAGCTACACGCCGCCCCAAAACTTGGTTGTTACCATAGGTAGTTACGACGGGCTGCACGCTGGGCACCGCCAAATAATACGGCGCACCACGGAGCTTGCCCAAAAACACAGCGCAAAATCGGCACTTATCACCTTTGAGCCGCACCCACGCATTGCCCTAAAAAAAGATGCCAGCAGCCTGCGCCTGCTCACGAGCTTGCCCGAAAAAATAGGCATTTTAGCCGATTTGGGGCTGGATATACTCATTGTCCAAAACTTTGATGAAGCATTTTATAGCCAAACGGCGGAAGACTACATCGCTAGTTTTTTGGTAAAAACCGTGGGCGCAAAGCATTTGGTAATAGGCTACGACCACCGTTTTGGGCTGCACGGGCAAGGCAACACGCCCATGCTGCTGCGCCACAGCACCGAGCTGGGCTATGCGGTACACGAAATACCTGCGCACCTCATCAACGAAAATGCGGTAAGCTCCACCAAAATCAGAAATTATTTGCTCAATGGCGAAATAGCGCAAGCCAACCTGCTTTTGGGCTATGCCTACCAGCTTACGGGCAAGGTAATAAAGGGCGACCAGATAGGGCGCACCCTCGGCTACCCCACCGCAAATGTGCAACTGGCAGATGCCTACAAGCTCTGCCCCGCCAACGGGATTTATGCCGTAAATGTGCTGGTAAACCGCCAAAAGTTTGGGGGAATGCTGTACATTGGTAGCCGCCCGAGCCTACTGCACGCCAAGCCCGAGCCACGGATAGAAGTGTTTATTTTCGACTTTCAGCAAGATATTTACGACCAAATAATAAGCATGGAGCTGCTGCACTTTTTGCGCCCCGACCAAAAGTTTGAGGGTTTGGAGGCTCTAAAAAACCAACTTAAAGCAGACGAAGTGGCGGCAAGAGCCGTTTTGGGTGCGTAATTTACCAGACCAAGATGCTTAATTGGCGGCTTCTATCTCTTCTTTATAATCTCGAAAAGCCTTAAAAATGGATAGCGCTATGTTGTCTTGTCCGTTGTCGGAGTGTAGGTATTTTTCTTCGGTGGAGTTGGTCAAAAAGCCCGTTTCCACCAAAATGGCGGGCATTGTAGTGCGGTAAAGCACCAAAAACCCCGCTTGGCGCACGCCCCTACTTTTGCGCTTGGCGGTTATTGCCATTTGTTTTTCTACTTTTTGAGCCAGCAGCAGGCTCTGCCCCATGTAGGCGTTCTGAAACATCGAAAACATAATGTGCGCCTCCTCCGACTTAGGGTCGAAACCATCGTAGTTTTCGGTGTAATCGTTCTCGAGCATAATGGAGGCATTTTCTCTTTTGGCTACCGCAAGGTTCGATTCGGTTTTGTGCGTACCCATGGCGTAGGTTTCGGTGCCTACGGCGGCGGGCGCAGCCGAGTTGCAGTGTACCGATATAAAACAGTCGGCGTTGGCACGGTTGGCTATGGCAGCACGCTCGTGTAGCTCTATAAATTTATCGCTTTTGCGGGTATAAATCACCTTTATGTCCGAGTAATTTGCCTTTATGTAATCGCCTATGCGCACCGCCACGCCCAAGGCTACGTCTTTTTCGAAGCTATCCAGGCTGCGAGTACCCAAGTTGCCAGGGTCGTGCCCGCCGTGGCCAGCGTCTATTACCACGGTGCGCAGGGCGTAGTGCTTTTTGCCCGTAGCAAAGCTACATAGCAAAAGACTTAGGCAAACGATGGGAACGAAAAAATAGGTTTTCATTTTGAGTGTGTTTATAAATATAACTTCAAAATTCCGTAGAAATTATGTACTAAGACGCATTTTGTGGATATTTTGTTTGCTATTTCATTGTTTTTGAGGCATTTATTGGTTTTTTAGCCAAAAAAGAAGCCCTGCTTTCGGCAGGGCTGTTGTAAAGGGTTTAGCTGTTTTCCAGCGCAATAATGTAACCTTTGGCTTCAAAATTGCGGACAGCACTCCAAATTTTGCTGCGGTACTCTTGGGTTTTGCTCAGGCTCATTTGTGGTCCTGAGTTCCAGAGGGCGCTCACGTTGTCGATGGTTCTTGCCTTTTTGTTGTAATCTAAGTAAAAATTTATGTAGGTCATAAACATTTCTACCGATTTTTCTTGGCTCAACGCATCTTGGTGCGTGTACCGCTGGCTGCTTCCTTTTCTGTGTTTGATGCTATTTACATCTTGAACCAACGCTGGGCGAATTTGCAAATAACCCAATGAGCCTTGTAAACCAATTGCTCGGGGGTTTTGCTTAGATTCTACCATGGCTATTACATCGTACAGCGGTATTACTTTGGCTGTGTTGTAAACGCTACTGGTGGTAGCTTGTTGGTAATGCGCCTGTATTTTGTAGGCTACATTGATAAACGGAAGTGGGAATGCCAGCAACAATACACTGATTAAAATATTCTTCATACGAACTTTATTTAGGGCATTTCTATATTCAGAAATGCGGGGTTGCGCTATGTAGTGGTTGCTTGTGTGTACCTTTGTACACATTGTTTTCACACCACAAAGATACCACCACAGGGCGTAAAAATGCTGTTATTTTACCCTAATTTCCCTTACAAATGTTTGTTCTGTTTTTTAAAGCACTTGCTATCAATACATTAAATATAGAACATTAACAATTTGATAACCTTGGCGCAGCGTGAGGCTGTGGTGCAACATATTAATTATTTGAATATTAACGTTTTTTGTGCATTTAGTTTCGTTTTCTTTGTAACATTTTTTAGGGTTTGGTTACTAAACTGCATTGATGCGAAAAAAGACACAAAAAACCACCACCGCCCCATGAAAATTTACCTAAAATTGTTGCAAGAGGGCGCATTATTTGCCCTCACGGCTCTGTGGGCGAACAAATTGCGCACCATTTTATCGTTGCTGGGCATTACCATTGGCATTTTTGCGGTGATTGCAGTTTTTACGATTGTGGATTCTTGGGAGAAGCAAATAAACGATAGTTTGGCGAGTTTTGGCAATGAGGTGGTGTATATAGAGCGTTTTCCGTGGACTTTCGGACCCGACTATCCGTGGTGGAAATATGTGAACCGCCCCAACCCAGGCTACAAAGAATATAATTATATACACGAACACGCTCGGCTGGCATCGGCGGTTTGTTTTATGGCTGGCACGGGCGGCAAAACGGCGAAGTTTCAGAAAAATGAGGCGAGCGGCGTTACGGTAATGAGCGTGAGCTACGATTACAACCAAATCCGTGATTTTGAGGTGCGGCAGGGGCGGTATTTTTCTTACACCGAGTCGCAAATGGGTGCGCCCGTGGCGCTGCTGGGTGCCGATGTAGCCGAGGAGCTTTTTAATGGCGTGTCACCCGTGGACCGCACCATAGAAGTGCTGGGCAGACCCACGAGGGTCATCGGCGTTTTTGGGCGTGAGGGAAAAAGTGCCATAGACAACACGCTGGACAACCAAATAATACTGCCCGTAACTTATTTTAAAAAAGTGGTGGATTTGAACAAAAACACCCGACTGTTTATAGCTGTGCAGCCACGCAAGGGCGTAGATGTAGAAGATTTGAAACAGGAAATCCGTGGCTTGATGCGCTCGTACAGGCGTGTAAAGCCGATGGGCGAAGACAATTTTGCGCTCAACCAAATTAGCTTAATTGCGGATAGGCTATCCATGTTTTTTGCGCAGATGAGCGTAATTGGCTGGATAGTAGGCGGTTTTTCTATTTTGGTGGGCGGTTTTGGCATTGCCAACATTATGTTTGTGTCGGTGCATGAGCGCACGGGCATTATTGGCATTCAAAAAGCACTGGGCGCTAAACGCTTTTTTATTCTGTTTCAGTTTTTGGTGGAGTCGGTTATTTTGGCTGTTTTTGGTGGGCTGCTGGGCTTGTGTTTGGTGTTTGTTTTAAGCGTTTTGCTTACCAATTTTGCCGACTTTGAGGCGAGCCTTAGCCTAAACAATGCGGTGCTGGGTTTGGGCGTTTCGGTGGTTATTGGTGTAATTGCGGGGATTTTGCCTGCCATCAGAGCATCTAACCTAGACCCCGTGGAGGCTATTCGGGCGAATTAGGGTGGTTTTTGTTTCTTTTGGATAAAAAAAGATGCTATTCGGGCGAATTAGGGTGGTTGTGTTTTTCTTTGGGTAAAAAAAGATACTATTCGGGCGAATTAGGCTGGGTTTATTTCTTTTTGGGTAAAAAAATGTGCATAATTGGGTAATTACGGTGTGCGGTTTTTTTGTAGATTTGGTGTTTAAAACCGATTTGTTGGGTTTTAAGCATTTTTAATCTTTTTTAGCCATGAAAAATTTCTATTTGGTATTGTTATTATGCTACATTCTACCTCATTTTGCGGTGGGGCAAAGCGAGTGCGGCACTGTGTTTGGGGCAGACGATGCGACGGGTGCGGCGGCGTACCAGCGGCTGATGTACGCCATACCCGAGGCGACGAGCGACCTACCGATTACGCTGCACATAGTGCGCAATGGCGGCAATGGGCTGGATAGTGCGGTGGTGATGCAGGAAATAGCCAAGGTAAATGTGCTGTATGCCAATGCGGGCATTCGGTTTTTTAAATGCGGCAATATTGAGTATATAAACAATGCGCAGTATTTTAATTTTAATTCGAACAATCAGTTGAGCCTGACCAACCAATACAATGTGGCGGGGACGATAAATGTGTATTTTTGTGGTACGGTGGCTACAAACGATGGTCAGGTGTGCGGGTACGCTTTTTTTCCGAGTACACCGAATAGCGACCATATTTTTATAGCCAATGGCTGTATAAATGGTGCGTCGGGTAGCTCTACCACGCTGGCGCACGAGCTGGGGCATTATTTTTCGTTGTACCACACGCATGGCACGGCAAATTTGGCGAGCGGCACTACGGAGTACGTGCGGCGCACAAACTGTGGTACGGCTGGCGATGAGCTGTGCGACACGCCCGCCGACCCTAATTTGTATAATAATTTGGTGAACTCGAGCTGCGTGTATGTGGGCACGGCTACCGATGTGTATGGCGATAATTATGCGCCGCTAACGAACAATGTGATGAGCTACGGGCGACCTGCGTGCAAAACTGGTTTTACCACGGCACAGTACGCCCGCATTTATAATGGCTACCAAACGGGGCGGCTTTATTTGGCTTGTGGCAAGCTGCAAGCGAAGTTTGGCTCGGCTACGGCGGTGGCGTGTAGCGGTCAGGAGGTGCAGTTTAGCGACCTTTCGGTGGGTACGCCCACACGCTATGTGTGGAATTTTGCGGGCGGCACGCCCAATTTTTCGGCGCAAAAAAACCCTATGGTGCGCTATGCGGCGGCTGGCAGCTACGGCGTAACGCTCACGGCGTACTATGGCAATAATTATGGGTTTGAGGCGAAAAATAATTATATACGCATTACCCCAGGCTTGGTGGTAACTACCACAAGCTACCCCGATAGCAGCACCGCAGGTGCTGCTGGAACGGGGCGTTGTACCGCCGCCGTAGGCGGCGGTACAACGCCATACACCTACCTCTGGAACACCACGCCGCCCCAAACCACCGCCACCGCCACCAACCTAAAACCTGGCACTTACACCGTAACCGTAACCAGCAGCGAGGGCTGCGCAGGCTCCGATACCACCACCATAACCAAATATTTAAGCCCCACCGAGCAATATTTTTCCATCAGCCCCAACCCCACAAACCAACAAACAACCCAAAACATAACCATAAACCAACCCAACATAACCACCCTACAAACCATAAAAATATACGACCAACTGGGCAAACTAATACTGCAAAAAAACCAAATAACCCTACAAAACAACCAAACCCAACTCACGCACCAAACCCTGCCACCAGGCAACTACACCATAACCATTCAAGCCCAAAACTGGCAAGCAAGCCGCAAGCTCATCATTATAAAATAAAGCCAAAAACCGCCGCAAAACCACAAAAACAACGCATCGCCCAAAACCAAAACCACTTTTTTATGTTACCTTTGTAGCCTAAAAAAAACAGAATGACCCCAAATAACTGGTTTCAACGCACAGCCCAGCTAACCATAATACTGATTTACCTCGTAATTTTGGCAGGCGGCGTGGTGCGGGCAAGCGGCTCGGGCATGGGCTGCCCCGACTGGCCCAAGTGCTTCGGGCAATGGGTGCCACCAACCCAAAAAAGCGAGTTGACCCCAAACTACAAAGATGCTTTTGCACAAAAACGCCTACAAAAAAACCAAAAAATAGCCAAATTAGCCCAAAAACTCGGCTATACCAGCCTCGCCAACCAGCTATTGCAAGACAAATCTATGTACATAGAGCAGGATTTTAATGCCCTAAAAACTTGGATAGAGTACGTAAACCGCCTGCTGGGCGTGCTGGTAGGCATATTTATTTTTTTGACCACAATCATCGCCTTTTTTCAAAGAAAACAACACCCCAAGGTTTTTTGGTACAGCGCAGCCGCCACGGTGCTGGTGGGGCTACAAGGTTTTTTGGGCGCATTTGTGGTAAGCACCAACCTGCTGCCATCGCTCGTAACCATACATTTGCTCATTGCCTTAGCCATTTTGGCATTGCTCATAGTAGCCAAAAACACCTCAAACCAAGGCACAAATTACCCAATACCAAAAAAAATACAGTACTTATACGCCGCATTTTTAGCCGTAATTTTGCTACAAATAGTGGCTGGCTCGCAGGTGCGCCAAAACATAGACGCAATAAGCACCCAAATACCCAACCGATTTTTTTGGGTAGAAAACCTAAACGCCATATACAAGGTTCACCGCAGCACGGCGT
Organism: Bacteroidota bacterium; assembly: GCA_043765195.1. Taxonomy (GTDB): domain Bacteria; phylum Bacteroidota; class Bacteroidia; order UBA7662; family JAYUJN01; genus JAYUJN01. The sequence goes on along the minus strand of JAYUJN010000045.1, from coordinate 46,748 downwards.
GGCTCGTTATTGTGCTGATAGCCGCAATAGGCTACCTCACCCACAAAAACAAATTACCAAAAAAACACTTAGTCTATCCGATTGTCCTTATCTTTGCACAAATTTTTACGGGGTTAGCCCTAAGCTACTTAGGCTTGCCGCCCACGGCACAAGCCCTGCACATTTTGTTTAGCAGCTTGCTGTTCGGCACATCTCTAAAAGCCGCACTTTATCCACAAACCAACACGCTTTAATGAACTTCGCCATCAATACACACATCTCCATTGCCCAAAAATTAGACGATTACAAACAGTTTGTAAAGCTCCGCCTCGCCTCGCTCGTGGTGTTTAGCTCGGGCATGGGCTACCTCATGGCTGTGGACCACATAACCAACTGGGGGCAACTGGTGCTGCTGCTGCTCGGCGGCTTTTTGATTGTAGGCTCTGCCAACGGCATCAACCAGATTATAGAAAAAGACAGCGACCAGCTCATGCTCCGCACCGCCAACCGCCCCATAGCCACGGGCAGAATGCAGGTAAACGAGGGCATTTTAGTAAGCCTAATTATGGGCGTGATGGGCGTGGGCATCATAGCCGTATATATGAACTACCTGAGCGCAGTGCTGGGTTTTGCGGCACTTTGCTCCTACGCATTTATATACACGCCACTCAAAAAAAAGCACCCAATCGCCGTTTTGGTGGGCGCATTTCCAGGCGCATTGCCCACGCTCATAGGCTACACCGCCGCCGCAGGCACTATAAACTACGAAGCCATGCTGCTGTTTACGATACAGTTTATATGGCAGTTTCCGCATTTTTGGGCAATAGCCTGGCGGCTCCACGAAGACTACCAGCGGGCTGGCATACGCCTACTACCCGAGAGCGGCGAACCTGGCAAAAAAACCGCCATGCAAACCCTCATTTACACCTCCACGCTCATACCCGTGGGGCTGCTCATAAGCATTATGGGCTACACAGGCTGGATTTCGGGCGTAATATCCCTGATTTGCGCACTGTATTTTACGTACACCGCTTGGCTGCTCTACCAAAACTGCGACAGAGACACCGCCCGCCGCCTCATGTTTGGCTCTTACATTTACCTACCAGTTGTGCAGCTCGCTTGGGCTTTCGACAGGCTTTAAACCACCCAAATTTGAAAAATACACTCAAAAAAATAACCCTTTTTAGGTTTTTTTACGGCGTTACCATCGCAGTTAAGCAGTTTTTTCGGGTAAAACCAATTGCGTTTGTTATAAATTTTATGGGTTTTTTGAACGATTACAAAAAAATAAAAAGCCAAACCGAAAACCCAAATTTTGAGCTAAGTTACGGCAATTTTTTGCCCGCACTCACCGACAAAACCGCCACTACGCCCTTAGACCCCATTTATTTTTACCAAGATAGCTGGGCAGCCTCCAAAATATTTGCCCAAAAACCCACGCACCACTTCGACATCGGCAGCGCAGCCAAAACCATCGGCATTCTATCGCAGTTTGTACCCATTACCATGATAGACATTCGCCCCATAGCCCTAAAACTGCACAATTTGCACTTTTTGGAAGGGAGCATCACCCAGCTACCCATGCCCAGCAATTCGGTGGAGAGCCTGTCGTCGCTGTGCGTGGTAGAGCATATTGGTTTGGGTAGGTACGGCGACCCAATAGATAGCTACGGCAGCGAAAAAGCCATAGAAGAGCTAAAACGAGTGTGCGCCCCCAGCGGCACGGTGCTTTTTTCGGTACCCGTAGATGCCACGGGCAAGGTTTACTTTAATGCCCACCGAGCCTTTTCGCCAGCATACATCAAGCAGCAATTTGTTGGTTTTGAGCTGCTGGACGAGCAATATATATACGGAACAGCCATGCAGCCCGCCTACGACCCCCAAAAAGGATACGGCGTAGGTTTGTATTACTTCAAAAAAACGATGGGTGGGTAAAAAGACCTGCGGCACGAAGGTTAAAAATACAAATGTATTACATTTCGCCTACCACTTGGGCAAAGGCTGCTATGTTGTTCCATTTCTCAGTGCCTCAATTTTTTCTACACTCAATTTTGTAATTTTACTTATAGTCAAGTTGTCCAATCCTGCCATTATTGAACTCAAAGCAACTTCAATGATTCGTTCTTCAAGTTGAAATTTTGCTTCTGTTTCTAAGGTAAAAATCTCGCTCGCTTTTAAGCTCAAACTGTCCATATAACGGTTGTAACCGTATTCATCTGCTTCCCCGAGCCGCATCACATCAAGCACTTCACCAGCTTCTTTTAGTCCTTTTGCCTTAAATTCGTCTTTTACCTCGCTGTTTTTTAAGAAATAAATCCACTCGTCCAACGTATTTTTTGCAACGTCATTGAATTGATTGACTTTGAGTAAATAAAATTCGGGGAAAACATCAGAAATATTTTCTTTCAAAAATGTGGTTTTTTGCTTGTCCGACAGCCCCAACAAATCTTTTTGGTGTAAACCAATGAAATCCGTTTTTCCTTTGTAAATGTAATCTTGCCCCTGACCAAGGTCAAAATAAACGATGTTTATAGAAATCACCTTTTTTAGGTTAGAATATTTGCTCCCTAATTTATGATTTTCAGAAACACTTTTTGAAACACCGTAAGCCATTCTATGAAAATAGTCTATTTCGTAGGTGCTTTGAATTTCAATAATGATGAGTTCATTCTTCGAGTTTTGGGTCAGAATATCCACACGGTTGTATTTACCGTCTTCGGTTTCTTGGTTGCTTTCGCTCTCAATAATTTGTTGAATTGTAATGTTATCAAACAAAAGCTCGCTCAAAAAACCCTCGAGTACCACAAAGTTGGCTTTATTTCTCAAAAGCCGCTTTATAGCCCAGTCAAAACTTATTAATTTTTTGCTCATTTTGTCTTAGATAAATTTTCAGTACAAATCTACAATTTTTCCATTAAATTCGACCGTAAATATTAAAATGTTGGTATCCAAACTTTCACCTAATTCCCCCTACACCGCAATGTTTATTACGCCTGCATTGCCGTTGCCTGCGCCGCCTTTTGCAAATCTGTTGGGTACTTTGGTTACGGTAAAACTCACTTTTTGCCCAATTTGCAAGTCGGTAAAATTAATATCGGGTGCTGCGTCGTCTATGCCAAAATAAAAATCGCCCTCGGGTGTGCCTATGAAGCCACAGTGCGGCATCATTTTTTTTACCACGCCGTAGTAGGTTTCGCCCGTAGCCAGCGTGGATAGCCCCTCGGTGGTCTCATCAAAATAATCGCCATCGCCGAAGTGGAGCTGCTGCTGCCGCTTAAACTCCTCCCTACAATCGGAGCAAAAATAGGGTCTGCCCCTGCGTATAAACTCATCGGTATCTACCATTTTATCGCCGTTGTGTATCGGCGACATACACTCTACCAAGCGTGTATCTATGCGCAGCTCCACGTTTTCTACCAAATCGTCGAGCCAAATTACGTCGTAGTCTTTCAGGTTGCCTTTGTCCCTCACGTCCTCAAACTCTTGCGGGCAACTAAGGCGTATGCTCACTATGGCTACACGTTTGCCGAGCTGGCGCACTTTTTTGAGCATGGGTATATAATCTCGGTCGCCTATTACCATTATGGCTATGTCATAGCCTTTGGGTTGGTTGGCATAGTACAGTGCCGAGCTGGCTAAGGCTATGGGTACACATTTTTCTTGTGGCTCAAAATCGTCGTTTGGATCTCGGAGTTTTCGCTGCAAGCGGCGGCGTTTGTAGTCTATTTCGTGTATATCGGTGTCGTAGTGGTATTCTTCTTTGAGTATTTCAAAATAATCTTTGCGTTTGAGTACCATTTCTTTGTCGGCGGATACATAGTTTTTTGCATTAGAGCCAAATAAGCAATTGCGCACTATGTCTATTTCTTTGCCTACTTGTAGGGCTACTGCGTCGGCTACGGCTTGGGGCAGCCTGCCATAGTCTATTTGTATGCGGTTGCCGTGTAGCTTAGACAGGTTTCTTTGGTTTGAATAAAGCCAAGAGCCATCTATGAAAATCATAGCCTTTACCATTTCGTGTGTGTGTGTTAGGTTGATGGGTTATTGTGTTGTTGAATAATAGGTGTGTAGGGCATCGTACCAGCTTTGCCCGTATTTTTGTACAAGCGGTGCTTTTAAAAATTGGTAAACGGGTACTTTGAGGTTTTTGCCTAAGGTGCAGGCGTGGGCGCATATATGCCAGCGGTCGTAGTTTACGGCATCGTAGGTGCGGTGCGGCGTAATGCGCACTGGGTACAAATAACAGGATATGGGTTTTTTGAAACTGCTTTCGCCCGCCAAGTGCGCTTGCTCTATGCTGCACTTTAATATGCCTTGGGCGTTTCGGGTGGCAAAAACGCAATCTTTGCCATTTAGCGTAGTGGTTACAAAACCGCCGTCGGGGTCTGGCTCATAAAAACCCTGGGTGTGCAGGGCATCTAAGCCCGCTGCGGTCATGTAGGGCTTTATGGCTTCTAAGTTTTGGGCGATGGCGTGCAGCTCGCTGGCTTCCAAGGGTGCGCCCACGTCGCCTTCTTCGCAGCAAGCACCTTTGCACTTTTGCAGGTCGCATACAAACTGTTGCTCCAACAAATCGGTGGAAATAAGTGTATTGTCTATTTGTATCATACCAACTGAGATTTCATATATAAAACAAATCTGAATATAAAGTACAAATATACGTTTTTTTCAATTGGTTTTTAAAATACGTACATTTAAAACTGGATTTTTTTGCAAAAGGACGACAAAAAGCGGTTTTTTTGCACAAATAAACGTTAAAGTACACAAACCAAACACTATTTTTGGGGGTTTGTTTGGCGGTCTGCCAAAAAAGACGGATATTTGCACCTTAATTCTGTGGATTGATTTATGACTGCTTGCTACCACCTAAAAAAAAGTGCTAAATTCGTTGTTTATTCGCTATCCACATCTTTTTAAAAAAATTTAAAACAAATACTTTTAACTAAAAGATGGCTTATTTATTTACCTCAGAGTCGGTATCGGAAGGACACCCCGATAAAGTAGCCGACCAAATTTCAGACGCATTGATAGATGCTTTTTTGGCACAAGACCCCCAGAGCAAAGTGGCTTGCGAAACCCTGGTAACCACTGGTTTGGTGGTGCTGGCGGGCGAAGTAAAAAGCACGGCTTATGTAGATGTGCAAACGGTGGCTCGAGAAGTAATAGCCAAAATTGGCTACACCAAATCGGAGTATAAATTCGATGCCGAGAGCTGCGGCGTAATTTCTGCCATACACGAGCAAAGTGCGGATATAAACCAAGGCGTGGAGCGCAGCAACCCCGACGAGCAGGGCGCTGGCGACCAAGGCATGATGTTTGGCTATGCCACCAACGAAACGGCTAATTATATGCCTTTGCCACTGGAACTATCGCACATATTGCTGCGTGAGCTGGCTGCAATACGCAAAGAAAATAAAGTGATGCGCTACCTGCGCCCCGATGCCAAGAGCCAAGTAACCATACGCTACTCCGATGCACACAAGCCCGAGGCAATAGATGCCATTGTTATATCTACGCAACACGACGATTTTGAAAAGGGAAACGACCTTGCCGCCCAAAAAGCAATGCAAGCCCGCATCACGGCTGACGTAATGCGCTACCTCATTCCACGTGTGAAATCAAAACTAAGCAACAACAACAAAAAACTATTTACGACCGACATTACCTACCACATAAACCCCACGGGAAATTTTGTAATAGGCGGACCGCACGGCGACACGGGCTTAACTGGTCGTAAAATTATAGTAGATACCTACGGCGGCAAGGGCGCACACGGCGGTGGCGCATTTAGCGGCAAAGACCCAAGCAAAGTAGATAGAAGTGCGGCTTATGCCACACGCCACATTGCAAAAAACATCGTGGCAGCGGGCGTTTGTAGCCAAATTTTGGTGCAAGTAGCCTACGCCATAGGCGTGGCGCAGCCCATGGGTTTGTACGTAAATACCTACGGCACAGCCAAAGCAAAAGATGCTACTGGAAAGCGAATGACCGACGGCGAAATAGCCCAACACATAGAAAGCATTTTTGATATGCGCCCAGCAGCCATAGAAAAACGCCTAAAACTGCGCAACCCAATATACAGCGAAACAGCAGCCTACGGACACATGGGCAGAGACTACGAAGTGGTAAGCAAAACCTTTAACAACGGTAAAGAAACCACCACCCAAACCGTAGAGCTATTTACTTGGGAAAAACTGGATTATGTAGATGCCATAAAAACAAAATTTGGCGTGTAATACATACAAGCAAACAAAGAAAACCCCCGCAGCAATAAATTGCTGCGGGGGTTTTTTATGGAAAAATTACTGCACCTTGGTTACAAAATTGAGTTCTATGTCGGTATCGCCTATGGATATGTCGCCAGGGGCGTTGGGTTTTTTGTTCACTTGGTGTTTGAGCGTTATTTTCATGCTGCCCACCGCCGCCGATGCCGTTTGCCAAAAACTCCGCAAACCCACAGGATTCCCCTTACTATCCACATCATTATAAGTTACAGCCACCGACACGCCCGACGGCACAAAAAACAACTGGTGGTCGCTGGCTTCATTCACTATTTCGTCCGCTACATTTATGGCAGTAGCCGCACTTTCGTTGAGCAACGCCACTTGTACACGGTAAAGCGTGTTTGGTTTCAGCACAATAGGGTCGATGGTGGGGGCGGCACCGCCTGCGCCGTCTGCATCTTTATACACCGCCACAAACCGCTGCGTGGTATCGCTACTTTGCACAAAACTGAGCTTCGCCGTGGTTATTACCTCCGTACTGTTTGTGGGCTGCGGACCAATTACGTCGCATTGCGTGAGCGCCACGAGCATAAAAGCCACAAGGGCGCATTGTTTTATTTTGTGTAGCATACGTATTTTTTACAAAAAGATGTGTGAGCGAACCTGTTCTATAACGAAATTAGGGCGTTATTATTATTTTTTCGGCTGCCGAATAACCAGCCTCCGTGTTTATTTGTATAAGATACGTGCCTGCGGCTAAACCCGTTACATTTATTTCGCTGGTGTGCCTACCTGAGGGCATGGTTTTGTTTTGCTTTATCGTTTGTAGCAATTTTCCCTCCAAACTATACAAGCCTATGTTTATTTTATCGGTTTTGGATAGGCTGTACCCAAAGTTGATTTTGCCGTTGCTTGGGTTCGGGTAAATGGGATAAGTGCTGTTTTTTAGCTTGGTTAGGTTGGTTTCCCAGTCGTTGCTCAGGGCGATGGCTTCGTCGCCAGGCAGGTAGTTTATGAAGCTAAAATACACCAAAAACATTTCGTCGGTCGTGCTTTCGCCCCACTGCATGAGCTGCGGCGGGTTGTTTGGGTTCAGCGGGTTGGCGGTGGTGTTGTCGTAGATGGCTTCGGCTATAAGCTTGCTGCCTGCTGGTATGCGTATCATGTTCGGAAAAGTATAGCTTCCCTGCCATTTAAAATCCCAATCATCTACTTTTACCAGCGGAATGGTATCGCCGCCCTGCGGTTTTACGGCGTAAACCTTCCATTTTTGCCCAAGTAAATGGCAATGCGGCGCAACCGACAAAAGGCTTACGTCGGCTGGCACATTGTATTGGGCTTTAAACGATTTTACGGTATTTGGCTGAATGCGAAACGGTCCGTTTTGTAGGGTAAGCGGGCTTAAAATCGGCGAAGTTTGCACGTAGCGGCTCACTGGCGCAGTGCTAAAAAACAGGTTTACCACCGATGAGTCGGTTTGGGTAATGGCTGTCGGTCCGTAGTGCATCTGAATGAGTATGTCGGCATTTTTTGGCAACCGTCTGCCAATGCCTGCTGGCGTAAAGCGTGGCGTAGTGCCTGGTACCCAAGCGTTCCAGTTGATGCTTTGGGCGTTGTTTATACCAAAACCACCAAAACCGCTGTAACCGTATTCGGGCGTTTGGGCATCGAGCAAGTGGGCTTGCCCCGTGGTATCGAGCGCAAAAATGGCGTGGTGCGCTATTTTGCTGTTTTGTGGGCGAAACTCTATGGCAGAAATATTTTTGGCGGTAGGAAAGCTGGTGGGCAACACAAAAATGCGGTAGTTATCCGTGTTGTTGCCCTGATGCACAAACTTTTGGCTCATGGTTATCACCGCATCGGGCGTGCCGAGCTGCGACCCAGTGGGGAACACGGGCAGCGCAGGCGTAAGCGACGGATTGCCCTCCAAAGCGCCCTGCGCCACCCAATCTTGGATAAGCTGCAGCTCGCTGGCAGACAGGTTGCGCTCGTCCAGCAGTTTGCGGTAGCTTGGGTCGGGTTTCCAGGGCGGCATATATTTAATTTGGGTTACGTACCCAATCATGCCCGCATAGGCTGCTACCTCGCTGTAATTGGTAAATGGCATGGGCGCAATTTCGCCGTTGCGGTGGCAGCTCGTACAATTGTTAAAAATAATGGGCGCAATATGCTCCGCAAAAGTAACGGGCTGGGCAAGCAGCGCAAAGCTGGGCGCAAGCGAAAGGAATATAAATCCAAGTATTTTTTTCATTTTTTGGTTGGTAATGAATGTTCGACCCACAAAGTAAGTCATTATATTTGACTGTTGCAACATAAAAAGGTTTATTCTGCCACCAAAAAAATATTTTTGTCCAAATATAGCCCTACTATCTGGCTTTGGGGCTGGTATTAGCTTGTTTAAAAGTCCCTTGGGGATTAAACGTTTGTAAAAAACAGTTGATTGGTTTCTGCGACCCCGTCGGGGTCGGAATTGATGTGCCACCTATTTTTCTACAAACATTTGATGCCTCTGGCATCGGGTTGTAAAACTATTTTTTTAGTTGCGGCTGCTATTGCGGTTTTTTGTAAATAAAATGCGTGGACTTTGCCTTTTAGGTGCTAACTTTGTTTTTGATAACTGCCTTTTTAAATGAAAAATCTGCCCATATTGGTTTTGTGTTTTAGCATTGCTTGCGCCCAAAAAACCAGCCCCGCTACCAACCAAACCGCCACACCCGCCGTAGCCGCTGCCACCCAAGTAGTTGCGCCGCCCGACACGCCGCTTTACATCACCCAAAGCATAGCCAACATACAAGCCGCCCTAAAAAAACCGCTGCCCATAATCAACCTTTTGAGCTTGGATAGCAACCAAAACGCCGCCCTAACGCTGGCACTCGCCGATGCTACATTTGTAAAATACCTAAAAACACCCGATGGCAAGCCGCTTCGAAACGAAATTTTTGGGGTGTACAAGGCACGCCCCGCCGACCTGCCCACCGACAAGCAAAGCACCTGCAACGGCAAATGCTACCGCATCGAAATGTACAATTACGCCCTAAACCTGAGCAGCGTTTGCCTCGTGGATTTGACCCAAAACCTCGTTTTTAACACCAACCACTACGCCAGCACCCAACCCGATATACCCAATCACCTAAAACAACTGGCACTACAAATAGCCACCAATGCGCCCGAAGTAGCCCAAGCCCTGGGTTACAAACCCAACCAACAAGCCGCCCTGATGGCAAGCACAAAAACGGCGCTGAACCGCAGCCGCTGCGAACGCTCGCAGCATTTGTGCGTAGCACCCACATTTACCCAAAACAACAAAGCCCTGTGGGCGATAGTGGACTTAACCGACCAAAAACTAATAGGAATACGGTGGACAAACACTGGAAACAACCAAGCCGTAACCGAGCGCAGGCTGCAAAACGACAGCATCACCGCTTGTTTTTGTGAAAAAATAAACGAAATAAACCAAAACGGCTGGAAAATGAAATACTACCTCACCAGCTCCGACGGGCTGCGCATAGATGCCGCCAGCTACCAAAACGAACCCGTGATAAAATCGGCTTCGCTCGTGGACTGGCACGTGAGCTACTCCAACACCGAGGGTTTCGGCTACTCCGATGCCGTGGGCTGCCCCACATTTAGCCACGCAGCCGTGATAGCCATAGAACCGCCGCAAATACTGGATTTGATAGACGAAAACAACAAAAGCATCGGCTTTGTATTGCAGCAAAACTATTGGAGCGAGGGCTACCCCACGCCCTGCAATTATAGCTACGCCCAACGCTACGAGTTTTACAACGATGGTCGGTTTCGCATGGCAAACGCCAGCCTCGGGCGGGGCTGCGGCAACAATGGCACGTACCGCCCAGTTTCACGCATTGCTATGGCAGGCGAAAACGCCAACTTTTTTGAGCTAACACCCAGCCAAAAATGGAAACCCTGGGCAACCGAGCAATGGCAACTACAAACCCCTCAAACCACCTACACACCAGAAGGCTACCAATATAAACTGGAAACAAAACCCAGCGCAGGCTACTATTTAGAGCCTTCACACGGGCAGTTCGGCGATGGCGGGCGGGGCGATTTTGCGTATTTATACCTTACAAAAGAACAACTAAAACTGGACGAGGGCAACACCGAGCTGCTCACCATAGGTCCGTGCTGCAACACCGACTACCACCAAGGACCCGAAAAATTTATAGAGCCAAACCCCGACAACACCCAAAATACCAGCTTGGTAATATGGTACGTGCCACAACTAAAAAACGACGACACACCAAACAGGCTCTACTGCTGGGCAGAGAGCCTGTTGGAAAACGGCGTGTACAAAACCAAGAGCTATCCGTGTTTTGGCGGAGCTATGTTTGTACCCATAAAAAAATGAGTAACCCCGAGGGGCGGTAAATCTATACTTGTTTTTGCTTGATACGGGCTTTTTTGCCAGTAAGTTTGCGTAGGTAAAACAACCTCGCACGGCGCACAATGCCTCGGGCGTTTACCACAATATGGTCTATGTTTGGAGATGTAACGGGCAATATACGCTCTACGCCTATGCCGCCAGAAATTTTGCGAACCGTAAATGTTTCGGTAGCACCAGAGCCTCTGCGCTGAATTACCACACCCTGAAAAACCTGAATACGCTCTTTGTTTCCCTCTTTAATTTTGTAGTGAACCGCTATGGTATCACCAGCCTTAAACTTGGGGTGGTTTGGAGTTACAATTGTTTGCGCCTCTACGAATTTAATAGCGTCTATTTTAACTTTTTTAATAGCGTCCATTTTAACTTTATTTTTAAGTTTGAATTTTTAAAGAGGCTCATCTTTAACCTTTCGGAGAGCATTTGTAATTTGGCTGCAAAGGTACAAAATAAATTTATACCTTTTAAATATTTATTGTACTTTTATTTGGGCAAAAAAACGGCATACGGTATTATCATTTCTTCGAGCGAAATGCCCCCGTGCTGAAACGTATTTTCGTATAAATGCACGTATTGGTTGTAGTTGTTTGGATACACAAAAAAAGTATCGTGCGTGGCTATGGCGTAGGTGGAGCTTACATTGTGCTTGGGTAGCATGGCATCTTCGGGGTTGGTAATTTCAAAAATGCTCTTGTGGCTGTGGCTCAGGTTTTTGCCCGATTTAAAGCGCAGGTTGGTTGTCGTTTCTCTATCGCCCACTATGCGCACGGGGTCGTGCACCCGCACCGAGCCGTGGTCGGTGGTTATCACCAGCTTAATTTTGTGGGTGGCTATGGTTTTCAAAAAGTCGAGCAGCGGCGAGTTTTCAAACCAAGATTTGGTTATCGAGCGGTACGCCGCTTCGTCTTCGGCGAGTTCCTTTATCACACGCATTTCGGTGCGGGCGTGCGAGAGCAAATCCACAAAATTATAAACGATTACATTTAGGTCGTTTTTCAGCATATTTTTCACATTTTTCACCAATTGTTTGCCGCCGCTCAGGTTCGTTACCTTGGTGTAGCTGTGCGGCAGTTGGCTTTTTCCGAAGCGTTTTAGCTGTTCTTGCAGCAAAAAATCCTCGTGGTTGTTGCGGCTGTGTTCGTCGCCGCCGTCTTCTTCGGTCCATTTGTCTTGGTAGCGGCGTTTTATTTCGGAGGGCATAAGCCCCGCAAACAGCGCATTGCGTGCAAACTCGGTGCAAGTAGGCAAAATGGCGTAGTAAGTCTCGGCTTGTTGCAGCCTATAATATTGCTCCAAAACCGTTTGCAGTATCTTAAATTGGTCGAGGCGCAGGTTGTCTATCACCACCAAAAAAACGGGTTCGCCCTCGCTCAGTTGTGGTAGCAGTTTTTGCTGCACAATGTTGTGCGACATCACGGGCGTGAGGCTATCGGCTGGGTTTTTTAGCCAAGATAAGTAGTTTTTCGACACAAAACGGCTAAACTGGCGGTTTGCCTCGTGTTTTTGCATCTTAAAAATCTCCTGCATTCCGTTGTCGTCGGAGTTGTGCAGCTTTATTTCCCAGGCGCAAAGTTTGTCGTAAAGTTCCGCCCACTGCGCCGCATTCAGGTTTTCGCCCACCGTAATGCCTATGCTGCTAAACTCCTGCTGGTAGTCCGACGTAGTTTTTTCGCCTATCAGGCGGCGGCTATCCACTATTTTTTTGATAGAAAGCCAAATTTGGTTCGGGTTCACGGGCTTTATCAAATAATCAGCAATTTGTGCGCCTATCGCCTCCTCCATAATGCGCTCCTCTTCGCTTTTGCTTATCATTACCACGGGCAAATTCGGTTTCAGGGCTTTTATTTGCTGCAATGCCTCCAATCCAGTAACGCCTGGCATATTTTCGTCCAAAAAAACGAGGTCGAATTGCTGCTCACGCACCATTTCCACGGCATCGTATCCATTGTTTATGGGTGTAATTTCGTAGCCTTTTGCCTTCAAAAAAGCGATGTGTGGTTTTAGCAAATCGATTTCGTCGTCTGCCCAAATGATGTGTATTTTTTGCATAATTTAAAAACGTATTTTGCCCCATTTTAGTATCCGAACCGCCGAACACAAGCCAAATTTAGTGCCTTACCCCAAGTAATTACCGATGCTTATAATGTTAGCAAAAACCCCAGCGGCGGTAACTTCTGCGCCTGCGCCCGGTCCTTTTATAACTAATGGCGTGTTTTGGTAGCGCATGGTCGTAAACGCAATGATGTTGTCGCTGCCCGCAAGGTTGTAAAAAGGGTGCTTGGCATCTACGGCTTGCAGGTTTATTTGGGCTTTTCCGTTTTCTAAGCAAGCAATAAAGCGCAGGCGTTTGCCCTCGCACTCCGCCTGAAATCTTTTTTGCTCAAAAAAATGGTTTTGTTCCTCCAACGCCTCAAAAAAATCGCTTACCGTATCCGCCTCCAAACAGGCTTGCGGCAGCATATTTTCCACCTCTATGTCTTTGGGTTCTAAGGCAAAGCCAGCCTCCCGTGCCAAAATCAGGATTTTTCGGGCTATATCCATGCCGCTTAGGTCGTCTCTGGGGTCGGGTTCGGTGTATCCAAGGTTTTTTGCCTCTTGCACCACTTGGCTAAATGTGCTGCTGGCATCAAAATTATTGAATATATAAGAAATCGTACCCGAAAGCACCGCCTCTATTTTTAGCAGTTCATCGCCGCTGTTTATGAGGTCGGCGAGCGTACTTATTACGGGCAAACCTGCGCCCACATTGGTCTCATACAAAAACTTCACCCTGCGTTTTTGGGCGGTATTTTTTAGGGCAATGTAGCTTGCGTAGCTACCCGAGTTGGCTATTTTGTTGGGCGTAGCCACCGATATGCTCGCCTCCAATATTTGGTTGTAATAAGGCACTACGGCTGCGCCAGCGGTATTGTCTATAAAAATGCTGTTGGGCAGGTTCATGGCTTGCATTCGTTTTATAAACTGGGGCAAGTCGGTGGTTTCGCCCTGCTGCTCCAAGGTTTGTCGCCAGTGAACCAAGTCGATGCTTTGGGCGGAAAAAAGCATTTTTCGGGAGTTTGCCACGCCCGCCAAATGTATGGTTAGCTCTTGGTTTTGTGCCAAATAATTTTTTTGGTCGTGGAGTTGTTTTAGCAGCGTGCTGCCTATCAAGCCCGTGCCTACCACAAATAGGTTTAGCACTTTTTCGGTGGCTTTAAAGAAAGCCTGATGCAGCACATTGAGCGCTTTTACGAGGTCTTTTTGCGGTATCAGCACCGATATGTTGTACTCCGACGAGCCTTGGGCAATGGCTACTACATTTATACCGTTTTTGCCCAATGCCATAAACATTTTGCCTGCGATGCCTGGCGTGTGGCTCATGCCCTCGCCTATGGCGGCTATTATGGAATTGTCGGTGCTTATTTCTATGTGCGAAATTCTTCCTTGCGCCAGTTCGTACTCAAACTCGGTGCTTATCAGCGTTTGGGTTTTTTGGGCATCGGGCAGGCTTACCGCAAAGCAAATGCTATGCTCCGACGATGCTTGTGTGATGAGTATAATGTTTACATTGCCCCGAGCCAAAGCCGAAAAAAGCCTGCCCGCCACGCCTGCCACGCCCACCAGCCCTGCGCCGCTCACGTTTACCAGCGCCACCTGCGCTATGGAGCTAATGCCTTTTATGCCCGTGTTTGGGGCGGTTGGGGTCGGGTTTGGGCTGTCGGAAATAATTGTTCCTACGGCATCTGGCTGAAAAGTATTGCGTATGGCTATCGGAATTTTTTGGGTAAAAGCTGGGTACAACGTAGGCGGATAAATGACCTTCGCCCCAAAATGCGACAGCTCCATAGCCTCGATGTACGACACGTGCGGCAGCGTGAATGCGCTGGGTACAATGCGTGGGTCGGCGGTGAGCATACCGTTTACGTCGGTCCATATTTCGATGCTGTGGGCGTGCAGTGCCGCCCCAAAAATGGAGGCGGTGTAGTCGGAGCCGCCCCGCCCCAAGGTGGTGGTAGCTCCGCTGGTGGTAGCCCCCAAAAAGCCCGTAATGATGGGCAATTTTGCTTCATTTTGCGCAAAAAAGGCGTTTATTTTTGCATTCGTTTCTTTAAAATGCACATTTGCCTGCCCAAAATTATCGTCGGTAATTACCAGCGTACGGGCATCTACGTATTGGGTTGGTATGCCTTTTTGTGTAAATGCGGCTGCCACCAGTTGGTTGGCTATACGCTCGCCAAAGGAGGCTATGAGGTCGAGGCTGCGCTCGGAGGCTTCTCGCAAAAGGTAAACACCCTGCAATATTTGGGTGAGTTCGGTGTAATATTGCTTGTAAACGACCAAAAAGTCTTGCGGGTCGTTCAGCAGCTCGTCTATAATAATGAGGTGTTTTTGGTCTATGGTGTGGAGCGTGCGCTGGTAGTCGGTTTGGTTGCCAGCGGCAGCTTGGGCGGCAGCCTTGAGCAGTAGGTTGGTTATGCCACCCACGGCGGAGCAAACCACCGCCATTTTTTCGCCCGCTGCTACCCTTTTGCTTACAATGTGTATGAGCGTGGCGATGCTTTTTGCCGAGCCTACCGATGTGCCGCCGAATTTAAGTATTTTCATTTCGTGTTTTTTTTGCGCAAACCAAATTTTAAGTAAAATATGTGCTATTTTGTTAGACAAAGGTACAAAAAGCAGCGGAAATTTGCAAGAAAACCCAATTTTTATGCCATATTTATGTATATTTGCAGCAAAAAAATATGTGCGCAATTGCAGGCATCTTAGCCTTAAATACACCTGAATTTAGAATAGAAACAAGCCAGATAGTAGCCATGTGCGATGCCATGGCGCACCGTGGACCCGATGGCGAGGGTTATTTGTTTGCGCAACAAACCCCGAGCGGCTACCTAAACCACCTGCAAACCGCCCGCCCCGAGGCACTTTTGTGTATTGAACCACAAAACGAGCGTGTTTTTTTGGGGCATCGCAGGCTTGCCATCATAGACCTAAGCGCAGCCGCCGCCCAGCCCATGACCGATGCCACGGCGCAGGTTTGGATTGTGTTCAACGGTGAAATATACAACCACAAAGACATAAAAAAGGAGCTTTTGCAGCTCGGCTACCACTTTAAAACCGACCACTCCGATACCGAAGTTATTTTGAACGCTTACCTCGCTTGGGGCATCGAGTGCGTAAAAAAATTTAGGGGAATGTTTGCTTTTGGGCTTTGGGACAAGACCAAAAATGAGTTTTATTTACTCCGAGATAGAATGGGCGTAAAACCGCTTTATTACACGATACACAACGGTGTTTTGTATTTTGCCAGCGAAATAAAAGCCATTTTGGAGAACAAAGAAATCCCCCGCAAGCTACACAAAGCCGTGGTTTCCGATTATTTGTCGTTTACGGCTGCGGCTGCGCCCGATACTTTTTTTGAAAACATACACAAGCTGCACGCCGCACATTACATAAAAATAAACCTAAGCAACGGCGATGTTTCTGCCCAAATTCGGTATTGGGATATGTTTGAGGCGCAAACAAACGACGCTTATAAAGGCGCAAGCAGCCAAGATTTGTTGGCTTGCTTTACCAACTGCGTGGACATTCGCCGAGAAGCCGATGTGCAGTACGGCGTGTTGCTTTCGGGTGGCATAGATTCGAGCGCAAATGCCGTAACGCTCTCAAAACTGGTAAATAAGCCCATAAAAGCCTTTACCGTGGGGTTTAGCAACCAATATAGCGGCTACAAAAACGAGTTTGAACCCGCAAGGCAGGTAGCCAAGCTCTGCAATGCGCAGCATTATGAGCTGGAACTTTCGCAAAAAGATTTTTTAGATTTTTTGCCACAAATGGTCTGGCACCAAGACGAACCCACCGCCGATGCCGCCAACATTCCGATATATTACATTTCAAAATTGGCTAAAAAGGAGGGCGTTACCGTAATTTTGGGGGGCGAAGGCAGCGACGAGCTTTTGATTGGGTACAGCGCCATGCAAAACGCTCGGAGGTTTTCGGAGTTTTTGGGGCAAAAAAGTACCGTAAAAAAAACGGGTTTGGAGCTGCTTTTGGGGCTGAATGCGGTGCGCAAGCGCAAGTTTTCGGAGCATATTTGGCTGCAAAATGCCAAGGAAAGCAAGGTTTTTTATAGGGGCAGCACCGACCTAATGAGCGAGCAAGAGAAGCACAGCAAGGTTTTTTCGGCTGAATTTTCGAAAACCGTGCAGGATTATAATGTACACCATAAATTTGAGCAATACTACCACAGGTTTGAGGCACTGGGCAGAAGCCATTTTTACGATTGGGCAAGCTACATAGAGCTAAATTATAGGCTGCCCGAGCTGCTGCTCAATAGGTTAGACAAAATGACGATGGCTGCCTCGGTGGAGGGGCGTGTGCCTTTTTTAGATGTGCGTTTTGTGGAAATGGCGATGGGCATTGCTGCCAGCCAAAAGGTGCAGCACAACCAAGAAAAGTATTTGCTCAAAAAGGCTTTTGAGGGTATTTTGCCCCAAAATATACTGCATCGCCCCAAAGATGGCTTTACCATACCGCTCACGCACCTGCTCACCAACGATTTGTTGGCTATGGGCAAAGATGCGCTGCTGGATTTTAATAGGGAAAATGAGGTTTTTTCGGCGCAATACCTAAAATCTATTACGCAACCAACCAAAAATAATTTGGCAGCCGATAAGTTATGGACCGCGCTAAACCTTGCGCTGTGGTGGCAGCGTTTTTTGAAATGATGGGGGGCGGGGGTTTTGGTGGGTGGAGACGCGATTAATTGCGTCTGTACAAAAAATAATTTTTTCCCAAAATCCCGTAATCCGACGGTTAAAACCGTCGGAATGTTGAAAGGGTTGTACAATCGTGGAGGCGTTGCAGCGGGAGACAAGGCAGTGCCTTGTCTCTACAAACTCATTTATTTTTTGTCCGCACAGGATTGTGAGATTTTGAAGATTGAAAAAACTAAAACAAATAAATTTGTTTCTTAATTAAGAAACTTTTATCTTTGCATAAAAACGAATGAAAAATAGATTTAGGGTCAGATTTTTAGATGACGCAAAAGATTTTTTAGACAACTTGGACGACAAATCAAGAGAAAAAATTTATTACAACATAAGAAAATCTGCTCAAATTAATGACAATGAGCTTTTTAAAAAATTGCAAGATGAAATTTGGGAGTTCAGAACTTTGTACAACAAAACATATTTTCGCCTTTTTGCTTTTTGGGATAAAGACGACAAAGAAGATACCATCGTGATTTCGACGCATGGACTTATAAAGAAAACCGATAAAGTGCCAAAAATTGAAATTGAAAAAGCCGAAAGATTAAGAAACCAATATTTTAACGAAAAAAACACCAAACAATGAAAACATATAGTTTAGAGGAAATGACGGACAAACACATTGGCGAAATTGGAACGCCAAGACGTGATGCTTTTGAAAACGAATTGCGCCTCGACTTATTGGGGCAGACAATTAAAAATATTCGCCAAGAACAAAACTTGACACAAGAACAGTTGGGGGCATTGGTGGGTGTAAAAAAGGCGCAAATTTCAAAAATAGAAAATAGCTTAACCGACGCAAGATTTGATACGATACTAAAAGTTTTTAGGGCATTAAATGCCAAAATTAATTTTAACGTGGAAATTTTAAACAAGGAATTTGCAGCACATTGAATTTTTTTTGCTGGGCATTTGCTGGGTACAGACGCTCTAATAGAATGTCTTCGGTATTATTGGTATTCTTGTCCGAACAGGATTTTTAGGATTAAAAGATGTACAGGATTTTTCAATCGTGTAAATCCAATAATCCCGTAATCCTGTTCTGACATTTTTTGCTGGTCGTTGAGCGTAGCCGAAACGAGCCACTTGTCCGAACAGGATTTTCAGGATTAAAAGATGGACATGATTTTTCAATCTTGAAAATCCCAAAATCCAATAATCCCGTAATCATGTTCGGACGTTTTTCGGTTGGGCGCTTGCTGGGTAGAGACGCGATTAATCGCGTCTGTACGTAGTTCGTCAAATTCATGGTCGTTGAGCGCAGCCGAAACGAGCCACAGCCAGCGCAGCCGAAACGCCCTTCGGCTACGCTCAGGGATCGGGTCATTAAGCGCAGCCGAAACGAGCCTAATATTTTTTCACAAAAAAACCAACCCATTGCTTTGCAGCAATGGGTTTTGTGGTTATATTTGCATATAAGTTTTAGCCCTCAAAAATCATGCAGCGGATACTATACGATTTTTTGAACCTTTTTTATCCTGCGGTGTGCTTGGCTTGCGGCACGCACTTGCTGCGCCACGAAAAAACGATATGCACCCATTGCTATGTGCGCCTGCCCAAAACCCAGTACCATTTGGAACTAAACAACCCGATAGCACGCATTTTTTGGGGTCGTGCGCCCGTGGTGTCGGCTACGGCTTATTTTCACTTCGAAAAACAAAGCAACGTGCAAAACCTGATACACAACCTAAAATACAAGGGACACCAAGAAATAGGCATCACCATAGGCGAAATGATGGGCGAAGAGCTGCGGGCAAGCGAAATTTATGGCAAGATAGAAGCCATATTGCCCGTGCCGCTGCACCCCGCCAAACAACAACTGCGGGGCTACAACCAAGCCAGCGCCTTTGCCGAAGGACTATCGCTGGGCATGGGGCTGCCTTTTTATGACAATGTGCTACTGCGCAAGGTATTTACCCAAACCCAAACCCGAAAAACACGCATAGAACGCTGGCAAAACGTAGCCGAGGCTTTTGTGGTGGATACCGCACCGCTGGGCAACGCCAAAAATTTGCTGCTGGTAGATGACGTAATAACCACGGGCGCAACCTTTGAAGCCTGTACCCAGGCATTGCTCACGAGCGTAAATGGCGCAAAAGTTTACGTTTCGGCGATGGCATCGGCAGCCAAAATTTAATTTTTTTTATTACAAAAAAATGCGTTGCTTTGTACTCCGAATACAACAAACCAAAACAGATATGCAAAAGCTGCTTTTTAGCCTAATTTTCTTTGCCTGCGCCCACGTAGCCGTAGCCCAAAAAACAAAATCCGACAAGGCGGATTCGCCCCTGGAAACGCTGCAAAAAGCGATGAAGGGCAGTTTTAACAGCGCAGCACAAGCCGAAAAAGATACGACTTATTTTAACATAAGCCTGAATATGCACCCGATTTGGAAAAAAAACGACGACCAAACAAAATGGCTCTACGTGGAGCAAGCCATGAGCGCAAAGCCCGAAAAACCCTACCGCCAGCGCATATACAAACTCACGCAGGTGAAACCCAACGTGTTTGAAAGTGCGGTGTACGAGCTGCCCACGCCCGAAAAATACATCGGTGCGTGGGAAACAAAAGATGCTTTTGACGGACTTTCGCCCGAAAAACTGATAGTGCGTGAGGGCTGCTCGGTGATGCTACAACTGGATAATGACGGCAACTACATAGGCAAAACCGACGACAAAGCCTGCGCCAGCACGCTGCGGGGCGCTACCTACGCCACGTCGCAGGTGAGTATTTTTAAAGATAAAATAGTGTCGTGGGACCGAGGATTTGACAGCGGCGGCAAGCAAGTTTGGGGTGCGGAAAAGGGCGGCTACCAGTTTTTGAAGCAAAAAACAGAAGAAAAAGACCCAACAGACAAAAACAAAGAAAAGAGCAAAGAGAAAAACAAAGAAAAAAAACCTAAAAACAAATAATTAACCCAAACCTAAAATGATATTACAAGGAAAAAAAGGCATAATATTCGGTGCATTAGACGAAAAATCGATTGCCTGGAAAACCGCCCTCGCCGCCAAAGCCGAAGGCGCAGAGTTTGTGCTTACCAACGCACCCATAGCCATGCGCTTGGGTACGATAAACCAGCTTGCGGAGCAATGCAACGCCAAAATAATACCCGCCGACGCTACGAGTACCGACGACCTAAAAAATCTTTTTGAGCAATCCACCGAAATTTTGGGCGGAAAAATTGATTTTGTGCTGCACTCCATCGGTATGTCGCCAAATGTGCGCAAAAAACGGGCTTACCACGACCTAAACTACGATTTTTACCACCAAACGATAGACGTATCTGCCATGAGTTTTCATAAAACGATGCAGGTAGCCTACCAGCTCGATGCCATAAACGAGTGGGGGTCTATTGTGGGATTGAGCTACATCGCCGCCCAGAGGGTTTTCCCCGACTACAACGACATGGCGGACGCAAAAAGTATGCTCGAGAGCATCGGGCGCAGCTTCGGTTTTTATTGGGGCAAGCACCGCAAAGTGCGTGTAAACACCATTTCGCAATCGCCTACGCTGACTACGGCTGGCACGGGCATCAAGGGTTTCGACTCGTTTTTTAACTATGCCGACAAAATGAGCCCACTGGGCAATGCGTCTTCGGAGGACTGCGCACGCTACATTATATCGCTTTTTTCGGACTATACTCGCATGGTTACGATGCAAAATTTGTTTCACGACGGCGGATTTTCGTTTACGGGCATCAGCCAAGATATGATGCAAATGTTTGACAAAGAATAGCCAAAATTTGGCTCTGTAAAAATATATTTAGCAATAAAACCAAGTATTCATTTGTTTTTTTGGAAAACATTGCTATCTTTGCAGGCTATAATAAAAAAGGCTCATAATCAAACATTTAACAAATATTAATCACTTACAATTTAACTAAAAAACCGTGACGAAAGCAGATGTTATAGCCGAAGTTTCGCAAAAAACTGGCTTAGAAAAAATAGACGTTCAGAGAACCATAGAACAATTTGTGGAGGTAATAAAAGGCTCTTTAATAAACAACGAGAATGTATATATGCGTGGTTTTGGTAGCTTTACAACCAAAAAAAGAGCCGAAAAAGTGGCTCGCAACATCACCAAAAATACTTCTATAACCGTGCCTGAGCATTATATACCCAACTTTAAGCCCGCAAAAACTTTTGTGGCGGAGGTAAAAGACAACGTAAAATCGAAAAAAGCATAAACAATGAGCAAAGGGCAATGGTTGGCTATACTCGGGTGCGTGGCGTTGGGGGCTTCACTATATGTTTTTGGTGAAAGAACCAACCTAAGCAACAACGAAAAGCAACTTACTGGCACAGAAACGCCAAGCCCAAAAAACTTTGATGAAGCCAAACTGATAGCCAACGCCAAAGAAAGCCTAAACGCACAGGACGCTAAAAAAATAGCATTGCTCGAAAAAGCCTTGGAAAAAGTAGATAGCAAGCCCGACAAAACAATAGCGATAGAGCAAATAATAGGGTTTTGGGAGGCGCAAACCCGCTGGGAAACTTCCGCAATTTACCACCAAAAAAAGGCGCAACTAACCAACAGCGCCATAGATTGGGCAGATGCAGCGAGCAGGTATTTGGCAGCCGCCGACATGGTACCCGATGCCACATTGCAAGCGGAAATAAAGCAGAAAGCGCTGGCGAGTTTCGAAAAAGCAAGTAGCTTAGAGCCACAAAACATAGACCTAAAAGCCGATTTGGGCAACGCATACACCCTATGCACACCCCAAAACCCGATGAAAGGCGTGATAATGCTCCGAGAAATAGTAGCCAAAGACAGTACAAACCTGCGGGCAAACTTCCATTTGGCACAACTGGCAGTACGCTCGGGGCAGATGGACAAAGCCATAAATAGGTTTGCAAAAATAGTAAAAATGTACCCCGCATTTCCCGATGCTTACTTGGGCTTGGGCGAGGCATACTACCAAACGGGCGACAACAAACAAGCCAAAGAAATACTGATGCAGTACAAAGCCTTGGTAAAAGACCCCAGCATTACGCAACAAGTAGATGCTTTTTTGAAACAAATAAAATAAAATAAATATTCACCAATAAACAATACCACCATGCCTTGCGGAAAAAAACGTAAACGCCATAAGATTGCGACCCACAAAAGAAAAAAACGCCTTAGAAAGAACCGTCATAAGAAAAAATAACCTTTTGGCGCACGCAAAGGTGTGCAATTTTATACCGCAACCGACAAAACTTATTTTGTCGGTTGTTTGTTTTTTATGATTATTACCCAAAAAAGTGGCTGCACCCCTCGTTGTTTTATTAGATAATTACGATTCGTTTACCTACAATTTATACGATTATTTGCTACAAATAGGCGTAAAATGCGTGGTTTTGCGCAACGATGAGGCGGACGTAGCGCAGCTCGCCGCCCTGCGCCCGCACGCCATTGTGCTTTCGCCCGGTCCGGGTCGCCCCGCACAAGCGGGCATTTTAAACCAAAGCATAGCGCATTTTTACACCCAAATACCCATTTTAGGCATTTGCCTTGGGCATCAAGCCATCGGCGAGTTTTTTGGGGCGGAGCTGCACCACGCCCACACGCCCATGCACGGCAAAACCAGCCTGTGCTACCACGCCCAGCACGCCATTTTTTCGGGGCTACCCCAGCCATTTATAGCCATGCGCTACCACTCACTTTTGCTAAAAAACCCGCCCAGCACCCTACAAACCATCGCCCACACCGCCACAAACGAAATTATGGCAATAGCCCACACCAGCCTACCCATAGTGGGGCTGCAGTTTCACCCCGAATCCATACTGACAAAAAATGGCATAAAAATGCTCCAAAACTGGAAAAAATATTTTTTATGAAATAGTGTTAATGAAACAAAACAAAACAATATCTTTTTTGTTTCTATTAACTAACACACCTATAAAATATCGAGCAAGCATGGCAAAGCAACCCCTGCACATCGCACAGTCCGCAGCAGAACTGACGGAAATAGTGGCACAGCACCAAAACCCTAAGGCAAAGCTCAGGCTAAATGCGCTGCTTATTTTAAAGAACGAACCCACCACAAAAAAAACGGATTTAGCCCAAAAGCTAAACATAAGCCAAGCCACGCTGCGCACTTGGCTAAAATACTATGCCGAGGGCGGCATCAAACAATTGCTGCACATTCAAACCTCGGGCGGTGCGCCCACCAAGCTACCGATGCACATACGCCACATTTTGATGCGGAAAATAAGCAGCCCAAGCTCCTTCAAAAACTTTAAAGAAGTGCAGCAGTTCCTCAAAACCCAGCACGACATACACCTGCCATACAGCACCGTACACGACATACTGCACTACAAAATGGGCATAAAATCGGTGTACGGCAAGTTGGTGGAAAAGAAAACTTAGCCCATCGGCAGCATATCCGACATCGTAAAAACGCCCTTTTTGCCCACAAGCCACTGCGCCGCCAGCACCGCCCCCTGTGCAAATCCGCTGCGGTTGTGCGCCGTGTGCGTAAGCTCCAAACCATCTACCGCCGACTGGTACGCCACCGTGTGCGTGCCTGGCACGTCGTTTTTGCGTATTGCCACAATGCCCAGCGCATCATTTTTGCCCTCGCCCAGCACCCAGCGGCTTTTCCTACTTAGTTCGGGTAGCATATATTCGGCTGTGGTAATGGCGGTACCGCTCGGCGCATCGAGCTTTTGGGTGTGGTGTACCTCCGTAATTTGCGGCTCGTATTGCGGCTGGGTATCCATTATTTTTGCGAGTGCTTTATTTATTTGCCAAAAAATATACACGCCCACACTAAAATTAGTGGCGGTAAACAGCGCTTGGTTTTGCGCCACGCACGCCGCCCGCACCGCAGCCAGCTCGCCGTACCAGCCCGTAGTACCCACCACCACAGGCACATTAGCCAAAAAACAAACCGATATATGCCCCACCGCCGTGCTGGGTTGCGTAAACTCAATGGCTGCATCTACCCCAAATAGCTGCTCGGGCGCAACAAGCGGCGTGTCTAAATCAAACTTTTTTACGATTTCGTGGTTCTGTGTAAGTGCAAATGCTTCTATCGCCTTGCCCATTTTTCCGTACCCAATTAATGCTATTTTCATGGTGCAAAATTGCAAAATTTTGTGCTAATTTTACACATTAATTTTATATAAATGACCTCAGAGCATATTTTTGAAACTTTACACGACGACCTAAGGTACTACAACGATTATTTGCAGGGCATTTCCAATGAAATACTCGATAGCGGCATATCAAAGTACCCCATATTTGTAGCCCACCAAACCAAGGGCATAGGCATAGGCAAGCAAGTACTGATGCACGAATCGCTTAGTACCAAGTGGAGCATAAATGTATCTGCGCTCGAGGAATTTGTGCATAAAAACATCGTTACCACCGAAAAATTAGCCGATTTTAAACGCACCTACAAAGACCCCGAGCTGCATTTGTGCGTGTTTGCAATGCTCCCCGACGGCAGCAACAGCTTTGCTTTTTTGCCCTACATACAAGACCCCGAAATTATTTAAAAAAATCATTAACCAACCAATACTAACTACAACAAAATGGAGAACTTTTTTGCGAAAAGCATGGCGGAAATACCAGAAGAATTTCGGCTAAAAGCACCGCTAAACCAGCAAAAATACCTTATAAATGGCGAAATGCGCCAGTGGACAGGCGCAGTAAGCGAAGTGCGCTCGCCCGTGTGCCTACAAACCGAGGGCGGGCTACAACCCGTGGTGGTGGGCAGCTACCCCGTGTGCGGCGTAGAGCAGGCACTCGAGGCGTTAGATGCCGCCCTAAAAGCCTACGACCACGGGCGTGGCGAATGGGTAACGATGGGCGTAGCCAAGCGCATTGTGTGCATACAAAACTTTATAGCCGAAATGTTTAAGCACAAAACCGAGATAGTAAACCTACTCATGTGGGAAATAGGCAAGCCCTATGCCGACTCGGTAAAAGAGTTCGACCGCACCGTAAAATACATTTACGACACCATAGATGCCCTAAAAGAAATGGACCGCCGCTCCGCCAGTTTTACCATAGAAGAAGGCGTAATAGGGCAAGTACGCCGCACGCCACTGGGCGTGGTGCTGTGCATGGGCCCGTTCAACTACCCACTAAACGAAACCTACACCACACTTATACCAGCCCTAATTATGGGCAACACCATACTTTTTAAACCACCAAAACACGGTACGCTATTGCATTACCCAATGTTGGAGGCGTTCAAAACTTGCTTCCCCAAAGGCGTAATAAACACCGTGTATGGCAAGGGCGCAGAGGTAATTCCGCCGCTGATGGAAAGCGGAAAAATAGACGTGCTAACCCTCATAGGCAGCAGCAAGGTAGCCAACAACCTCAAAAAAATGCACCCAAAAACCAACCGTTTGCGGGCGATACTGGGCTTAGATGCAAAAAATGCGGGCATTGTACTCAAAGATGCCGACATGGACTTAGCCATAAAAGAATGCGTAATGGGTTCGCTTTCGTTTAACGGACAGCGATGCACGGCACTAAAAATACTTTTTATACACGAGAGCATCGCCGAGGAGTTTGTAAGCCGCTTTTCGGCACAGGTAGCCAAGCTAAAACTTGGTATGCCCTGGACGGAGCAAGTGAACATTACCCCACTGCCCGAACCAAACAAACCAGCCTACCTCGCCGAGTGCATAGCCGATGCCCAAAAGCACGGCGCACAAATAATGAACCCAAATGGCGGCGAAACCCAAGGCAGCATGGTGCGCCCAGCGGTGATGTACCCGGTAAACGAAAAAATGAAGCTCTACAAAGAGGAGCAGTTCGGACCAATCGTACCCATTGTGCCGTTTAAACACCTAAGCGAAGTGATGGATTACATCATAGAGGCAGACAGCGGGCAGCAAGTGAGTATTTTTAGTACCAATGCCAGCCAAATAACCAAACTAATAGACGTACTAAGCCACCAAGTAAGCCGTGTAAATATAAATGCGCAATGCCAGCGAGGACCCGATACTTTTCCGTTTACGGGGCGCAAAGACAGCGCCGAAGGCACGCTTTCGGTAGCCGATGCGCTGCGCTCGTTTAGCATACGCACGGTGGTAGCCACCAAAGAAACGGCGGAGAACAAAGTGATTTTGAACCAAATAGTGGGCGAACAAATTTCGGACTTTTTGAGTACACGGTTTTTGTTTTAAAAAACAAGCCCAATGCTCAAAAAATTACAAGAATTTATTGATAGGCATTGTTTACTGCTACCAAACGACAAACCGCTGTTAGCCGTAAGCGGCGGTTTGGATTCGGTGGTGATGTGCGATATGTTGCACAAACTTGGTTATGGTTTTGGTATAGCGCACTTTAATTTTGGGCTGCGGGGCGTGGATAGCCAGCTCGATGAGGCATTTGTGAAAGAGCTGGCGGCTACATACAACGCCGACTTTTTTGTACAGAACGAAAATGCACAGGATTTTGCACGGCTGCACGGCGTTTCCGTACAAATGGCTGCCCGAACCATGCGCTACGCTTGGTTTGAAACGCTGCTAAACGAAACGGATAGCAAGCACTTGGCTACGGCG
This sequence comes from Bacteroidota bacterium, assembly GCA_043765195.1. Taxonomy (GTDB): domain Bacteria; phylum Bacteroidota; class Bacteroidia; order UBA7662; family JAYUJN01; genus JAYUJN01. The sequence continues at coordinate 19,885 of JAYUJN010000045.1, read as the reverse complement.
CACCACCAAAACGACCACGCCGAAACCGTGCTGCTCAACCTCGCTCGTGGCACGGGCATAGCGGGTATGCACGGCATTTTACCCAAAAAAAAATGGCTGGTGCGCCCGCTCCTGGCTTTTTGCCGCTCGGAGCTGGAGCTATACGCCACCCAAAACCAGCTCACGCACCAAGAAGACAGCAGCAATGCCAGCACAAAGTACAAACGCAACTTGCTACGGCACAAAGTAATGCCCGTGCTGAGTGAAATAAACCCAAATTTGGAGGCGGTAATGTGGCAAAACAGCCAAAAAATGGCTGCCACCGAGTATTTTTTGCACATTTTTTTGGGTGAAATAATGCTTTTGTTGGTAGAAACGAGCGAAAACAACTGGATTTTGGGTTACGAAAAGCTACAAAAATACGAGTATTTGGGCTTTTTGCTGTTTGAGGTTTTTAAAAAATATGGCTTTACCCAAACCCAAACCGAAAACTTGGCGGCAACAATGCCGAGTATAAACAATGCGCAGCCCACAAATTATGTAGGAAAAGTGTTTTTGGGCAAAGACAACTGGCAATTGATTTTGGAAGAAAAGCATTTGGTTTTGAAAAAAAAACCAGCCAAAAATAACAAAGTTTTAATCATAAAAAACGTAGGTGAATTGGCGGCGTTTTCGTTTGCAGGCAATGGGTTTTATAGCCAAATTTTTACGGAAAAACCCGCATCTTTTGAGCCAAAAAAACTGTATTTTTGTGTAAATGCGCTCATTTTTCCGATGGGCGTGCGGCTATGGCAGGCAGGCGATAGGTTTGCGCCCTTGGGCATGGGGGGCAGGCGCAAGCTGGTTTCGGACTATGTAAACGAGCAAAAAATACCCGCAAGCCAGCGCAGCAGCATCACGGTTTTGATAGATGGCGTGGACGAAATAGTGGCGGTGCTGGGCTACCGAAGTGCCGAAAAAACCAAAATAACCAACGCCACAACGCAAATATTGGGGCTGGGTAGGAAACCTTTTGAGCCAAAAATCCGTCGGGTATAGCGATGCAAGACGACGACCTAACCAAAATAATTCAGGGCTGCATAGCACGCAAAAGCCATAGCCAAGAGGACTTATACAAGTTCTTTTATGCCTACGGCATCACGGTGGCGCTGCACTACGCCAAAGATTTGGACCAAGCCAAGAGCGTGTATAACGATGCCATGCTCAAATGCCTGACCAAAATTGAGCAGTACAAGGGCGAAGTTCCCTTTAAAGCGTGGCTCAGGCGCATTGTAATAAACAGTGCGATAGACCACAATCGGCTGTATTTTAACGGCAATTTTGTGGAATACAACGACTATGCCAGCGAAATACCCACGCAAAACACGGGCATAGAGAGCGTGCTGGCTACGGACGACATACTTCTGTTGGTGCAAAAAATTGCACCGTCGTACCGCACCGTTTTTTTGCTACACGCCATAGAGGGCTACAAATTTATAGAAATAGCCGAGCAACTCGGCATCACCGACGGCGGCGCAAAAACCCTGTACCAAAAGGCAAAAACCAAACTGCAAACACTCATAAACCAAAGTTTTGAACTCTAAATTTTTTTGAATATGGAAGACGATTACATTTACAAAAAACTGCGCCAAAGCATGGACAATGAGCGCAACATACCTTACGACAACAATGCCTGGAACCGCCTTGCGGCGCAGCTTTTGCTGGTGAAGCCCGTGGGTGTTTGGGGTACGGTGGCTGGGTACGCCGCCAGCGGCTTGCTTGTGGGTTTGGTGGGCTGGAACTTGTGGCTGCACCACCAAATAAATACGCTGAAAACTGATTTTGCGCTCCAAAAAGTGGCTGCAAATGCACCCGTTTTGCCCGAAAAAAGGCTTGGCAATGTGGTGGTAAATGATACCGTTTATCGGGTTTTTTATAAAAACACACCCATTGAAACGGCAAAAAAGGTAGAAAGTGCGCAAAAAACTGCTGGTTTGCCGCAAAATGCAAGTGTAAACGAGTTGCCTACACAGCAAAAAACGAATACGCTGGTGGGCTTGGTGCAAGAAATGCGAGGCAACAAACCGCAAATAGAAAAACCGACAGAAGAACTAAAATTAAATGAAACCGCAACGACAATAGCGCAAAGCGCAGAGCCAAAATTGGTGGTAGAACCAATGGCAAAAACTGCCAACGAACCAGAAAATGATGTAGTTACCGAAGCTGCGATAGCAACCAAAACTGCGATAGCTACTAAAAATGATGTAGTTACCGAAACCAATATAACGCCTAAAACGGAAGTAACTACCAATACAACCAACGAACCAAAAGCCGAAGTAATTACAAGCGTAATTACAGAAAAAAATGACCAAATTAATGGTGAATTGGAACAGAAAAGCAGCCAACGCACCGAGATAGAAAAAGAGATTTTGGCACTGCAAAACCTAAGCACAAAAGCAGATAGCAACGCCGCCGCTATGGTAGAAACGCCCACACAAACCCAAGAAACGAGCCAGGTAGCTGCGCCAAAAACAACCCAAAAATTGGCGTTGGTGGAAAATGTGCGCAAATTAGCCGAGGTAATAGCCCAAAAAGCCAAAAACCTAAGCTCAAAAGCCGATGCGCCCGCCACTTTAACCGAAAACACAGCAGAAACACCGCCCATAACCGCACCAATAAAACCAATAACAGACCTAAATATGGGCAAAAGGTGGAGCGTGGACGTAGAAAACCTGCGCACGGCTTACCAAAACAACCACGAAAACGACGACAACAGGCGGAATTTTAGAGGCTCAGAAAATTATTGGGGCATTAATGTAGGCTATAAAATTAGCCCAAAACTGCTCATTAGGGCTGGGTACAGCGGCGGCACAGCCAATTATACCCTAACTCGCCGTGAGCTACCACAAAACTACCCCAGCCCCACGCCCCGCAACCCCACCGACAACCCAAGGCGCATCACCGCACGCACCACCACCAACAGCCTGCCGATAAACCTGTGGTTTTATCCAGTAACTTACCGAAAAATAAAACCATTTTTGGGCATTGGTGTAGCACCCGAAATAAATATGCGCTCTGATTTAGAGTTTGAGTTCACAAACCAATCTGGCGATGAACGCTACATACTTGGAAGAAGACACTCCGAAAACCGTGAATTTAAGCTAAACACGCTGCTAAGTGCGGGCGTGGAAGTAGGTTTGTACAAAAGCTTATCTGTGTTTGGGGCGGCAAAATACCAAAAAGAACTATGGCAGCCCACGGGGTATTTCCGCCAAAAATCCGATGGGGTGTTTATGAACTTGGGCATAAAAGTGGGCTTTTAGGCGGAAATCAAGCATTTTTACTGCATAAAAACGCCCAAATTTGCATAAAAACCAGAAAATGTGTTTATTTTTTTTTGTAGAGGAAACCTTTTGAATAAAAAATAAGTATAGTTAGCCGAACAACTTAAACACATAATCACATGAAAAAATTAGCATTGTTTTTAGCCATTTGGACCACGAGCCTTTTGAGTGCCACCGCACAAACCAACGACAGCACGGCTGCTGCATCTGGTACGCAAACGATATTGAAACTGGCAAAACCACAAACTTACGGGCTGTACATACAGCCAGAATACCAATACGGACAGGTAGCGGGTGCGCTTACGGGGTTTACGGGCAGCTCGCTCATGTTTATTGTAAACCAAAAGTTTGCCATAGGCGCAACGGGTAGCACGCAGGTAAACCGTTCTTTTTCGCCCACGGGCATTGCGCCGTTGTACCTAAATTCTGGTTTTGGCGGACTAAAAATGGAATATACGCTTGCGCCCAAAAAAGCGGTTCACATTAGCTTTCCGATAGTACTCGGCGGCGGCTATGCAAAAGTAGATTCGTTTGCATTTGACCAACGCAGGGGCGATGGAAATGGCAGAAACCACAACCACAACGATACCATGGACGTGGTGCGTGCAAGTACGCAAGTAGCCGAAAATAATTTTTTGCTGGGGCAAGTGGGCGTAAACGTAGAAGCCAACTTGGTGCGTGGCGTGAAACTGTATGCGGGCGCAAACTATCGCCTGGCGTTTTTGCCCAGCGGCACTACCGCCGCTGCGCCGCTTACTGCCCAAACCCTACAAGGTTATAGCATAAGTGCGGGCGTAAAAGTGGGCGTTTTTGAGTTTAACCCAAAAAGCTGCTACGATAAAATGAAAAGCCGTACCGAACAATACCAAAGCAGGTACGAAGGCAGAGAACACCACGGCAAAGGCGGCAGACACCACAGAGCCGAGGAGCAAAAAGACTAATTGTGAACAGCGCACAAATGCAGTTCCTACCAGCCACTTACCCATTGTTAATTTGGGTAAGTGGTTTTTGTTTAAAGTAAAAATTATAAATGTAGTGCTTTTTGCGTTTTTTTTTGGGTGGATTGTGCTATGCCAGCCATAAAAACGAATATGCCATTACCCCGATAAAAAATAAAATAAAATAAAGCCATAACGAACCCTAAAAACCATAAATCCTTAAAACCCATGAACCGCAAAAGTTTTTTTAGAACCCTCGGCGTAGTGAGTGCTGGCGCATTGCTACCCAAAACCGCCCTAAAAGCCGCCACAGCCCAAGGTGGCGTGGTTTGCAACCTTATTCCGACCGAAACTGCGGGTCCGTTTCCGCTGGACCTTAGTGCCAATACATTTTATTTTAGAAAAGATGTGAGGGAAACGCAAACTGGCGTTCAGTTTGACCTAAAACTAAAAATACTCGGCTTGGGCAACTGCGGCAATATGCAAAACCTGCGGGTGAACATTTGGCATTGTAGCCGAAACGGCTTGTACTCGGGCTATAGCAACGGCATGAACCAAGGGCAGGCGGGGCTTACTTACCTGCGTGGCTACCAAATAACCGATGCCAATGGCGAAGTGGAGTTTACGACCGTTTTCCCGGGCTGGTACAACGGGCGCATAGCGCACATTCATTTTCAGGTGTATGTGAGCAGTGCGTACTCGGCTGTATCGCAACTGACGTTTAACATCGCCGAAAAAAATGGCATTTATGCCGCCAACCCCACGCTTTATACACAAGGCGCAGACCCGCAAACGTACTCGAGCGACAATATTTTTTCGGACGGAACAGCCTACCAAATTTGTACCCTGACCCCGAATGCCGCCACGGGCGGCTACAACGGCTACCTCGAGGCTACCATACAAGGCAACGGCACTACGGGCGTGGGACATATAGAAAAAGAAAATGCCAAGCAGTTTTCGCTCGAGCAAAACTACCCAAATCCGTTTGGCGCACAAACAACCATACCCTTTTTGCTGCAATATCCAGCCGATGTAAAGCTATACATACACGACCTGCAAGGCAAAAAAGTAGCCGAAATAACCAGACCAACCCTAAGCGCAGGCAGGCAACAAATACACCTAAACCTATCGGAAATGAAGCTACCAACCAGCAACTACGTGTATCAAATAGAGGTAAAAAACCAAAATGGCATTTATACCGAGTACAAACTAATGACCGCCGCAGGGCAATAATTTCGGGTTTTTTGGTAAAATCTGTACAGACATTGCATTCCAACGTCTCTATACTCACATTTTCCATTATAAGCCAGAGACGTTGCAATGCAACGTCTGTACGTTATCGATGTTTTTTGTAGAGACAAGGCACTGCCTTGTCTCCTGTTGCAATGTATCCACCATATTTTCCACCACAATCGTTTTTTTATCCAACGGCTAAAGCCGTCGGCTATTGATTTTTGTTAATAATTGCAATGAAAATTAACCATACCCCAAATGGTTTTTCAATAGCCGACGGTTTTAACCGTCGGATTATTGGATTTATACGATTGTGATAGATAATCCTGTCCATCTTTTAATCCCGAAAATCCTGTGCAGACAACCTGTACCCTGAGCGTAGCCGAAGGGGTGTTTCGGCTACGCTCAACGACCATGAATGAATGATTACGAAGACGCTCTAATAGAGCGTCTCTACACCAACAATTTAATCCATTTTTACCACTTTTTTGCCGTTGATGATATATACGCCATTTTGCAATATATCCATGTCATCACCCAAATACCTGCCATACAAATCATAGATAACCAATATTTCTTCTACTGGTGGCTCTAAAACATTATTTTTTACACTCAAAATGCTAGAATAGGCACTTTTACCATCGTTGTCCACCATTTTTAACCGATAAAAACGTATATTTTCGTTATTTCCCCAAGTTGTTGCATCTTCAAATTCATAATTCTGATTTTTTTCGGCTCTTACTATACCTATTTTTTCAAAACTATCTGCCGACGATAACGCATTGGTACATTTTTCTACTTCGTAATGGCTCAAATTTTGTTCAGTAGCTACTTGCCACATCAATTGAACATTAGTGGTTTTTTTGTAATAAAAACGTATGATTTCAACGGGCAACGCCACGCTTGCTTTCAAAACCAAGTGATAAACAGCATTTGGCGGCAAGTTGTACCGCAGTGTATTGTTCACGATGGCATCTGTGCCTGTGAGCGTATTAATTTTGGATTTTGAGGTTATGTCGGGCGTGCCGTCGGCTTGATGCACACCCCAAGCATCTGAAATATTGATGTATGTTTTTCCTGTGGGGCTGCTGATGGTGATGTTGGCATTTTGGTTTTGAGTCTCGCTTTTATTAATCAAAACAAGGTGTAATTCATCTTCATTATTATTAAAAATAGAGGCATAGGTTGAGTTATTGGTTGCATCATTGCTATTTGCATCTATATATGTATTACCAAAAGTACTTTTTAGTCCATTGTAGTTTCTAAAAATCTTAAATCCTGGCGACACATAGTCATCGGCAATACCAAAAAAGGTAGCCCAATAAATATTTTGTCGCCCAAAAATACCCAAAGCATCGGCTTGCGCTATTGTTCCCGAAATATTATGTCTGCCACCAAAATCGTATTCGGTAATGGCTAATTTGGTATTGGGGTAAAAATCATTGATGGCTTGTTTCATTTTAGGCAACAATTCCAAAGACCTACCATCGGTAAAACCGTTTCCTACCTGCGTAATCCATGTATTTTCCACGTAGTTTACGTCCCAAAGGCTTCTGGGTGCTTGTTTCCTTATAATATCGCTGGTAATGCCAGTAGGATAGTAATGAATGGCTAATACATCGACAAGGCGCTTGCCATTTGCGATTTCCGCCTGTTTTAGGTTGTCTAAAAACCCATTGACCCAAGTCATTTTATTGTATCGATAGGTTTGACCCGTGTTGTTGGTTTTGTATGGCTCAACGTTGTAGCTTGCCCAGTCGTTGGGTTGGTGGCTTGCGCCGTCCCAAATTGTATATATGCTGTGCCACTCGGAGTAGCCCCAAACACCAGCCGTAAATACTTCGGCGGTTGTATCCATTCGCTTAACAGTTTTTGCCAAATCAATGGTTTTGCTAATCGTTTCGGCACAAGTAGTGAGGTTTGGGTGTACAACCGAATGTGTACCAGCAACGCCACCACCTGGTTTGTAGTGCGCCCACAAACCTACCTCATTGTCCAATTGATAGCTTTTAATGCCAGTTGCAGTACTCGAGTTACCAAACTGATTGATAAGCTGATGTAGGCATTCATCTACATATACAAAACCATCGGTCAAGTCAGGTGTAAGGCTTAGTGGCGTAGGTTTGTTGTTAATAACTTGTTTCCAGCGGGTGGGTGTTGCTGTTGGTGTGCCGCAAGTAACATTTGTTATATCTGCTGCCACATAACCAACCATCGGTAACTGAATAAGTGCTTTTGCTCCCAAGCTAAGGGCGTGGTCTTGTGTAGTTTTTAATGCCTGAGCTGGAGGAAAAAAATCGGGTCCTGGCGGTATCGAACTATTTCCCGTAACAATATAAGTTTGATAACTACTACTCTTATGCGCATCGTCGCTGCCACCGTTGTTAGCACCTTGTTCCCAATTATACGCACTCATTGAATTGCCACCAATCCGCCACGAGGTTGTATTCATTGCCGTAAGATTGGCACTGCTGCCATGATTATTTAAGCCTGGTTTCCAACCTGCACCCCAAGTACCCCATTCGTTGTCATAAACGTATCCGTTTACACCATAAATGTAAGGGCTGATAGGCTGGCGCAGTGCCGAAGCAGTATTAACAGCAATAGAAACTGAAATTTGAGCATTGGCGCTAAGGCTCAAAAATAACAGTGAATTAACAACAAGTAGTGATTTTTTCATCATTTTTATGTTTTATAACGCAAATAAATGTAGAAGCAAAATTAGATTGAAAACAAGTACGCAAAGGTTTGTAAGTATGCGTTATTTTACACACCTACAAATATTAATAATTTGTATTTTGCGCAAACCCAAATTCATATAAATATCTCATAATCAGCATTTTATAATATTTTTTTATTTCAAGTTATGGAGCTTTCTTTTTCTAAAATTGGTTCATTTGCCAAATAATCTATTAAAAAGATGTTTTTATAACAGACAAGTGTCGTTTACAGAGACGTTGCAGTGCAACGTCTGTACATTATTTCTGTTATTTTCACCGTTTTTTGCACAGCCCTGCACCGCCTTGTCTCCTACCTCAACACGTATTTGCGACATTTTTTATTTCGACCCGCATTCAGATAAAAATTAAAAATAAAGGCATAATTCTACCATAAATTTGGTAATTTTGTGGGCAAAATATCAGGGCAAAAAAGTCTGTATTTTACAAAAAATGAATCAAAATAGGCAAAAAGTATTTTTAGGCATCGTGATAACCGTGTTTTTCATTTACCTAATGCGGCTTTTTTATGTACAAGTAATAGACAACAGCTACACGCTATCGGCGCAAGAAAATGCGATAAGAGAAGTTACGATATTTCCAGCTCGTGGGCTTATTTATGACCAAAAAAATAGGCTAATTGTAGGCAACATAACCATTTACGACCTAAAAGTAGTGCCGCTACAAATAGATAAGGGCATGGATACCGCAGCATTTTGCGCCCTGCTGGGCATCACCGATAGTTTTTTTGTGGCGCAAACCCAAGCCGCAAAAAAGTACAGCGTTTACAAACCCAGCAGTTTTGTAACCCAACTCAGGGCGGAGGAATACACAAAAATACAGGAGCATTTGTTTGAGTACCCAGGTTTTTTTGCAGAGCCTCGGGTGGTACGCAGTTATAATTACACCAACGGAGCGCATTTTTTGGGCTATATAGGCGAGGTAAGCCCCAAAACGATTAAGGAGAGCGACGGGTTTTACCAGCAGGGCGACTACATAGGCATTTCGGGCTTGGAAAAATCGTATGAAACGCTGCTCGGTGGCACAAGAGGCACTTATTTTCAGTATGTAGATGTACACAACAGGGTGCAGGGCAAGTTTAAAGGCGGAGAATTTGACAAAGAACCCATTTCGGGCGCACGCCTAAACTTGGGCATAGATGCCGAGCTACAAGCCTACGCCGAACAATTGCTACAAAATAAAAGGGGTGCGGCGGTAGCCATTAACCCAAAAACGGGCGAAGTACTGAGCTATGTAAGCAGCCCCAGCTACGACCCCAATATGCTGGTGGGCAGGCAGCGGGGCAAGGTAATAGCCGTGCTGCAACGTGATGCGCAAAAACCGCTGTTTGACCGTGCGGCGATGTCGTCGCAAAACCCGCCAGGCTCTACTTTTAAACTGGCGCAAGGGCTAATAGGATTGCAAGAAGGCGTGCTTACCCAAACCACTACATATAGCTGCTTTGGTGGCTACTCACTCGGCGGCGGCAAAAGGGTGAAATGCCACGCACACGCCTCCTCGGTGCAGCTCCAATTTGGCGTAACTACGTCGTGCAACGCCTACTTTTGCAACGTTTTTCGCTCTATAATAAACAAATACCCAAACCCAGCCGACGGCTTTCGGGTGTGGCGAGCCTACATCGAGGATTTTGGTTTTGGCAAAAAAACGGGCATAGACCTACCAAACGAGCTTTCGGGGCTTATCGGCAAGCAAACTTTTTACGATAAATACTACGGCGCAGGTCGCTGGCACGCAAACACCATCATTTCTTTGGCTATTGGGCAGGGCGAAATAGGCGCTACGCCGCTACAACTGGCAAACTATACCTGTATTTTGGCAAACAGAGGCTGGTACATAACGCCGCACATCGTGAGTAAAATAAATGGCAAACCCGTAAACGAAAAAAAATACACTGAAAAACACTACACACGCATTGCCAAACAAAACTACGAGCTAATCGTAAGCGGAATGCGGGGCGTAATGGAGCAAGGCACGGGCAGGGGCGCACAAATAGAGGGCATCGCACTTTGCGGCAAAACGGGCACCGCCCAAAACCCACAGGGAAAAGACAACTCAATATTTATACTTTTTGGACCAGCCGAAAACCCAAAAATAGCCGTAGCCGTATATGTGGAAAACGCAGGATTTGGCGCTACATGGGCAGCACCCATAGCCAGCCTCATGGTAGAAAAATACCTAAACGACACCATCGCCACCAAGCGGCTGGTGCTTCAAGAGCGAATGTTCAAGGGCAATTTGCTCACCAACGGCTTAAAAGAAAACATCGAAAACACAGGGGACTAACCACATTGGTTTGGTCCGAAAAACAGCAAAATGCCCTTAGTATCCATCGTTACGCCCATATACAACGCCCAAAACACCCTAACCGAGTGCATTAATTCAATACTGGCACAAGGTTTTACCGACTACGAGCTGCTGCTCATAAACGATGCTTCCACCGACGATTCGCTGCGCATCGCCGAGCTTTTTGCGACAAAACACACAAATATCAAAGTTTTTTTTAACCAATACCAAAAAGGCATAGCGGGCGCAAGAAACACCGCACTCGCCCACGCCACGGGTAGGTACATCGCTTTTTTAGATGCCGACGACGCTTGGCTGCCCCAAAAACTGGAACAGCAGCTACATTTTATGCAAAAAAACAACGCCGCATTTTCGTTTACAGCCTACAAAACCATGGATAGCAACGGCGCAAAAAGCCACAAACAAATATCCGTACCCAGCACCATAGGCTACCACGCATACCTAAAAAATACGATTATCGGCTGCCTCACCGTGATGATAGACCGAGCGCAAACGGGCGATTTTTTAGTACCCAACCTGCGCACAAGCGAAGACATGGCACTTTGGCTGCTGATTTTTAAGCGTGGATTTGTGGCGCACGGCTTAAACGAGCCGCTGGCTTACTACCGCCAAAGCCCAAAATCTGCTACCTCCAACAAGCTAAAAGCAGCCCAAGATGTGTGGTTTGTATATAGGGAAATAGAAAAATTGGGCTTTTTTTACAGCTCATTTTGTTTGTGCTGCTACGCTTTTCATGCACTTAAAAAACGACTATGACCCTGAAAAATAAGTTAGCCCTAAAACGAGTGTTCGACCTCATTTTTGCAATCGTTGCACTCATTATTTGGTCGTTGCCCATGTTTTTTATTGGCGCACTAATACTTTTGATAGACAAAAAACTGCCCATTTTTGCCCAAAAACGTGTGGGGCAGCACGGCGCGCTGTTTACAATGTACAAGTTTAGAACCATGCGCCACCACAGGAGCAAAAACACGATTACGACCAAAAACGACAGCCGCATTACGCCACTCGGCGGCTGGTTGCGCAGGCACAAACTGGACGAGCTGCCCGAGCTGCTCAACATTTTGTGGGGCAATATGAGTTTTGTAGGTCCACGCCCCGATGTGCAAGGCTACGCCGACCAACTCAGGGGCGAAAATGCCCAAATTCTACTGCTCAAACCAGCCCTCACGGGCATTGCTACGCTAAAATACTACGACGAAGAAACCATTTTAGCCGCCCAAAACCACGCAAAAACATACAACGATACCGTAATTTACCCAGAAAAAACGAGGCTCAACCTCTGGTATTTCTACCATTTTTCGGTGGGGTTAGATGTAAAAATAATAGCCGACACCATTTTTAAAACCAAACTATCGCCTACACCTTAGCCCAAAAAATAAAAACAAGCAACCAGAACAAAAAACGGCAAAAAACTGTTTTTAGGGCTATACAACCACAAAAATAAATGAAAATAGGCATAGTTTGCTACCCAACCTACGGCGGTAGCGGCGTAATAGCTACCGAACTGGGCAAGGCTCTGGCTAAGAACAACCACGAGGTTCATTTTATAAGCTATGCGCAGCCATTTAGGCTCGATATATTCGACGAAAACATTTATTACCACGAGGTTATCGTAAAAGAATACCCGCTTTTTGTACACCCGCCCTACATTTTATCTTTGGCAGGGAAAATGGTGGAGGTGGTGCAGTACCAAAAATTGGACATTTTGCACGTGCATTACGCCGTGCCGCACGCCACGGCTGCCGACCTCGCCCGCCAAATACTGCGCTCGAAGGGCATTTATATCCCTATCGTAACCACGCTGCACGGCACGGACATTAATTTGGTGGGTAAGGACGAAAATTTTGCGCCCATTATTACGCACGCCATCAATGTTTCGGACGGCGTTACGGCGGTTTCGCAGTCGCTGAAAGACAATACGCTGGCATTTTTTCCAGAGGTAACGAACGAAATAACGGTTATACCCAACTTTATAGATTTGCAGCGGTTTTCTTACAAGGAAAAAAATCACTTTAAAAAAGCCATTGCCCCAAACGACGAAAAAATTATAGCGCACGCCTCTAACTTTCGCAAGCTAAAACGAGTGGATAACGTGGTGCGGATATTTGCCGAAATAAATGCACGTGTGCCGAGCAAGCTGCTGCTCATTGGCGACGGACCCGAGCGAGGCAAAATAGAAAAACTGAGCCGTGAGCTGGGTTTGGATAGCGAAGTTAAGTTTTTGGGCAAGCAAGATGCCATAGAGGAGCTGCTGGCGGTGTGCGACCTTTTTTTGATGCCCTCCGAAACCGAAAGTTTTGGGCTGGCTGCCCTCGAAGCCATGGCTTGCCAAGTGCCTGTGGTGAGCAGCAACGTGGAGGGGCTGCCCGAGGTAAACATTCATGGCGTAACGGGCTACACTGCGCCGCCCAACAATGTGAGCGAAATGGCGGCACTTTCTTTACTAATTTTGGAAAACCCCGAAACTTTGGCACAATTTAGGCATAATGCCCTTATACAAGCACAAAAATTTGACATCAAAAATATTTTACCACAATATGAGCAATATTACCAACACATTGTACAAAAAAGCAAAACGCAACACCCTAACGCTTAGTGCCTTAGCTATGTGCGCCGTACTTTTGGTGGGCATAGCGAGCGGCTGCCACCACACAAAAAAAATAACCGCAGCACCCGCAGCAGCCGCAGAGCCACCCGTGATGGAAGCCTCACCAGTGGTAGAGCTGTCGGAAACTGGCGAGAACATCGCCGAAATTATCCCAGTTTTTGAAAAAGGATTGGTAGCCAATGCCGCCGCTGCACCCCAAAATGCTTGGATTAGGTCGGAGAAAGACCTAAGCGAATTTTGCCTAAAAAATAAAATTAAAATGCCCGATGGCATTGATTTTGAGTTCAAAAGGTCCGATTTAGTGGTGGTTTATGCAGGGCAAAAACCCAGCGGCGGCTACGCCGTGGTAATAGATAAAGTGGTGGCGGGCAAGGACCAAATTGCGGTTTACTACACCGATTTTGCGCCTGGCACGCAGTGCGCCTCCGCCGACGTACTCACCTACCCCATAGCCACAGCCCGAATACCCAAAAATGAAACGGTGCGCAACATAAAATTTATGGGTACAAAAGCCACCCAAATCTGCGATTAAACCGCACATTTGGCACATAAACCGCTCTTTTTTGCCCAAAAACTAAAAAAAGCTGGACAGATAGCCAAACCCCAAAAAAAAGTGGTAACTTTGTGCGCCGAACAAACACAAAGAACCAATGACTAAACGTGTAGCCATTTTAGATTTATACAACAACGAACCCAACGAGGGAATGCGTTGTATCAAAGAAATTATAAGCAATTTTGGAGCGCAAAACCAAACCCAACTCAGTTTTGAGGTGTTTGGCGTGCGCCACCTGAACCAAATACCCGATTTAGGTTTCGATATTTATATAGGCACGGGCGGACCAGGTTCGCCGCTGGATAGCGCTGGCTCTGCGTGGGAAGAAAACTATTTTGGGCTCATGAACGGCATTTTACACCACAATGCCCAAAACCCCGATGCGCCCAAGCACGTGTTTTTGATATGCCATGCGTTCCAAATTTTTTGTAGGTACTACGAACTTGGCAAGGTGAGCCAACGCAAATCTACTTCTTTTGGGGTGATGCCCATACACAAAACCGATGCGGGCGAGCTCGAGGGCTTTTTTGAGGGATTGAACGAGCCTTTTTGGGCGGTGGACTCCAGAGACTGGCAGGTTACCCAACCCAATATGGACAACATTATGCGCATGAATGGCTCGGTTTTAGCCATAGAAAAATACCGCCCCACCGTAAATTTGGAGCGTGCCATGATGGCGATACGCTTTGGTGAGGCTATATTTGGTACGCAGTTTCACCCCGAAGCCGACCCCGTGGGTATGCTGCAATACCTGCGCCGTGCCGATAAAAAGGCAATGGTGATAAAAAACCACGGCGAAGAAAAATACGATGAAATGGTGGATAAACTGGACGACAACGACAAAATAGTGCTTACGCACCACACCATTTTGCCCAATTTTTTGCACAATGCGGTAAATGCGCTTGCGCTGGCATAGTTATATTTGTCCCCGCACCGACATAGCCACCAGCTCCGCTTTTGTGGTTATATTCAGCTTTTTATAAATGTTTTTTGCGTGTGTGCGCACAGTTTCTACCGAAAGTTTTAGCATTTCGGCGGTTTGCTTGTGGGTTTTGCCTTGCTCTATCGCCCACACCACCTCTCGCTCCCGCTCCGAAAGCGGCGTGGCGTTTTGCGGTTTGTGTTTGGCATTAAAATAACCAATAAGCTGGCGAGCCACCGCAGGCGAAAGCGCAGCCCCGCCGTTTCTGATGTTCATTATGGCTTGCTTGATGTCTTGCATGGGCGTGGTTTTTAGCAGGCAACCGCTCGCACCCCAATAAAAAGCCCGCAGCACGCCCTCGTCTTGGGCGTTGGTAGCCAGCATCACTATTTCGGTGTTTGGCGTTCGGTTTTTTATTTGGGGCAATATTTTGTCGGATTGTGCAAGGCTCGAATAGTCTATGAGCAGCACATCGGGTCGGCTGCGGCGCAGCCGCAGTGCCTCAAAAAAATCCACCACCGTTTCGTTTGCCATCAGGCAGCCAAAGCCATTTTCGTTCTTAAAATAGTTTTGCAGGCTCTCACGCCTGTTCACATCTTGTTCTATTACGGCAACTTGTAGCATTTTTTTGTCTATTTAAAATATTACTACAAAAATACCTCGGAAAAATGTAATAAAACCGACATTTACCACGCTACATTACACAGGTAATTTTTTGGGCATTTTAGCACTTTTTTTACCCAAAAAAACGCACCAACAAACCCTTAGCCGCATTTACCAAAAAAAACTCGGTTGTATTTATGGCTTTTTTGCACTTTTTGGGCTAAATTAAAGTCAAACCGCTTACATTTATTGCGTTTGATAGCACAAAAAACAAAAAACCGCATTTAAGACGAGCTTAAATGCGGTTGGATTGTAGACCTACCAGGATTCGAACCTGGGCAGACAGTACCAAAAACTGTAGTGCTACCGTTACACCATAAGTCTATTCCGTATTGAACTGCAAATATACGAGTATTTTTTAAAATTTGCAATACCCGTCAAAAAAACTTTTCTTTTTTT
The DNA here is from genome assembly GCA_043765195.1 of Bacteroidota bacterium. GTDB lineage: Bacteria > Bacteroidota > Bacteroidia > UBA7662 > JAYUJN01 > JAYUJN01. Next base: position 4,222 of record JAYUJN010000045.1, on the reverse strand, counting down.
ATACCGCCATTTTTTCTACGATTTGTTGGTAAATGGGGCGAATGCTTTCGGAGCTTTTTTTAAAGTATTTTTGAGCCAAATAAATGTTTTGGTTGCGCACTTCCAGCGGTGTTTTTTCAAAATTCAGCGTTTCCCTACCTTCTTCGGTGATGAGATGCCCGCACTGGTGCTTTAATACAAAGTCGGAATAATCGCCCAAGTCGGGCGAAATAACCACCGAAAGCCCCGCTATGAGGTACTCGGCAAACTTTGTGGGTGCCGCCACGCTGTTGGTTATGGATTTTTCTCGCAGCAAAATGCCATAGTCGCACACGCACAGGTATTTGTGTACATCGTGCGGCTCTATCCATTTTATAACCACTTGCTTGGGTAGCTGTTTCTGAAACTCGCTGTTGGTTTTGTTGGTGTACGACAAAAAAAGCACTTTTATTTGTGGGTTGTTGCGCATGGTTTGCAGCAAAGTGTGCTGTATAAACCCAAAAGATTGCCAGCCTGCGGTAGAACCCGAGTACACCAGCACCACATCGTCGGGCATGAACCCAAGGCGCTCCCGTAGGCGGTCGGTTTCTTTTTTGATGGTGGGGCGTGGCTCTATGTAGTTGTTTAGGGTGCAAGGCACTACCCAATTGGTGTTTTGGTTGTAGCCAAACTGTTGTTTCCAGTAGCTTAGTAGCTTTTGCGAAACCGCCATACAATAGTTGCTTTTTAGCACCACATTGCGCTCCAATTCTTCTATTAAAGTGTAGCTATAAGGCGTTTTGTCTTCGGTTTTGCTTAGGTATTCTTGCCATTCGGCGGTTATTGCGCCCCTGCCATCGTAGCATACTTTGGTTATAATGCCTATTTTTTTTGCCCAAAGTGCCATTTGTGCCGCAAAAAGCCCCCGACAAATGGCGGTTTTTTCGCCCGAAATGAGCAGGTAAACCACAAAAGTAATAAAATTCAGCCGCCAACCTATCATGTTGGGTATGGTGGGTAGTATCACGGCGTTTGGTAGCCGATGCCTAAGTATGCGCCCCCACGCCCTATAATGGCGAAGCGAAAAAAAGGCGACCAAGCGCACGTCGGTTTTGTGTTCTTTTTCTAAATGGTGAACCACATCTACTACCTGCGACATATACACGCCCGAAAGGGCATCGTTCAGGGTTACGTATATCATTTTTATATAGTGTTTATGCGTACAAATGTAGTGAAAAAAACATAAATTTCCAATACAATTGTGTAGTTTTGGTGGATAAACCTACATTATTTGTACTTAATTTTGGCATTTTTACGGCATACACTTTATTTATGTTTTCTAACAATGATAGAAGATTTTTTGCGTCCACTGAACCCCGATGTTTTTTTTAACAATTTAGAGTATCCAGAGCATAGCTTTGGTTCGGTGGTAGATAAATACCTAAAAACGCTGCCGCTACTAAGCGATTATCAAATAGCCATAGTGGGCGTGGAGGAAGATAGGCACTCGGGCAGAAATGTGGGTAGTGCCGATGCGCCCGATGCCATTCGCAGGGCTTTTTATAAGCTGTATAACCACCAGTTCAATAGGCGAATTGTGGATTTGGGCAATATAAAAGCGGGAAATGAGGTAGAAGATACCTATTTTGCGCTGCAAACGGTGTGCTATGAGCTGTTGAGCCAAAACATTTGCCCGATTATACTCGGCGGCAGCCACCACCTTACTTATGCCCAATACATGAGCTACGAGGGCTTGGATATGATGGTGGATATGGCGCTCATAGATGCTCGCATAGACCTACAAGAGCATGAGGAAACGCCGATTGGGTCCAAAAATTTTTTGTACGACATTGTTACACACATAGATGGGCATTTGTTCAACCTGACCCAAATTGCGTACCAAACCTATTTGGTACCGCCCCAAACGATTGATTTGTTGGACAATTTATTTTTTGATACCTTGCGCTTGGGCGAGGTGCAAAACGACATAAAAACCATAGAACCCGCCATGCGTGGCAGCGATGCGGTGAGTTTTGATGTATCGGCGGTGCGCCAGTCGGAAAGTACGGGCAATGCCAATGTTTCGCCCAATGGCTTGTATGGCGACGAAATTTGCCAAATTGCACGCTATGCGGGCATCAGCGATAAAGTATCGTCGGTGGGGTTTTATGAGTACAACCCACACTTGGATTTTAACAACCAAACCGCCAATTTGGTGGCGCAAATGATGTGGTGCTTTATAGACGGACACAGCAACCGCCTAAACGATTTGCCCAACCAATCCAACGGCGGTTTTACGAAATACCTAACCTCGGTATCGGACACCAATTTGGTTTTTTATAAAAGCAAACGCTCGGGCAGGTGGTGGCTCGAGGTACCCATTTCGTCCACAAAAGCCGACCAAAGCCGCATACATTTAATTGCTTGCAGCTACGAAGATTACCAGCTCGCCAGCCAAAACCAAGGGCTGCCCGATAGGTGGTGGCGGGCGCAACAAAAATTTGGCGCATAAACTGTAAGGTTTTTTGGGGCAAGGGTACTAATTAGTCATTTTTAACATACTTACTTAAAACAACAACAATGGAACTAAAACAATTTTTAAACCGCAACCACGGCTTGCGCTACGGCTTGTTTCTGGGCGCAGCGGGCGTGGTTATTTACCTCGTGTGCTACATCATAGACATCAAGCTGCTGTTTTCGAGCTGGATTGGCTTTGCAAACATCGCCCTAATTATAGCAGCCACCATTTTGGCTGTTCGTGCCGAGCGCAAGGCGCAGGGCGGCTACTTGGAGTTTGGCGAGGTGGTACTCACTTCTTTGGGTACAATATTGGTTTCTACGCTCATCACGGTGGCGTTTACGTACATTTTATACAATTTTATACAGCCCGATTTGGCGCAAAAAGGCAAAGAAATAGTGATGTCGAACGCCGAGCAAATGATGGTAAAATTTGGCGCACCGCAAAGCCAAATAGACAAAGCAATGGAAGATATGGAGGCGCAAGATTTTTCGCAAACGCCGCTCGCTGCCTTCAAAGCCTTGATTGCCACGGTGGCTATTGGGTTGGTTTACTCGCTTATTTTGGGCATTATTATGCGCAAAAAACGCCCCATGTTCACCGAATAAAGTTTTAAGCCCCGATTCGGCTTCGTTATAATTTTGCGCCTCATAAAAATACACCCAGTAAAATGGGTACATTTTTATGAGGCGCATTTTTTTTTGCGACAATGCACTTAGATTGATGCACTATCTGGCTCGGTTATACAAATTATAAGTGATTAGTAGTCTTTTTTTGCGAACTTTGCATTTTTAAATTTTATTACATAATGCGTTTAAAATTAAAATATGTGGTTATAGCTATATATTCAACAACACAAAAATAGACTAAATAAACTTTACAATTGGCATAAATCCTGTAATCTTGTAATCCTGTTCTGACATTTTTACTGTTGGGTCGTTGGGGCGGGAGACAAGGCAATGCCTTGTCTCTACTGTATTTTTACGATGCAGATAACCACCTCAAACACAAAACCTTTACCAACAAAAACCCCTGCCTGCCCCTTTCGGGGCAGGCAGGGGTTGAATAAGTGCAACTAAATTATTAGTCTTTTATAAACTTAATGGTTGAGCTTGCACCTGTTTTAGCGTCTATGGCTAATATCATGTACATTCCCTCTGCAAAATTGCTGGCATCTATCGTAAGTAAGTTCACACCAGCAGCAGTCATTTGGTTGTGGGTATATACCACTTTGCCTGCTACGTCTCTCACCACAATTTGGGCATTACCCTGTGTAGGCGCAAATAATTTTACATTTATGTCCAGTTTCGTTGGGTTAGGATACGCATCTAACATTTTGAATTTATCTATTTTGTTGTACAAACTCACGCTGTTGGAGGTGCTAAACTTACCATCAAAATCTATTTGGCGCAAACGGTATATGTTCATACCCGCTATTGGTGTGGCATCTTTGTAAGTATAAGTTTTGGTTTCGTTCGTTGTGCCGCTACCATTTACCCTACCTATGTTTTCAAAATCCACGCCATTTTTCGAGCGTTGCACATCAAAAAAGTAATTGTTTACCTCGTTGGCAGTAGCCCAATTTAGCATATTATAGCCAGTGTAAGCCGTACCATCAAAGTACAACCATTTTACCGATAGCAAACAGCCATCTGGTCCAGGGCAACCTGTGGCGGTAGCCGTACCAGTAACAGTTGTTTCGCAGGCTGTACCAGCATTTACCACATAGCTAAGTGGCGCAGTAGC
>JAYUJN010000044.1:0-19298 GCA_043765195.1 Bacteroidota bacterium | reverse complement strand
CACGGCGGCATGGGCATTACGGGCGATTACCCAATTATGCGCCACATCATGAACCTCGAGAGCGTAGTTACCTACGAAGGCACGCACGACATTCATTTACTCATCACAGGCATGGAAATTACGGGCATAGCAGCTTTTAGGTAAGCTCACTCAACCGTTTTTTAAAATAAAATAGTTCTACAACCTAATGCCAGCCGTGTCAAATGTTTGTAGAAAAAAAACAGTTTTACAACCCGATGCCAGCGGTATCAAATGTTTGTAGATAAAAATAGTTTTACAACCCAATGCTAGCCGCATCAAATGTTTGTAGAAAAAATACGTGGTAAGCACGTCCGACCCCGAGGGGGGCGCAGATATTGGGTAGTTTTTTTATAAGCGTTTAATCCCCACGGGATTTTACACAAATGTAATTGTGCGCAAGCATTTACATTAATTCAAAAAAATTACCCTAAAAACCAACCAAGCTAAACAAAAAATGGCAGAAACAAACTTTATAGATTATGTAAAAATATGCGGCAGGTCTGGCGCAGGTGGTGCGGGAAGTATGCACTTTTTGAGAGACAAACACACCGATAAAGGCGGACCCGACGGCGGCGACGGCGGCAGGGGCGGACACATTATACTAAAAGGCAACGCCAATACCTGGACGCTGCTACACCTTAAATACAGAAAACACGTAATAGCCGAAAAAGGAGGCAATGGCGAAGGAAACCGCAGGCACGGAGCCGACGGACCCGATGTTTTTTTAGATGTGCCGCTCGGCACAGTAGCCCGTGATGCCGAAACGGGCGAAATAGCCTTTGAAATTACGCAGCACAACCAAACCCAAGTGCTGGTACACGGCGGCAGGGGCGGCTTGGGCAACGACCATTTCAAAAGCCCCACCAACCAATCGCCGCACCACGCCCAGCCTGGCGAGTCGGGCATAGAGTCGTGGAAGGTGCTGGAACTAAAAATACTGGCAGACGTAGGTTTGGTGGGTTTTCCGAATGCAGGCAAATCCACGCTGCTATCCGTGGTGAGCGCAGCCAAGCCCGAAATAGCCAACTATCCGTTTACCACGCTCGTACCCAACTTGGGCATCGTTAGTTACCGAGATTTTCAATCGTTTGTAATGGCGGATATTCCAGGCATTATCGAAGGTGCGCACGAGGGCAGGGGCTTAGGCACACGCTTTTTGCGGCACATCGAGCGAAACTCCATATTGCTTTTTATGATAGCCTGCGATAGCCCAAACATACTAAAAGAATACCAGATTTTGCTCAACGAGCTCGAGCTATACAACCCCGAGCTAATGCACAAACAGCGGCTGCTCGCCATCACCAAGTGCGATATGCTGGACCAAGAACTCATGGCGCAAATGCAAGCCGAGCTACCCACCGATGTAGCCAGCGTGTTTATATCTTCGCTTACGAGCTTCAATATTTTGCAGCTCAAAGATATGCTTTGGCAAGCGATGAATAAGTAACTTACTTCAAAAAAATGGCGTTGGCAAGCGACAGCTTGCCCGCCTGCCAAAAACCACGGAAAATGGGCGAATCGGTAAAATACACGATGCGCCCATCGCCGTATTGCTCGCTACCAATAGCCAAACTTCCGCTCAAATTTGCCTTTAATTTATAGCCCACAAACCCCGATACGTGCGCATCTGCCGAAAAATAGCCAAGATTAGCGCCATTTTTTAGGTATTTGTAGGTATTGCTGTTGTTTTTTATACAAAAAGTTTTGTTGCCCAGCCCAAATGCCAGCGGGTGCGTGGCATCTAAGCTAATTTTATAAATGCTCCCCGCCGACACCTCACTCAGCGCACTGCGCTCTTGGGTGTTATAGGGTTCTTCCACGTCGTTTTGGTCTTTATCCGCCTCTTTTTCGCCCATGTTTGCCTTGCCCAGAGCCGTTTTGTCGGTAGCCGCAAAATCGTCGATGGCTTGCTCCAAAACGATTAAATTTCCGCCCTTGTCGGCAAAGTCCAGTAGTTTTTCCATGCTTTTTTCGTAGCTACCAGCGGGTAAAATCAGCGTATTGTACGCAGAAAGGTTGGTATTGTTCAGCGATTGCACCGACAAAATCGTAACGGGCATTTTTAAATCTTGCTCAAAAAAGTGCCAAACCTCGCCCACGCTCGTGGGGTTAGTGCCTTCGCCCGTAACCATAGCCACGGCGTTTTGTGCCAAAAGCTCAAACGAACCAGAACCAAAATTAACGCCGCCCACGCCCCAAGCACCCGCTATGGCAGTAGCCAAAACCTTGTTTTTGGTGCAGATGGCTTGCAGTTTTTTGGCAAAATCAGGCACTTTTAGGTTGTCTGCCTGCGTAACCACCAGCGTGCCTTGCTGCCAGGTTTTGTTTTGGTAGGTAAATGGTTGTTTGGCAAAGCGCACTTGTATTTTTTCTTGTAATAAATTGCCCAAAAAAGCCGCATCGTTTATGGCATTCCACCCAAAAATATATGCGTAACTCGGCTGCAATACCTGCGTAAAGTCGGCGGTATTTGGTTTTTTTGTTGGGCTATCTATGGCATTTTTTAGCGCAAAAATTGGTACATTGTACGCATAAGCCATGCACCAAGCTGTAAGGTCGTAGGTTAGGCTGTCATTCAAAACGGTCTTTGGTTCAAATAAAACCCGAACCATATTTGCCATGGGCTGGGCTGCGTTTATAAAAACATCGCCCTCTTGGGTAGAAAAATCCATTGTTTTTTGGCTAAAATAATCGTAGCCCGTTAGGTTGCTTTTGGGCAAAAAACTGTATTGAATGCCGTTTTTATCCAAAAGTTGTAGCAGCGTATTGGTGTTGGCATTTTGTAAAACCACGTAACTTTTGTAGTCGGTTTGTGGGTTGTTGCGTGCCTTTAAAAAATAATCGGCGTACTGCTCAATGAGTTTTGTGCGGTTTTTGTAGGCGGTTTCTACCGTAGCCAGCGATGCCTGCACGTGGTGGGCTGTGCGCTGCGCCAAGGTGAGCAGCTCGCCGTTTTGAGCCGTGGCGGCTATGCCCGCCTGCCCGCTGCCGCCCTGCTCAAAGGTAAACCCAACTGCGCCATTAAAGGTAGGGTAGGTGTCGCCGTAGCTTGGGTAGAGCAAGTCAAAAATTTCGTTTGAGAAGTACAGCCAGCCGTTTTTATCGAATGTTTTAGCCAGGTTTTCCGAATTTATTTTTTGGTATTCCTTTTGCCAGTTGGTTATGGTGTGGTGCATTGGCTCGGCAGCCGGACCAAAAAAATAGGGTTCGTTTACGCCCATTTCGTGCAAATCTACGTGAACTTGCGGCATATATTGCCTATAAATGGCTACCCGAGCCTGCGATTCGGTTTGGGTTTGCCACGCCCAGTCTCTGTTCAGGTCGAACAAATAGTGGTTGAACCGCCCCGACGGAAAGGGTTCTTTGTGTTCCACGGCATCTAAATTTGGGTTGGGTGCTGCGCCCACATGCTGCTGGTACCAGTTCACGTATCGGTCTCTGCCGTCGGGGTTTTGGCATGGGTCTATGGCTACCACCACGTGGTCGAGCCACGTATTTATGCTGTCGTTTTGCGCCAAACTTAGCTCGTACAGCACCTGCATGGCGGCTTCTGTGCCTGCAGCTTCGTTGCCGTGTACGTTGTAACTTAGCCATACAAAAACAACGTCGGTTTTCGGTGCATTGTCTTGGTTTACGAGGGCTAAATTGTTGGCTTGTAGCTGCGCCAAGTTGGCTATGTTTTTTGCCGAGGATACAAAAGCCACCACCAAATTGCGCTGCTCGGGCGTGCTGCCGTAGGTTTGTAGTTTTACGGTATTGGTGCGTTGCGCCACCTGCTCAAAATAAGCCACCACCTTGTGGTGCGGCGTAAAATGCTGCCCAAGCGTGTAGCCCAAAAACTTTTGGGGTGAAAAATCGGATTGCGCTTGCGCTTGTACGGCTGCATTGTTAAAAATAAACAAAAAAAATGTAGCCCAGATATAATATTTTTTCATTGCGTGCGTTTTTATTGGGTACAAAAGTACATTTTTGTTTTCAGAATTGTGCAAAAAAATAAAAGTACAGCGAAATACTTATTTGTAAGATTTTTAAAAATAAATCACCTTTTAATATATAAAAAATATTTACCTTTACGCAAACAAAAAAAGCAGCAAATTATAGTAAAAAAAATGAATTTAATACAAAAATCGGGTGTGGCTTGTTTGGCTGCACTTATGTTTACTGGTTCGTGTTTCGAATCTAAGGCACAGGTAACCATCAATCTTGGGGAGTTGTCCAACCAACTGAACACCATTACTACGGGCGTACCGTTTTTGATGATTGCCCCCGACTCGAGGCAGGGCGGCATGGGCGAGGCTGGCGCAGCCACCATAGCCGATGCCAATAGTTTGCACTGGAACGCAGCCAAATTGCCGTTTGCCAAAGAAGGCTTGGGCGTATCGGTGTCTTATACGCCTTGGTTGCGCAAGTTGGTGCCAGATATTTCGCTCTCTTACCTTTCTTTTTATAAAAAAATAGACGATGTGCAGGCATTTGGTGCGTCTTTGCGCTATTTTTCGCTCGGCGACATCACTTTTACCGACATTACGGGTGCTACCACGGGTACTTTTAACCCAAATGAGTTTGCGGTAGATGCGGCGTATGCCCGCAAGCTCTCCGACGAGTTTTCGGCGAGCGTTACGGGGCGGTTTATTTACAGCAATTTGGCTTCGGGCTTTGGTAGCGGAGCCGATGTGAGCAGGGCGGGCATTACGGGTGCAGCCGACATTGGGCTGTATTACGAAAAAGAAATTTTGCTTGGCGTAAGCGATGCTACGCTGGCATTTGGAGCTAACATATCGAACATTGGCGCAAAAATAGCGTATAGTTCTTCGGGGCAAGACAACTTTTTGCCTTGTAATATGCGCTTGGGCAGCAGGCTAACCATAGATTTGGACGAATATAACTCGCTTTCTATCACGGCTGATGCCAACAAATTGCTCGTGCCTACCAACCCTGTGTATGATAGGGACACGATAACTGGTAGGGTTTTGGTAAATCCTGATGGTTCGTACAAGATTTTGTCGGGGCAAGACCCGTTTGCAAAAAATGTAATAGAGGGCATATTTAGCTCGTTTGGCGATGCGCCAGGCGGCGGTAAGGAAGAGCTTAGAGAAATAAATTATGCGGCTGGTTTGGAGTATTGGTACGACAAGCAGTTTGCGCTGCGTGGCGGCTACTTTCATGAGTCGCAAACGAAGGGCGGCAGGCAGTTTTTTACTTTGGGTACGGGCTTAAAGTACAATGTGTTTAACATCAACTTTGCGTACCTCATACCTTTCGCCAACCGTGCGGGCGGCGTGCAGCAGGTAAGTCCGCTGCAAAACACGTTGCGATTTTCGTTACAATTTGATTTAGAGGCATTTAGATAATTTTATTTTAGTTTTCTCCCCCTATGCGGCTCCGCCGCATAGGGGGTTTTTTAGTTTATTGAGGGAGTTTTTTTGTTTTAAAGGGAAAATTGCTCTGTTTTATTGGGGGAGGCGTTGTTTTATTTTCTCTTTTTGCAAAAAAATAAAATGCAAGTTCCGTTTATATTTTTTAATTTTGTAGCCCAAAATAACCTTTAAGACGTAGCAAATGAGTTGGTTCAACAGAAAAAAAGAGGGCATAAATACCGCCCCAAGCGATAAAAAAGAAACGCCCGACGGTTTGTGGTTCAAATGCCCCTCGTGCAAGGCTGCCTCCACGCAGCGAGAATTAGAAGAAAACCTGCACATTTGTGTAAAATGCAACTACCATGCCCGCATAGGTTCGGTGGAGTACTTCAAAATTTTATTTGACCAAAACAAGTTTGTGGAGCTCGATGCGGACATGACCTCCGCCGACCCGCTGGGCTTCAAAGATACCAAGGCATACAAAGATAGGCTGCAAGATGCCATGAAAAAAACGGGCTTGAACGATGCCATACGCACTGGCTACGGCACCATAAACGGCTTTGGTTTGGTGGTGGCGTGCATGGATTTTGATTTCATAGGCGGCTCGATGGGCTCGGTGGTGGGCGAAAAAATAGCCCGTGCCACCGACTACGCCCGCAGTACGCACACACCTTTTTTGCTCATATCCAAGTCGGGGGGCGCACGCATGATGGAGGCACCGTACTCGCTGATGCAAATGGCAAAAACCAGCGCAAAGTTAGCCCTGCTGGGGCAGGCGGGCGTGCCGTTTATATCCCTGATGACCGACCCCACCACGGGCGGGGTTACGGCTTCGTTTGCGATGTTGGGCGATTTTAACATTGCCGAGCCGCAGGCGCTCATCGGTTTTGCGGGACCAAGGGTAATCAAAGAAACGATAAAAAGAGATTTGCCCAAGGGTTTTCAGACCGCCGAAATGGTGCAAGAAACAGGTTTTTTGGATTTTATAGTAGATAGAAAACAACTCAAAGACAAAATTACGGTGTTGCTATCGCTGCTGGCGGCGTAGGTGTGTGTGGTAGTTTTTTTATATAAGAGTTTAGAGCTTTACGAAGTGACGGACTACAAATCTTCAATTTATTAATTTGAGTCATTGCACCAACCTCAATTTGAACAAACTAAACCAACAAACTGTACGATTTACTCGGTGGAAACAATAAATCCAGTGAATTTGGTTTTATTTTAAAAATCGGACCTTTTTCAACGACACTTCCCGTAATTTTTCGTTTTATAAGGTGGTCAAGTGTGATAATTCCTTGTTGAAGCAAAATATTGTTTTTGTCTATAAATTATGTGTAGAGTAATCAATCTTTGAAACATTCAAAACATTAATTACACCACTTTTAATTATCAAAGCTAATTCTTCCTCTGCACTAGCAAATGATTTTAAATCAGTAAACCATATCCTATAATCACCTCTTCCATTTGAACGGTACAGAGATATTTCAGTTGAAACTTCGTTATCTAAATTGATTAATTTACCTATTAATTTAACTTTATGATTTGGGCCAAATTCTTGCGTATCATAATCATGAATTAACATAGTTTTCAAAAACTCCCTAATAGATGAAGTTGCATCCATAATATTCTTAATTAATCCAGTGTTTGTTGGAATTAAAATTGAATAGTTAATTTCTTTTTCTTTCAGATAGGCAATATTTTTTGAATAAGGATTCTCACTTACTTTTGTTGCAACTTTTTCTTTTAATGACTTAGTAATTAAATCCTTAATAACTTTTCCTCTATGTTCTCTTGCTGCAAGTTCATGACTTCCTTGTCTTGATACTTCAAAATATTTAGTTTCATCAGATGACAATAATTTTATTTGCTCTTCGTCACCATTAAAATAAATATCCACTTTGTTTTCCATTTCTAACAAACTTTGTTCTAATTTATCTAAATTCAAATTAGCCTCATTTAAATCATTAAACTCAATTAATAGTGTGAACAAATTGGCTTTATTAAACCAATAACTATCTTCAAGAAACTTTAATTTGTCAATAATTTTAACAGAATTAACGACTTTTTTTAAAATTTCTTCGTAGCTATCAAATTCTAAATTATACTTTTCTAAGTAATGGTTTATTTTCAAGTTTCTCCCAAAGTATTTTCCTTCTAAAATTGTTGCAGCAATCAACATGATATAATTTGAATCAAACATCCTCTTAATATCATTGTCAGAAAACACATTGTTTCTCTTTAAAAAATCATTTATTAATAGCCTATGCTCAACATCTATAATCACATCTGTTTCATTTTCTGAAACCTCATAATCCTTATCGGCAAGTTGTTTGCAAAATATTGCAAACTCACCATCACCAAACTGAGCATTTATTACTTCATTTGCGTTAAGTGAATAATCGGTACTATTAATTCGTCTGAATATTTCTTTGATATTTTCCATACCAATATCTTTCATATCCTTAACTGTGATAGAATAATTAAGGAACTCTTTTTTCTCTTCTAATGATAAATTATCAAAGGATGTTACTTTATTCTGATTATTAAAGTCATTCTTACCTTTTATATAATCAATCAACGCATTTAACCTTTGCTGTCCATCAACAACTATCTCTTTTGCTTTTAAATTTTGAACATCCATTTCAGCACTTGCGATATATATTTCGGGAAATGGGTAATTTAAAAGAATTGTTTGTATAAAAGCGTATTTATGCTGCTTTTTCCAAACTAATTTTCTTTGAAAATCGGGACTTGTATCTAACAATCCAGAGTCAATTTTATTGTATAAATCAATAATTTTAAGACTGTTTGAAGGAATGCTTTCTTTTAATTTCATTGTTATCGTATTAAATTTATTTGAATATTTTTAATGTTTTCTGAATGATAAGTCTCAAAAAAATACCACGACTTGTAAACTTCAATGTTAACTTCTCTTCCGTACATCATTTGGTAATGTTCTTGAACATTTGCAATTTCTTTGGTAAGTGTAAACTCTACAGGCAAAAAGCGAGTTGCAATTTTACCTTTTAATACATATTTCGCCAAATCATTTCTGTCAGGCCAAGTGTTTTTATAGTAAGAAGTGTGTGTATATAAATTTTTGAGTGCATTATCAAAAAGTGTTGTCGATACAACTGCAATGTCTAAATCTGAAGTTTTTTTTGAATCAAACTCTTTAAATAAATACAGTCCAGGGGTATCTTTTTCTGGCTTTAAACTAAATCCAAGTTTTCCAGAACCTACTACAACAATATCTCTAATGTGAACGTCTAATTTTGAAGCAATGTCTTTTTTAAAATCGAATTCTTCTCCAGTTTTAATTTTATCAAAAAAATGTGTACCATTTTCTATTAAATATTTCTGTACTAAAACATCTGACTTATGCGTAATACAATGCTGTTTGAATTCGTCTAAAATCATTACCTTATATTTTTTAAGATTTCTATTCCAATCGCTCTCGCCATTAAGGGCGGAACAGCGTTTCCTACTAATGTACACTGAGGCACATTGTTTTTTCTCTCGTTTCCTCCTGTGTTTCGTTTACCCTGAAACACAAATGAGTCATCAAACGATTGTAAACGAGCCATTTCCCGAACAGTTAAGGCTCTCGGATTTGAATAATGGATATAATCGTCGGCAATAGTCATAATAGTTGGACTTTGCTGATTAGCCTTTAAAACATTGTAATTTCTCTTTTCAGAAGCGAGATTCAACGTAATTAATTTAGCTTTTGCTGATTCATATTTTCCATTTTCTAAAATTACTCCAAGTCTTTCGGAAACAATATTACTATGCTTACTCGTTTTATGGTTGTGCAACGGAGCAACCAGATGCGTTAAATTATTTTCAAGTTCCTCAAAATTTCTAACGTAAAAAGGGTTTTTGGCATAGGCAAATCTTCTATTCAAACGTCCTTTTTTAGACCACTCGGCATAGCTCAAGCCTTGCTTTTCGTTCGGCTTACCATCTATATTTCGCTTTTGTACCAGCGATAGCATTTTTTCGGTTGAGCCATTATATTTAGCCTTTAAATCTATTTTTTTATAATCGAATTGCTCTTCATCATTTCCCACAAAATCCAAATCGTGTAGTGCTTCAAAAACATTTACCTTCTCATTTTCTTTTACCGTTGGAGGAATATCCGTTATCATTTTTTGGTCTTTTCGGCAACCAATAAACAAAACCCGTTCTCTATTTTGTGGCACACCATAATTTGAAGCGAGTGCCACAAAAGGCTTTTCAATTTTATAGAGGCGTATGTGTGAGAGTATTTCTTCAAATTCTTTTTCCTTTTTTGCATTCAGTACAAAGGGATTTAAGCCATTTACGCACTCATCAAAAGAGTATGAAAATATTTCAAGTGCAGCAATAATCTGATTTATTTCCTTTAAGTAATCTTGTTTAGGTTTCAAATTATGGAAGGCTAAATGTATTTTTTCGACAATGGTTTCTGGTTCAATAGAAGTTAAAAAATCATCAAAATCGTATGCAAAAAAATCATTATCTAAGTCAGAAAATGCTTTTTCATTGATAACTTTTTTTCGGATATATGCCAGTTCTTTACTTCGTTTTAGCAAATTAAACCCGTGCCTGATGGTACTTACATTTTTATCGGTTTTACTTGTTTTATAATCAACAATCTTTGGCGTTAATAACCTGAATTTGTTCTCTAAACTTAAAATATAATTATTTTTCAATTGCTCATAATCTTTGTCAGTTGCTTTTTCAAAAGCCAAACGCATATTAAAACACTCTAAAATAAAAGGTTGTTCAGTTTCTGTTTTGCTAAGTTGAGCCACAAAATGAATCAATTGGCTAAATTCCTTTAAATCTACGATTGACCTAATTTCTTGTAAAATCATATCTTTAATTCTGCCTTCTTCTTTTGTCAATATACCTTTTACATTTTCCATTACAAAGTATTTTGGGCGTAATTGCCTAATTACTTTGAGATAATGTGCGAATAAATCATCTTTTTTGTCAAATTTTTTGCGTTTTCCTGCCAAACTAAAACTTTGACATGGCGGACCACCACAAACGATGTCTATTTCTTTTCCTTTGAGTTTTTTTAAAAAATTATCTAAAAAGTCGGGTTCAGTTATGTCCTGACGCAAAAACTCGGCATCGAGCCCAAGTTGATAGTTGTACCTTGCAAGGTGTGTAAGTTCGCAATTTTCGTTTATATCACTACCTAATCTGAAATCGTAAAATTTATTTTCATATTCGGCTTGCAAAAAGCCCTCACTAAATCCTCCCGCACCTGCAAATAAATCTACAAATGTTATTTTTTCTTTGTTTTCGTAGCCCGATACATCTTCGCACACGATGTTTATATCCGTATTTTCTCTTCGGGTTATGACAAGCGACTGAATTTTTTCTTTGACATTTTTTTCGGTAAACATTGAATGTGGCGCAGTTTCAAAGTATTTTTCAACTTCCTGTTTCAGAAAATTCAGGAACTTATTAATAGACTTATGCCTGTATTCGGTTTCTTTGACGACTTGATTTTTATTATCCCAGTCTTTTTTCATTATTTTTTCGCCAGTTGCAACTTTTATTTGCACTTCTTTTTGGCGTAATACAAGATGAATCGGATAGTTTTTGCTTTTATCTGCCTTGTCTAAATAATATTTTACATTTATCATGGGTTATTTCTTTATTTGCGGACGTTTTTACGGACACGGACAAATTTACGGACAAATTTAGATTTTCCAATGATTTTGTTTATTCTTTTGCTTATTTAAAACCCACGCCTTCGGCGTGGGTTTTTTTATAATTCGTTTTCTCTGCTGTGTTTCTTTTTGACAAAAAACCTATCCACAACCAACCGCCTACTTAACCACAAACATTTTTGCGCTCATTTTTCCGTTGGCTACCATGCTGGTGGCTTTGGCTTTTATTTTTTGCCCACCCACGGTTTGCACCAAACTCATGGGCATTTTCACACCCGAAACCTCCACATAATCGCCGTACTCGCTGCTCGAGGTTAGCTTGCCCTCGGGTCCGTCGGTGGTTTGGCTGCTGCGCAGCTTCAAACCCGTGGCGGCATCAAAAAAATCGGTATGCACCTTGCCGCCCGCAAACGTAGTTTGCACCACATAGCAAAGCACGCCATTTAGGTCTTCGCTGCCCAAAAGTGCCATTTTTGCGCCCATTTCACCCAAATAAATCTCGGGTACAATACAAGCATCAAATTTTAGTTCGTCCAGCTCGTCGTTTTTAGGCTCGGTAGTGGGGCTGCCCATGCTCTTGCTCACACCTTTTTTACCGTCAAAAACCCTGCTTTGCAAGCTCATTATTTTCACCTTTATTTCCTCACTATACAAATTCGGCGCTTTGTAGTTGCGCACTATCGTCAGCTCCGTGCCGTCCACTTCCGCACTCATTTTCACCGCCAGCGTTTTCATTTTTTTGATGTTGCCCTCGCCGCCTATCGCTTTTATATAATTATCTATCACCTTGTTAGCGGTAAGGTCTTTGGGCAATTCGGCTACTGGTTTGGCTACATTGCCCAGCGCATCGTAAAACGAAACAGCCCCAAACCCCGCCAAACTTTCCGCCACTTTTTTGTCGCCCACCACCATAATGTACGCATTTTCGGGCTTGATATATTTCTTAGCCGTTTCTTGCACATCGGCGGCGGTAATGGCGGCAATGTTTTTCAAATAATTTTCGTAATAATCCACAGGCAGCTTGTATTTTGCGGTATTGAGTGCAAAACGAGCCACCGTTTGTGGGTTTTCCAAGGCTCTGGCAAAATTCCCGTTCAAAATGTTTTTTACTTGCGCCAGTTCCTCCTCCTTTACAGGCTCGGTTCTAATGCGGTTTAGTTCGTACAAAAACTGCGTAATCGCACTGTCTGTAACCGACGAACGCACGCTGGCTTCCGCCCCAAACTTACCCACAAGGCGGTCGGCATCGTAGCTCGAATATGCGCCATAAGTGTAGGCTTTGTCCTCTCTTAGGTTCATAAAAAGCCTCGAATAGCTCGATGCGCCCAGTATATTGTTCACCACGTCCATTTTTAGGGCATCGCTTGTGCCAGGTTTTAGGTCCGTGGTATGCGATATGCGCACCACCGATTGCACCGCACCCGCTTTTGGCACAAAACCCACTTGGTTTTTCGCAATGCCCTGAGGCACAGCGTAGTTGGTAGGCGCATAGCTGCCTTTTTTCCAGCCGTCAAAGTATTTTTTTGCAAGAGAAATGGCACTTTCGGGGCTAATGTCGCCCACCACCACCATGTACGAAACATTGGGCAAAAAGTTGGTTTTGTAGTATTGCTCGCACATTTCGGGCGTGATGTGCTGCACCGTTTTTGGTGTAGTAATTTCGCCGTAAGGGTGGTTTTTGCCAAAAACCAGCACATCGCTCAGGTTGCTCATCATGGCGTTGGGGTCTTCGGCAGCCAGTTCCAAGGCAGATAGCTGTTGTTTCACGATTTTTTCCAGCTCCGTTTTCGGAAAACTCGGGTTTATAAGCACATCGCTCATTATATCCAGCACTTTTGGTAGGTGTTTGGTCAGGCACGAGGCGTACACGCCGTTGGCGGAGCTACTCAGCGATGCGCCCATAAAATCTATGGCTTCGTCTATTTGTTCTTTGCTGCGGGTGGTTGTGCCACGCTGCATGAGGCTGCCCGCCACGTCCGATAGTCCAGCATTTTCGCCTTCCAGCACGGGGTCGGTGTCGGCACTTATTTGCACCGAAACCCGAGGCACTTTGTGGTTTTCTACCACAATTACTTGCAGTCCGTTTTCCAGCACAAAAGTTTTGGCTTTGCCTATTTGTATCTTGGGTGCTGCGCCTGGCGTGGGTGCTTTGGTGCGGTCCACTTGCGCCATAGCAAGTTCAGTTGCCACCAAAAAGCAAAGTAAAAGGCAATATTTAAGGTATCTCATTTTAGTTTTTTATTATTTGTAGTTTATTTTTTGGGTAGAGTTAAGATTTTTTGGGCAGATAATCCAGCACAATTCTATTCGTTTTGGTAAAATATTGCTTCGCCACCCTTTGTATGTCGGCTCTGGTTACAGCCATATATTTGTTTATTTCGGAGTTTATCAGGTTGGCATCGCCAAAGTACATTTTGTAGTTTGCCAGCGCTTCGGCACGGTCTATCATGGTGGTATAGCCCGAAATTAGGTTGTTTTCCACCTGATTTCTTAGTTTTTGAAACTCCTGCTCGCTCACAAGTTCGTTTTGCACCTTGGTTATTTCGTCGTCTATGCTTTTTTCCAAATTGCGGTTGGTATAGCCCGAGTTGGCTATGGCAAACATCACCACCACGCTTGGGTCTTCGAGGTTCAGCGGAAAACTGCCCACCTCCACGGCGTTTTGTTGCTCATTCACCATCGCCTTACGAAACCGTGAGCTTTCGCCGTCGGAGAGCAGTTGGTTGAGCATCGAAATGGCGTAATAGTCCGTGCTGCCCTGCTGCGGCACACGGTAAGCCATTACGAGGGCGGGTAGCTGAATGTTGTCAAAGGTACTATCTCTTATTTCGGCGGTGAGCGCAGGCTCGGCATCGGGGCTGGGGCGAGGCACCGTGCCTATGCCTTTGGGTATTGGACCAAAATAATCGGCAATCATTTTTTTTGCATCGGCGGGCGTAATGTCGCCAGCTATGCTTAGTATGGCGTTGTTTGGTACATAAAAAGTCTTGTAAAAATTCACATAATCGGCTTCTACTGCCGCATCTAAGTGTTCCATAGAGCCTATTACCGACCATTTGTAGGGGTGTACTTTGTAGCAGCGAGCCATTACTTCTTCCAGCAACCTGCCGTAGGGTTGGTTGTCTATGCGCAGGCGGCGTTCCTCTTTTACCACTTGGCGTTGGGTTTCTATGCCTTTTTGCTCCACTTTGGCGTGCATCATGCGCTCGCTTTCTATCCACAAGCCGAGTGCCAGTTGGTTGCTGGGCAGCACCTCGTGGTAAAAAGTGCGGTCGTACCAAGTATTGGCATTGAGCGTGCCGCCAGCGTTGGCTACGTATTTGTCTATTTCGCCACGTTTTATGTTGTCCGACCCCTCGAAGAGCAAATGCTCGAAAAAGTGCGCAAAGCCAGTTCGTGCTGGGTTTTCGTTTTTAGAGCCCACGTGGTACATCATCGTTACGGCAACTATGGGCGTGCTGTGGTCTTCGTGCAGCAGCACTTTTAGCCCGTTGGGCAGCTCGTACTCCACAAAATCGATGCGGGTAGTTTGCGCCATAGCCACGCCGCAGGCGAGCATCGCACAATACAAAGAAAAAAGGTGTTTCATTTATGCTTGTTTAAAAATTATTGGGTTTTGTTTTGTTCGTTAGTTACAAAAATGGGTATTTTGTTACAAAAATGCCAGAAATAAAGCAATTTTTATTGGTTTTGTAGCGGGTTTTTTACCCAAAAAATCAAGTTGCGCTTTTATTCAAAAACTGAAACACACTTTTTAGGCTCACCACCCCAAAACCGCCGCATAGCAGCACATAAAAAATGATCAAGCTATAATCTTTAAAATAAAAACTAAGCCAAATACCAAAGGCAAAATACAGCGCAAAAGCAAATTCCAACAGGGAAAAAACAGGAAATTTTTGGCTCAAATACACGTTTTCAGTCGGGTTGATGTCCTTGTTTTGGCTGAACTTTGGGGTGCGCACAAAGGGCGTTTTTATGCCCAAATAACCCTCCAAAACGGCGATGCTGTTGTACAAACTCAAACCCATACTCACCGAAATAAAGCCGACAAACCTGCCTAAAAAGCGCAAAAAATTCTTGGGTTTGGCTTCGTAGCTCGTCCAAAAAAAGATGATGAGCAAGAAAAAGCCGCATAAAAAAAACGAACCTAATCGAAAAAATACGTGTAAAAACACAAATTTTTGGCTTAAAACAAACAGCGGCAAACTGCAAATTGCACCCACGGCAATGCACAAAAATATGCTACTGTTGCCCAAATGGAATATGGCGTGGAGCTTGGTTTTGTAGCCTATCTGTTTGTTTTTCAGTACGTTAAGTAGGTTTTTTCGCACGCATTCGGCTGCGCCTTTGTTCCAGCGGTGCTGCTGGCTTTTCAGCGCATTTATGTTTGCGGGCAGCTCCGCAGGCGATGTTACTTGGGGCATATACCCAAACGCCCAGCCTTTTAGCTGCGCCCTGTAACTAAGGTCGAGGTCTTCGGTGAGGGTGTCGGCGCTCCAGCCGCCAGCATCTATAATGCAGGTTTTTCGCCAAATGCCGCCGCTGCCATTAAAGTTTATAAAACCGCCGCCTTGTTTGCGGCTCAAATGCTCGACGGTAAAATGTGCGTTGAGAAAAAACGCTTGCAGCCTCGTAAGCCAGCCATCTGCCTCGTTTATATGCCCCCAGCGGCTCTGCACCAGCCCAATTTTTTCGTTTTCGTAAAACATAGGCAACATTTCGAGCAAAAAATCGGGCTGCGGCAAAAAATCGGCATCAAAAATGGCTAAAAACTCGCCCTTGCTCGCCCCCAAACCTTCTGCCAGCGCACCTGCCTTGTAGCCCGTGCGCTCCTTGCGCCTAATGTGCTGTATATCAATGCCTTTTAGGCGCATTTCTGCTATAATCTTGGCTGCTATCTCGGTCGTTTGGTCGGTGCTGTCGTCGAGTAGTTGTATTTCCAGCTTGTTTTTGGGGTAATTGAGCAGCATTACTTGGTTTAGCAGGCGAGCCACCACGTACATTTCGTTGTATATGGGCAGTTGCACGGTAACTACGGGCAGGTTTTGCGGCAAAATTTTGGGTAAAACCGCTGCGGGTTTTTGCTTGTATTTATAAAACAAAAACACCAAATAGCCTTGCCACACATTGAAAGCAAAAATAAAAAACATAGAAAAACCATATACAACAACCAAAAAATAAGCAAAAATTAGGGTCATTTAAAGGTATTTGAAAATGGTGGTAATTATTTTATAGCCCGCCAAAACCGTGCCTTTTACCGTACCAGAAATTTTTGAAGTGCCTATGCGGCGGCGGTAACTCACGGCTATTTCGGTGGCGGGTATTTTTAGTTTGGCGGCTTTTAGTTGCATTTCTACGGTCCAGCCGTAGGTTTTGTCTTGCATATTTATTTGGGTAAGTGCCGTGTAGGTAATGGCTCTAAACGGACCTAAGTCGGTGTATTTTACGCCATAAAATAAATATAAAAGTTTTGTAGCCAGTAAGTTACCAAAAATTTGCTGCGGCATCATCGAGTTTTTTTCTCGTTTGCCCAAGGCACGTGAGCCGATAACCATTTGGGCTTTTCCCTCAAAAATGGGTGTGAGCAATTTTTCCATTTCTTCGGGGTGGTCGCTGTAATCGGCATCTAAAAACACCACAATATCTGGCTTTTTTTCGCTTTCTTGCACAAACGCCAAGCCTTTTAGGCACGCATTTCCGTACCCTTGCAGGGGCTGGTGCAGCACGGTTGCGCCCGCTTCTTGGGCTTTTGCAGCCGTTTGGTCGGTGGAGTTGTTGTTTACTACGATGATTTCATGCACCAAATTTTTCGGAATGTCGTTTATCACCAATCCGATGGATTTTTCTTCGTTGTAAGCTGGAATAATAACTGTAATACGCTGCATTGGGTTTTAAAAAGTGCGATGTTACAAAGTTAGTATATTTTGGGCATTTTCGGAATTTAATACCACTTTAATAGCGGTTTTTTGTACATTTACACCTTAATATTTTACGATAGATGCTTACCGCAAAAAATCTGTGCTTTGGCTACGATGCCCAAAATACGTTTTATTTTCCCGATTTTTCGGCATCGGCTACCGAGCCTTTGCTGGTGGTGGGCGAGAGCGGCGTGGGCAAAACCACCTTGCTGCACCTCATCGGAGGTTTGCTTGCGCCTAAAACAGGCAAAATTTTGATAGATGACACAGACATAAACCAGCTTAAAAAAGATAAATTAGACGTATTTCGGGGAAAAAACATAGGCATTGTGTCCCAAAAAAGCCTGTTTATAGCCGCACTTTCGGTGAAAGAAAACATTTTGGCTGCGCCATTTTTTGCCCATAAAAAAACGCCGCCAAACGCACTATTTCATTTATGCGAAAGCCTAAACATAACCCAAAAACTGCTGCAAAAACCCTACACGCTTAGTGCGGGCGAGCAGCAAAGGGTCGCCATAGCCCGTGCGCTCATCAACAGCCCCAAGCTGCTGCTCGCCGACGAGCCTACCTCGGGCTTAGACGATAAAAACTGCCACGCCGTGGCGCAATTGCTCCAAAACCAGTGCCAAGCCTTGGGTACTACATTGGTTGTGGTAACGCACGACGCACGCCTAAAATCGTATTTTAACCACAGTTTACAGCTATGAATTTATTCAATATTGCCTTAAAAAATACGTTTCATAAGCCGCTCAATGCGGTTTTGAGCATTGTTTTGGTGGCTTTTTCGGTTGGTTTAATCGCCGTTTTGCAGTACGCTTACAACCAAATTACCCAAAAATTTCAGACAAACATAGCGGGCATAGACATGGTTGTGGGCGCAAAAGGCAGCCCGTTGCAGTTGGTTTTGTCGGCGCTTTTTCAGGTAGATGCGCCTACGGGCAACATTTCTTGGGCAGATGCGCAAAAAATAGCCAAGCATAAGCTGGTGCGCACCGCCATTCCGCTGGCGTATGGCGATAGCTACCAAAACTACAAAATAGTGGGCAGCGATAGCCAATATATTGCGCATTTTGGCGTAAAAATAGCAAAAGGTCGGCTTTTTAGCCAAGATTTTGAGGTGTGCGTAGGGGCGGAAATTGCGCAAAAATACCAACTAAAAATTGGTAGCCAGTTTTACAGCACGCACGGCACCCAAAATGCCGAAGAAAACGAACACAAAGCCAATGCTTATACCGTAGTCGGCATTTTGCAACCCACGCAGTCGTTGCTTAATCAGTTGGTGGTGTGTAACTTAGGTAGCATTTGGCGTGTGCATCAGCATGAGGGCGAGCAGGCAGAGCCGCCCGAAATAACGGCGATGCTGCTCAAATTTAAAACGCCCATGGCGCTCATGCAGCTGCCCCGCTATGTAAATACCAGCACAAATTTGCAGGCTGCCCTACCTAATATCGAAATCAATCGCTTGCTTACGCTGCTGGGCGTGGGCGAATCTGCGCTTACAGCCTTGGCGTGGCTCATTATGTTGGTTTCGGGCATCAGTATTTTTATAGCGGTTTTTAACAACGTACAGCAGCGCCGACCAGAGCTTGCGCTCATGCGCATCATGGGCGCACAGCCGTGGCAGTTGGGCATTTTGGTGCTGTTCGAAGCCATTTTTTTGGTGGTGTTTGGCTACGGCATCGGTATTTTGTGCAGCCGAATTGCGTTGTTTGCCTTGGCACAGCAGGTAGCCGAAAATTTTCAGTACCAGTTCAATTCGTTCTTTATGCTGCAACCCAACGAACTAATTTTGCTGGCAGCTTGTTTTTTCGTAGCCATTTTGGCTGCCATACTTCCCGCCGTTTTGGCGTATTTTACACCCATTGCCCAGGCTATAAACCATGAATAAATACTATTTTTTCGGTGCGCTATCCATTTTCTTTTTGTGCAATGCCTTTGTTTCAAAAGCACAATTGCCCCTGAGTTGGGAGCAGCTCCGTGATGTAAAATACACAAAAAAATACGTGCCAGCCGAAGATATGGACGCTTTTTACCCTACATTTGGCGCAAAAGTGAACGTTTTTCAGGGCAAAGAAGTGTATATTACAGGCTACATAGTGCCAGTAGATGTGTTTGCGGGCATATATGTGTTGAGCAAGTACCCGTTTGCGGCGTGCTTTTTTTGCGGTGGTGCCGGACCCGAAACCGTAGTGGCTTTAAAGTTCAAAAAAGAAAAACAAAAGTTCAAAACCGACCAGTGGCTGTGCGTAAAAGGCAAGTTACAGCTCAACGCCACCGATGTTTACGACATGATGTACATCATTCAAAACGCCGAAGTTTACGCACCGTAG
>JAYUJN010000043.1:0-19323 GCA_043765195.1 Bacteroidota bacterium | reverse complement strand
CTAAGTATATTGGATAGCAACGGAAACTTTGCGCAGCACCTATGCGTACCCGCCAAAATGTGGTCGTTTTCGGGCGGAATAACCAATACCAACGACGGCGGGTTTGCCATTACAGGACAGTCTCCAGATTTATATACACCTGGGTTTAACAATTTAGACGCTTATTTAGCTAAGTTCGATGCCAACTACAACCTAACATGGCAAAAAACAATGTACGCACCAGGAGGCGCAGACTTTGGCATCAACATCACCCAGCTACACGACAGTAGCTTGGTTGCAGTGGGATATACAAAATCTAAAAACAATCCAAACTATCCATTTCTTGTTTCTGGCAAAAGTGCGCCCTACTATGTTAAGTTTAGACCAACTTTCCCTTTTAATTTAAACCAAGCCATTTACTGCCCAGCCAATAGTTTGGGGGGCGATGCTGTAGCGGTAAAGCAAGTAAACGACAGCACCGTAGCCATGATAGGCAGCTACGATGTAGGAGGTATAAATACCTCCATTATGTTCGCCACTATGAACCTACAAGCCACCCAAGTAACCCACCACTACTATGGAGGGGGGCTTACGGAGTCGGGCACTTCGTTTGTAATAGCTCCAAACGGCGACTACATACTCACGAGCGTAAGCAGCTCCAACGACAGCATTGTACAAAACCACAGCTCGGGCTTCACCGATGGCTTTGTGCTGCGCATTAACCCACAAGGGCAGGTAATGTGGAAAAAATGCTACGGAAACATACGCTACGACTATATTTTTAAAATATTAGCCGATCCAAAAAACAACGGCGAATACTACATGCTCGGGCAGTATGACCGTCCGCCCGAAGTGCCAGGCGGACCGGGTGCAGTAATGGCTTGGATTATGAAAATAGACGGCAGCACAGGCGCAGTACTCTGGGAGGAGTTTATAGATGGCGTGGGGTTAGAGGGCTTTTACAACGGCATGATAGACAAACAAGGCGACTTGGTAGCCGTGGGCGTTACCAGTTGTAACCCAACCCAGCAACCAAACTCGGGTGGCTACGATGCTTGGGTGGTAAAGTTTAAAGACCTGCGTGTGGACGAAAAACCTGTGCCACCCACCGCAAACACCTGGCAAATTACACCCATGCCAAGCAATTGCTACAAGGTGCGGTTTGCGGGCGATGGGCTTAGGTACCCAATTGCCCTTACGCTCACCGATGCCACGGGCAAGCAAATTAAGCAACTAAGCGCCACCAGCTCCGAAACCATCATAGACCTAAGCAGCTACGCACAAGGCATTTATTTTTTGAGTAGCCCGCTGGGTGCTAAAAAGTTGTTGAGGTAAATTGAGGCAAAAAACAACGCTAAAACATAGCCCTATTTTCAGTGCATTTGGCAATGGAAATAGGGCTAAAAAAATGCCAAAATATGCTACCTTTGTACCCGAGTAACCACAAAGCCACGCCATGAAACCGTTTACATTAGGCATTTTAAAAGAAGCAAAAGACCACCGAACGCCGCTTACGCCAGCGCATTGCCAAGAAATAACAACCCATTACCCCAACACAAAAATAATGGTGCAGCCAGCCACACACCGCTGCTATACCGACCAAGAATATGCAAATGCGGGGTGTAAAATAACCGAAAATTTGGCGGATTGCGACTTACTCATGGGCGTAAAAGAGGTGCTTATAAATAATTTGTTGGCGGAGAAAAACTACATTTTTTTTTCGCATACCGCAAAAAAACAAGCGCACAACAAGGAACTGCTGCGCACGCTTTTGCAAAAAAAAATACGCACCATAGACTACGAGTACCTAACCAACGACGAGGGCGTGCGAACGGTGGCTTTCGGGCATTTTGCGGGTGTGGTGGGCGCATACAACGGTTTGCTGGCTTGGGGCAAGCGCACAAAAAACTTTGATTTGCCGCCAGCGCACACCTACACCGACTACCTAAGTTTGCAAAAAAAGATTGAAAACATGGATTTTGGTGCCGTAAAAATAGCCGTAACTGGCAACGGAAGGGTAGCCAAAGGTGCAATGGAACTGCTGAATTTTGCGGGCATTGCCCAAATAACCAACGACGAATACCTGAACAAACCACAGCCAAAAGCCGTTTTCACCCAAGTGCAAACCGCCCAACTTTACGAGCGAATTACCGACCAAGGCTACGAGCGCAGGGAGTTTTTTGGCGCACCCGAGCTGTACCAAAGCGCATTTGGGGCATATACAAAAACCACGGATTTCCTGGTAAACTGTATGTTTTGGCATGAAAAATCGCCGAGGCTCTTTGAGCTAAACGACATGGCGCAGCCCCAATTTAGCATAAAAACCATAGCCGACGTGAGCTGCGACATAAACGGCTCGGTGCCAGCCACCAGCCGTGCCACCACCATAGCCGAGCCAGTAATGGGCTACCACGCACAACTGGGCGGCGAAATAGCGCCCTACCAGCCGCAAAGCATAGACATTATGGCGGTGGACAACCTGCCCTGCGAGCTGCCCAAAAGCGCATCGGAGGAGTTTAGCGCACAACTGATGGCGCATTTTATTCCGTTTTTGATGGCGCAGGGCTTTGAGTCGCCGAGTATTTTAAGGGCATCTATCACAAAAAATGGTGCGCTATGCCCGAATTTTGGTTATTTGCAAAATTATGTGGATAGCTTATGATAGAATTGATGTATTTTTGAAGAAATTTTTTGATTCTTAGATGAACGCCATCATACATATAGAAAATGCAGATATTTTTCAGAAGAAAAGTCTGGTTTTGTCGGAGGTAAACTTTTCGATAGCACCTGGCGAGCTGGTGTATCTGGTGGGCAAAACGGGCAGCGGCAAAAGCAGCCTGCTCAAAACGCTGTACGCCGAGCTTCCGCTGCAAACGGGCGAAATTACGGTAGCCGACCACGATGTTAAAAAAATAAAATCGGCTAACATACCGTTTTTACGCCGAAAACTGGGCATTATTTTTCAGGATTTTCAGCTACTCACGGATAGAAGCGTGAAAGAAAACCTGCTGTTTGTGCTAAAAGCCACGGGCTGGAAAAACAAAGCCGAAATGGACGCACGCATCGCCGAAGTGCTGGAACTTGTGGGGCTAAAAACCAAGGATTATAAAATGCCCTACGAGCTGTCGGGCGGCGAGCAGCAGCGTGTGGTTATAGCCAGGGCATTGCTAAACAATCCGTTAGCCATTATTGCCGACGAACCTACGGGCAATTTAGACCCAGATACCTCGCAAGAAATACTAAAACTGCTGCTGAATATAAGCCAAAACGGCACGGCGGTACTGATGGCTACGCACGATTATTTGATGATTGACCAGTTTCCTGGGCGCATACTAAGGGTGCAAAATGGCAAAGTGGCTGACCTCGGAAACTCTATGCACCATTGAAAAAGTGCTGGGGAAATTTATAAAACCCAAATAATTTTTGCGTAAAAATGCGGATAAAATTATGAAAATTGGGCTTTTTTGAACATCTTTGCAAACAATACGAACACATTTTTATACATTCAATCCATTGAAATTAGACATTTTGGCTTTTGCTGCCCACCCCGACGACGTAGAGCTTGCCTGCTGCGGCACATTGCTAAAACACATAGCGCAAGGCAAAAAAGTGGGCATCGTGGACCTGACCCGAGGCGAGCTGGGCACGAGAGGCACAGCGGAGCTGCGGGCGAAGGAAGCTCAAAAATCATCGGATATTTTGGGCATTGCTTACCGAGTGAACTTGGGAATGCCCGACGGTTTTTTTGAGAACAACGCCGAAAACCAACTAAAAATAATGGCGCAACTGCGGCACACGCAACCCACCATTGTGCTGGCGAATGCGCTGCAAGACCGCCACCCCGACCACGCAAAGGCGGCAAAATTGGTGGCTGATGCTTGCTTTTATAGCGGATTGTTGAAGATAAAAACGAGCTACAACGACCAAGAACAAACGCCGCACCGCCCCAAAGCGTTGTACCATTATATACAAGATACGCATTTGATGCCTAACTTTGTGGTGGATATTAGCGCAGAGTTTGAAACAAAAATTAGGGCAATTAGGGCGTTTTCTTCGCAGTTTTACGACGAAATGGATAGCTCGCAGCCCGAAACGCCGATTTCATCTAAGACCTTTTGGGATTTTATACAGGCACGAGGCAGGGATTTTGGCAGGTCAATTAATGTAAATTTTGCGGAGGGCTTTAATTTTTCGAGGACGGTGGGCGTAAGCAATTTATTTGACTTGGAATAAATCTAAAAAACGCCAAAAACACAAAAATTTGTATAAATAATCGTACATTTGCACCATAAAAACAAAACATAAACTATATTAATCATGGCAAGTAATTTAGAAATTGAGGGTACGCTATCACAGCTACTCGACGAACAAACTGGCACAAATGCCAACACGGGAAACGCCTGGCGCAAGGGCGGATTTATTTTGGAAACCATGGACGGACAGTTTCCACGCAAGATACACGTGGAGCTTTGGGGCGAAAAATTGGAGGACATTAAGAGGTATAAAATCGGTCAGGCGATAAAAGCCTCGATAAACATCGAGAGCCGAGAATACATGAACAAATGGTACACGGGCGTGAAAGCGTGGAAGCTGGAACCCGCCGCCGCAGGCGGCGGCAGCGATGCGCCCGCCCCAAGCAGCGTACCAATGCCAAGCGCAAGCCACGAGCCAGCACCCAACTTTAACACCACAGCCCAAGACGACGACTTACCGTTTTAAGTTGTGAGTTAGGGTTAGAATGAACCCACCAAAAACCAAAAATGCCAAATAAATAATTTTATTTGGCATTTTTGCGTCAATAAATTTTTGGGGAATTGCATATAAAAACATACAAAACTTCGCCAACTACCTATTAATCACAGCTATACGTATAAGTAATTATATCGGCTGGGTCAGTACCCGACTTGCTGCTTATCGTTACAGGAAAACCCTCGTCGGTGTATTTTGCTATCGTATTTACGATGGTGGTGCTACCAAACGGAGAACCGATGGTTGCTTTTAGTGCGTTGTTAGGTCCGTCGTTTGGCAACAAAAAACCGTCCGTACCAAAAGGCACGCCACGCTGCAATTTATTGGGGTTGCGCTGCGTATCATAGTTCGAAAACTCCACGTTTACCACCACAATGGCACTCGCCAGCACAATTTTAGCCAAATTTTTGTTGGCATCGTAGGTATATGTAGCCTTGGTTGCATCGGGGTTTCCTACTTCTATGGTAGAGTCCACGGCGAGCAATTTATTGCTATAACGCAAAAAATGCGTGGCTTCCAGCCCACCCACAGAGTTAAATTTTGTTAGTTTACTGGGCAAACCAGCGGCATCATACGTAAAATCGCTCACACCCGAAACCGCTCCATTAACTGTCTCGGCTATTTTCACCAATTTTTTATCGGCGTTGTAGGTATATTCCCTACTAACCACCGTGTTGGGCGTAACGCTTTGGTCGGTAGTTACAATTTTCGCCACATTGCCATCGGCATTATAGGCGTATGTGGTGTTGCTGGTGGAGTCCACGGACTTTACGAGCGAACATTTGGTAAAGGGGTCTTTGTTGCAAGAAGCCAAAACGCTCGCCGCAGCCAGCAAAAAAACACCAAAGGAAAAATTAATTTGTCTCATTTTAATTTAGTTTAGTTGTGATGAATACACAAACGCAAAAGTAACACCAAATCTGCATTATTGCATCAGTGAGCGATAAAAACACATAGTTTAACTAAAAATTTAGCTAAAATTACCGACCAAACCAACCCCAAAACCACAATTAAAATGCTATCTTTGCCCCACAAAACCAAGCCAAAAACCCCAACAAAAACGATACATGGAACAACAAAAAAAAGCCCTGAACCAAGAAATAGAAGCCCTGCGTGGCTACGCTGCGCTCATGGTACTTTTTAGCCACATTGTGCTTTTCCCCGAATACTGGAACACAAGCGGCTCTTTGATAGGCACTTACTCCAACATCGGGCATTTTTCGGTACTCGTTTTTTTTGTGCTTTCGGGCTATGTAATAGGTTCGGTTTACAAGCCACACAAACCCGCAAACCCAGTTTTGTGGGCAAAAAAATACCTAAGCAAACGTTTTTTGCGCATCTATCCCATTTATTTGGTAGCCATAATTTTGGGCGTTTGCGCCTGCACCACCGACGGTTACAAGCTCATTTTGGCAAACCTCGTTTTTTTGCAGGGCATTGTTACCAAACCAATTTTTGCCAACGCACCGCTGTGGACGCTCGGCTTCGAAATATTTTACTACATTTTATTCGTTTTTGTGTTTCTAATTGGCACACCGCTCGCTTGGGTAGCCAGCGCCAGCATTGTGTATGGCGTGGTGGGTTACGCATTCAATTTGCCTTTTTCGGGCGTATTTATTGGCTACATTTTTTGGTTAGCGGGCTTATACATAGCGCATTACCTACCCAAAACCAGCACGCCCATACAATACCAAAAGCTCATTTCGTTGCTTTTGTTCTTTTTTGTAATCGCCGATGCCAACGGTTTGTATTCGCTTAGTTACAAAGTTTTGCCCCAAATCATAAAACGTCAATGGGTTCACATCAACGATATTTTTTATTTAATCCCCGTTTTATTCATTTTTTTACACTTTTGCCACCATACATTCAAGTGGTTGGCTGCGCTCAAATGGATTAGTTTTTTAAGCCCGCTGCCCTATTTTTTGTTGCAAATGTATAAAAATGCCTTTTGGGGCAACAGCTACCTTTGCGCACTTTTGGCAATTTACCTGCTATCCGTGGCACTTTGGGTGCTGCCGAGCCACCATTTTTCCGCCAAAATGATACAAAAACTCAGCCTCACGGGTGCTATATCGTATGCCATTTATGCTGTGCATTTTCCGCTCATGCACTTTTGTGGCAAAATTCCTTTTTTGCAAACGCCTTACTTATACGTATTTAAAGCCGTAATTTTGTGTTTTATGGTGCTGCTGTTGGCTTATGTTTTAGAAAAAAAGTTTCAGCCCTTTGTAAAGAACCTACTTATGCCCAACCCACCCGAAGCAAAAAAAGGCACTGAAAAGGTTAATTAAGCCTAATTATTAGGCATGAAACCTGTGTAAACTCTTTGTTTTGTGCTATCTTTGCTTTTGTAAAAACCAAAGAGATGCAAGCAGAACCCAGCCCAAAAACCCACATACTCATAAAAGGTGCGAATATGCACAACCTGCAAAATATTAGCGTAAACATACCACGCAACAAACTGGTGGTGGTTACGGGCGTGAGTGGCAGCGGAAAATCGTCGCTGGTGTTCGATACCATTTTTGCGGAGGGGCAGCGGCGCTATGTGGAGAGCCTGAGCAGCTACGCACGCCAGTTTTTGAGCCGAATGAAAAAACCCGACGTGGAGTACATCAAGGGTTTGGCTCCCGCCATGGCTATTGAGCAAAAAATAACGACCAACAACCCACGCTCCACCGTAGGCACTTCCACCGAAATCTACGATTATTTAAAACTCGTTTTTGCACGTGTGGGCAGCACCATTTCGCCTATTTCGGGCGCAGAGGTAAAAAAAGACAGCGTGGATAGCGTTGTCGCCCTTTTGTTGAGCCAAGAACCAACTACCTCCGTCCAAATTTTTTGCCCAATGATACCCAACAAAACCCGCAACTTGAAGCAAGAACTCGAGCTGCTGGCACAAAAGGGCATCAACCGAATTTTGTTTAATGGCGGCTTAGAACGTGTGCAAGACCTACTGGATAGCATAGAGCGCAAGGAAAAAGTGGTGGCAAACCAAGCCATTTTTTTGTTGATTGATAGGCTAATTATACCCGAAAAAACGGAGGAAACGCCCGAATTTACCTTAGACGACGACATAAGCACCCGCTTGGCGGACTCGGTGCAAACGGCTTTTTATGAGGGCGCAGGCGAGTGTTTTGTGAAAATAAATGAGGAAGAAACCCATTTTTCCAATAAATTTGAAGCCGACGGCGTTCTTTTTGAAGAGCCGAGCGTAAATCTTTTTAGTTTCAACAACCCTTACGGTGCGTGCAAAGCCTGCGAGGGCTACGGCAACATTATAGGCGTGAACCCCGAGCTAATTATACCCGACCACAAACTTTCGGTGATGACCGACGTGGTATCGCTGTGGCGCACGCCCGAAATGAGCCAGTGGAAACGCAGTTTTTTGCGGGAAGCAGATGCCTTTAATTTTCCGATACACAGGTCGTACAGCGAACTTACGCCACAAGAAATAGACTTGCTCTGGAACGGAAATGAGTTTGTAGATGGCATTAATCAGTGCATAAAATACATAGAGAGCCAGCAAATTAAGATACAATATAGGGTTTTATTGAGCCGCTACAAGGGTAAAACCACCTGCCCCGACTGCCGTGGCACACGCCTGCGAAAAGATGCGGGCTACGTAAAACTAATTACCGAAGGCAGGGGCGAAACCTCCAAAAACATCATAGATTTGGTGCTGCTACCCGTAGAAGACCTTTTGCAGTACTTTACCCACCTAAAATTAGACGCATATAAACAAAGCATCTGCCAGCGCCTAACCAACGAAATAACCAACCGACTGCAATACCTATGCAACGTGGGGCTGGGCTACATTACCCTAAACAGGCTGAGTAGCACGCTTTCGGGCGGCGAAAGCCAGCGCATAAAACTGGCTACATCGCTGGGTAGCAGCTTGGTAGGCTCGCTTTACATACTCGACGAACCCAGTATTGGGCTGCACCCAAGAGACAATATGCGGCTGGTTACGGTGCTGGAAAAGCTGCGCAATGCTGGAAATACCGTGATAGTGGTGGAACACGAAGAAAACATTATGCTCGCCGCCGACCAAATTATAGACATCGGACCCGAGGCGGGCATCAATGGCGGAAAGCTCATTTTTCAGGGAAATTTGCAAGAAATCAAAAAAAACAAAGGACTTACCGCCCAATATCTACTCGGTACAATGCAGGTAGCCATGCCCAAAACCCGCAGGATTTGGAGCAAATACATAGAAATAAAAGGCGCAAGGGTGAACAACCTGAAAAATATAAACGTAAAGTTTCCGTTGAATACCCTTACAGCCATCACGGGCGTGAGCGGAAGCGGCAAAACTTCGCTCATAAAACAGCTACTTTACCCACTTTTGCAGCGGCATCTGGGCTTTTATGCCGACGTTCCCACTGGAAAATTTGACGAAATAAGCGGCGACCTAAAACACGTTTCGAGCATAGAACTCATAGACCAAAACGCCATAGGCAAAAGCTCCCGCTCCAACCCCGTAACCTACATAAAGGTGTACGACCACATCAGGGAGCTGTTTACCAAGCAACATTTAGCCAAAGTAAGGGGCTACACGCCTGGCTTTTTTTCGTTTAATGTAGATGGCGGACGCTGCGAAGTGTGCCAAGGCGAGGGCGTGCAAACGATAGAAATGCAGTTTTTGGCGGACGTGAGCCTGCCCTGCGAAAGCTGCAACGGCAGGCGGTTCAAGGACGAAATTTTGGACATAAAATACAATGGCAAAAACATATCGGAGGTGTTGGAAATGAGCGTGGACGAAGCCCTGGCATTTTTTAAGGAAGAAAAAAGCATAGCAGTGCGCCTAAAACCGCTGCAAGACGTGGGGCTGGGCTACGTGGCTCTGGGGCAAAGCTCCAGCACCCTATCGGGCGGCGAAAGCCAGCGCATAAAACTGGCGAGCTACCTCGTAAAGGGCAACCAAGCCACCGACGCACTTTTTATTTTCGACGAACCGACCACAGGTTTGCATTTCCACGATATAAACAAACTAATGTACGCTTTTCAGGCACTGATACAGCAGGGAAATACCATTATAGTAATAGAACACAACCAAGATGTGATAAAATGCGCCGACTGGGTGATAGACTTGGGCGCAGAAGCAGGCATAAAAGGCGGCAATTTGGTGTTTGAGGGCTTGCCCGAAGACCTTATTCACTGCGCCGAGAGCTTTACGGGGGAGTTTTTGAAAGAAAAAATGAAACCCGTGTAACAGAACTTTAAAAATTTTCGTAAGTATATTATTAACCTAAAAATGAAATAAAGTGTCGTATATTCAGGACTTAAAAAACGTTTTTATCGAAAAAAACAGAGGCATAGCCCAAGTTATTGTGGTAAATGTGGCTGTGTTTCTAACCACGGGCATCATTTCCGTGCTTTTTATATTGTTCAACAAGCCGCTGGGCAGCAGCGATTACATTCAGAATATGCTGGGCGTACCCGCCGACGTAACCCGACTGATGTACCGCCCATATTCGCTATTTACCTATATGTTTGTACACGCAGGTATTTGGCATTTAGCCGTAAATATGCTGTGGCTCAACTGGATTGGCAGCATTTTGGTGGATTTGGTGGGCAGCAAAAAAGTGGTAGCCTGCTATATTTTGGGTGGTTTGTTTGCCAGCCTCATTTTTATAGCCGCCTACAACGTTTTTCCGCTGTTTGCTACCGTAAAAGGCTCGGCGTTTTTGGTGGGCGCATCGGGTAGCGTGCTGGCGGTGGTACTGGCGGCGGCTACGCTCACGCCCGATTTTTCGCTGCGTTTACTACTTTTTGGCGATGTAAAACTAAAATATTTGGCACTCGTAGCCGTGCTACTCGATGTACTACAAATAGCAGGCAGCAACGCTGGCGGGCATTTGGCGCACTTGGGCGGCGCAGCTTTTGGCTTTGCGTACATTCGCCTGATGCAGCAAGGCTACGACCTTAGCCACTGGGTTTATGTGCCAGTAGAATACGTAAAAAGTCTTTTTGCCCCAAAAAAAATGAGCTATACCGTATCCAAACCACAAAATATGGCAGCCAAACCGCAGCCCGAGCAACTAAACAACCAACAGCAAATAGACGAAATTTTGGATAAAATATCGGCACAGGGCTACGAAAACCTAAGCAGTGCCGAAAAAGAAAAACTTTTCCGATTAAGCAATAAAAATTGAGTTTTATCAGCAGAACAATCCTTGCTTTTAACGCCCTTGCCTGCTTTTTTAGCGCATTGGCTTACTGTGCGCCGCTGGTTTCGCCCGCCAAAGTTTGGTGGCTCGAGTACTTCGGTTTGGGTAGCCTGCCGCTCATTTTTGTGCATTTGCTGTTCATCGTTTATTGGTCGTTAAAAACCCCAAAATACCTGCTCGTTTCGCTCATTTGCCTGGCGGCGGGCTACCCTTTCAACAAAAAAATAATTCAGCTAAACCTACAAAAAACGCCCACAGCGCAAGCCAAAACCCTAAAAATAATGAGCCTGAATGTAGGTTTATTCAGCTACCCAAGCTGGGGCAGGCACGAGCGAGACCAACAAGAAATACTGGATTTTTGCAAGCTACACCAGCCCGACGTGGTTTGTTTTCAGGAGTTTCAGGCGAACAATGCAGGCATGGGCGATATAAACGACAAACTGCTCAAAGAGGTATTTAAGGCTGGGTATTTTGCCCGCACCATAAACCACAACGGCGTGGTGTACACGGGGTTAGCCATTTTTAGCAAGTACCCAATCGTGGGCAAAGGGCTGCACAAGTTCACCGAAATGCAAACCACCAACGCCTGTATGTACGCCGATATTAAGGTGCGGAACGACACCATTCGGGTTTTTGGCATACATTTGCAGTCGCTGCGGTTTCAGGCAGATGATTTTAATACCATAAAAAATTTGGAGGAGGGCAAAAATGCGTTTAAAAACACCTCTGGCATAAAAAACATCTTTAAAAAAATAAAAAACAGCGTGCAAAAGCGAGCTGCGCAAGCCGAGTTGGTTGCCAAAAAAATTGCGCAATCGCCGCACAATGTCATCGTTTGTGGCGACTTTAACGACCCGCCAAACAGCTACGCCTACCACACGGTTTCGCACAAGCTCCAAGATAGTTTTGTGGAGCGGGGCAGCGGCATTGGCTACACCTATGCGGGTCCGCTGCCGTTTTTGCGCATCGACTACATACTGGCATCGCCCAAGTTCGAGGTACTGAGCCACCACCGCCACAAAGCCGATTTTTCCGACCATTACCCAATCATAGCCGAAATTCAGCTAAAACCTTAGGTTTTTATGGCGTTTCGAGCCAGTTTTTAATTGCATAACACGCCATTATTTTTAATTTATAAATCCCAAACCACCCACGAATAATTTCGTTTTTTCATAAACACTTTATCAATTATGAGTACCTTTGCATATATTTTCATCAATTCGTTTTAACAAAACCCAAATAAACCAAATGAAAAAAATAACCACGCTCTCCCTCGCCTGCCTCACGCTTACTTGTACCTGGGCGCAAACCGTAAAAAGCAATGGCTATGAGTTTACCATAAAAAACCAAGCCAAGTGTACCTCGGTAAAAAACCAAGAAAAAACGGGTACTTGCTGGTGCTATGCGGGCACTTCTTTTTTGGAGTCGGAGGTAATGCGCACAAAAAATTTGAACATAGACCTATCCGAAATGTTTGGCGTGCGCTACACCTACGCCAACAAAGCCGAGCAATATGTGCGCTACCAAGGCAAAACCAATTTTGGCGAGGGCGGCTTGTCGCACGATGCCATAAATGCCCTAAAAAACTACGGGGTAATGCCGCAAGTGGCTTTTGAGGGGCGCAAAGACGGTGGAATTTACAACCACGCCGAGCTATCGAAGAGCCTCGAAAAGCAAATAAAAGAAGTGGTGGGCAGCAAAAAAATAACGCCCAACTACTTAGATGCCGTAAACGAAACGCTAAATGCGGAGATAGGCACGCCGCCCACCGAGTTTTTGTTCAACAGCCAAAAATATACGCCCAAAAGTTTTGCACGTGAGCTGGGCTTAGATGCCACCAACTACGTATCGCTTACGTCATATATGCACCACCCATTTTACGAAAATTTTGTACTCGAAATACCCGATAATTTTTCGCATGGCTCGTTTTACAACCTGCCCTTGGGCGAGTTTACGGCTGTGGTAGATGCCGCACTCGAGGCGGGCTACACCGTGTCTTGGGACGCAGATGTGAGC
Organism: Bacteroidota bacterium; assembly: GCA_043765195.1. Classification (GTDB taxonomy): domain Bacteria; phylum Bacteroidota; class Bacteroidia; order UBA7662; family JAYUJN01; genus JAYUJN01. Next base: position 6,409 of record JAYUJN010000043.1, on the reverse strand, counting down.
AACGAAGGCTTTAATTTTAACGAAGGAATGGCATTACTGCCCGCCGAAGATGAGAAAAAGCCGTTTAAAAAACCCTGCATCGAACTCACCGTAACCCAGCAGAGCCGCCAGCAAGCCTTCGACGAGCAGAGCGCAACCGACGACCACCTGATGCACATTGTGGGCATAGCCAACGACCAAAAAGGCCGACCCTACTACATCGTAAAAAATTCTTGGGGCGAAACCAACGACCAAAAAGGCTATTTGTATTGCTCAAAACCCTACTTCGAAATGAACACAATTTCGGTATTGCTCAACAAAAACGCCCTGAATACCGAAACCAAAAACAAATTAGGCATAAAATAACCCACAAAACCCATGAACCAACAACAAATAACCACTACCATATACAGATACTTCGAAACCTACGGCTTGCGCATTTTGTTAGCCTTGGTGGTGCTTTGGCTCGGTTTTATGCTCATCAATTTTTTGTCTAAAATACTACAAAAACAGTTTGAAAGGCGCAAAATAGACCGCTCGCTAAGTCTTTTTATGGTCAATTTGGCAAATTGGAGCTTAAAAATACTGCTGCTCGTGAGCATCGCATCTATGATTGGGGTAGAAACCGCCTCTTTTGTGGTCGTAATAGGCTCTATTGGCTTGGCGCTGGGCTTGGCATTGCAAGGAAGCCTACAAAATTTTGCGGGCGGCTTGCTCATTTTGCTCACAAAACCCTATAAAATAGGCGATTTGGTGGCGATACAAGGCGAAAAAGGCAAAGTAAAAGAAATTGAAATATTCAGCACCATACTCATCACCGACGACAACCGCACCGTAATACTGCCCAATGCCTTGGTTTCGAACGGAAAAATAACCAATTTTAGCCGCTTGGGCAACCTGCGGTTGGATATATTTTTTCAGATTGCGCCCACCCAAGATTTCAGAAAAGTGCAAGACATTTTGCTCAATGTGATGCACAAACACTCGGGTGTGCTGGAAGTGCCTGAGCCATTTGTGGGCATCACCAAAATGGAAAGCCACGGCACAGAAGTGGTGGCGCAAGCCAGCGTTACCGCCAGCAGCTACCACGAAATTGCCTTTGACCTGTACGCCATTTGCCGAAAAAACCTGATAGATGCCCAAATTGATTTTGGCGGCAAATCCTAATTACTCCGCCGTTTCCCAAATTGGGTAGTGCTGTAAATCTACTTTTTGGTTGAAAAATATTTTTGTAGCCGCCTCAAAACCCTCGGTGTAATCGGATACAAAAAACGAATGGTGCGGCACGCACACGTTGGTTTGCAGCAAGTTGTGCTGCGCCAAAACCGCTTTTGTAGCCCTCGCCACGCAAGTGGCGGGGTTTATTATTTCCACATTTTTGGATTTATAGTACTTTTGTACCTCGGGCAATATGAGCGGGTAGTGCGTACACGCCAAAATGAGCGCCTCGATGCCCAGCAGCCTGTGGTTGTCCAAATAATTGTTGATGATGGTTTGGCTGATTTTATTGTTGAAATAACCCTCTTCAATCATGGGTGCGAGCAGCGGCGTAGAAATGGAATTGAGCTTTATTTTGGGGTTTATTTTCTTAAAACTCTCCCTATAAATGCCCGAATTAACGGTGGCTTTTGTGGCTATTACGCCCATTCTGCTGTATTTCGCAAAAGTGCTGCACACATAATCCACGGCTGGATCTACCACATTTAGCACCAAAAAATCTTTGCCCAAGGCTTCTTGCACTTGCTTGTACGCCCAAGCGGAGGCGGTATTGCAGGCAATAACCACTATTTTGCAGCCCTTTTTTTTCAAAAAATGGGCAATGCGCACCGAGTAGCGGGCTATGGCTTGCGGCGATTTGTCGCCGTAGGGCAAATGCGCCGTGTCACCAAAATACACAAACTGCTCGTAAGGCAGCAAGTTAGAAATGGCTTGGGCTACTGTAAGCCCGCCTATTCCGCTGTCAAAAATGCCGATGGGAGCGTCTGGGGTTATGAAATTCATATTGAAATTAAAACCCAAAATTAGCTTATTTTTTGAGATTATGCTACTAATTCCACATTAAAAATATGCTCAAATTCCTCTTTTAACATATTTTTTATGGCATCAAAATCTTGGGTTTTGCCCAGCTCCAAATGCAAAGAAGTTACGGCTTTGTCGGCTATGCCGCAAGGCACAATGTGTTGAAAATAACTAATATCTGTGTTGATGTTGAAAGCAAAGCCGTGTTTGGTTATCCAGCGGCTGTTTTTTACGCCAATGGCACAAATTTTTCGGGCGTTGGCGTTGTTGGCATCTAACCACACGCCCGTAGCGCCAGCGAGCCGCTCGCTTTTTATGCCCAAGCGGCTCAATATGCGAATAATCACCTCTTCCAAAGAGTGGACGTACCAGCTTAGGTCGGGCTTCATTTGCTCCAAATCAAAAATGGGGTAGCCCACGAGCTGCCCTGCGCCGTGGTAGGTAATGTCGCCGCCCCTGTCTATTTTGTAAAACTGCGCTTGCAGGTCGGCGAGTTGGTTGTCGTTTAGCAGCAAATTGTCGGCTTTTCCGCTTTTACCCAAGGTGTAAACGTGGTTATGCTCGCAAAAAATGAGCGTGTTTTCCAGCTTATATTGGGCGTTATGATGCCAGTTGGCTAATTTTTGTTGGGTGAGCAGCTCCACCAACTTGTTTTGGTAGTCCCAGGCTTTTTGGTAGTCTATTTTGCCTAAGTCTTCGTATTTACAGGTTAATTTCATGCCCAAGTTTTTCTTTTTTTGTGCGCAAATAATCTTTGTTGTGCGCGTTGGGAATGGTTTCTATGGCTATTTTTTCGGTTATTTCTAAGCCGTAGCCCATCAAACCTACCCTTTTTTTGGGATTGTTGGATATTAAACGCATTTTTTCTACACCCAAATACCGCAGTATTTGAGCGCCTACGCCGTAGTCTCGCTCGTCAGCGGCAAAGCCCAGCGCCACATTTGCCTGCACGGTATCCATGCCTTGTTCCTGCAATTTATAGGCTTTTAGCTTATTTAGCAGCCCTATTCCCCTGCCCTCTTGGTTCATATACACAATAATTCCTGCGCCTTCGGCTTGTATCATTTGCATGGCTTTTTGTAGCTGCGTGCCACAATCGCACCTGCAAGAACCAAAAATATCGCCCGTAACGCACGAGGAATGGACACGCACGAGTACTGGCGTGGTTTTTTGCCAACTGCCTTTTGTGAGTGCGAGGTGTAGCTGTTTGGTGTCGTTTTGGCGGAATGCGGTGAGTTTAAAATCGCCAAAGTCTGTGGGCATTTCCACGTCTATTTCGTGGGTGATGAGGCTGTCGTGTTTCAGGCGGTACTCTATCAGTTGCTCTATGGATACCAGTTTTAGGTTGTGCTTGTCGGCGAACTGGCGCAGCTCGGGCAGGCGGCTCATTTCGCCTTGCTCGTTCATTATTTCTATAAGCACGCCCGCTGGTTCAAAACCCGCCAAGCGGGCAAAGTCGGTGGCGGCTTCGGTATGTCCAGCACGGCGCAGCACGCCGCCGTTGCGGGCTTTTAGTGGGTTTATGTGTCCTGGTCGGCGCAAATCTTGGGGTTTGGTACTTGGGTCGCCGAGCGATTGTAGGGTTTTGGCTCTATCTGCCGCCGAAATGCCCGTGGTGCAGCCCTCGCCGTCAAAATCCACGGTAACCGTAAAAGCGGTTTTGTTGGGGTCGGTGTTGCGGTGTTCGCCCACCATGAGGCTGAGTTCCAACTCGTTGCAGCGGGCTTCGGTGATGGCGCAGCAAAGGTAGCCAGCGGCTTCTCTGGTCATAAAAGTAACCATGGCGGGCGTTACGCACGAGGCGGCGCAAATCAAATCGCCTTCGTTTTCACGGTTTTCGTCATCTACCACCACAATCATTTTTCCTAATTTTATATCGGCTATGGCTTCTTCTATGGTATTCAGCATTTTAAATTTAGTTAGAGTACCCTTCCAAAACACAAAAAATGCGTTAATTGTTCAAACCTCAAAATCAAAAACGAAGGCAATTTTACAAACAAAAATCTCATTAATTTTTAAAACATAAAACCAACGACAATCCCAAAAATAAAAAACTACACACCAACTACAAAAATCTCGAACAAAACAGCCAACAACAATCCCCAAAAGTCAAACCATAAACAATCCGAACAAAACAAAAATCTCGAACAAAACCCAACAAACAAAAACCCTCCCACGCCGATAGGCGTGGGAGGGTTTTTAACAAGTATCAATCTGTTTTTACAAACAGCTAATACTACTAACTTATCTGTCTGTTTTCACAAACTGTTTGTGCGCACTTACACCATTGGCATTTCTGAGCGTAATCATGTAGCTGCCAGCAGCCAAATTCTCCGCATCAAACTCCATGTTGGTATAGCCACTTAGCAAGCTCACACTTTGCGTATATACAACCCTGCCAAGCATATCCGTGATGGTTGCCACACCGTTTGTGCTTATGGGCGTATAAATGCTGTAATACAACTGCGAAGTAGTTGGGTTCGGGCGAACATTTACAATGGCTGTTCTGTCAGATTTCACGTTTATAAGTATGATTTTCGAGTAAGTTGCCTTACCATCAAAGTCTATTTGACGCAAGCGATAGAAGTTAGCACCATTGTACGGCGCATCGTCTGCAAAAATGTACTCAGAAGTCAAGTTCGTTGTACCTCTTCCTTTTACCGAGCCTATTGCCTCAAAGAAACTACCATCTGTACTGCGCTCTACTTCAAAACGGTCGTTGTTCAACTCATTTTTAGTAACCCAGTTCAAAATGTTCTTGGTATTCACATTTCTACCTGTAAACGATAGTAGGTTCACCGATAACGCACCAGTATTTGGCAATTTAATGTCGTAAATAATTGGTGAGCCAGCAGGCATCGCATCTAACACAAGTACATAAGTAGTATTTGCAAGCAACCCAGAGATTGTTTGTGTTCCTCCCGCTGTAAATGTAGCGCAGCCGCCCGTTTGGGCTGGTGAAGCACCACAACCCGCAGCAAACACCCCAGCACGTAGGCTAGAACCCGCAGGGAAGGTAGCGTTGTTAAGCTCTATGCTCAATGTACCACCAAATCCGTCGGTCGTTAGGCTGTAATAAACAGGATTGTTTGCCAAGGCAGTTCCTCCACAACCAGCACCCGTAAAGGTCGGGTTGTTGCTCATGTCTTGCGTAGCGCAGGTCATGTCTTGTGCCGTCTGACCGCCATTTGCCTGACCAGGCGTAGCTGTAAGTGGCAATGCACCAGCGCAGCCATCATTTACTGGCAATGGTCTTACTGTAATACTTACTGGCACTTGGCTTGAACAACCGTTGGTGGCTGTTTTTTTGATGTAGTAAGTAGTTGCAGTAGTTGGGCTTACGTTCGGGCTTGCCAATTCGTTTGCAGCAGTTGCAGGCGTACCACTATGGTAACTCAATGTACCCGACAAACCACTTGCATCTGTTACAGGTACAGTTGCCAAATTATAATTTGTACTCGCACAAATATTCGGCATTGCGGTCGTACTCAAAATTGGTACTGTTGTTCCCACGGTATATATTTCTTGTACATCAATGAAGTTGTTACAATCATCGGTTACACGGTAAGTATAAGTTGTGGTTTGCGTTCCACCAGTAGCCGACATTGACGTACCAAGTACTGTTACAGTTGGTACTGCGGTACAGTTATCGGCTTCGCCTGTTACACGGGTAATGTCTGGTGCAGGCACTGTTGTGCCACACGCCAACATTGTAGTTGGAATTGTGTTTGCTGTCGGTACTACCATATCCACGGTGCGGGTTATCATTTGAGTAACATTTATCGTGTTCAAACACGCATCGGTTACGCTGTACGTCCTTGTGGTCGTTTCTACACAACCAGCCGTAGCTACTGCATCACTCACAAACGCTACCGTCGGTACTGCTGTGCAATTGTCGGCTTCGTCTGTTACCGCTGTTACATTCGGGGCAGGTACTGCCGCTCCACAACCAACCAAAGCGATTGTCGCTGGGTTGCTCGCTGTCGGTACTACCATATCTACGGTACGTGTTATCATTTGGGTAACATTTATCGTATTCATACAAGCATCTGTTACGCTGTACGTCCTCGTGGTGGTTTCTACACAACCAGCCGTAGCTACTGCATCACTCACAAACGCTACCGTCGGTACTGCTGTGCAGTTGTCGGCTTCGTCTGTTACCGCTGTTATGTCCGAAGGTGGTACAGCCGCTCCACAACCAACCAAAGCGATTGTCGCTGGGTTGCTCGCTGTCGGTACTACCATATCCACGGTACGGGTTATCATTTGGGTAACATTTATCGTGTTCAAACACGCATCGGTTACGCTGTACGTCCTTGTAGTTGTTTCTACACAACCAGCCGTAGCCACCACATCACTCACAAACGCTACCGTTGGCATCGCTGTACAGTTGTCGGCTTCGTCTGTTACC
>JAYUJN010000042.1:0-19373 GCA_043765195.1 Bacteroidota bacterium | reverse complement strand
ATAAAACCCTACAACACCACCAAAGCCCGAAGGTCGGTAGCCGACCACTACATAGAACAAGGAAAATACTAAGGTGTGGCTAAAATTTTGGGGTTGATACAACGACGGATTAAAAATACGAATGTAATCTTATTTGAAAACTACTTTTACGATTTTCAATTCGCCGTTGTCTATTGTATTGTTTAGGTTTTTGTCTATATATACAACAAAAAACAAAAATGGCAATTTCAAATCTTTGAATTGAACGTCTTTTTCTTCATAAAAGGCAGTGGTTATTTTCCATTCAAGCTCGAGTTTGTCTTCTGTTTTGGATACCAAAAACGCCCGCTTTTGATTTTCGTTTTCGTAGGTCAAATAGTGATGCCCCATATTGGTAATAAAAATTGCATCATACAGCTCGTTTTCGCCTGGTGCCATGCCAGTTCCTGGTTCAAAATAAGTGATGTCTTGGGTTTTTTGCCCTAATTTTAGTTGTAGTGTATCCATCGGATTTTCTAAAACCGCAATTTGTGCAGCATAAAATTTTTCGTTTTTGCTGTCGTATTGCTTACAAAAATAGCGCATCGCAAATGGTTTTCGTTCCAATAAAATGGTATCCGAATTTTTAAAAACCACAAAAAGGCTATCGCCCTGCACAAAAACAAGGTTGTCGTTCTGTTTTATTTGCCCAAAAGACTTAAAAGCCAAGGCACAAACAAAAAACAACACAAATATTTTAAAAACTGGTTTTCGGGTCATAAGATTGCTTGCATCTACACTTTTTCAGCGATGCCGTTGGTGGTGTATATAAAATTACTGGCTACGCCTATTTCGGTGGGCTGCTGGCGTAGGTCTATATCCATAAAAATGAGTGCTATCTCAGCCGCCAAAACCCTACGAAAGGTGGGCGCTACGCCCAAATAACCCGTTTCTTGCCAGTTTCCGTAGCGAAACGGTGCGTCCACCAACGTGCCACGGGCAGCCATAATGCCAGGCGTGCCAGTGCCTCGCTGGTCGGGCGGCGGGTGCACCAGCCCGAGGCTATGCCCGTACTCGTGGGCTACGGTGGTGCTTTTGCCCAGGTTGTCGGTGGTTACAAAAAAACCTGCGTTGTTGTTCAGGTACATCTCGGAGCGGTGCGCCGAAACTGGGTCGGCGGCGGGTTTGGTGGCTTCTATCCGCACAAAATTATTTTGGGTACTGGTGTTTTGTAACGCTTTTTGGGCGGCATCGGCTGGGCTAAGTACCTCGGCACTTGGCTCAAAAACCACGGGGTAGCTCGCCCCCTTGTGAGCGATTATGCCTTGGGCTTGGTCGTACATTTGTTTAATTTCGTCGATGCAAGCAATGGCTAAGGCTGCCGTGGCTTCACCTCCATAAAAAACAAAGTGAGATTTGACCACTATTTTTTGGTCCAAGATATAGGCGAGTGCAGACATTTGTACTAAATTTATGCGCCTATTACGCTGCGTAGGCGGGTTATGGCGCTATCCCAGAGCATATTTATGCCCTCCAATTCGTCGGCATCGGCAAAATCGGTGATGAGCAAAATGGTATCTTGGGCTACTTCGGCTTCTTTCATGCTAAACTCTAAGTATTCGTTGGGGGCGTTGTCGTCGAACTTAAAAATGACGGATTTTGCCATTTTTGTTTCCACCAAAGTAGCCAGCGTGGCATCGCCGTCCCAAAAAAACGTGTAATGCGTCTGCACCGCCTTTACTTTTTCGGCAAACCAGCAAGCCAAACCCTCGGGCGTGGACAAATACGGATACAAAAAACGCATGGAGCAACTAAAACTATATTCCATAACCACTTTTTTACGTTCATTCATTGGTTTTTCGGATTTTTATTATCATTCAAGCTGCAATGCTACAAAAAAAAAATCACATTAGTGCGTTTTTTTATAAAAGCGTGTAAAAATAAGTGCATCAGGGCGCAAAAGCAATAATTAGTTGCTAAAAAAGGCTAAAAATGGGCGTATATTTGCATCGGAGCTGCGCATTTTGGTAGAAGTGTTTTGCAAAAAATATTTGATATGAGATGGATTGCGGTTGAAACACTTTTTTATATAAATTTTCGTTAGGTGCAAATGGATAGATTGAGCTTTATATTTTTGGGAACAATGCTGTTTGTTTTGCCCGAAGTGGTTTTTGGGCAAAATGCCAAACTAAAAGGATACGTGCGAGATGCCGAGCTAAACCAACCCATTGTGGGTGCTACCATTGTGGTGGTGGGCGGCGCAAAAAGCGTGGTGTCGAATGCCGAGGGCAAGTATAGCCTCGAGGAACTGCCGAGCAACCAAGAAATAGTACTTAGCGTTGGGTTTTTGGGCTACGCTCCCAGCACGCAAACCGTGAATTTGGGCAAAGGCGAGAGCCGAGATTTGGATATTTTTTTGCGTACCAGAGCCAACCAACTGCAAGGCTTAACCATAGAAGACCAAGCCAGCCGTGGCGCACCCATGGCTGCCATCAGCACCAAACCGATTGGTGCGCTGCCCAACCCCTCGGGCAACTTCGAAAAACTGTTGCAGGCGTATGGTGCCAGCTCCAACAACGAATTTAGCTCGCAGTACACCGTGCGGGGCGGCAACTTCGACGAAAACCTCATCATCGTAAACGACATAGAAATTTACCGCCCGTACTTGGTGCGCACGGGGCAGCAAGAGGGTTTGAGCTTTATAAACCCCGATTTGGTGGAGAGCATTAAGTTTTCGGCGGGCGGCTTTGAGGCTAAGTACGGCGACAAACTTTCGTCGGTACTCGACATACAATACCGCAAACCCAAAGCCGCCAAAGGCGGCGTGAGCGCCAGTTTTATGGGCGGCAGCGCACACTACGAAAACATCAGCAAAAACCAACGCCTCACCTACTCCGTGGCTGCCCGCTACCGCACGCTCTCCAACCTGCTGCGCACCCTCGATACCGAAGGCACTTACCGCCCAGCAGCCACCGATTTGCAGGCTTTTTTTACCTACAACACCCAAAAAAATTGGCAATTTAGCCTCCTCGCAAACTACGGCGCAAACAGCTACCTAAGCATACCCGAAACCCGCACCAGCGTTTTTGGCAACATAAAAGCCGCCCGACGGCTCACCGTAGCCTTTGATGGCAGAGACAAAACGGGCTACCAAACCTCCACCATAGGCAGCACCGCCACATACAGCCCCAACAACCAGCTAAAACTCAAATTTACGGCTTCGGGCTACACCTCCAAAGAATACGAAAACGCCGACATAGAGGGCGCATACTATTTGGAAGAAATAGAAACTGACTTGGGCTCAAAAAACTTCGGAAAAGCCAAGGCAACGCTGGGTTTTGGAGCTTTTCATAATTTTAGCCGCAACAATCTGTACGCAAACATCATCGCTTTGGAACACAAGGGCGTTTTTGATGCCAAGAAAAAAGGATTTTTGCAGTGGGGCGTACGGGCGCAACACGACTACATAAGCGACCGCCTCTACGAGTGGTACAGGGTAGATAGCGCCGAGTTTGCCATTGCGCCTGGCAACGATACGGCGCAAGTCATTAATTTTCAAGAGTTTTTGCAGGCAAAAAATAAGGTGATTTCAAACCGTTTTTCGGGTTTTGTGCAAAATACTTACTTGCTAAACTCCGCCTACGACCTCATTTTTACGGCTGGCATCAGGGCAAATTATTGGAGTTTTAACCAAGAAACGCTCATAAGCCCACGCTTTCAACTATCGATGCGCCCGTTTACCTCCGATTTGGTGCTGCGCATTTCGGCTGGCGTGTATAACCAACCCGCTTTTTATAGAGAGCTGCGAGGGCTAACGGGCGTGGTGAACACCCAAAACAAAGCCCAACGCTCGCAACAAATTGTGGTGGGCGGCGACCTCAATTTTAAGGCTTGGGGCAGACCCTTTAAATTTGTAACCGAAGCCTACTACAAAAACATGAGCCGCATCATACCCTACGAGTTCGACAATGTGCGCCTGCGCTACTACGCCACCGAGCAAAGCAAGGGCTACGCCACGGGCATTGATTTTAGGGTAAATGGCGAGTTTGTGAACACCCTCGAGAGCTGGGCGAGCCTCTCGTTGCTTAGTACAAAGGAAGATGTGATAGGCGATTTTTTTATAAATGCCAATGGCGAACGCATAGAGCCGGGCTACATACGCCGCCCCACGGACCAAAAGTTTCGGTTTTCCATCATGTTTCAGGATTATTTGCCCAAAAACCCCACATATAAAGTGAGCCTAAACTTGGTGTACGCCTCACGGCTGCCCGCTGGTCCGCCCGACTACAACCGCTACAAAGACGAAATATACAGCATACCGCCCTACCGCAGGGTGGATATTGGGTTTTCGAAACAACTGATAGGCAAGGGCGCAAACTTTAAAACCGAAACGGCTCTAAAAAACTTTAAGTCGCTTTGGCTTAGTGCCGAAGTGTTTAATTTGTTTCAGATACAAAACACAATAAGCTACCTTTGGGTGCGGGAATTTACGGGAAACCAGTACGCCGTGCCAAACTATTTGAGCAATAGAACGATAAATGTGCGCATTGTGGGCGAATTTTAGTTATTTATTGTTATTTATTGTTTTCAATATTAATTTAGCATTAATTTTGTGTTGTGTAATAAACAATAGAACATTAAACTAAGATAAACAAATGACCAATTCACAAAATATAGACAAAGTAATTTTAGCCACAGCCAAACTTTGGTTTGCACTTTTGAGCATGGTACTCATCGCCAAAGCCTTTGGTTTTGCGGGCGGCACGTGGGCAGCCATAGCCATACTCATGGGCGCAATGATACTGGGCGCAGCCATTATGTACAAGGCAGCCGTAACTGGAAAAAGGTACGCCCAAGGCGCAAAAAGCCGCAGAGCCAGCGTATTGCCGTACATTTTTAGCAATGAAAATAAATTAGACTAATTTTTTTGGGGCAAAGTGGCAAAAAAGTGGTATCTTTGCGCCTCACAAAAAAATTAAATTAAATGAATACGATTTCGTTGAGCGGTCTGCCCAGAGCAGACGTAGGGAAAAGAGGGTCGATGCTGCTGCGCCAAGAAGGTAAAATACCATGCGTACTGTACGGCAACCAAGGGCAAGTACATTTTTGGGCTTATGGCTACGACGTAAACCAAATACTAAGCACCGAGGAAACCTTTAAAATAAACATCACCATAGAAGGTAAAACTTACGAGAGTATTTTGCAAGAATCGCAAATTCACCCCGTAAACAACTCGATAGTACACGCCGATTTTTTGATGCTCGAGGCAGATAAGCCCGTAAAAGTAGCCGTAAGGTTGGAGTACGTGGGTTCGTCGCCAGGTGTGCGTGTGGGTGGCAAGTTTACGACACGTGTGCGCAAACTAAAAATTAAAGCGTTGCCAGCCAACCTGCCTTCGTCTATAAAAGTAGATATAAGCGAGCTTGAACTTGGTAAATCTATCCGTGTAAAAGAAGTAATAGCCGAGGGCTTTACGATTTTGGAATCGCCAAACAACCCAATTTGCAGCATCGTGGTGCCACGTAGCATGAGGGGAAAATAATAAAAACGACTTTTGGTCGGAGAACGCCCGCCCCTTTGGCTCAAAGAGCCAAAGGGGCGGTTTTTTTTACATTCCGCCATTGCTCCCACCACAAATCTGTGTCTTGGTGTAATATATGGTTGGGTTTGGTTACTAAACTTTTAGCAACACAATTAACCAAACACCATGCGCAAACCTTTACATTTTTGGAACACTTTACCCAACTATGCCAAGCTCTAAACCGTTTGTACAAGCGAACAAACAAATATAACAATGATACAGAAAATAAGATGGATACTTTGTTTCAGTTTTGGAACAGTTTTATTGGTTAATTGTGATAGTAAACCAGTAGAACCCATTTCGAGTGCGGAGTATGTTTACATAAATAAAATGAACACACAAATTACCATCATTGCCCATGATTACGACTCTTATAAAGCCAAGATAATACAATCGGGCGACTCGCTAACGCTGCTTACTGACGGCGACATTTCAACACTTCCATTTTATAGAAATATCCTTGCAGACCAAGCAGACAGTGTAACTATTCAGTTTAGCGATGGCAAGTGTACTACCTATCGTAGAGGCAATGGTATGCCAGATGGCGTGCTCGACCACAAAAAATACGACAACTATTCGCTAAACTTAGTTTCAAAAAAGTTTTTTAGGCTGTCGTACAGTATTGATTCAACGGATTACAATAAAGCAGTGCCGTGTAAATAAAATCACATTTCACCCACATTTGATTGCCGAAAAAGAAAGGGTAAAGAGTAGTTAGGTTGAGTAAAATACCAATTTTACAACCCGATGCCATAGACATCAAACGTTTGTAGAAAAATGCGTGGTACAGAGCTTCCGACCCCGAACGGGGTCGGAAAAACCAATCAACTGTCTGCTACAAACGTTTAATCCCTACGGGATTTTTAAAAATCGGTAAAATAAATCGTTTGTTTGTATTTATCTACTCAATTGCTCAAAAAACTTAGCACCCACTTCATTTACCACAAAAAAGCGACGCAGTAGGTTTCACCTACTGCATCGCTTATATAATTGCTACCAAATACTAAAAACGATACCCAATGCTTAGTGCGGCACGGAAGCCAGGCAACGATGTAGATACGCTAACTGGTCTTAGGTAGCCGCCGTCATCGAACAATACATTGTAGCCCGCAGTAGTGGGTATGGTAGGCAGCCCAGCGTCCAACAAATAAGTATTGGTATTGTCTATCACCGTTTGATAGTCGCTGGCAGATACTGGTCCGCCCCTGAAAACAAGTTTGTATTTGCTCAACTGCAAGCCTCCAATGCCCCAATCAACCACAAAATGCTTTTTTATAATCCACTGATAACCAAGCATTACGCCAAACCTGTTGGCATTTAGCGTAGCTGAGGTATTGTATTGTTTGTTGTTTAAATCGGAAATTATTGCGGTGGTACTGCCACGTAAAAAGCGCATATAAGGCGCAACATAAAACCCTTTCAACGCCGTTTGGCTACCCACATAAAACCGTATTTCGGGAATTATGGTGCGGGTTTTTAGCGGATTTAAAATTACATTGCTATCCAAAATATTCACTTGTTGGTCTTTGATATAGGTTTTCAAAATCGCTTTTACGCTGCCGCTACCTATCTGGTTTTGGGTGTAGCCAAGGTTCACCGAAATGCTTTTGGTGAGCCTCACCTCGCCAGCCAGCGACAATGCGCCGCCTATGGTGTTATACAAATTGAGTTTAATTGCCGCCACGGGTGGTTTTAGGGGCAGGATTTTGGTTTGGTTTGTGGTAGGCTGTGCCTGTGTGGCGGCATAGCAAAGCAACGCAATGAGTGCCAAAAAAATCTTTTTTTGCATTTTTTATGTGTTTTAAGTTAGTCTTTTACTGTGTTTTTATGGTCGGAAACCACGCTGTGGTGAGCCACAAAGATACGCCAAGTTTGGCTTTTGGCACAACATAAAAACGCAGTATGGTTTAATAAAAGTATTGGGTTTGAAAAAAAACCAAAAATAACGGTTCAAAATACGAGCCTCACCCAAAATATAATGCGTTAGTTGCATGGGTTTTAGTAACTTTGCAACAAAAAGATACGCAAAATGCTCGATTTTAAACATATTCCGCTAAAATATTTTGAAAACGCCGAAAGTTCGGAGCTTGCCCCAAAATGGGTGCGCAAAACCGCCGAGGGCATCGATATAAAATCATTTTTTGACCAAAAAGACCTGCACGATGCCACACATTTGCAGTTTGTGGCTGGCATAGCGCCGTTTTTGCGGGGTCCTTATGGCAGTATGTACCTCCAAAAACCGTGGACGATACGCCAATATGCTGGTTTTAGTACGGCGGAACAAAGCAATCTTTTTTACAAAAAAAACCTGCTGCAAGGGCAAAAAGGGCTATCGATAGCCTTCGATTTGGCTACCCACCGAGGCTACGACAGCGACAACGAGCGTGTGGCGGGCGATGTGGGCAAGGCGGGCGTAGCCATAGATTCGGTGGAGGATATGAAGGTGCTTTTTGCCGACATTCCGCTCGAAAAAATGACCGTGAGCATGACCATGAACGGTGCGGTGCTGCCCATTATGGCGTTTTACATTGTAGCCGCACAAGAGCAAAATGTGCCGCTAAACCAGCTTTCGGGCACGATACAAAACGACATTCTCAAAGAATTTATGGTGCGCAACACCTACATTTATCCGCCTGCGCCGAGCATGAAAATTGTAGCCGACATATTTGACTACACCAGTAAAAATATGCCCAAATTCAACAGCATAAGCATATCGGGCTACCACATACACGAGGCTGGTGCGCCCGCCGACCTCGAGCTCGCCTACACCCTCGCCGACGGTTTGGAGTACCTGCGCACGGGCATGGCGGCTGGGCTGCCGATAGATGATTTTGCGCCACGGCTGTCGTTTTTTTGGGGCATTGGTCCTAATTTTTTTATGGAAATAGCCAAAATGCGTGCCGCAAGGCTGCTTTGGGCTAAAATAGTGCGCCAGTTTGAGCCGCAAAAGCAGAGCAGCATGGCGTTGCGCACCCACTGCCAAACGTCTGGCTACAGCCTCACCGAGCAAGACCCTTACAACAACGTAGCCCGCACTTGCATAGAGGCGATGGCAGCCGTGCTGGGCGGCACCCAATCACTGCACACCAACGCACTGGACGAGGCGCTGGCACTGCCCACCGATTTTACCGCCAAAATAGCCCGAGACACCCAAATTTACCTCCAAACCGAAACCAACATAACCAAGCAAATAGACCCGCTGGGCGGCTCTTATTACATAGAGTACCTCACCCACAAACTATGCCAGCAAGCGTGGGCGCACATCGAAGAAATAGAAAACCTCGGCGGCATGACCAAAGCCTTGGAAACGGGTTTGCCCAAGCTAAAAATAGAAGAAGCCGCCACCCGAAAACAAGCCCAAATAGATAGTAACAAGGACATTATAGTGGGCGTAAACCGCTACCAAACCACAAACGAAAGCGAATTGGAGCTACTCGAAATAGACAATGCCCAAGTGCTAAAAGCCCAAAAAGAACGCCTAAAACAACTAAAAAGCGATAGAAATAACGAAACTGTAACCGAATTGCTGCAAGAAATAACGGACTGTGCGGCGCAAAAACGGACGGGCAACCTACTCGAAATTTGCGTGCGGGCAGCGGCTGCCCGTGCTACCTTGGGCGAAATTTCTATGGCACTCGAAACCGTTTTCGGTAGGTACAAAGCCAGCATAAAATCGGTGAGCGGCGTGTATAGCTCGGCTATGAAAAACGACGAAACCATGCTAGAAGCCAAAGCAATGACCAAAAAATTTGAGCAGCAAAACGGCAGAAACCCCCGCATATTGGTGGCAAAAATGGGACAAGACGGACACGACCGTGGTGCAAAAATCATTGCTACGGGCTTTGCCGATTTGGGTTTCGACGTGGATATTGGCTCGCTGTTCAGCACACCGCAAGAGGTAGCCAAGCAAGCCATCGAAAACGACGTACACCTCATAGGCATTTCGAGCCTTGCGGCTGGGCATAAAACCTTAGTGCCGCAGCTCATAGAGACACTAAAAACCTACAACCGACCCGATATAGGCGTAATTGTGGGCGGCGTAATTCCGCCAAAAGACTACCCATTTTTGTTCGAAGCGGGCGTAATGGCGGTTTTTGGTCCTGGCACGGTAATAAGCAAAGCCGCCAAACAGATTTTGGAAATGCTGCTATAAAACCTCGGGCTGTGCGCTGGTTATTGCAGCATCACAATCACTTTTTTGAGCGACTCCACGAAATAATCTACCTCTTGGGTGGTGTTATAAAAAGCAAACGAAGCCCTGCAAGTGCCAGCTACGCCATAAAACGCCATAATCGGCTGCGTGCAGTGGTGTCCCGTGCGCACCGCCACACCGTATTTATCCAGCAGCAAACCCACATCGTAGGGGTGTACATTTTTTACATTAAAAGAAATTACGCTCGCTTTGTGGTGCGCCGTGCCTATAATTTCTACTTCGGGTATGGCTTGCATGAGCTGCGTGGCGTGCGCCAGCAGTTGCTGTTCTTGTGCCGCAATGTGTTCAAAACCAATGTCTTGCACATAATCTATGGCTGCCGCAAAAGCAATCACGTCGGCGATGTTGGGCGTGCCAGGCTCAAACCGCTGAGGCGCACCCAAGTAGGTGGTTTGCTCAAAGCTCACCTTGTCTATCATGGCACCGCCGCCTTGGTAGGGCGGCAGCACGTCCAGCCATTTTTGCTGGGCATAAAGCACGCCCACGCCCGTGGGTGCGCACAGTTTATGCGCCGAAAATACCAAAAAATCGCAGTTCAGCGCCTGCACATCTACCAAAAAATGAGGCACGCTTTGGGCTGCGTCTATGAGTACAGGCGTGTTGTTTTTATGGGCAAGCTCGATGATATGCTCCACGTCGTTTATCGTTCCTAATGTATTGGATACGTGGCATATAGCCACCATTTTGGTTTTTTCGTTGAGTAGTTTTGCGTATTCTTCGAGGATAAGTTCGCCGTTTTTTTGCATCGGAATTACCCGCAAAACCGCATTTTTACGCTCGCAAAGCATCTGCCAAGGCACTATGTTGGCGTGGTGTTCCATGGCAGAAATAATAATTTCGTCGCCAGCCTCCACAAACATTTCGCCGTAGGTATATGCCACCAAATTGATGGCATCGGTTGTGCCTTTGGTATAAATTATTTCCGAAAGTTGGGCGGCATTGAGCAGTTTTTGCACCTTTTGGCGGGTAGCCTCGTAGGCTGTGGTAGCCAGTTGGCTTAGGGTATGCACGCCCCGATGCACGTTGCTGTTGTAGTGGCTATAATAATTTACGAGGGCATCTATAACCACTTGCGGCTTTTGCGAAGTGGCTGCATTGTCAAAATAAACGAGGGGTTTTCCGTTTACTTTTGTGCTAAGTATCGGAAAATGGCTGCGTATTTGGTCGGTATTCAGTAGGGTATTCATATTTATACAAACAATTTTTGGGGTAAAGAGTTGTAAAAAAGAAGAATTTTTGCAAAAATTAGCATCGGGTGAAAGCATTTGGCTTGAAAAAAAATTGGTAAAAACTTTGTATCTTGCACGCACATCAACCCAACAAAAGCATGAACCCACAATTTGATAAAAACGAAGACGAATACAAGCTACTTAGGGATAAGTTTAGGGCAAAAATAGAAAAAATAAAGCTCGGCGGCGGCAAAAAAGCCTTGGACAAACAACACGAAAAGGGCAAACTTACGGCTCGGGAGCGCATTGCTTTTTTGCTGGATACCGACCAGCCGCAAGTGGAACTGGGCAGTTTTGCGGGCTACGAAATGTATGCCGAACACGGCGGCTGCCCCGCTGGGGGCGTGGTAGTAGTCATTGGTTTTGTGAGCGGCAGGCAGTGCGTGGTGGTAGCCAACGATGCTACGGTGAAGGCGGGGGCGTGGTTTCCGATTACGGGCAAAAAAAACCTACGGGCGCAAGAAATTGCCCTCGAAAACCGCCTGCCAATTATTTATTTGGTGGATAGCGCTGGGGTTTATTTGCCGCTGCAAGACGAAATTTTTCCTGACAAAGAAAACTTTGGGCGCATTTTTAGAAACAACGCCCAGCTCAGTGCCGAGGGCATTACGCAAATAGCCGCCGTGATGGGTAGCTGCGTGGCGGGCGGCGCATACCTGCCCATAATGAGCGACGAAAGCATGATTGTGGAGGGCACGGGGTCTATTTTTTTGGCGGGACCTTACCTCGTAAAAGCCGCCATAGGCGAAGACATAGATGCCGAAACGCTGGGCGGAGCTACTACGCAAACCGAAATTTCGGGCGTGATAGACCATAAATTTAAGGACGATAAAAGCTGCCTGAACGGCATAAAAGACATTATGGGCAAACTGGGCGACAAGCCCAAGGCTGGGTTTAACCGCACAAAAAGCCGCCCGCCCGCCCGCCCCGCCACGGATATTTACGGCATTTTGCCCACCAGCGGCGCACCCTACGACACCTACCAGCTACTGAATTGCATCATAGACGAAGGCGAATTTACGGAGTTTAAACCCAGCTACGGCAAGAGCCTCGTGTGCGCTTACGCCCGCATCGACGGGTGGGCGGTGGGCATCGTAACCAACCAACGAAAAGTGGTAAAAAGCGCCAAGGGCGAAATGCAGTTTGGCGGCGTAATTTACAGCGATAGCGCCGACAAAGCCGCACGTTTTATAATGAACTGCAACCAAAAACACATACCGCTCGTTTTTTTGCAAGACGTAACTGGCTTTATGGTGGGCAGCCGCTCCGAACACGGCGGCATTATAAAAGACGGCGCAAAATTGGTGAACGCCGTAGCCAACTCGATAGTACCCAAGTTTACGGTGATAATGGGCAGCAGCTACGGCGCAGGCAACTACGCCCTGTGCGGCAAAGCCTACGACCCTCGGCTAATTGTGGCGTATCCAGCCTCAAAAATGGCGGTAATGGGCGGCGAGCAAGCCGCAAAAGTGCTGCTACAAATAGAAATTAGCAGCCTAAAAGCCAAAGGCGAAACCATAACGCCCGAGCGTGAGCAAGAAATACTGAAAAACATAACCGAAAAATACCAAACCCAAACCAAGCCCGAGTACGCCGCCGCACGCCTCTGGACCGACGAAATAATAGACCCAGCCGAAACCCGCACTGTGCTGAGTTTGGGCATACAAGCCGCAAACAATGCGCCAATAACCAAAACATTTAAAATGGGTGTAATGCAAACCTAACACCACAATGCAATGAAAAAACGTGCTATTCTTATGCTTTCTGCCCTGTTTTTGGGGGTGATGCTGTGCGCTTGCTCCAAAACGAGTACAAAAAAAGCGCACAAAAAAACCGACCTCGAAGCACCCAAACTAAGCCTCGCATCGGGGTTTTATAGCCAAGATACCAGCGTTTTTGCGGTACACAACTACCCAAAAAACACCAAAATATACTATACCACCGACGGCAGCCAGCCCACCGAAAGTGCGCAGTTGCTACCCAAAACCAACTCTTTGCGCCAGCTTGTACGCAGCGCAACGCACAATGCGAGCTACCAACCCACATCGCCCATTTACAGCAAGCCGCAAACCGAGCCGTTTCATGGCGTTTGCCTGCGCATAGCCGCATTTTTGCCCAAAAAAGGCTTTACAAAAACCACTACCGCCACCTATTTTTTGGGTAAAAATCCCTATAATTGCCCCGTAATTTGCATCAGCACCGACCCCAAAAATTTATTTGATGCCCAAAAAGGCATTTATGTACTGGGCAATAAATACTACCAAAACCCCGAAATTATAAGCAAATACCAAGCCTTGCCGCCGTGGCTCTACTACCGCTTGCCCGCCAACTACTTCGAGCGTGGAAAAAAGTGGCACAAAACCGCTCAATTTTTGTGTATAGAGCCAAACCAAACCAGTTTTTTTTGTGATGCGGTAAAAATGAGCATAAAAGGAAACGCTACGAGGGCATTGCCCCAAAAATCGCTCAAAATCAGCTTCGATGCGCCTATGCACTACCCAATATTAGGCGATACTGCGCACCAAAACTTTGCAGACGTAGTGCTGCGAAACGGTGGCAGCGACCAAGAAAGAGCCATGATGCGAGACGAATTTTTTCAGAGCCTGCTAATCAATTTACCTTTGTACCAACAAAAATTTAGGGCGGCTGTGGTGTTTTTAAATGGCGAATATTGGGGCGTACACTATATAAGAGAACACATAAACGAAGAAAATTTAGCCCTAAAATACGCCCTCAAACCCACCGACATACAACTTTTGGAGATAGCCGATGCCAAGTTCATGAGCAAAAGCAGTAGTACCTTGGCTTTTTTTGAGAAATTAGAAGCACAATGCCTCAGCACAAAACCAAACCAAAACGAGTTTTATAAGCTGGTAAAAGACAGCTTTGATGTAGAAAACATAGCCGCTTATTTTGCCATAGAAACATATAGCGCCAACACCGATTGGGTGTCGAACAACGTGAAGGCGTGGAAAACAACGGGAAAAAAGTGGGCATTTATGGTTTACGACACCGATTTTGGGTTTGGTGGCAATGGCGAACCGCAAGCCTACACCATAAATATGTATAAAAAACTGGCGGAATCGCCGCATTTTTTGGGTAAGTTTTTTATGCTTTTGATGCAGCAAAAAGAATTTAGCGAACTATACAAGCGCACCTGCCAAGAGCTGTATGCAAGCAATTTATCTACAAAAAATTTGCTGCAAAACCTATCGGTTTTGCAGCAAAACATAGCACCGCTCATGCCCCAGCAAACTGCCCGCTGGAACTACCCCAAAAACTGGCAAGCCGAGCTGGATACCATGCGGGTTTTTATACAAAAACGCCCTTTTTACGCCCAGTAGCAGCTAATAGTTTTCGACTTGACAAAGCCCAATTAACCATTAAATTTGTCTTTATCCCAACTTGATGGATTGTTGGCAATGTAATTTTGAATATTTTCAAATGATTGCGCATTGCGTATAACATGGTCGTGGAAACGAGGTTGCCAACCAAAACCTGCGTGGGTTTTACGAGCATTTATGGTTACAATGCGTTTGTATTGATTGATGATTAAACCAATTGTATATAATTGCCATTTTTCGTTTTTGCCGCCAATTGTGGTGGAGACGCCCAAATTGGGCGTCTCTACATTGGGCATATTTACAGTGGGTATCGCCACATCTATCACGATTGGTTTGTCAACTATCAATATTCCGTGTGTATGATTGGGCATTACCACAAAATTACCCAGTTCTATAAACGGAAAATGACTGGGTATTTGCAACCAATATTGTTCCGCCAGTTGCCCCAATTCATTCAATTGCATGGTAGATACGCCCAAATTATTGTTATTGTTAGACACACCCAAATTGGGCGTCTCTACGATTTCGCCCAAAAAATGTTGCCTGTTTTTGGTGCAAATGGTGATAAAATATGCGCCGTTGGCACTATAATCCCACGATTGTAATCGGGCAGATGGTATGCGATATTTATTTTTGAATTTATCCATTTGTATTTAATTCATCGGTGGTTTGGTAGAGACGCCCAATTTGGGCGTCTTCACGTTTGCGTTCAATTCATCGGTGGTTTTGTAGAGACGCCCAACTTGGACGTCTTATCTGCATTGGGCATCTTCACGTTGGTATTCAATTGGTTGATGATTTGTCGTCGGCGGTTTTGTCGCCGATGGCGTGGAGACGCCCAAATTGGGCGTCTCTACATTGGGCGTCTTTACATTTGTATTCAATTGGTCGGTGATTTTGGTCGTCGGCGGTTTTGTCGCCGGTGGCGTGAAGACACCCAAATTGGGTGTCTCTACATTGGGCGTTATTCTACTGAAAAATAACCCCCAACGACAACGGATAAAAACCCGCACCAGCACCCGTTTTAAACAACGGACTGAGCGCATAGTTCGCCTGCAACCCAAAATGCTCGTAGCCCACTCGGGCGTGCAAGCCCACACAAAACTTGGTGGCATTTTGCAAATCAGCCGTTCCGCTCGTGGTCGTTTTTATTTTATCGTATTGGGTAAATGTACTGGCTACCACATTGTAACCCAAAGAACCGCCCGCAGCCAACTTAAACGCACGCTTTTTTACCAACGGCATACTGGTGTAGCGCAGCTCGAGCGGCACATTTATTTGTACAGTCTTCAAAAAAGCATCTTGCGGAGCAGGCGCATAATACGCAAGCGCAGTGCCGCTCCACGTTTGCACATTGGTTTTATACCTACTGCTGCGCACCCCCAAACCTGCGGCTGCCCCAAAACCCGTTTGCCCAAAAAACTTGCAATACGGATAAAAAGTATAACTGTAACCACTCAAACTTGGCTTGGCACCAGCCGCCGCTGGCAGTTTAAGCAGCATATCATAATGAAACCCAATAAGCACCTGGTCTTTGGGGCGTTTGCTGCCCTTGGCTTGGGTAGTTTCGCTGCCTTCGTCGAGCTGGGGCAGCGTAGGGTCGTCTTGTGCATGGGCAAATGCGGTGCAGCAAAGCAGCGCAAAGCAGGTAATTAGTAGTTTTTTCAAGGTAAAAAAAATTTGGTAAATGGAGAAAAGAACAAAGAGCAAATATAACCTATATTTTAGACTTTAATCATTTTCTGACCCAAAAGTTGTATAATTTTGGCTAAGTTATCCACCAAAAAAAACAATCGGGGCTAAAACAGGGTTGTTTTTATGATACGAAAAAAATTATTAACAATTATTTGTTTACTATAACTTTTTGTAGTACTATTGCATTTTTTAACATTAACCCCTTTAACACATGACGAAGTTTTTCAAAAAACCACTCACCACACTCATTGCCATAGCCGCAATTTTGGTGTGTTCCATGCAGGCTTACGCCCAGCGAACCATTTCAGGTAAAGTTGTAGATGCCGCAGGCGTGGGCATTTATGGCGTATCCGTAGTTCAAAAAGGAACTACAAACGGCACCACCACCGATGCCAACGGCGCATACAAGCTCTTGGTGAGCGACAACAACGCCCAACTTACATTTAGCTATGTGGGCTACGAAACCCTATCGGCGCAGGCGGGAGCCAGCAGCACGGTAGATGTGGCGCTTGCCGAAAGCAGCACCATGCTAAACGAAGTAGCCATAGTAGGCTCGAGAAGTACCAAAAGAACGCTGCTCGAAACGCCCGTTCCAGTGGACATACTGTCTATGGCAGAGGTAGCCAACAACGCTCCTCAGCCCGACCTAAACCAAATACTTACTTTTGTAGCACCATCTTTCAACAGCAACCGCCAAACGATTTCTGACGGAACGGACCACATAGACCCAGCAAGTTTGCGTGGTTTGGGTCCAGACCAAGTGTTGGTATTGCTCAATGGCAAACGCCGCCACCAAACCTCACTCGTAAACGTGAACGGAACGGTAGGACGTGGCAACGTAGGTACGGATTTGAACTCGATACCAGGCGCAGCCATAGAACAAGTAGAAATACTAAGAGACGGCGCAGCAGCCCAATACGGCTCAGATGCAATAGCAGGCGTGATAAACCTACGCATGAAAGGCATTACGAAAAACGCCACAGTAACCACAGGAACGGGTATAAACAAGGCTGGCGACGGACTTGCAAACAACGTTGCGGTGAATTATGGCTTTAAATTGGGCGACAAAGGCGGTTTTATAAACGTAACTGGCGACTTTAACCAAAGGGATTTTAGCAACCGTGCCGACGACTGGACGGGCGGCATTTATGGTGCTGCATACCTCGCCGATACCAACCTAAACGTAGAGCGTGCCGCAAACGACAACGCACTTTTGGTAGCACGTGGGCTAACACGCAAGGATTTTACGATGCGTGTAGGTAACTCTGCCATAAAAAATGTAGGCTTTTTTATAAACTCGGTAGTGCCACTTAGCAATGGCGCAGAATTTTACGCATTTGGTGGCAAAAGCTACCGTGCTGGCAACTCTGCGGGCTTTTACCGCTTGCCCTCACAAACCGACCGCTCTGTTTTTGGCATTTATAAAAATGGCTTTTTGCCAGAAATAAACTCGAATATAAACGATATTTCCCTCGCAACGGGTCTTAGAGGTAAATTTGGCGAGTGGGCTTTTGACCTAAGCAATACCTTTGGCAAAAACAGCTTCCAATACCAAATAGGCAACACCGTAAACGCATCGCTGCTAAACGCATCGCCCACGAGCTTTAATGCTGGCGGTTATTCATTTAGCCAAAACATAACCAACATGGATTTGAGCAGGTACTACGACAACGTATTTAGCGGCTTAAACGTAGCCGCAGGCGGCGAAGTAAGGGTAGATAACTACCAAGTAGTAGCTGGCGAAGAGGGTTCTTACAAAAATTATGGACTAAAAAGCGTGTTTGACACCGATACGGCTGCCAACGGAACGATATACCTCGTAGAAAAAACCTACGACTTGCTGAAAAAAGCGGGTGGTTCGCAGGTATTCCCAGGCTTTACACCAAAAAATGAAGTAAACAGATACAGAACCGTAAGTGCGGGCTACATAGACTTAGAAGCCGACATAACCAAAAGGTTTATGGTGGCAGCAGCAGCACGCATCGAGAATTACAGCGACTTTGGCAATGCTTTGGGTACAAAATTAGCCAGTCGTTTTACGGTTGTACCAGAAAAAGTATTTGTAAGAGGTTCGTATGCCACGGGTTTCCGTGCGCCGAGCTTGCACCAGTTGTACTACAACCAAGTAGGCACGCAGTTTGTGGGCGGCACACCGTTTGAGGTAGGTACTTTTAGCAACGAAAGCGCAGCCGCAAAAGCCTTGGGAATGCCACAGCTTAAAGCCGAAAAGTCGAAGAGCCTTACAGTGGGCGCTACCGCCAAACTTGGTAGCCTAAGCCTAAGTTTGGACGCTTACCAAATAGGCGTAACCGACCGTGTGGTACTTACGGGTCAGTTTTCTGGCAGCAGCACAGGCACAGCGCAAGAAAAAGCAGTTTACGCAGCCCTCAACGCAGTAGGTGCTGGCAGAGCGCAGTTTTTTACCAACGCAATTAACACCAGCACACGGGGCTTAGACCTTGTGGCTACCTACGATTTGGAGTTGGGTAAAGCTGGCGCACTTCGCACCTCTATCAGTGGTAACTTTAACAAAACGACCATAGATAAAATAAACACCAACGACAAATTGGCTGGCTTGGAAGCAACTTATTTCGACAGAGAAAACCAAAGTGTGGTAGAAACAGGCACGCCCATAAACAAGTACAACCTAACTTTGCAGTACAATGTAGGCAAACTTAGCACCACTTTCCGTGCGGTGCGCTTTGGCGAAGTGAGCTACAAACACCCAACCCTAACAGATGGCGGCACCGATACTACTAAATTTGTGGTAAATACATTTAGCGGAAAACGTGAGAGCAGAGACCAATTGTTTTCGGCAAGAATTGTATCGGACTTGATTGTAAGCTACCAAATTACGCCTGCCATTAGCATCACGGTTGGTGCAAACAACTTGTTTGATGTGTACCCCGACAAGCACAAGCACAGCGACAATTACTCTTTCGGACGTTTCCCTTACTCACGTAGGGTAACTCAATTTGGTTTTAATGGTGCTTACTTCTTTGGTAAGTTGAACTTTAAAATCGGAGCGATGTAATTGGAATTGAAGTAATTCAGTTCAGCCAAAAAGCAATTGAAAGAAAATGTTCTTTACAGCTAAACGCAATTTAGAGAAAATCTTCTTTTACAAAAAAAGCCCACGCCTTCGGCGTGGGCTTTTTTTCTTACATTTTATGAGCTTTTTTTTTACGTTTTATGAGCTTTTTTCTTGCGTTTTATCCGCTTATTCAACCACCAGCTTTTGGGTTGTGGTTTTGTTTTCAGTCGTAATTTGTACCAAATAAATGCCTTTGGCAAGATTCAAATCTTGGAACAACAGCACATTTTTACCAAACGGCAATTGTTTGGTTAGCACA
>JAYUJN010000041.1:0-80146 GCA_043765195.1 Bacteroidota bacterium | reverse complement strand
GGTGTAGCGCAGCTTGGTAGCGCGCCTGCATGGGGTGCAGGAGGTCGTGAGTTCAAATCTCGCCACCCCGACATATAAACCTTAAATGTTAAGGTGTGTGAAGTGAAATTTAGATAGAAATGCTTTCTTATTGGGAAAAAAATATTTTTTCTGCCAACTATGACTGTGTAGTTGTGGGTGCGGGCTTTGTGGGTACGCACGCCGCCATTCAGCTACTAAAAGCCAGACCTAAAATGAAGGTTTTGCTGGTGGAGCAATCCGTTTTGGGTGCAGCCGCCAGTACAAAAAACGCTGGATTTGCCTGTTTGGGTAGCCCGTCGGAGCTTTTAGAAAACATAGACCTACGTGGTATTGATGCCGTAGTCAAACTTTTTGAGTGGAAATGGAAGGGAATTAACAAACTTTTGGGGGAAGTAGGCAAGCAAAAAATCGCTTTTCAAGCCGTAAAAGGCTACGATTTATTTAGCAGCATTACCGCTCAAGATTACGATAGCTCTTGTGAAAGGCTGGACATTTTAAATGATTTAGCCAAAAGCGTAACGGGCATTTATCCGTTTTACGAGCCTTTGCAAGGTGATTTAACCAAACTATTTGGGTTTAGCAATTTTTTTGCCAAAGCCATTCAAATAAATTATGAGGGACAATTAAACCCTGCTGCTGCGCTGCGATTTTTGCATTTGAAAGCGCAAAACTTGGGTGCGCAAATCCTTTGTGGTGTGGGCGCTAGCCCCAATATTGTGGCGAGCGGCGATGGCTTGCAAATGCTTGAATTAACCAACGGACTGCGCATAAATACAAAACAGGTTTTGGTGTGTGTAAATGGTTTTGCTGCGCCTTTTTTGGGCGAAAATAGTGTAGTGCCAGGCAGAGGGCAGGTGGTGGTGAGGAGTTTGGGTGCTAATTTGCTGCGGTTTAAAGGGAATTTTCATTATGAGGGAGGATACACTTATTTTAGGAACATTGGTAGCAACAAACTGTTGATTGGTGGCGGCAGAAACCATGCGCTGCAAACAGAAAATACGACCGAGTTTGGAAGTAGTGCGGTGATACAAACGCATTTAAACGCACTTATTGGGCATATTTTACCCGACCAAAAAACGCAGGAGGAGGCGAATTGGAGCGGAATTATGGGTTTTACGCCAAGTGGATTACCCGTTATAAAAACCATGAAGCCTGGGCTGCATTGCGCTGTGGGGCTGAACGGCATGGGCGTGGCTATGGGTGCTTATGTGGGTGCGCAGGCGGCTAAACTTGTGCAAAATTGTCAGTAGTGTAAACTTAGCATTTCCTTTTTGGGTAAAAATATGCAATTTTGTCAGTACCTTTGCGGCTGCTAAGGCATTGGCACAACTTGTGCTATGCTTACTGTGTTAAAACACAAAACAACCATTTTAACTAAAAAAACCAATAAACAATGTCAGTAAATGTGAAACCAATAGGCGACCGTGTGCTTGTAGAAGCCGCAGCAGCCGAAACCACCACTGCAAGTGGATTAATTATACCCGATACAGCCAAAGAAAAGCCGAATAAGGGTACCGTGATAGCGGTAGGAAATGGAAAAAAAGACGAACCGATGACCGTAGAAGTGGGTAACACAGTGCTTTATGGCAAATATGCGGGTACTGAAATTACGATAGATGGCAAAGAGTATATGATGATGCGTGAGAGCGACATTTTGGCAGTAGTTGGTTAATTTATTCAATAAAAAAATTTAAAACAAAAAAAAGATGGCTTCTAAAATAATTATTTTTGATACACAGGCTCGTGAAAGCCTGAAAAGAGGTGTAGATGCTTTGGCTGATGCCGTAAAAGTAACGCTTGGACCTAAGGGCAGAAATGTGGTAATTGACAAAAAATTTGGCGCACCGCAAGTTACCAAAGACGGTGTAACGGTGGCAAAAGAGATAGAATTGAAAGACCCTATTGAAAATATGGGCGCTCAATTGGCTAAGGAAGTGGCGAGCAAAACCGCCGACAGTGCGGGCGACGGCACGACAACGGCTACGGTTTTGGCCCAGGCGATTGTTCGTGCGGGGCTTAAAAACGTAACTGCGGGTGCTAACCCAATGGATTTGAAAAGAGGCATAGACAAAGCTGTGATTTCGGTGGTGGCATCACTCAAAGAAATGAGCGAAGCCGTGGGTAACGACAACAGCAAGATAAAGCAAGTGGCTACTATTTCGGCTAACAACGACGAGTTTATCGGCGGATTGATAGCAGATGCCATGACAAAAGTAGGAAATGAGGGCGTAATTACGGTAGAAGAAGCGAAAAGCACGGATACTTACGTAGATGTGGTGGAGGGTATGCAGTTTGATAGGGGATATATATCGCCGTATTTTATTACAAATGCCGACAAAATGGAGGTAGAGTTGGAAAATCCTTATGTGTTGATTTACGACAAAAAGATTTCTAATATGAAAGAATTGCTGCCTGTTTTGGAAAAAACGCTGCAAACTGGTCGTCCGCTCATGATTATAGCGGAAGATGTAGATGGCGAAGCGCTGGCTACGCTGGTGGTGAACCGTTTGCGTGGCTCGTTGAAAGTGGCTGCTGTAAAAGCACCTGGTTTTGGCGACCGTCGCAAGGCGATGTTGGAAGACATTGCGATTTTGACTGGCGGAACGGTGATAGCCGAAGAGCGTGGTTTTAAATTGGAAAACGCCGATTTGAGCTTTTTGGGTAGCTGCGAAAAAGTAACGATAGACAAAGATAATACGACCGTGGTAAACGGCGGCGGCAAAAAAGAGGATATTAAAGCACGAGTAAACCAAATTAAAGCGCAGGTAGAAACGACTACAAGCGATTACGACCGTGAAAAATTGCAGGAACGCCTTGCGAAATTGGCGGGTGGTGTAGCTGTACTTTACGTGGGCGCTGCCACGGAGGTAGAAATGAAAGAGAAAAAAGACAGAATCGACGACGCATTGCACGCCACACGTGCTGCGGTGGAAGAGGGAATTGTAGCTGGCGGCGGCGTGGCGTACATACGTGCCATAGATGCGCTGGACAAAATAAAGGCGGTAAACGACGACGAAACCACGGGTATAAATATTATTCGTAGCACATTAGATGCGCCGCTGCGCCAAATATCGGCAAATGCGGGTATAGATGGCTCGATAGTGGTACAAAAAGTACGTGAACTCAAAGGCTCAATGGGCTACAACGCACGCACAAATGTGTATGAAGACCTCATAAAAGCGGGCGTAATAGACCCAACTAAGGTTACAAGAATTGCTTTGGAAAATGCTGCATCGATAGCCAGTATGCTGCTCACCACCGAGTGCGTAATATCCGAAGAGGCGCAAGCCGACGGCGGACATAGCCACGGCGGCGGCGGAATGCCAGGCGGCATGGGCGGCATGATGTAAAAAGTTGGTTTCAGCCGTTGAAGTGTGGTTTTGAATTGAACCGAAACCACGGATTTTTACCAAACTGAAATAATAAATTTTATGTTAAACAACGCCCCCCAAAGTATTTTGGGGGGCGTTGTTTTTGATGGGTTGTACACCTATTTTTGTTTTTTAGCTCCAAATAGCCCCAAATTACGATTTGAGACCCAATATAGGTCGTTGGAAAGCCGATATATCAAATCTTCGCTATACATTTGTGCCATTATTTAAAAACTAAAACAACACAAAAACACCATGTACAACAAAAAAATCACCTTGGCACTGTACGCACTTATTTGCCTGCTGCCAACCAACCCAATTCGGGCAAGCAACCAAACACAAACTGCGACGCTAACCGAAAAAGAACAAACCGTTGTGTTTTACCTGAAAAACAACACCCCGCTGCCCCAAAAAATAACGCTCATAGGCTACAACCCACAAGATAATGGCAGCAACAGCACCCGTGGGTTCATGCTCATGCCTTACAGCAGCAGCAAACAAAGCTACGAAATAGGCACGAAACTTTACATTGCCACAAGCGAGCAGATAGACATTGTGATGAGCGGTAAAAGCATACAAAAAAGCGTACCTTTTTTGGTTGTTTCACAAGAAATGAGCAGAAAAACCTATAATGCGTTTAAATAAAGCAACCATGAAAAAAACTATATCAAATATAAAAATAATTCTTTTTGTACTTTTGCTTACACATACAAACTACGCAATGGCACAAATTGCGCTCAAATCCTCAGACCTAAGTCTACTTGTGGGTAACTGGCAAGGCAAATTAGTGTATGTGGATTATGGCAGCAATAAAGTAGTAACAATACCCGCAAATGTAACCATAGCGCAAATTTCAGAGACCAATAATTTTACGTTTTTAAATTCTTTTCCAGACGAAAAAAATGTAGTTTGGACAGATACCATGGCATTGGCAGCAGATGGACGAAGTATAAACAACGAAACAATTGTGGCATTGAAACGGAATAAAAAAAGGCAATTATGTTTTGTAACCGAGCAAATGGGTAAAGACGGAAACGAAAATAAACCAGCTAAAATACGACTTACTTACACATTTTCTAAAAATAGCTACTCACTGCAAAAAGAGGTACTATTTTTAGGTACGAATAAATGGATTAAGCGACACGAATATACATACATAAGAGAAAATTAGGGTTAATAATGACAATTTATACCACTCCACTACAATTTGGCTACTTTTTTGGGTTGTTATTCGCCGTTTTATTGTTTGTGAGGGCAAAAAAAAACGAGCGCTATTCCGATTTATTACTCGGAATAGTGCTGTTTTTGCTGTCTATGCAGCTCCAAGATTATACCTTTGGTTTTGCGGGCATAAATATTTTGTGGGAAAAATACAATGGTTTCCCAAGGCACTTTTCGCTTGCGTTTGCGCCCACGATTTACCTTTATTTTAAGAGCCAAACAACCCAAAACTTTGAGCTAAAAAAAGGCGACCTAAAATATTTTGTCATTTATTTCGTCTATTTCTTTGCCAATTTAGCCATATTTATGCAAGGCGAAAAGTTTGTAAAAGCCTACCAAATTTCGCAAGTAGGCTATTGGGTGCAGGGAACGGAAAATACGCTGGTTTTTTTTAGCTATCTGTATTTTACTTATAAAACATTGGAGCTTTTTAAAAAATACAGGCATTGGGTGGAGCATCAGTTTTCTAACACCGAAGCAATAACTTTTAACTGGCTCAGAAATTTTTTGTACCTCATTCTTATAGAGGAAACGCTTAAATTTAGCTGGTTTTTTGCCGATGCTTACCTCAATTTACCCTACGAAAAAGACTTTTGGTGGCAACTGTTTACCGTTGGCAGCGTGGTTTACATAGGGATAAATGGCTATATGCAAACGCCGCCCAAGCTCACAAATTTGTTTGATGCCACGCCCGAAAACAAGCCAATTGTGCCAGACAAAGACCTTTTTGCTTGGAAAACCACGCTGGAAACTTGCATGGCTACCCAAATGCCCTACCTAAACCCAGAGCTAACCCTGAGCGACCTCGCCAAACAGTTGAAGACAAATACCAGCATTGTGTCGGCAGTTATAAACCATGTTTTCGACAAAAATTTCAATGATTTTGTAAATGAATACAGAATTAATGAGTTTAAAAATCAGGTAAATAACCCCAAAAACAAACATTTGTCGTTGCTTGGTGTTGCTTTAGATTGTGGGTTTAACTCAAAATCAACCTTTAACAGAGCCTGCAAAAAACTCACGGGCAAGCTCCCAAGCCAATGGCAAAGCCAATAAAATGAGACAAATTTACTGTGTGGCACTAATTTTTTTTGGTGCTGTCTGCGCCGTTAGCAACCAAGTATATGCTTTTGAGTTCGAAAATTATGGGCAATACAAAAAGGCATTGAAAACCTTTGCGCTGCCCCAAAAAAGCTGGATAGGGCAGGACGGCAACTGGCTGGCTCGGGATAGAAAGACAAAAAAAGAGCGGTTTTACAAAGCCAATGCCCACAATATTTTGCAAGTAAAGGGTTACGAAAACTACAATTCGCTGCCCCAGCGAGCCGCTTTTTACGATTGGTTGCAGCTACACAACGACCAAAAAAATGTGCCAAGCAAATGGTGCGGCATCGCTGCAAAAACGGTGGAAAAACTAAATTTGACTCTAATTCCTTTTGCCCGCTGGGTTGGTATTTCGGATAAAAATATTTGCTTTTTTGTAAAATCGGGCAACAAACTCATCTTAGACGATGTTTGGCAAACCTTGCAAGTTTTGTATAAAACACCTATGCAAACCGCAGCAGAAGCACTGGCTTTTGACGGTAAACTGCTACTAAAAGAACAAATATTGATACAAAATGCCTACCTCGCCCTACCGCCCAAAAGCCTAAAACGCTTGGAAAAAGGCATCAAAAAACAAAGCCTTGTAGCCAAAATGGCCTCGAGCGACCCTGCCTTTGTGGGCGATTTGCTTAGTATAAACGAACGTTGGGCTTATGGTATGCAGCTAATGAATTATGCTATAACTGCCCAAAATGTCATTGATTTTCAATGATTTACCCTTAATTCTGTTTTATGGTTTTTGCCTCTTGCCAGTATGCCTCCATTTCTACGAGGCTAAAATCAGTTATTTGTTTGCCATTTAGGTTTGCTTGTTTTTCTATGTATTGAAACCGAGTTATAAATTTTTGGTTGGTGCGCTCCAACGCATTTTCGGGGATTACGTGTATAAACCTGGCGTAGTTTACGAGCGCAAACATCAGGTCGCCAAATTCGTCTTCTATGGCGTTGGCATCTGCCGACAAAACAGCTTCTTTTAGCTCGTTTAGCTCCTCCTCCACTTTTTGCCACACTGCTGCGCTGCTATCCCAGTCGAAACCTACGCCTCGGGCTTTTTCTTGTATGCGTGTGGCTTTTACGATGGCTGGCAAGCCCAGCGGAACGCCTTCGAGCACTGATTTTGGGGCGTTCGAGCTGCTTTTTTCCGACAGTTTTATTTTCTCCCAGTTCTGTTTTACTTCCTCTTCGGTTTCGGCTTTTGTGGTGCCGTATATGTGCGGGTGCCTGCGCACAAGTTTGTCGCACACGGCATTGAGTACCTGCGCCACCGAAAATGCTTTTTGTTCGCTGCCCAGTTTGGCATAAAAAACCAAGTGCAGAAACAAATCACCCAGTTCATTTTTTATTTCGTCCGCATCTTTTTTCAAAACCGCATCGGCAAGCTCGTAAACCTCCTCGATGGTGAGCTGAATAAGCGTTTCAAAGGTTTGTTTTTTGTCCCACGGGCATTTTTCACGCAGCTCGTCCATAATATCCAACAGCCGACCAAATGCAACTAAATTTTCGTCCATATCCGTTATTCTTTTGTAATTATTTTAAATTTTGTGTGCAGCGGATTGCAGTTTTCTACCAAAGTGGCTATAAAACCATCGCCTTCGCTTAGGTAATACGGTAAAAAATTATCGGTGCGCTCCTGCAAATTTCCATCTGGGAAAAGGCTTTGTTTCAGTGCCAAAATCTGCGAAAGCTCGGTTTCGTACTTTTGTTTTTGCGATTTTTTTAGTTTTGCCTCTATGCCATCTATCTGTTTCAAAATGCGCACCTGCTCGCCCTCCGCAAAGCCCAATAAACTTGCCT
Organism: Bacteroidota bacterium; assembly: GCA_043765195.1. Taxonomy (GTDB): domain Bacteria; phylum Bacteroidota; class Bacteroidia; order UBA7662; family JAYUJN01; genus JAYUJN01. Next base: position 72,635 of record JAYUJN010000041.1, on the reverse strand, counting down.
CAACGTCCTTTATTTTTAGTTTAATTTGCTCGAAGATAGCCATAAAATGCTGTTTTTCGGCTTCAAAATTGGTTTCTTCTGGTTGGCTTTGCAAATATTCTTTTTGCAAAATTTCGGTGGTTTTAAAGATATTTGTGGCAGTTATACCGAGTTTTGCCTGTTTTTTTGCGTTGTTTTTACTTACAAAAAGTATTGAATTGCGCAAAACCAAAATCGGAAATGCCACATCGCTGGCATCGAACACCGCTTTTAGTTGCAACCAATAGGCAAGCTCGCCGCCGCCGCCGATGTACGCAATGTTGGGCAATATGGTTTCTTGGTAGAGCGGTCGCATCACCACATTTGGGCTAAAATTTTGCGGATTGGTGTTGATTTCCTCCAAAATTTCCGCCTCACTAAATTTTATATCCGTACCCAGCACGCTGTACGTATTTTCCTCAAAAACCAAGCGTTGCCGTAGGTTGTTTTTCATATAAAAAAAATTTATTGGGCGTGGAAAAACCTGCGGTTTATAGCCTAAGTCCTGTAATTTTTTTGTGCTTTGAATCACGAGCGGCTGCACATATTGCCGTTGAATATCTTTGGTTATAAAGGGCGCAAATAGGGTTTTAAGTGCTTTTTCGTCGGCATTCAAAACCACAATGCCATACGCACCAAAGAGCGTATTTACAAATTTTTGTGTGGCTTCTGCCAAATTTTGGCTCTCCAAATACACATTTTTTAAGACATTTTTTAGCTTTTCAAAGTAGGTTTCGTTTTCTAATTTTTTAAAAAAATCCTCCGAAAAAATACTTTTCAGCTCCTCCAATTGCATTCTACCTACAGCACCTGTTTGGGTGGTTTCCCACGCATAATTTTGGTTAAAGAGCTTAAAACTGGCTATTTCTTCAAAATCATGGTCTTCGGAGGCAAGCCAAAAAACGGGTACAAAATTTTCGTTGGGGTAAGCCTTGCTAAGTTCGTTGCAGAGGGTTATTGTTCCCGCTATTTTATACAAAAAGTAGAGCGGATTGCCCACAATGCTCAGTTGATGCCCCGTGGTAACGGTGTAGGTGTTGGGTTGCAAAAGCAACGCAGTGTTGTGGCTTACTTTTGGGTCGGTTTCTATGTTTTTGTACTGTTTTTGCAGCGATTGAACCAATATTTGCCGTTTTTTATCCGAAAATTGCTTGGCATCTATCTGCGCCCTGTAATTTTTTAGTGCGTTAAACTGCGCCAAAAAGGGCTTTAAAGCCGCTTTGTTTTCTAAGTAATCTACAATTAGTTTCGAAAAAAACTCGGTTTCCTTGTAATCTATTTCTTGGGTCATTCTGCTAAGTTTTGAAGTAAAATACTGGGTCTGTATCGGGTGTCGGCGTATTTTTTTTGTAGGTCTTGCAGCACAGTTAGCCAGTATTTGTAGCCTTTTTCTGCTGCCCAAGCAAACAAACCTTTGGGGTAGTTTACGCCCTTGGTCATGGCTAATTCTATGTCTGGTTCGTTGGCTATTTGTAGGTAAACCGCCTCGCACGCCTCATTTATGAGCATGGCTAAGATGCGTTCTTGTATGTATTTGGTTTGCGGCGTGGCGTGAAAATTTGTTAATTCTGCTTTGCTTTGCGGGTATTCGTAAAAACCCCTGTTGGATTTTCTGCCTAAGTAGCCAGCTTCCACCAATCGCTGCTGGGTGTGCGAGGGCAGGTAGCGCCTATCAAAGAAAAATGCGGCGAACACGCTCTGGGTTACGGCATAATTTACGTCGTGCCCTATGAAATCCATGAGTTCAAACGGGCCCATTTTAAAGCCCAAATTGCGCATTGCGGCATCTATATTTTTTGCGCTGGCTATGTTTTCCTCGAGTATTTTTATGCTTTCGCCGTAGTAGGGGCGGGCGATGCGGTTTACGATAAAACCTGGCGTATCTTTGGCTAAAACTGGGCATTTACCCCATTTTAGCATCAAATCGTAGCTAAATTGCACGTGGTTTTGTAGGGATTGTAAGGCTGGAATGACCTCCACCAAGGGCATGAGCGTGGCAGGATTGAAGAAGTGCAAGCCCACAAAACGCTCGGGCTTGGCGCACGCAGCGGCGATGGAAGTAACGCTCAAAGAAGAGGTATTTGTGGCTAAAATGCAGGCATCGGAAACGAAGTTTTCTAAGTTTTGAAAAACCTGTTTTTTAACCTCAATGCTTTCTACAACCGCCTCTATCACCAAATTACACGCCGCAAAAGGTTGGTAATTGGTTGCAAAAACAATGTTATTTATAACCGAATTTTTGGCATCTGTGGTCATTTTTTCTTTGCTAACCAATTGATTAAGAGATATTTCCAGCGCATTGGCGGCTTTTGTGCGTGCCTCGGGCATTTGGTCGTACACCACCACTTGGTGCCCCGCCCTGGCAGCCACTTGCGCTATGCCCATACCCATTGCGCCCGCCCCCACCACACCTATTTTTTCCATTAGCAATCTATTAAATATTTTGTGTTTTGGGCAATGGCATCGAGCCTATTTTTGCCTTGCAATGCCTCCAAATTGAGCAAAAAAGAAAAGCCAGCCACTTTTGCGCCAGCTATTTGCACCAAATGTGCAGCGGCTAAGGCGGTGCCGCCCGTAGCCAGCAGGTCGTCGTGGATAAGCACATTGGCGTTTGGCGGTAGGCTTTGCGCTTGTACTTCTATGCAAGCCGAGCCGTACTCCAAATCATAACTAATTTCTATGGTTTTGCCAGGTAGTTTGCCCATTTTGCGTATTGGCACAAAAGGCACGCCCAGTTTTAGTGCCAGCGGCAACCCAAAAAAGAAACCACGGCTCTCTATGCCACAAACGACCTGAATCGACTCGTTTTTCCATTGCTCAAACAGCGCATCTATGATGCTATTGCAGGTTTCGGGTTGCGCCAAAGCGGGCATCATGTCCTTAAAAACCACGCCCTCTATGGGGTAGTTTGGGTATTCTTTGATGGCGGCGGTCAGTTTTTTTACGGCAATTTCTATGTTTGGTTCTTCCATTTTTTGTGGGATATTGGGCTAAATAAATGCAATCGTTTTGCGCACAGCGCAGTTCTTTAAAATAAGCACAAAGTTAGCTTTTTTTTTTAAATTTTGCCAAAAAACCGCTAACTTTGTAAAATGAAACACACCCAAAACAATACCCAAGTACTTATCATAGGCTCTGGACCAGCAGGCTATACCGCCGCTATTTATGCCTCGAGGGCTGGGTTAAGCCCCATTTTGTACGAAGGGCTGCAGCCTGGCGGGCAGCTTACCATTACCACACACGTAGAAAACTATCCTGGCTACCCCGATGGCATTTTGGGACCAGATATGATGCAACATTTTAGAAATCAAACCATTAGAATGGGCGCAGACGTGCGCTCGGGCTTTATAGACAAAGTGGATTTTAGCCAATATCCGCACAAAGCCTGGGCAGACGATGGCACGGAGCTTAGTGCCTCCGCCATTATTATAGCCACGGGTGCAAGTGCCAAATGGCTCGGTTTAGAGAGCGAACAAAGGCTAAATGGCTACGGCGTTTCGGCGTGTGCGGTGTGCGATGGCTTTTTTTACCGCAATCAAGTAGTAGCCGTGGTAGGCGGTGGCGATACTGCCGCCGAAGAAGCGCATTACCTCTCCAAAATATGCAAGCAAGTGCATTTGATAGTGCGCAAGGGCGAAATGCGTGCCAGCAACATTATGCAAAACCGTGTGGCAAAAACCCCAAACATAACCATACATTACCACACCGAGCCGCTCGAGGTGTTGGGCGACAAGGAGGTAACGGGCGTAAAACTCAAAAATGCGCTTACCAACGAAATAACCGAGCTGCCGCTCACGGGTTTTTTTGTGGCAATAGGGCATAAGCCGAACACCGATATTTTCAAGCAATTTTTGGACTTAGATACCAGCGGCTACATACAAACCAAAGTGGGCAGCACTTACACCAATGTTACGGGCGTGTTTGCTTGTGGCGATGCCCAAGATAAAATTTATAGGCAAGCCGTAACGGCGGCTGGCTCGGGCTGCATGGCGGCACTCGATGCAGAGCGTTGGCTGGCTTCACTTTAAGGATTAATAATTTTCGGAAATTAGGGCAAATAGAACCTACAAAATCAAAAATTAGGTTTATATTTGTATGGCATAAAATATTTTTAAAAAGATGAACAGAAGGCAATTTGTTAAAACATCTGCTCCTTTGGCAGTAATTCCATTTTTTTCCAACAGGCTATTTGCGTCTGTGCCGTACCTTACTACCCACGAGGCGCAGGTTTTGGGTGGTGCCATGGGTGGCATAGCCGACGACCGTGTTTTTATAGTGGTGCAGCTCAGTGGCGGAAACGACGGCTTAAACACCGTGCTGCCCCTGGACCAATACACCAATTTGGCTGCCGCCCGAAGCAACATACTTATTCCCCAAAACGCCGCCTTACAACTCGGCAATTTTGCCACGGGGCTGCACCCCGCTATGTCGGGCTTTAAAACCATGTACGACCAGCAGCAGCTCACCGTAATACAAAACGTGGGCTATGCCAACCCAAATTACTCGCATTTTAGAGCCACCGACATTTACCTCACGGGCGCAGACAGCAACCAAGTACTGGATTCTGGTTGGCTGGGGCGGTATTTGGAGTACAACTATCCAGGTTTTCCAGCCAGCTACCCAAATACAGCCATGCCCGACCCGCTATCCATTACCATAGGCTCTAATGTGTCGTCGGCGCTCAATGGATACAGTATAAATACCTCCCAAAGCGTACCAAAATCGTTTAGCGGTGCGCTTACCCAGCTTTTGGGTTATGCCAATGCCACCACGCCCGCCACACCCGCAGGCGACGAAGTTCAGTTTATAAGAAGCCAGCAAGCCTACGCCAACCAATACGCCAACCGCATCATAAGTGCGTGGAATTTGGGCGCAAATACCGCCACCTACCCAACTTCTGGCACGGCACTAACCAATTTAGCCCAGCAACTAAAACTGGTGGCACGGCTCATAAGCGGCGGTTGCAAAACCAAAGTGTATTGGGTAAGCATGGGCGGTTTCGATACCCACGATACCCAAGTAGATACCTCCGATACCACGCAGGGCATACACGCCACATTGCTGCAAGAACTAAGCGATGCCGTGCTTGCTTTTCAAACCGACCTAAAAGCCCAACAGCTCGACCACAGGGTGATGGGGCTGACCATGAGCGAGTTTGGTAGGCGCATAAAATCTAATGCCAGCGCAGGCACCGACCACGGAACAGCTGCACCCATGTTTCTTTTTGGGAAATACGCCAACCCAACCGTGCTGGGCGCAAACCCACAAATACCCGCAAACGCAACCACCAACACCAACCTTGCGGTAAGCTACGATTACAGAGAAATTTACATGAGCGTGCTACAAAACTGGTTTTGCCTCACCGCACCCGAAGCCCAAGCCGTGCTGCTCCACAACCAAATACCCGCAAATGCTTCCATAGCGCCTTGCATTGCCTTAGCCGTAAAATTGGTGAATTTTGATGTAGAAAAACTACTACCAAACGACGCAAACCTAAGTTGGAGTACCACCGAGGAAGAAAACCTCGAAAAGTTTGACATTATGCGCAGCGTAAATGGTGTGGATTTTGTGAAAGTAGCCGAGGTAGCCGCCAACGGGCATTCGCACCAGCTTTTAAACTATACAACCCAAGATTTGGACCTGCCCATAGCCCAAAACCAAACTTTTTATTACAAACTAAAAATGGTGGAACTGGACGGAAGTTTTACCTTTTCGCCCATAAAACAAATCAATTTTGTGGTAGAAGCCAGCTTCGACTTCACCATTTTGCAAAACCCAACCCCAAATGGCGTGTGCAACATCATTCCGCTCGGCAGTTTTGGGGCTGATGTGTTGTTCGACCTCACAATCACCGACATTTTGGGCAGACGTATTTATTACAAAGAAACCGAACTCACGCCCAACGAAAAATACAACGTGGACTTGTCGGGGGCGGTAAGCTCGGGCATTTATTTTATAACCATAAAAAGTGGCTTGGGTACGCAGCTAAAAAAATGGGTGGTGCGCTAAGGTTATTCCAACCCAAAACCGCCCGTGTGCAGCATTAGCACGTTGGTTTGGGGCAAAATGTTTCCTTTTTTTGCCTCACCAATAAGCCCCAAAAGGCACTTGGCGTTGTAAACCAAATCCAGTTTTATGCCAGTTTGTGCCAAAAAACTTTGTGCCAAGTTGGTAAGTTCGTCGTTTTTCTTTGCATATCCGCCGCAATGGTAGTCTGTTTTTAGTAAAAAAGGAAAATCGGTTTGGTAGGGAACAATAAAATTTTCGGCTTTTAGAGCCAAAATGCCCACAAGTTGGGTATTGGTAAACTGCCGCTGCTGCAACCCAAGCGCCACGCCCGCCAGGGTAGTGCCAGTGCCCACACCCAAAAAAAGGTAGTCGGGCGCAAAGTGTAGCTCATGCACCAGCTCGCTCACGCCCAGCAAGGCTTGCTGGCTCGCACCGCCTTCGTCTATGAACATTGCATCGGCATCTTGCCCAAAGTTTTGGGTGTAAATGGCATTTTTGTTTTTGTAATCGGTTCGGGTTATAAAGTGTAGCCGCATACCAAACAGGGCGCATTGCTCCAAAACGGCGTTGTTTACGGCTTCGCCACGCACAAAACCCACACTTTTTAGCCCAAAAAGCTGTGCGGCGCAGCTTAGTGCCAGCAGGTGGTTGGAGTACGCACCGCCAAAACTAACCAAGATTTTTTTTTGCATTTGCTGCGCCAGCGCTATGGTGTATTTGAGTTTGCGCCATTTGTTTCCGCTTATGATTGGGTGAATTAAATCGTCTCGCTTGATATAAAGTGTTATTTTGTAAGCAGCCAGCTCTTCTATGTGGATTTGTTGAACGGGTGTGGGCAGGCAAAATATTTTAGAAATATCCATATTTAAAAATAAAATTAAAAGCGATTATTCGCTAACTTTGTACCAAAATTAATACAATAACGCATAATTTACAAATAATGAAAGTAACCGTAATTGGGGCTGGCAACGTAGGCTCTACTTGTGCCAATGTGATAGCCCACCGAGAACTTGCCAATGAGGTGGTTTTGGTGGACATAAAAGAGGGGATAGCCGAGGGTAAATCTTTGGATATGTGGCAAACCGCACCCATAAATATGTACGACAGCCGCATTATAGGCAGTACAAACGATTATACCAAAACGGCTGGTTCGGAGGTGGTGGTAATTACGTCGGGCATTCCACGCAAGCCAGGCATGACCCGAGACGACCTTATAAGCACCAATGCCGCCATTGTGAAATCGGTAACTGAAAATGTGGTAAAATACTCGCCCGATGCCAAAATAATTGTGGTGAGCAATCCCTTGGACGTAATGACCTACGCCGCTTACCTTACTGCAAAAATAGATAGCCGCAGGGTTTTTGGTATGGCTGGCATTTTGGATACGGCTCGCTACCGTGCTTTTTTGGCTACGGAATTAGACTGTTCGCCCAAAGACATACAAGCCGTACTCATGGGCGGACACGGCGATACCATGGTGCCGCTGCCCCGCTACACCACTGTGAGCGGCATACCTGTTACGGAACTGATAGACAAAACCCGCCTCGATGCCATTGTGGAGCGCACAAAACAGGGCGGCGGCGAGCTGGTGCAGCTCATGGGTACGTCGGCTTGGTACGCACCAGGTGCGGCTGCCGCCCAAATGGTGGAGGCAATTGTGCGTGACCAAAAGCGCATTTTCCCTTGCTGCGCTTGGTTGCAGGGCGAATACGGCGTAAACGACCTTTATTTGGGCGTACCCGTAAAATTGGGCAAAAATGGCATAGAACAAATCATAGAACTGGACCTGAACTCGGAGGAAAAAGCACTTTTGAGCAGCTCCGCCGAGTCGGTGAGGGACGTGTGCAGCGTGCTAAACACGATGTGGGGAGCGTAATATCTAAGTCTGTTTTCTGATAAAACAGCCCATCAAACAAACAACCCCGCCCGAACTACCGATAGGTAGTTCGGGCGGGGTTGTTTCCAATATATTTTATTCATTTTATGGAATATAAAATATGAAAATTTGAAATAATTCACTAAATTTGCTGCATAATCTTAATTTATAGTAAAAAATGCCTAAGCACCCATCAGCTCTTATTACCCTCCTTTTTTTGTTTTTAACCAACCAGTTGCTTTTTGGGCAAACGTCGGAAATAAAAGGCAAAATTACTTCCGCCGAAGACGGAAAACCCATACCGCTGGTGAATATAAAGGTAAAAAATAGCTTTGTGGCAGTAAGCAGCGACCTAAATGGAGAATACAGCATTACTGCAAAAATAGGAGATGTGTTGGTTTATAGCTATGTAGGCTATAAAACGCTCGAAATAGTGCTATCGCAACCTGGCGCATTGGACGTACAACTGGAACTAAACAACCGATTGCTCAACGAAACCGTGGTAATAGGCTACGGCACGCAGCGCAAAAGCCAAATTATAAGTGCCGTTTCGTCCATCAATTTAAAAGAAATTAAAGACCAGCCCACCGCCAACTTGGGTACTGCGCTGCAGGGCAGGGCATCGGGATTGAGCGTGGTTACGCCCAGCGGCACGCCTGGTGCGGGCTTGCTCATAAACATACGTGGCAACGCCAATCCGCTGTACGTGGTAGATGGCATACCGCTACTGAGCGAGAGCAATTCGGCGTTGCAAACCTCCTTTGATTTGTCGGGCAACCCCGTGGGTAGCGGGCAAAGCACCAGCTCCATTTCCGACCTAAACCCCAACGACATAGAGAGCGTGGAGGTGCTGAAAGATGCCTCGGCTACCGCCATTTATGGCGCAAGGGCTGCCAACGGCGTAATTTTAATAACCACAAAAAGGGGTAAGGCGGGCAAAACCAATTATAGTTTTAGCAGCTATTACGGCATACAAAATCCATCAAAAAAAATAAAATTTATGGATAGCAAGCAGTTCAAAAGCCTGATAGAAGAAGCCCGAGGCAATGATTTGGCACTTTACAATGCAGATAGCAACTATTTTGGTGCAGGTTTCGACCCGAGCGTGCTTACCCAGCCGCTCACAAACTTTGATGTGGCTACCAGCCCCAACACCGTTTGGCTCGATGCAGTAACCCAAAGCGCACCCATAAGCAACCAAGAAATTTCGGCAAATGGCGGCAGCGAAAAAACCAAGTTTTATGTAAGTACCGCCGTTTTTAACCAGCAGGGCATTGTGATAGAAAGTGGCTTTAAGCGCATCAGTTACCGCCTGAACTTAGACCACCAAGCGAGCGACAAGCTCAGTTTTGGTAGCAATATAAGCGTTTCGCAAAGCAAAAACCGAAGGAGTTTCAACGACAATACTTACACGGGCATCATTACCAATGCGCTGGGTGCGTCGCCGTTTATGCCCGTGTATGATGCAAACGGAAACTACTCCAAATTTGAGGACTATCAGGCAAACTGGCTCTCGGACAATCCAGTAAAATCCGCCAAAGAAATTATAGCCAACACCGTGAGCCAGCGTCTTTTGGGAACGGTTTATGCCGACTATAAAATATTGCCAAGCCTAAAATTTAGGACTTCTTGGTCGGCAGATGTGAGTAATATATCCGACAAATCGTTCAAATCGGCACTTACTGCCGATGCCCAAGCCGTGGGCGGCATAGCTTATGAGGCAATTTTTAGCAATTTATCTTGGTTAAATGAAAACATTTTTAGCCTAAACAAAAGCATCAACCAAACGCACAATATTAATGCCATTGTGGGTTTTACGGTGCAGAGCGTAAATAGCCAGCGGAGCAGCATCACGGCGCAGGGTTTCCCCGACGGCGGTTTGCGCAACATTTCCAGTGCGGCGCTCATCACCAACGCCACTTCGGTGGGCAACTATTTGGGCATCGTTTCTTATTTGGCAAGGGTCAATTATGATTTTAAAAACAAGCTATTCGCCAGTTTTTCGGCACGTTTAGATGGCTCTTCGAGGTTTTCGAAAGACAACAGATACGGTGCTTTCCCCGCCATTTCGGTTGGGTACAGGGTTTTTGATGCCACACAAAACAAGTTTTTTAGCGACCTCAAAATTAGGGCGAGCTATGGCATTACGGGCGACCAAGAAATAGGCGATTACCAGAACATTAGTTTTTACAGACCAGGCAGATACTACGGGCTGTCGGGCATTGTGCTGCGCAACATTGCCGACCCCACGCTCTCGTGGCAGAGCAACAAAGTGGTTAATTTGGGGCTGGATTACGAAATTTTGGAGGGCAAGTTTTCGGGGTCTATCGATGTGTTTAAATCCAACAAAACCCGCTTACTCAGCGAAGACATTGTGGCTGGCACTACGGGCTTTGCTACCGTAACCCGCAACAGCGGCGAAGTGCAAAATATTGGCGTGGAGTTTAACCTAAATTACTACATTGTGGAGCAAAAGGGCTTTAAATGGAACGCAAACTTCAACATCAGCCGCATAAAAAATGAAATTAAAAGCCTGACCAGCGACGGCGTTTTGCTCAGTGCTTACTCCGACATAGCGCCCACGCACATACTCAAAGTTGGGTATCCTGTGGGGAGTTTTTGGGGTTTGAAATACACGGGCGTAAACCCCGCCAACGGCGATGCGACGTTTGAAGACCTCGACAAAAACGGCATTATAGACGGCAACGATGCCCAAATAATAGGCAAGGCTATCCCCGATTTTTATGGCGGATTGACCAACAGTATTTCTATTGGTGATTTTGATGTATTGATACAAAGTAGCTATTCGGTTGGTAACCAAGTGTATAACCTCATTCGCCCTGTATATGAAAACTTGGGCTGGGGCAACGAAGGCGGCACTTCGTCGGTTTTTGCCAACAATTCGGTGAATGTAGCCGACCGCTGGAAAAAGCCAGGCGACGTGGCGGAATACCCGAGGGCATCGTTCATAAACCAAAACTATGCGGAGGCTTCTACCATGTTTTTAGAAAATGCCTCGTTTTTTAGGCTTCAAAACCTCACTGCTGGCTACACTTTTAGAAACATAGCCAAGGTACAAGGTTTGCGAGTGTATGTGCAGGCGCAAAACCTGTTTTGTTTGAGCAAGTACAAGGGTTTTGACCCCGAAGTGAGCAGCACGGGCGGTACCCAAGACAGAACGGCGGGCGTGGATTACGCCGCTTACCCAAAGGCTCGTACTTTGCTTTTTGGGCTTAATATAAACTTTTAGTAGGAATTTCAACCCATTTATTTAAAATCTATCGACATGAATATATTTAAAAAAACTTTTTTCGCCTCCGTTCTCATTGCTTTTTTGTGCCAATCTTGCGGCATTTTAGACCAGCCCTCGCCCAACGACATTGATGTAGAAACAGCCTTTAAAACCGCAAAAAACGCCGAAGATGCGCTCATCGGTTTGTATGCAAGTATGCAAAACCGCAATTATTACGGCGGAAATTATGTGCTGCTATCCGAGGCACTAACCGACAATGGCAGCACGGGCGGCTACGACAACAATGCCCTCGATGAGTTTGGTACAAGGCAGCTCACAAGCTCCAACATTTACATAGAAAAATTGTGGATTGCGTGCTACTTTACCATTGCAAACGCCAATTTTTTGCTCGCTGGGTTAGAAAAAATCACGGATAGCAACCTCACCGCCCGCCGAAAAGCCGAAATTCAAGGTCAGGCTCGAGCCATAAGAGCCTTGGCGCATTTTGATTTATTGAGGTATTTTGGCGAACATTGGGATACAAACTCCGACAAAGGCATACCGATTATTAATAAAATACAGGGCATAAAAGACCTGGCGGGGCGCAATACGGTGGGTGAAACCTATACGTTTGTGCTAAGTGAGCTTTTGGCAGCCGAAAGCCTGGTGGACGATACCAACAGAGACAAAAATTTTATGAACCTGCTGGCAATCAGAGCCTTGCTGGCACGGGTTTATTTGTACCAAAAAGACATGAATAAAGCATTTTATTACGCCGACATTACCATAAACGACGGCAGCAGCACGTTACTTGACAGCCTTAGTTTCGGTACTGTTTATAGCAAATACAACACCAACGAAGAAATTTTTAACCTGCAATTTGACAGCCAAAACCGCAGCGGCTACAATGGTTTTACCTATTCCCGAAACGATGCGTTGCGCTCGGAAATACTTTTTTTGACCAGCGAAAACCTAAAACTTTTTTTTGAAGCCCGACCCAACGACCTCAGAACCAATTTGTTGGATTATGCAAACAACGATGAAAGCATAGCGCCCGACGGGCGCACCCAAAAATATAGGGGCGAAGATAAACAAGACAATCCAGCCTACATTATTCGGTTGGCAGAAGTTTTTTTGATTCGGGCGGAGGCACGTGGCAGGTCGTTTGGTATAAACGATGTGAACCAAGTGCGTGCTGCTCGGGGTATGGCGGCGTTTTTGCAGAGCGATTTGCCCACCGAAGCCGATTTTATAGAGGCGGTGATGCAGGAGCGGCGTGCCGAGCTAAACATGGAGGGGCATCGCTACTTTGATTTGGCACGCACCCAAAAATATGCGGGTGTGCTGCAAACGGACGCTTTTCGTGCCATTTTGCCCATACCGCTCCGAGAAATTACGGCTACCAACGGACTGATAAAGCAAAACCAAGGCTATTAGCGGCACTTTGCTTTAACTTGCCAGGGGCAAAGTAATGTAAAAGCTGCTACCTTTGCCCAAGTGGCTTACCACCCAAATTTTTCCGCCGTTGCGTGTGGCAAACTCCTTACAAAGCACCAAGCCCAGCCCAGTGCCTTTTTCGTTGCCTGTGCCTACGGTAGAGCCACTTTTTAGCGAAAAAATTTCACTTTGCAGCTCGGGTGCAATGCCCAAACCAAAGTCTTGCACCAGAATTTGGGCAAATCCGTCCTTTTCCTCCACATCAATAATAATCTCCGATTCCGCCTTAGAAAACTTAATGGCATTGGAGATTAGGTTGCGTATCAAAATATCCACGGTATCCTTGTCGGCATTTACAAAAACGCTTTTTTTGAGCAAATTTTTGATGTAAATCCGCTTGTTGTCCGCAATAAGCCCCAGCAAATATACATTGTTTTCTATCAGTTCGTTTATTTCAAACGGACTAATCACCAAATTGATGCCATTCATTTGGCTTTGCGACCAAGCCACGATGTTGTCCACCAAAACGGTGGTTATTTTGGCGTTTTTATTGATTATTTCGGTGTATTTTTGGGTTTCTGCCGCCGAAAAAGATTTGTTCTCAAACAAATTCAGCACACCCTCCATAGAGTTTAGCGGACCCCTCAAATCGTGCGAAAGCACCGAAAGTAACTTGTCTCTAACCTCATTTATGTGCGTGAGTTCGGTTTCTTGCACAATTATTTTAGCCGTAGCCTCGGTTATTTCCTTGTTTAGTTTGGCGATGTTATGCTCGTTTTTGTAGGTAATATACACGCTAAAAACCAAAATTACAACCAATAACCCAAGCAATCCGATAAAAATGGTGTAGTTCCGCAGGTTGCTATTTTTTAAATCAATGCTATCTTGTATCAGTTTGTTGTCGCTTTGCAACTTTGCGATGGCAAGCGATTTTTTTGTTTCTTCAATTTTTTGGTTAGATGTCGTTTTTAGAAAAATATTTTGGCATATAGTAGCCTTTTTTTGCGTCAAATAGGCTTGTTCCAAGCTGCCTTGTTGGATATAACTGGCGGCTTTTTTTTCGTAAACCACCATTAGTGCGCCCGCATTTTGGGGCGTAAGTATCATCGTGTCTATGTTGGTAGCCATGGTTAGTGCCGTATTGCTATTTTTTAGAGCCGCTGTTTGCGCCTCCGTTGTAGTGTTTTGGGTGCTGGCTACGGATACAAAACCAAAGATTAGTGCTATAAAAATGCTCGTTTTTTTCATCGTATTATTTGTCTATTGATTTGGGTAGCGAAAACCGAATTTCTACCAACGCATCGTTTTGCGGATACACCACGCTGATGCCGCCTCTGTTTTTTTCAATCAAAAAATTGGCTACGGCGTAACTAATTTCGTAAGAAGAAAGCGCATTGTTTTGTTCTAAAATCTTTTGCGCCACTTTTTCTTTAAACGCATCGGTTATTCGGCAGGTTATCGATACCGATAGCTGATGCTCGTCTAAGTTGGTTTGTTGGTGTATGTTTATTGCGTTATTTTGTGCGCCGTATTCCACACAATTAAACAAAAGGTTTCTTACAATAATATTTGCTGCGCCCTGAGCGGTGCTTATGCCTGTATTTGTTTGTAAATGGCTTTTTATCGCTATGTTTTTTATTTCAGTCAGTGGTTGCAAAAACGCCAAGGCATCGTCTATCGCCTCGTCCAAAAAAGTGGCTTGGGTATCTAAATGCGTATCTTTATGAATGCTCTGGCGCACCCAAAACAACAAAGAATCCAAAAATATAATGGTTTTTTTAATTTGTCCTCGCAGTGCTTTTGAGAACATTTGTAGCTCCTCTTCCTTTATTTCATTGCTGTTGTACATATTTAGCACGCTGTACATGGTACTCAGTGGGTTTTTTAGGCTGCTGCTCAAATGGTAAAAAAGCTGGTTTTTCACCTCCGTATTGCTACTCAGGTCTTGGGCATTTTCCTCGTGTGCTTCCTTTGTTTCTTGTAGCTGATGGTTGATTTTTTGTATGTTTTTGAGTTGCTTTTTATAATAAAAATACACAGAAGTAGCCACAAAGCAGATGAGCAAACCAATACCCAAAATTACGGTAAGTATCGTTGTGTTTTTGTCGTATTCTAAGCTATCTTTGTTTAGTTGTGCGTTTTTTGTGCGTTGCTCGTCGGCTTGGCGTTCCAAACTTAGGGCTATAAGCTGCGCACTATTTTCGGAGTTATATATTTGTGTAAGCAGGTTTTTGTACTGGGTTTGGTGGTAATACGCAAGGTCGTAGCGTTTGTTTTTTTCGTAAATAGCGGCAAGTGCCTTGTTCGCATCTCTCAAAACGGTGGGAATATTCAGGCTTTTGCCCGTTTGTAGGGCTTGGGTAGCCAAATTTTCGGCTTCTATGTTGTCGTTGCTGTTCAGTGCCAGCCCATTTTGGCTCATGGCTGTCAGCTCGTTCGATGCCAGCATTTGCGCCATTTCCAGGGCTTGCTTGTAGTTTTTGTAGGCTATTTCTGTTTGTTTTTTGTCGGTATATATTTTTCCTATGTTTTGGTAGCAGGTGGATTTTCCCCAATAATCTTGGTATTTGTCGTAAATGGGCAGCGATTTTTCAAAAAAACCAAGTGCCTTGCCCAAAGAATCCAAACTTATAAAAGCCTTGCCTAAGTTGGCGTAGGCATTGGCTACGCCTATTTCATCGTTTTTTTCCAAATAAATTTTTAGTGCTTTATTGATGTACTCCACGCCTTCAACGCTGTTTATGGGCAGTTTTACCATGCCTATGTTGTTGTAAATGATGGCTTTTGCCGCCAAATTTGACTGCGATTCGGCTATTTTAAGTGCCTCAAAATAATATTTTAAAGCCAAATAATTGTCGTGTAGCTCGTAGTAAATGAGCGCAACTTCATTCAAAAAATTGATGCTTTTGTCCACATAGTTGTATTTGCTACAAATATCTAAGCCCTGTGAGGCATAATTTAGCGCATTTACATAGTTGGCATTTACATAATTGGCTACCGTTTGGGCGTACAAAGCATCGCTCAAATCGTGGCTTTGGGCGGTTTGCGTGGCTATTTGAGTGGCTTTTTGGGCAAAATACAAGCAAGAATCTATGTTTTTGTTGCGAAACCCAAGGCTTTTTGCCACCAATTCGGCTACCTTGGCATTGGTAGGCTGGCTATCCTGTGCCGTGAGCCACAGGGGAGCTGCTATCTGCACAAAAAATAGAATAAGCACGTATTTATTACAAGTAATATTTGCGCTGTATTTTTTTAAAAATTGCATTTTGATTATTTGCTTTTTATTTTATTGATGTGTTCATATTTTTATAATCCGTGTAATTTGCTGCTATATAGCTATTTACCACCATAATTATGAAAATGAATAAACAAATGGCATTTTCCTTACCTATTACTAAGATAAGCCGCAAATGGCTGTTGTTTTGTACAAAAAACACATTCTACTTACATAAAAATAAGTTGTATAAAAAGCCTTTGCTCTCAGGGCTTTAACGCCTATTTTGGGTTGTATTTTTAATAAAATGCAATTTGTTTAAAAAAAAACTTGCAAAACCGCCTATTTTTTAAGAAATTTGCAGTGTAAATAACCTTAACCTAAACTATGGCAAAAGAACTAAAAAGAATTATAGTGCTAACCTCAGGGGGCGACGCACCAGGTATGAATGCAGCTATTCGGGGGGTGATACGTTCGTGCGCCTATTATGGTATAGAAGTATATGGTAGCGTGCGGGGCTATAACGGCTTGATAGACAACAACATCATTCCGCTGAGTTCGCAAAGTGCCTCTAACATTATACAGCGTGGCGGCACCATTTTGAAAACCGCCCGCAGCAAGGGTTTTTTGACTGTGGAGGGCAGGGCGGAGGCAGCAGCCAACTTGAAGGCACTGAACATAGAAGCTGTGGTAGCCATAGGCGGCAACGGAACTTATACGGGCGCACAAATTTTTTTTGAGGAACATGGCATTCCTATGATTGGCATTCCTGGCACGATAGACAACGACATTTGGGGTACGGATTTTACGCTCGGTTTTGATACGGCGGTGAATACAGCCCTCGATGCCGTAGATAAAATAAGGGACACCGCCGACTCGCACGACCGCCTGTTTTTTATAGAGGTAATGGGCAGGCACAGCGGCGCAATAGCCGTAGATGTGGGCATAGCGGGCGGCGCAGAAGCCATTTTGGTGCCAGAAATACACACCGACCTCGAGCATTTGGTGCAGCTTTTGGAGGGCGCAAATAGGCGCAAAAAAACGTCTATGATTGTAATTGTAGCCGAAGGTGGCGACGGCGGCGGCATTCAAAAAATAGCCGAAACCGTAAAAGAGCGTTGCCCTTACTTTGATATTCGGGTGAGCGTACTCGGGCATTTGCAGCGTGGCGGTATGCCCAATGCCCGTGATAGGGTGCTAGGGTCTCGCTTGGGGTACGCCGCCGTGCGTGCCTTGCGTGAGGGCAAAACACACCATGCTGCTGGCATCGTAAACAACACCATACATTTTTGCGAACTGATAGAAGCCACCACCAACAAAAAAGAAATAAATACCAACCTATTTACCATCGCTGAAATACTATCGTACTAAAAAAATACCGCTGTAAAACGCCAGCAGCTTGCCCTGCTCTTTTTCCCAACACAAATCTTGGGCAGCCAGTTGGCAGTTTTTTTCGGTGGTTTGGTACAAAGGCACGTCATCAATCAGCCGATTGATAGCCGCTGTGAGCGCATCGTCAGTCAGGTCATTCACCAACAAAGCCACTTGGTAGCGTTGGTTCAGCTGCTCGTATTCGGGGTAAGCCATGCACACCTGTGGCTTGCCCGCCATAATATAGTCCAAAAACTTGTTGGCAAGCGAGTAATACGAGTTCAAGCCCATGTTGTCCAGCAGGTTTATGCCTAAATGTGCTTTTTCTGTTAGGTTTTGCAGCAAGTTGGGCTTTACATAGCCCAAAAAATGAATTTTGTCCTCCAAATGCAGTAAGCGGGTTTGTAGCTTCAATTCATCTAAAATATCGCCGTCGCCAGCTACTACAAGCGGCAGCCTAATGGCGTGCATTGCTTTAATTAAACTGGGTAAACCCCGACCCAAGTTAGTAGCTCCTTGGTATAGAATAAATTTTTCAGGCAAATGGCTAAATAGTTCGCTGTCAATGCCTTTAATGTTTTTTTTAGCCAGCGGCAGGTTGCGTATTACCGCAAAACGGCACTTGTATTTGGCATAAAAATAGCTTGCCAAGCTGTCGTTTACGGTGTATGCGTGCGTTATTTTTGGTAAAAGCATTTGCTCCAAATAAATCCATATTTTTTGGGTTCTTGGGCGCAAAATTAGCTCTGGCACTTCTGTAAAAATTTCATGAGCATCGAAAATAAGCGGCTTTTTTTTAAGTACAGAAACCAGATAGTTGGGCAGCAAGGTATCTAAATCGCAGGCACAAAAGGCATCGGCTTTTTTAAAAAAAAGAAATAAAAACAACCGAACATGATACTCCATATAAAACAGTTTGCCCTTGTTTACAAAACACCGCAGCCGCACCTGTTTGTAGGGCATTTGGGGCGTGGGCGCACTTTTGGGCAGCGTTCTACCCACCAAAACGGGGCGGTAACCAGCCCCCGCCAGCGTGCTGCATATACGCATCAGGCGTTGGTCGTAGCTTAGGTCGTTGGTTACTGTAAAATAAATGGTTTTCAAGTTGTATGGGCTACAAAAAAGCCCCGATTTGCGTCGGGGCTTTTTGAATTATTAGGTCGGATTATGCGCTTTTCACAATATCCAATACATCTTTACGGATTTCGCCGCATAGGTTTTTGATGTCTTGCATTGCTCTACGTACACGAGTACCTGCTGCTTTGTTGCCTTCGTCAAATTTTGTAACGTCTGATTTTACAGCATTTACAATGTCATGTAGTTGGTTAAATTTGTCCATAATTTTGGTTTTTTGTTGGTTAAATGGTTAATTGCTTTACGGTTAGATTAATGATTTTGCAAAAGTATGTATATTTTATTAATATACCCAATTTTTTTCATTTTTTTTTGCACAAAATCGCAAAAAATGCATTTTTAGAACGTTGCAAAGGTATTTTGGTCGTATTCGCCTCTACTTAGCTTGTCTTTTACGTCCGTAAATGCGTTTAGGGTGTGTGCCACGTCTGCCTCGCTGTGTATGGCTGTGGGAATGAGGCGGAGTAAAATCACGTCTTTTGGCACTACTGGATATACCACTACGGAGCAAAAAATGTCGTAGTTTTCACGCAGGTCAAGCACCAAGTTTGTGCTTTGCTCTACCGTTCCGCTCAGTATCACGGGCGTAACTGGCGATGTGGTGTTGCCCAGGTTAAAGCCTCGCTCACGCAAGCCGTTTTGTAGCAAACCCACGATGTGCCATAGTTTTTGGCGCAGCTCGGGGCGGGTTTGGAGCAGCTCGAGGCGTTTTATTGCGCCTACTACCAGTGGCATGGGCAGGGCTTTTGCAAAAATTTGTGAGCGTGTGTTGTAGCGCAAAAATTCTATTACCGCTTCGTCGGCGGCTGCAAAAGCGCCGATGCTCGCCATTGCCTTGGCAAAGGTAGAAAAATAAATGTCTATTTCTTTTTGTACGCCTTGGGCTTCGGCTGCACCTGCGCCCGTGGCTCCCATGGCACCAAAGCCGTGGGCATCGTCCACCAGTATCCTAAACTCGTATTTCTTTTTTAGTTCTACGATGGCTTTTAGGTTGCCCTGCACGCCGCTCATACCAAACACGCCCTCGGTAATTACCAGCACGCAGCCATCGTAACCAAAGGTTTCTTTTTGTTTTTTGAGCAATAATTCTGCTTGTTGCAGTCGTTTTTCGAGGCTCTCCATGTTGTTGTGTTGATACACAAACCGCTTGCCTTGGTGCATCATCAGTCCGTCTATGATGCAGGCGTGGCATTCGCTGTCATACACTATCACGTCGTGCCTATCTACCAGCGCAGCTATGGTACTCATAATGCCTTGGTAGCCGTAGTTGAGCAAAATGGAGCTTTGCTTACCCACAAATTTTGCCAGTTTTTCTTCCAGTTCTTCGTGTTGGCTGGTGTTGCCGCTCATCATACGTGCGCCCATGGGGTAGGCTAACCCCCAATCTTTGGCGGCTTCGGCATCTACTTGGCGCACTTCTGGGTGATTTGCCAGCCCAAGGTAGTTGTTTAAGCTCCAAACCAAGCGTTTTTTGCCCCGAAAAGTCATGTGAGCGTCTAATTCTCCCTCTAATTTCGGAAAAAAATAATAACCTTCCCCTTGTTTGGCATAGCGCCCAAGTGGTCCTGCTCTGTGTTTTAGTTTTTCAAATAAGTCCAAAGTATTGTTGTTCTATTGTGTGGTTGGTTTATGCAAATGGCGTTGTTTTAGCCATAATGTAAGCTATTGTTCTTAAACAACTAAATCAATGCAAAGTTTGGCGCAATGCTCTAACTGTCTTGCTTGCTGTTTTAGTTTTTCAAATAAGTCCAAAGTATTGTTGTTCTCAAACAATTAAATCAATGCAAATATATGGCAAAAAAAGCAATTTACAAAATTTCTTTGCCCTGCGCATCGAGTACAAATGGTATTTTATCGGCTTTTTCTAAAAAACTAAGCGTGCCTTTTTTGCTGTACAACTGCTTAAAGTCGTAGCCAAAGGGCTGCAAAAATGCCGCAAGAATGTGTGCGTAAGTCTGCTCGTCCCAGTCCGAAAACATCGGCGTTTCCTTTTGTTCGTCGGGTATGCGCAGGCTCATAATGATGTGTTCTTGCTCGTTTTTGGGCAAAACCAAGCCATATTCATAGGTCAGGTTGGTTAGGTAGCTTTTGTAGCTTATTTTGGCAAAAAGCTCGTTTATTTGTATTGGGTGCAGGGTTTGGGTTTCAAAAAGCATCAAATAATCGTTGAATAGCTGTTTTTGTACGCCATTGTCCAGCACATTGGCTATGATGCATAGCTCGCCCAGCCTAAGCTGCATACAGTAGGTATTTGCGCTTATTTTAAAGTCAAAATCGAGCGAATTTTCGTTGTAAGTATGGCTTTTGAACACCATAATGCTCTCGGGTTCAAAGTCCTCGAGTTCTATTTTGGTATAAATGCCTTGCAGCAAAATGTGTAAAATGGCGTACCTGTTCATGTATTGCGGCTCGAGCAAAAAGGCGTTTTGGGGCGTTGGGTTCCGTTTTGCGCTCCAAAGCTCGTAGTACAAAACGCCATAAAACAAAAAGCCCAGCCAGTGGTACAAATCTTCTGCCGCCACAAACTGCACGCCGCTATGCCCAGCCAGAACCAAATCGGTGGTTTTTTTCTGCAATTTTTCAAAATAACCCTCCCTAATGCGCTTGCATATCGGTAGTTTTATGTTTTGGTATTCTACCTGCTGCCCCGATACCAAGGTCAGCCGTTTGCTGTGCAGGTCGTATTTTTGCAGCATTTGCTCGTTGAAAAGCGGCACAAAATCCGCCTCCGAGCTTAGTGCCTCGCCACTGAGCATACACTTATCGAAATTAAAATCTAACTGGGAAAAAGGTTGGTACAATTTTTTGCTATTTTGCCACAAATTTACAAAAAAAACGCCGAATATCAAACTAACTAAGCCGAATTGTTGTTTTAAAGGGCATGAAATCCGAAAAAAATACCACTGGTTTTTGGGTAGCCATCGCCGTACTTATTGCTTGGGCTATCTGTTTTTACTATAATTTGACCAAAGAAATTAGTTGGTCGTCGCCATTTACCTACCTCATGGTTTTGGCGCAGGCGCACTTATACACGGGTTTGTTTATTACGGCGCACGATAGTATGCACGGCACAGTGAGCCAAAACCGCAGGTTGAACGCAGCCATTGGGTTTGTGGCTTGCAACCTGTTTGCGTTTAACAACTACAAAAACCTGTTTGCAAAACACCACGAACACCATAAGTTTGTGGCTACCGATGCCGACCCCGATTTCCATGAGGACAGCAACAGAAGTATGTGGCGTTGGTTTTATGGCTTTGGTACGGAGTACATTACGTGGCAGCAAATAGCCCTAAATGCGCTTACTTTCAATGTGTTGGCTTGGTTTTTTGGCATTGACAATGCGCTGCTTACGGTTGTAGTGCCGCCGATACTGGCTACTTTTCAGCTTTTTTATTTTGGTACTTACCTGCCGCACCGCTCCGACCACGACCCCGAAAACATACACAAATCCCGCAGCCAACCAAAAAACCATATCAAGGCTTTTTTTACCTGCTATTTTTTTGGCTACCATTACGAGCATCACGCCATGCCGTATTTGGCTTGGTGGCAGCTCTGGACAACTAAAAAATAAGCTGCACGCATTTTTGTAGAAAATAAAGCGTACATTTGCGGCATAAACCGTTTTTTAAATGACCAACATACAAGCCATTATTCTTGCCATCGTAGAAGGAATTACAGAGTTTTTGCCCGTTTCCTCTACTGGACACATGATTATTGCGTCGTCCATCATGGGCATTAAGCCCACCGAATACGTGAAAATGTTTACGGTCGCCATTCAGTTTGGGGCTATTTTGTCGGTGGTGGTGCTGTATTACAAGCGTTTTTTTCAAAGCATAGATTTTTATATAAAACTGTTGGTGGCGTTTATTCCTGCTGCCATTTTTGGTTTTTTGCTCAATGATTTAATAGACAGTTTGCTCGAAAACGTGTTGAGCGTGGCTGTGGCACTGGTTTTGGGTGGCATTGTGCTTATTTTTGCTGATAATTGGTTTAAAGATACCGAGAAAACCCACATAGATTTGCCCATTGCCCTAAAAATAGGTTTGTTTCAAATTATTGCGTTGTTTCCTGGCGTTTCTCGCTCGGGGGCTACCATTATAGGTGGGCTTACCCAAGGTTTGAGCAAGCAAGCCGCCGCCGAGTTTTCGTTTTTTTTGGCTGTGCCTACCATGTTTGCCGCCACTTGCTACAAAATGCTAAAATACCACAAACAAGTCGGTTTTAGTGCCGAAAATACCACGGAGCTGCTGGTCGGAAACTTGGTGGCGTTTTTGGTTGCTTTTTTAGCCATAAGGAGTTTTGTGGGTTTTGTGAGCAAAAACGGCTTTAAGGTTTTTGGTTATTACCGCATTTTTGTTGGTTTAACAATTATTGTGCTATATTTCCTAAAAATTCCACTTCAATTATTGTAATATTCATTTTAATAATTGTAATTTTGCAGACCCTTTTAAAAATAATTATCTAAAATGTATATGATACCCAAATGTAGAATTTTTGTGCTTGTAAGTTTATTGGCTCTTGTGGGCTGTACCACTGGGCAAGACGGAACTGGCAAAAAGGCGGCAGAAAAAAAGGTTGATAGTTTGAAAAACCTACAAAAAAGAAATACACCCAATACCTACGAAGCCACGCCCGACTATTTGTTGGATTTGGCTGCCTCTAAGGTTACTTGGAAGGGCTACAAGCTCTCGGGCAAGCCACATACTGGAACGATAAATGTGGCAGAAGGTGGTTTTGAGGTTAGAGACGGAAAAATAGCCGCAGGGCGTGTTTTGCTGGATTTGGCTACGCTTAAAGTAACCGATTTGACGGATAAAAAGCTGGCTGTTAAGCTCGAAAATCACTTAAAATCGCAAGACTTTTTTTATGTAAATCATTTTAGAACCGCCGAGCTTATGGTGCTCGATATTTCGAACATCGAGGCAGACTCGGAGGGCAACAATGCGTATGTAATCGGTGATTTGAGCATAAGAGATGAAACGCACCCAGCCCGTTTTGCGGCAAAAATAGACTTGGTGGGCGATAAAATTACGGCATCGGGCGATATAAACGTGAACAGAACAGCCTACGGCATTAGGTATGGTTCGGATAAGTTTATGGGGCATATTGCCGACCAGATTATAAAAGATGAGTTTGATATTCACTTTGAGTTGGTAGCCAACAAAAAGAAATAAATTTTTGAGACAGAATGTAATATATTGTTAAAAGTACCGTTTGAGCCAAAGAGACTTTTTCTTTGGCTCAAAATTTGTTTTGAACCTACAAAAATACCCTAACATGACATCGAAATCTACCCAAACAATCATTTTACTCTGTTTTATGCTGCTGTTGCAGTTTAGAGTTACGGCACAAAGTTTTTTGGCTGTGCAGTCGCAAGACGTGATATTTAAAAAAAACCTGAGTGAACTAAGTAAGCTCACCGTTTACAGCAACGAATCAGGGCAGAAGCGGGTGGGTTTTTATGCCAAAAGTGAGGACAATGTGAGCGAAGCCAATTTGCAAAATATATTTTCGGCTACGACCAATTTTAGCAACTACGATTTACTGAAAAACAATGGTTTTAGCCTCGTGCATTTTAAGGCTGCCGATGGCGTTTGGCTCGTGAGTTATTATTGGAACTACGCCAACGATTCGCTGTATTACATTGCCGAAAATACCAAAACCAAGAGCTACCGCAAGTCCACTAACCTAAAAAGCATTTCGGATATTACGAATTTTGTAAATAGGCATTTTATAAATCCGACCAACCCAACGGGCATTGTGCAGGCGAGCCAGCGCATTGATGCGCAAGAAATTGGGGCAAATGTGCCAGCAGTGGTTACATTGCCCACGAAAAAAAGCGAGCCAGAACCAGTTGTAATTACAGAAATAGAACCACCAGTGGAAACAGCCGTAGAAACGGTGCGCCCGCCCGACCCCGAGCCAGTGCAAATAGTGGTGGAAACCGTGAGAGACGCACCGCCCGTGGAAATGGTGGTGGAAACGGTGCGCCCGCCCGAGCCAGAACCAGTGGAAGTAACTCAAACCAACGAAACAGCGGTGGAAATACCCACAGCCGAGCCAGCTTTGGTGAGCGTGGTTGCGGTAAAAAACTCGGTGTCTAAGCTGAACATTGTAAGAAACAGCAACAACAAACGCCAATTGGAGTTTTTGGAGCAAGGGCAAGACTTGGGAATAACCAAAAAAGTACTTGCCAATGAGTTTGCGGACGATACGGAGCTATCTAATTTTGAGCTGTTGAAGGACAATGCGGGCAACGAAATTATTTGCTTTAATGCAGGCGACAACGAATGGACGGTGGATTATTATTGGCAATTAGCCACCGAACAACTGCATTATGTGGTAAAGGGAAATAATTCGGGTAAAATAACGAGGTCGGGCGCATTGCGCAACACCACGCCGTTTGCGGACTATATAAACTCACACTACAACCAAAAGTACGGCATAGAAACCGTGGCGTACCAAGCGCCCACGCCCAAGTACGAACCTACCGAAGCCGCCCCGAGGCGCACGCCCAAGCCCAAGCCCGAACCCACAACGGTGGTAAGTGCGCCCACGCCCACGCCACAAAAATCTCAGCCAGCCACCAACGGCGACATCAGCGCAAAATTAGAGGATTATTTTGGCAGGTTGCGTATGTTTACGTTTAGTATAGAGAACAACTCGGGCAAAAATGTGGAGCTAAACAACCCCAAAGTGATGATAGAAATTACAGGCACAAAAGGCTATTACAAAGAACAATACCTCTACACCGACAAAGACATTACGCTGCAACCACGCTCGTTTGGCAACAAAAGCTACCAACTGATAGAAGATAATTTTGTAACCAGCAGCCCCGCAGGCGGCTACGCCCTCCAACGCATCAACCAGCCCAACATTCCGCTGCTGCCCAGCCTCACCAACGGAAGCTACACCATGCGTGCCATTATACTGGCAAACGAAGGCAAAACACGCATAAAATCAAATGCAGTAAATTTTCGTGTGCCGATGGATTAAATAAATTTGGATTATCCGAATTTTATTTGCAACTTGCACAAAAATTAACGCTAAACATTTAAAAAACCTCAAAATGAACTTCTTTTACATGATTTTAATCGGTGCAGCCGCTGGCTTCATCGTAGAAAAAATAATGAAACGTGACGACAGTCTCTGGAAAAACATCGTTATAGGCATCGGCGGCTCCATCATCGGTGGCTGGGTACTCGGCTTGCTCGGCATACACATAGGCAATAGCCTGATAGGTACGCTTATTCAGGCTGTGGGCGGCGCAAGTCTTTTGTTATTTGCCGTAAACTGGTTTCGAAACCGCAATAAATCCTAAAAAATTACCAAAAAAACCTTGTAAATCAAGGTTTTTTTAGGTGAGGGCGCATATACCCAAAAAATCATATAAACCTCTCATAAAAAATACATAACTTTGCAGCTTAGTTTTTGGTTTTTTGGTACAATTAAACGTACCCGATATATTTTAGGCTAAAACAGACTTTAACCCCAATAAATGGAAGTCGTCATACTCTTATTCTTAATCGTTTTAAACGGTTTATTTTCACTCTCAGAACTTGCCTTGCTCTCCTCGAAACGCACTCGATTAGAACAAAAAGCGCAGCACGGCAGCCGCAATGCCAAAGTTGCCCTCCAACTTTTGGATTACCCAAACAACTTTTTATCCGCAATTCAGGTGGGCATCACGCTCATCGGCATTATTTCGGGCGTTTATGGTGGCTCTACGCTCTCGGAGCGGCTCATACCCTTTTTGCAACAAATTCCCTATGTGCAACTATACGCCCAGCCGCTGGCATTCGGCTTGGTGGTTACCATCATCACCTATTTATCCATCGTAATAGGCGAGCTGGTACCAAAAAGCATCGCACTTTCCAACCCCGAAAAAATAGCTATTTCCGTAGCGCCGTTTATAAAACTGTTTACAAGAATTGCCTACCCAATCGTGGCTTTTTTGAGTATATCCACCAAATTTATACTAAAACTATTGCTCATAAAAGAAAACCAGGAGCAAAGTGTTTCGGAAGAAGAAATAAAAACCATGATAAAAATCGCCAACCAACAAGGCGTACTCGAGGAAAAAGAGAGCGAAATGCACCAAAATCTGTTTAAATTCACAGATAGGCGTGCCTCGCAAATGATGACCCACAGCAGCGATTTAATAACCATAAACATAGATACGCCCACGGCTGAAATCCGAGAAATTATTACCGAAAATGGCTACTCGAAATACCCAGTATGCAACAATGACATAGACGAAATAATAGGCGTGCTGCACGTAACCGACTTTGTACAAAAAGCCCAAAAGCGCAATTTTAGCCTCCAAGAAGCGTGTAGGTCTGCGGTGTTTATACCCGAAAACCTCACCGCCATAGAAATTTTAGAGCTTTTTCGCAAAGAAAAAAGCTATTTTGGCGTAGTAATAGACGAGTACGGCTCTACCGAGGGCATTGTAACGCTGCATGATTTGATGGAGCATATTTTTGGCAACCTGCCCGACGAAGACGAAAACGACGAACCAGACATTATAAATAGGGAAGACGGTAGTTTTTTGGTGGAGGGCTCGATGCTCATCGGCGATTTTACCGAAAAAATAAACATAGATATAGCCGACAAAGAAAACCAAGAATACGAAACGGTGGCGGGATTTTTCATTTACAATTTTAAAGGAATACCACACGCAGCCGACAAATTTGTGTTCGACGGCTATACATTTGAGGTGGTAGATATGGACGATAGGAGGGTAGATAAGGTGCTGGTTACACGAATTGAGTCATAAGTTCAACATAAATACAAAAAATATTTTTTGACAATAGCATGAAAAGCGAAAAAAACGGCAACCATAGTAGCCATAACGCCCTAAGTATGGGCGGATTGTTGATAACCTTGGGCATTATTTATGGCGACATAGGTACTTCGCCGCTTTACGTAATGAAGGCGATTATAGACAAAAGCCAAATAAACGAATTGCTGGTTTACGGTGGCGTTTCAGCCGTTTTTTGGACGCTTACCTTTCAAACAACCATAAAATACGTAATACTCACGCTCCGAGCCGACAACAAGGGCGAAGGCGGTATTTTTTCGCTATACACACTCGTGCGCCGCCGAGCCGATTGGTTGGTAATGGTGGCACTGGTGGGCGGCGCTATGCTGCTCGCCGATGGCATTATTACGCCGCCCATTTCGGTGGCATCTGCCGTGGAGGGGCTAAGAATTATCAGCCCCGAAATAAACACCATACCGATTGTAGTCATCATTATTTCGTTGCTTTTCTTTTTTCAGCGGCTGGGTACATCTATTGTAGGCAAGTTTTTTGCGCCCGTGATGTTGCTGTGGTTCAGTATGTTGGCTGTTTTGGGCATCATGCAAATTGTTTACCACCCCGAAATTTTGAAGGCACTCAACCCCATGTACGCCTACCGAATGCTGGTAGAAACGCCCAACGGCTTTTTACTATTAGGCGCAGTTTTTCTTTGCACCACAGGAGCGGAGGCTTTGTACTCCGATTTGGGGCATTGCGGCAGACCAAACATACGTGTAAGCTGGGTTTTTGTAAAAATTTGTTTAATCCTAAACTATTTGGGGCAAGCCGCATGGCTCATGACCCAAGAGGGAAATTTGCTATCTGGTCAAAATCCGTTTTTTGCCATGATGCCGCCTGGTTTCTTAATTATAGGCGTAATTATTGCTACTTTTGCAGCCATTATCGCCAGTCAGGCACTCATTTCAGGCTCTTTTACCTTGGTAAGCGAAGCCATAAAATTGGGCTTACTACCCAAACTAACCATCAAATATCCGTCGGTAATCAAAGGGCAATTGTACATACCCGCCGTAAATACTTTTTTGTGGCTGGGTTGTTTGGGCATCGTTTTTTATTTCAGAGAAAGCTCCAACATGGAGGCAGCCTATGGTTTAGCCATCACCTTTACGATGTTGATGACCACCATTTTGCTCGCTTTTTACCTAAAAGTTAAGCGTGTTCCGATGCCAATCATCGTGCTATTTACTACTTTTTACATTTTGTTGGAAGGCTCGTTTTTGGTCGCCAATATGTTCAAGTTTTTGCACGGAGGCTACGTAACGCTCTTCCTTTCGGGCGCATTGGCGATACTGATGTACGCCAAATTGCAAGCAAAACTCATCAAGCGGGAGCTTACCACTTACCTCAGCCTCGGCGAGCATTTGGGGCAGCTCAAACAGTTGAGCAACGACGTGGACATACCCAAATACGCCACGCATTTGGTGTACCTCACCACCGCAGTGAGGTACGACGACATAGAGCAAAAAATACTATACTCTATACTCCAAAGCCAGCCCAAACGTGCTGATTTATACTGGTTTGTGCATATAGATGTAACCGACGAGCCTTACACAATGGACTACAAAGTTAAGATTTTGGCGGCAGAAGATGTGGTAAAAATTACCTTAAAACTCGGTTTTAGGGTGCAGCAAGGCGTAGATATTTACGTGCGCCAAATCGTAGCCGACATGATACAAAGCGGCGAAATTCACTTAGAAAACAAATACCATTTGGCAAATTGCCAAGAAATTGGCGATTTTAAGTTCGTAATCGTAAATGAAACCATGAGCAACGAAAATGAGCTACCAATCATAAAACAGTTGGTGATGGACATTTATTTTAAGGTAAATGAGCTTACTACCTCGCCCGAAAAATGGTTTGGCATAGATTCCAGTCAAGTGGTGGTAGAAAACTATCCGCTTGTGATAAAACCGATGGAAGCCATACGCTTGAAGCGCACGCACAACGGTTCGCCCTCGAAATAGGCAAGCGGTGAACCATGGATTTTTATTACAGCATAGCGCAGCCGCAGGTGGGTTTTTGGAAAGAAAAAGGCAGTAAGTTTTTGGCGTATGCCTATCCGTTCGAAAACCCAAATGAGCTAAAACCCATTTTGGAGCAACTTTCTAAAACGCACCCAAAAGCCTGTCATAGTTGTTTTGCGTATAGGCTGGGCAATGCTGGGCAAACGTTTAGGTACAGCGACGACGGCGAGCCGAGTGGCACGGCGGGCAAACCGATATACAACGCCCTGCTTTCGGCGGAACTAACCAACGTACTTTTGGTGGTGGTGCGCTACTTTGGCGGCACTTTGCTGGGTACTCGAGGCTTGATAGATGCCTACGGTGCAGCAGCCAAAGATACTTTGAACAATGCCAAAGAAAAGGGTGAAATCATTCAGAAACAGATAACCAAAACTCTGTATTTGCGCTTTGAATATGCGCACTTGGCGGAGGTGCAACGCTGTGCCAAAAGGCATAAGTTACTACCAACCAAGCAGTTATTTGAGCTTTGCTGCGAAATGTGGTTTGAGCTAACCGAAAGCCAAAGGGCAGAAATTACCCATGATTTTGCGCAGATTTATGGCGTGCAGCTCACGGAGCCAAGCGTGTAATTTGCCAGTTGTCTCCATCTTTTTTATACACCAAACGGTCGTGCAGGCGGCTGGCTCTGCCTTGCCAAAACTCAAAATAAGTGGGCGAAATTTGGTATCCGCCCCAAAAACTGGGGCGAGGAATGGGCGCATCGTCCACAAATTTTGCTTCCACTTCCTCTACCGATTGCTGCAAATAACCACGGTCGGGTATTTCGTTGCTTTGTGGCGATGCCCACGCCCCAACTTGGCTGCCACGTGGGCGGCTCTGAAAATAAGCGTCGCTTTGCGCCGCCGTTACTTTGCTAACCGTGCCTTCTATGCGGATTTGCCGCTCCAACCCAGCCCAAAAAAAACTAGCAGAAACCTTGGCATTGTCGTCCATTTGCAGGGCTTTGCGGCTTTCGTAGTTTGTAAAAAAACAAAATACGCCCTCCGCAAAACTGCGCAACAGCACAATGCGCCCCGAGGGCGAGCCTTCGCTGTTTACGGTAGCCAAAAACATGGCGTTGGGTTCCGGCTGTTGCGTTTCTATGGCGTGCGTGAGCCACAGCTCAAACTGCTCAAACGGGCTTTTGAGTAGTTCCGTTTCGTTGAGTTCGGCTTTTGTATAGTCTTTTCTGAGGTTAGAAATGCTCTCTTGTGTGTTTTCCATTGGTTTTTTGTGGTTGTAATCCTAAAAACAAATAATAAATACAAACAGTTTTATTTTATCTTTGTGTATGCAAATTTTTATAAAATCGGATTTTGTCAAACACATAACCTTGGGTTTTGCCACCGCAATCACCCTTTATCCGTTTGTAGTGGTGAGAAAATACACAAAATTATCGAAAACATTGGTTATACATGAAAAAATACACTTGCAACAACAAACCGAAATGCTCATTTTAGCGTTTTATATTTGGTACTTTTTAGAATATTTGTTCAGGTACATCATTTATCGAAACCATTATTTGGCATATAAAAACATTAGTTTCGAAAAAGAAGCATACGCAAACGAAAATGACGTGTTTTATCTACAAAAAAGAAAGAAATATGCTTGGTTTTCGTACC
The DNA here is from genome assembly GCA_043765195.1 of Bacteroidota bacterium. Taxonomy (GTDB): domain Bacteria; phylum Bacteroidota; class Bacteroidia; order UBA7662; family JAYUJN01; genus JAYUJN01. The sequence continues at coordinate 41,898 of JAYUJN010000041.1, read as the reverse complement.
TTTGATGCACTTATATTAAAATAAAATATTTATAATTTCCTTTATGTCAAAGTTTATCGTTTTTTTTGTGCTTGCTTTGTGCCATACCCATGCGGTATTTGCGCAAATAGATGTGGCAGATTTTCCCGAAAAGTTCCAATTTTTTGCCAGAGACAAAGCCACAAACACCGCCGAAGTCAGTTTTATGGTAGCCATAAGCAGGGAAGACAAGGGCAGCGCAGCATTTTCGGTGTTTAAAAATGGGCTGCTTGTGCATACCCAAACCCAGAATTTAACCAAGTCCAACCATATATGTACTTTTTCATACAGCATGGCTGCGGAGCTATCGCTGTACAAGTTTGCGCTGGTAACACAAACCCAAAATACTGGTTTGGGTACTTATGAAGCCGATAGTTTGGTGGCGGGCGATGTGTATGTGCTAAACGGACAGTCGAATGCCCAAACTGCAAACAGCAGCAGCAATGCGGTTATTTCGCCTTTTGTGCGCACTTTTGGGCGGAATAAGGAGCATTTTGGCAGTGCAAATATATTTGTGGGCAATGATTTGGTTTGGAGCTTGGCTACCCAAGGCATAACCAGCAGTGGGTATTTGAACGGTTTGGGCGAGCTGGGCGGTATTTTTGCCCAAAAAATAATTAGCCAAAACCAAATGCCAGTAGCCATTTTTAATGCAACCAGGGCTGGCAGCATCATCAATACATTTATGAAAATACCCGATGACCCATACAACATAAATACAAACTATGGCAGGCTAATGAACAGGCTGAACTTGGCTGGCGTACAAAACAACGTAACTGGTTATATCTGGTATCAGGGCGAAGCCGTTACCCCAAATTACTTGCAGACTTTGAAATCGTTTATAGATGATTTGGAAGCCGACGTGCCGAGTATAGCGTGTTTTTATGTTTTTCAGGTGTGCAGAAACGAGTGCAACCAAATACCAAATACCGATATAACATTTGCCACCCGAGCCGCCCAAAATGAAATTGTAGGCTACTATGCCCACCAAAAAGTACAAACCATAGCCACTTCCGACATTCCGCATTATTGGGATAGATGCCATTTTGGGGCAGTAGAGTATCAAGAACACGCATTAAGGCTGTATCAGCTTGTTAATAGGGATATATATGGATATACCAATTATCCAACTACAATAAATTCACCCCAAATTACAGGTGCGCAAATAGACCCAAACAACAGCCAGTTTATAATACTTACCACCAAAAATACCGCCGATAGTTTGGTGTATCGTTGGAAATACTCGAATATTTATAATACAAGTGCTGTAACTGCCGATAGTTTATTCTCTACTGGCTTTGTGCTATATGGCGCAGCCAACGATGGCATAGAAACGGCTACTTGCATAGGAAACCACATTATACTAAAACGGCAGAACCCCAGCGCAAATATTCCTACCCATATAGGCTACAAAGGCAACTTGCGGGCATCTACAAATTCGATAGTAAACGACCAAACCATCAACAGCCCTGCGGTCATAAACCAGTCAAACATTGGGTTACTTAGCTTCGATATGCTGCCCATAACACCTTAAACTTAGCCAAATGAAAGTGCGTAAGCGCAAAAGTGCCGTGTTACTGCTCTACACGGGCGGAACCATAGGTATGTACCACGACCCCAAAACAAACGCCCTAAAACCGTTTAACTTTGAGTTGGTAGAAAAACAGATACCAGAAATAAAAGGATTTGACCTAACAATACGCTCAATATCGGTAAAAAAACCAGTAGATAGCTCCAATTTTACGCCCGAAAACTGGGTGGAAATAGCTCAAATAATCGCCCAAAACTACGATGAGTTCGATGGTTTTGTGGTGCTACACGGCTCTGATACCATGGCATATACCGCTTCTGCCATCAGTTTTATGCTCGAAAACCTATCCAAGCCCATTATTTTTACGGGTTCGCAATTGCCCATAGGCAACATTCGCACCGATGCCAGAGAACACCTAATTACGGCGATTCAAATAGCCTCCGCCAAAAACGAAATGGGCTTGCCGCTTGTGCCAGAGGTGTGCATTTATTTCGATTATAAGCTCATGCGTGGCAACCGCACCAGAAAACACAACTCTGCCAAATTTGAGGCTTTTACCTCGCCAAACTACCCCACGCTGGCAGAGGCGGGCATAGAAATTCGTTATAGGCACGAGTACATTTTGCCTTATCCCAAAAATGAGCTTATTGTACACCAAAATTTTGATACCAATGTGGGCGTTCTAAAACTTTTTCCTGGCATTACCCAAGCGTTTTTACGGTCGTTTATTACAACGCCCAACCTAAAAGCGGTGGTTTTGGAGGCTTTTGGTGCTGGCAATGCGCCCACACAAACGTGGTTTTTGGAGGCAGTAAACGACATGGTGGCGGCTGGCATATTGGTTGTGGCTATCACGCAATGCACGGGCGGGGCGGTAAATTTGGGCAAATACGAAACCAGTATTCACCTAAAAAACATGGGTGTAGCCAACGGAAACGACATTAATTTTGAGGCGTGCATTACCAAGCTCATGTTTTTAATTGGGCAAAAACTCACGCCAAGCCAGCTAAAAATTGCGATGGAAACCAACCTAAGGGGCGAAATGGCATGAAAAACGACCTTAGTTTTTATGTAATTTACCCCAAAGCAAACCCCGAAAACCATAAAAACGTACTCGATGTACAGGTTTTTGTGCCATCGTTGTTCAAACTTTCGCTGCATAAATCCAATATTTTACGTGATTTGGGCTGGTATTTGTGTTGTTTTGGTAAGTACCACATTGTGTATGCCTATAAAAACGGCGAACTTATGCACCATAGCTACACCATAGAAAAAAACCCAAGAATGCCCTTTATGCAAAAAAACAGCATTTGCATCATAAATAGTTTTACTGCGCCAAAATACCGCAACCAAGGCGTTTTTAGCGAAGTTTTATCGTTTATAAACCAATATTATGCCCATAAAACCAAGTATGTTTTTGTAAACAATGAAAATTTGAGCAGTAAAAAAGCCATAGAAAACGCAAACTTTACATTGATAGGTCAGGGAAGGGAACAAAAAATTTCAAAAATTTATACGATTAATGAACCAGTTTATTCCGTATTTTGAGGCTCGCTCCATACCTTTTTCGGTGGTAAACGACGTAATTTTTTTTAAAAATGGGTATTTGACCCAGAGTTTTTGTGCGGCGAACCAAACCAGTTTTTTGCCCAAACCAGAAATTGATTTGTTGCTTAAAGCCCAAAAAACCTACTTATTTAGGGCAGCTACGGGTTTTGAAAATCCCGATGGTAATTCAGGCGGTAATTCGGATTATTACACCGTAATTGCTAAAAAAAACATTGATGTTCAATTACTTAAAAGCGATAAACGGCGGAAGTTCAACAAGGCAAACAACATTTTTGAGGTTAGAAGAATAGAACCCAGCCGCATTTTGGGTAGCGATGGTGTGGCGGTAACGCAGGCTGCCTTGCAGCGGTATGGAAAAACAGACTTTGGCGCAGCAGAGCTAAAAAAGCGTGTGCGCACCGACGAAAATTTTGGCGAAATTGTGCATTATTGGGGCGTTTTTGAGCAAGAAAAACTGGTGGCTTACTGCTGGAACCATATTTTTGGAAATACGGAGGCAAATTATTCCACCATTCGTTTTTTGCCTTCGGCTTTTAAAAACTACGTTGCTTACGCATTGTTTTATAAAATGAACCAGTTTTATTTGGAGCAAAACGGTTTTGAGTATGTAAATGATGGTTTTCGGAGCTTGACCCAACACTCGGATATTCAGCAGTTTTTGGTGCGTGAGCTTGGGTTTGAGTATGCGCCCACACGCTTGGTTTTTGGTTGCAACCGTTGGCTGGGTATTGGTTTGGGTTTGGTTTCGCCTTTCTCAAAAATGATAAAAAACGAAAAATTTCAGGCTGTACGTTTGGCACAAAGTATTGCAAAAAACCAAACCGCCCAAAAATAATTTTATTTTTGGGCGGTTTGGGCGGATAACGTAACGCTTTTGTTGCGTTTTGTGTTATTTATAGCTTCGTTGTGTGAGCTTCACGGCATCGAACTGCAATTGTTCTTTGTGCAATATTGGGTCTTTGTGCAGCGTGTTGTACTCCCAAGCGGCTACGTAAGCGTAGTTTTCGTCGTCTCTTTTGGCTTCGCCCTCGTCGGTGGCGCTTTCCTCCCTAAAATGTCCGCCGCAGCTTTCGTTTCTGTTGTGGGCATCTACAATCATCAGTTCGCCCAGCTCCATAAAGTCGGCTACCCGCAGGGCTTTATCCAAGTCGGTGTTCATGCCCTCGAGCTCGCCCAGTATTTTCACGTCGCTGTAAAACTCATCACGTAGCTCACGAACCATTTTTCTGGCTTCGGTCAATCCTTCGGCGTTGCGTGCCATGCCGCAATAGTCCCAAATTATTTTGCCCAATCGGCGGTGGAAACTCTCCACGCTTTGCTTGCCTTTTACGTTAAACAGCATTTCTGCTCGGGCTTTTGTGGCTATTTCGGCTTCTATAAATTCGGGTGTGTTGCTGTTTATTTCGCCTGTGGCTATTTCGTCCGCCAAGTAGTTTCCGATGGTGTAAGGCAGTACAAAATATCCGTCTGCCAAGCCTTGCATGAGTGCGCTTGCGCCGAGGCGGTTTGCGCCGTGGTCGCTAAAATTGGCTTCACCGATGGCGTACAAGCCTTTTATGCTGGTCATTAGCTCGTAATCTACCCACAGCCCGCCCATGGTATAGTGTATGGCAGGGTAAATGAGCATGGGTGTTTCGTAGGGGTTTTGCCCCGAAATTTTTTCGTACATATCAAATAAGTTGCCGTAGCGGGCAGAAATCGTATCTTGCCCCAAGCGGTTTATACTGTCTCTAAAATCCAAATAAACGCCCAAGCCCGTGGGTGCTACGCCTCTGCCTTCGTCGCACACGTCTTTTGCGGCACGGCTGGCTACGTCTCGGGGTACTAAGTTACCAAATGCGGGGTATCTGCGCTCCAAATAATAATCTCTGTTGTCTTCCGTGATGTCGTTGGCGGTCATTTTTCCTGCCCTAATTGCCTCTGCATCGGCTATGTTTTTGGGTACCCAAATGCGCCCGTCGTTCCTCAAACTTTCGCTCATGAGGGTTAGTTTGCTTTGGTAATCGCCCGAAACGGGTATGCAGGTCGGGTGAATTTGGCAAAAGCACGGGTTGGCGAAGTACGCACCTTGCTTGTGCGCCCGCCAAGCGGCTGTTACGTTGCTGCCCATTGCGTTGGTAGAAAGGTAAAAAACATTGCCGTAGCCGCCCGTAGCCAGCACCACTGCGTGCGCTGCGTGGCGTTCGTATTCGCCCGTAATCAGGTTTTTGGCGATAATGCCACGTGCTTTTCCGTTTACCATCACTACTTCTTGCATTTCGTGTCGGGTAAACATTTCTACTTGCCCCTTGGCTATTTGCCTATTTAGTGCCGAATATGCGCCGAGTAGTAGCTGCTGACCAGTTTGCCCCCTTGCATAAAAAGTGCGGGATACCTGTGTGCCGCCAAATGAGCGGGTATCCAGCAATCCGCCGTAATCCCTTGCAAAAGGTACGCCCTGCGCCACGCACTGGTCTATGATGCTGCCCGAAACCTCGGCGAGGCGGTGTACATTGGCTTCTCTGGCTCGGTAGTCGCCGCCCTTTATGGTATCGTAAAAGAGGCGGTGAACGCTATCGCCGTCGTTTTGGTAGTTTTTTGCTGCATTTATGCCGCCCTGAGCCGCAATGCTGTGCGCCCTACGTGGTGAGTCTTGGAAACAAAAGGCTTTTACACGGTACCCAAGCTCGGCGAGCGAAGCCGCCGCCGAGGCACCAGCCAAGCCAGTTCCTACCACTATAATGTCTATTTTTCGTTTATTTGCAGGGTTTACCAAGCGGCACGACGATTTGTATTCGTTCCACTTTTCATTGAGTTCGCCTGTCGGAATTTTGGAATTAAGCATGTTATTTAAGGGATTTTTTTGTCAGATTTACTTAGGTTCTGATTTTTTTATGTACAAAAATACAACCTAAAACAATGTAACAAAAATATTTTTAATAGGTTTTGTGTTTTTTATTTTTATGGTGTATTTTTTACACATTACGCCCTGTTTTATGGCATTTATGTGCATAAATAGTTGGGTGTTGCGTTTATTTTTTTAGCCTTTCCTCGCTGCAATGCAGTAAGAAAAGGCTAAATTTAGCTTCAATGAAGTGTGTGAATTTAAAATGTTAGGGCAATTGTTTAAAAATCGGTATGTTCGATTGAAAATTCGGGTTGGCTGGGTTCGTAAAAACCGAATTGCTTATCGTATTTACATCAGTGCCAGAGCCAGCATAAATCACTTTTCCGTCTAAGTTTACGTCGGCTTTGTGGTAGGCATTAAAAGGTATGTTCGATAAAAAGCTGGGGTTTGCTGGGTTCGTAAACACTGCGTTGCTCACGCCATTTACATCAGTGCCTGCACCAGAATACACTATTTTTCCGTCCGAATTGGCATCGCCGCCCCATAAATGCCTTTTACCGCTCACAATTTTTGTGGGGTTATTGCCATATAAGTTTATGAGCATGGAGCTAAAATCTATTGGATTTACGCCCGTGGCATCAAAACTCACAGCGCCTGTGGTCATGGCTGGCAGGTGGTTTCGGTGCCTGATGGCTAAAAAGTAATTGCCAGGTGCAGCGGTAGGGAACAGCACGGCACTTGTACCGTCCATATCTACCACATCGCCATCACGTTGTATGAGTGCTGCTTTGCGTATAATGGTTGCGGTAGCGGTGGCGTTGTTTCTAAGTTCCAGTACCACCCAATCCACAATGGCATCGTTGCCCGAAACTGCCAGTACTGCGGCTGTGGTTGTTTCGCCATTGCAAGCCAAACCTGCTGCGGTATAGGGTTCTGTGCGTGGAAAATAGCTCAAAACCCTCATATTATCACACATAAGTGCCGTTGCGGCAACAAAACCACCGCCCAAAATTGCTTTTGCAGCAATGCGCACTACTTGCGGCACATTGGTAGCCCCAGGCGTACCTCTGAGCGTGCTGCTGGCAGCCCAACTGCTTGCCAAGCCATTGTTTATGCTTGCCGTAGGTTGGTTTAGGGCAAGGGTGTAGCCGTTGCCGTCGGGTGCGGTTACCCACGGTGCGCTGTCTTTGTAGGTGAGGCTATCCACGATGCAGCCCGTGTTGCTGCGCAAAGTTAGGTGTTCGCCTCCGTTGCCCAAGCCAAATTCCAATACATCTTTTACGTAATTGGTTACGGTTGGGTATATGGCTTTAAACTTTGTGGTGTCTTCGCACAAAACTAAGTAGCCGCCCACGGGTATGCTTATGTTTGGCAGCACAAATGTGTGTGTACCGTCCTGAAATCCCCAGTTTTGCAGGCTTACCACCACGGGCGTGGCATTAAAAATCTCTACCCAATCGCCGCTATCTGCGGTAGGGCTGGAGTTGTAGTTTATTTCATTTATCACAATGTTTGGCGGTGTGCCGTTGCACAAACCCGTTATTTGCGATGCACTAAGCTCCAAATCAAAGCTCAAATCGGAGCTGCCAGCATTGTTTTGGTGTACCTCTACGGATACAATGTTTACGCCCGCAATCAGCGCACTACTCGGCACATTGAAACTGAAAAATGTACTTTCGTCGGGTACGCCCACGCTTGTATTTGCCGTGCTTTGAAAAGTTGTAGGTGCTACGGGCATATTGTCACGCATTATTTCTACGCCATTTAGGTAAACTATTGCACCGTCGTCTCTTTTCAAATTCACGACTAAGTTTGTGTAGTCGGCTGGGTTTGTAATCGTAAATCCTTTGCGGAAATAGGTCGTTATGTATTTGTTGGTTGCATCTGGTCCGTAGCCGACTGTGGTTATTTCGTCGCCATCGCCGTAGCCAAGTTCGGCATTGCCAGTTGCCCAAGCGGGGCTAAGGGTTGTTTTCCAGTTGGTTGCATCTTGGTTGCTGCCATTGTCTAAGTATTGCCAGTTGCCAGAGCGTGGCACAAGGGTAGCCGTGCCAGTATTTGTGATGTAAACGATGTCTCGGTGCGTATCGGTAAGCCCTAAATTGTCGGTGATGGTAAGTGTAACCACATAGCTGCCAGCCGTGGTGTATGCGTGCGTGGTAGAAACTCCCGAGCCAGCCGCCGTGCCATCGCCAAAGTTCCAAGCGTAGCTGCTGATGGTGTGTCCGCCAAAAGCCAAGCTCGTGCTGCCGTCAAATGCAATGGCGTTGTTTGTGGTGGTAGTTTGGGGCGTTTCGGTGAACTCCGCAATGGGCGGCGCACCAGCCAAAATGGTAATTTGGTAGGTATCTATAAATCCGTCGTTGTCCGTAACTTTGAGTGTGGCGGCGTAAGTGCCGCCTACGCTATACGTTTTTGCGGGCGGCACAGCTCCCGTGGCTATCGTTCCGTCGCCAAATTTCCAATCGTAGCGCACAATGCTACCGTTGTCGGTGCTGGCATTGCCATTAAAACTGACAATTAAAGGCACATTGCCCTGCGTGGTACTGGCAGTGGCGGAGGCTACTGGCGGCGAAAAAGTATTGCTTTTGCCTGGGCTACCGCCTTGGTTGCTGCTGGCTGCCCAGCTCGTAGCCAAACTGTTGTCTAAGGTTGCGTTTGTGAGCGATAGCGAGCTACCAGTGCCGTTGGCGGCTGCTGCCCAAGGTGCGGTTACGCCATAAAAAAGGTTATCTACCTCGCAGGTGGTGGGGCTTTGTAGGGTTAGCACATCGCCCGAGCTGGATAGCCCAAAGGGCATAAGTCCTTTTATGTAGTTCGTTACCGCAGGGTGTATTGTTTTAAATTTTGTGGTGTCTTTGCACAGCACGAGGTAGCCGCTGGCTGGAATGCTTACGGCGGGAAAGGTAAATGTGCCCGTGGAGGCATCTTTCAAAAACCAGCCCGATAGCGAAACCGCCGCCGTGGTTGGGTTGTGCAGTTCTACCCAGTCGTTGGGGTCTATGCCGCCGCCGCTGTTGTAGTTTACCTCGTTTATTACAATGGCAGGGTAGGTGTTGCCGCAGGGTGCTACAAAATTATTTTCTTGCCCTGGGCTACCGCCGTTGGCGTTTCTTGTAAACCAGTTGGTAGCCACATTGTTGTCCAGTGCTACATTTTTTAGTTCTATGGATTTTCCAGTGCTGTCGGCATTTGCCCAAGGCACATTGTTGCTGTACAGTACTTTGTCTATTGTTTGCCCAAATCCGTCGGTTATCAAGATGCTTTCGCCCGAATTTTTAAAGTTGCGAAAATACTGACCATAAGGCGCAAAGCCGTATTTAGCCTGAAACATGGCGGCATTGCTCGCCAACACAATGATTTGGTTTGCAGCCAGCGTGGCATTGGCGGGGAACTGATATACGGCTCCATTTCGCAAATACATTCCCGAGAGCGTGATTGGGGTTGTGCCACCATTTTTTAGTTCAATGTATTCGTAGTCGTCGCTGTTGGCGTTGGTTGCGGTGGCATGAGGGTTGTACATTATTTCGTTTATAACCAAATTGGGTACGGCGGCTTGGGTACAGTTGGTGTAGCCTGCGCCTAAATTGGTATCTATCCAGTTTACCCGCTGGGTGAGCCAGTTTTTCAAAAAAGTAACTTCGCCAGCAAATGGGCTGGGTGCCCACCTTTGCTGCTCACGCCCCGCAGCCTCGGTGAGTAGGGTAGATATAGAGTCCACGAGGGCGTGTAGTTTGGTAATGTGCAGCGGCTGACCCACGGCACGCATTGCCTGCCAGCGTTTGTTTAGGGCGCAATGAAAGGTGGGGTTGTCGTACAAATCCTTCCAAAACTTTGCGCCAGTATTGTCGCCGTTGTCAAACTGCCAAACGTTAAACGCACCCCTGCCGCCTTGGCTGCCCCATTCTGTTCCAAAACCCAAATCAAAGTCCCAAACCGGACCTGCGTGTAGCTTTCCGCCTCTGTCCTTGTTGAGGTAGGTGCTGTACTGATAGCCATCTACACAGCTACCCAGCTCCACAATGAGCATATAATCCAAAAAACTTTTGGCATCTATAATGTTGGGGTAGCCAGTAATTAGGCTGCTGCTGTTTGCATTGGTTTGTAGGCTGTTAAAAACACCTTGAACATAAGCATCTTGCTGTGCCGTTACGGTTAGTGGGTCGGGGCTTTTGTGCAAAAAACTTGGTACATCGCCTGTATAAGTCGCCATCGACCAGTATGGTGAGCCGTCCGACCAATCCGATTTGGTTATGTAACCGCCCGTAATGTTGGGCATCGTATTGTCGGTTGGCAGAATTGGTGTAACGTCTATTCGGTCTTTGTCTATTTTTATACTTTCGGTTAGCACATAAATGCCTCTGTAATCGCCGTTGAGTACCAGCTCGCAATAAACGGTGCGCATGGCTTGCAACCCAACATTTTCGGAGCATTTGTAAGCAAGTACATTGTGCATAAAAGTAGGGTCGAAGGCGTTGGGCATCAGCGTCCAGTCGTTTTCGGAGGGCATACCCAGCAGCGATTTATTCAGGTTGGTAATGTTATCCGCCATGCGGGTTTCTACGCCATAAGGTTTTTTGTCGGGATTTTGTGAGCTATGACCCCGCAGCTCGGTGGCAATGCGCCCGTCGTAGTTTAGGTAAGCCGCCGTATTTTGGTCGGTCATGTAGTTGCGTTGCCCTGCGCCCCTATAAATAATTTTCATGTTCGCACCAATTTTGGGCTGGTCGGGTATGGTAGCTCCACCATCGGTATTCACGATAATAATGGGCAAATTGCTACTGGTAAAGGTTTGGGCTTGGGCTACAAAAGCCATAAAGAAAGCCGCACATACAAGGTAATTTTTCGTCATTGTATTTTTTTATTTAGGTAATGTAAAAATATGAAATATGTTTGGTGGCAACGATACACAAATTATCAATCCATAACCGTGTAATGTTTGGTGGCTAATCGTACCAAATGCCTAATTCGTAGTAATTTTGGGGATATTCATAAATTGTTTGTAAGCCCGCCGACTTTTTTCGAGCCTAAAATTAGTTGTAAACATAGTCTGTATGAATTTTTGTGCATCTAACCTTTGTAATTACATAGCCAAAACTTTAAAAAAGATGTAAAATAATTGAAAAAGCCAAAATAGTGTGAAACTGATTTATATCGTTTGCTAAAATATAAAAATTAAATGGCTAAAAAATTTTTAATTACACAAAAAAAAGCTATCTTTGCCCTTCGTTTTAAAGTCGGAGAATATTATGAGTAGTTACCTAAACCAGTTTTTGGTTAATGTACGTGGTTTAAAGCAAGGCAGCTACACCAATACATTTGAAATAGGAGAGGAGTTTTTTAATTGTTTTGAGTTTTCGTTGATAAAAAATGGAAACTTACACGTAGATTTGCGCATAGAAAAAATATCGAACCTCGCCCATTTGTACTTTGATATAAAGGGTGCGATAAGTTTTCCGTGTGATACTTGCCTCGCAGATTTGCCTTTTGAGGTGAACTCTACCCATAAAATACTGGTAAAACAGATGGAAAACAGCCAAGCAAGCGATTACGAAGACGACGACATAGCGGTATTGCACGAAGACCAAAACGAACTGAACATAGCCAATTACTTGTACGAACTAATAAGTATAAGCAAACCAATGCGTAGCTCTTGCGAAGGATTAGAGCCAAAGCCCTGCGACCAAGATTTCAAGCAAATTTTGCAACAATTGAAGCCACAGGAGCAACCACAAACCATAGCCGAAACGCAAGCAGGCACTTGGGACAAATTAAAGCAAATAAAATTTTAAATTAACATAACCTGCGCACCCCGCAGCCAATTTCAACACAATGGCACATCCTAAGAGTAGAATATCCAAACAACGTAGAGACAAGCGTCGCACACACTACAAAGCTACCCCCGAAACCATTAGCACTTGTGCTACCACTGGGCAGCCGCACTTGCGCCACACCGCACATGAGTTTGAGGGCAAGCTGTACTACAAAGGCAACGTAGTTATGGAGCTTAAACAAAAAGCCGCCAAGCCCAGCACCGACGAGTCGGGTAGCTAAATAATCCTATAAATTACAACTGAGTTCAGCGTGTTTCTTACACGCTGGCTTTTTTGCGTTTATACAATCGGTAAAATGGCTATGGGCTGCGCTATTTGCTCAAACAAGGCTGTAACTCGCTCGGCATCGGTATCGGTTATAAAAATTTGCCCAAAATGGTTTTCGCTCACCATGCCCATCAGGCTGTTGAGCCTGGTTCTATCCAGTTTTTCGAATATATCGTCGAGCAGCAGCAGAGGTTTTGTGCCAGTTTTTTGGTGTATGTAGTGGTATTGTGCCAGTTTTAGGGCAATGATATACGATTTTTGCTGACCCTGCGAGCCAAACTTTTTTAGTGGTTTATCGGCTATAAAAAAATTGATTTCGTCTTTGTGTACGCCCATTGTGCTGCGCCCTGCGGCTCGGTCGTGTGCGGTTGCTTGCACAAAAAGCGCTTGCAGCGTGTCGTTTTGGAGCTGGCTTAGGTATTGCACACGCACGGGCTCGGCGCTTTGGCAAATGGATTGGTAGCTACTTACAAACAGCGGTTCAAAATCGGCGAAAAACCGCAGCCTTGTCTCAAAAATGATTTGGGCATTTGGGTACATTTGCTCGTTTATCACTTCCAAAAGGGCTAAGTCTATTCTTTTTGTTTCCACGTATTGCTTCAAAATGAAGCTGCGCTGCGCCAAAAACTTGTTGTAAAGTACCAAGGCTTGCAAATATGCGGCATCGCATTGCGAAATGATGCCATCGATAAACCGCCTGCGCACTTCGCTACTTTCGGTGATGAGTTCGGTGTCGGTGGGCGAAATAAACACCACCGTAAACTGCCCCACGTGGTCGGCTAATCGGGTGTAGCTTAGGTCGTTTAGTTTTATTATTTTTTTGTCCTGATAGGCTATAAATATGGTTTTTTGGGCTTGCTCTTGGTCCGAAAATGTGCCTTTTAGGTTGAAAAAGCTGGTATTGAAGCAAATATTTTGGCTGTCTATGGCATTAAAATAGCTTTTTCCGATACATAAATAATAAATAGCATCTAACAAATTGGTTTTACCCACGCCATTTTTACCTACGAAGGCTGTTATTTTGCTTTTGAACGATAAATTTTCGGTTTTTAGGTTTTTGTAGTTATTTATTTCAATATATTTTAAAATCATTTACTAAAATTTTATACTTTTGTGGTTGCAAACAAAAGCACAGCAAAATTAATCATAATTCAACTAATAAAATGGCAAAAATAAAAATTACCAAAGAAACGCACATCAATTGGTATAAACTGATGCAGTTAATTCGTAAGTTTGAGGAGCGTTGTATTCCGATATATGGCACTAAAATTACGGGTTTTTGCCACCTTTACAACGGGCAAGAGGCTATTTTGGCGGGTACATATTCGGTGATAACTAAAGATGATAAGGTAATTACGGCGTACCGAGACCACGGTCATGCGCTGGCATCGGGCATGAGCGCAAACAGCATTATGGCGGAGCTTTTTGGTAAGGCTACGGGCTGCTCGAGGGGCAAGGGTGGCTCGATGCACATGTTTTCGAAGGAGCATAATTTCTTTGGCGGGCATGGCATTGTGGGCGCACAAATTCCTTTGGGTGCGGGTATGGCTTTTGCCGAAAAATACAACGGCACTACCAATTTGTCGGTTTGCTACATGGGCGATGGTGCCGTTAGGCAGGGCGCATTGCACGAGGCTTTTAACATGGCGATGCTTTGGAAACTGCCAGCCATTTTTGTGATAGAAAACAACAATTACGCCATGGGTACGTCCGTGGAGCGTACCACCAACGTGCTGGATTTGGCGAAAATAGGTTTGAGCTACGATATGCCGAGCGAGTCGGTAGATGGCATGGACCCCAAGGCGGTGCATGAGGCGATGAATAGGGCTGCCGATAGGGCGAGGGCTGGCGACGGACCTACGCTGCTGGAAATAGAAACCTACCGCTACCGTGGGCACTCCATGAGCGATGCGGCGAAGTACCGCACGCAAGAGGAGTTAGATGCCTACAAAAAATTAGACCCAATTGCGGTTACAAGGCAGCTTATTTTGGATAAAAAATACCTGACCGAAGAGGAGCTATCGGAGATTGATGCAGAGGTAAAAACCACTGTGGCTGATGCGCTGGCTTTTGCAGAAAGTTCGCCTTTCCCGAACCCAGAGGCGTTGTTTGAGGACAATTATTTGCAGGCGGATTATCCGTTTATCATGGATTAATAGGCTTTTGTGCCGTAAAAATCACATTTTTGCGGTTCGTTGCCTTAGTATGTGGTCGGCTATTACGATGGCTGCCATGGCTTCTACAATCGGTACGGCTCGTGGCACTACGCACGGGTCGTGCCTGCCTTGCGCCTCGAGGTGCGTGGCTTGGTGGTCGTTGTCTATGGTTTCTTGGCGTTGGGCTATGGTGGCTGTGGGCTTAAATGCTGTGTTGAAATAAATGTCTTGCCCATTGCTGATGCCGCCTTGCACGCCCCCCGAAAAATTGGTTCTGGTTTCTACCTTACCTTCGCTATTTGTAAAAAAAGCGTCGTTGTGCTGGCTGCCCTTCATGGCTGCGGCGGCGAAGCCGCCGCCAATTTCAAAGCCTTTGGTGGCGTTGATACTAAGCATTGCCTTGGCTAAATCTGCCTCCAACCTGTCGTAGGCTGGCTCGCCCAAGCCCGCCATCACACCCGAAACCACACAGGTAATGATGCCACCCAACGAATCGCCCTCGAGTTTGGCTTGCTCTATGGCAGCCACCATTTTTGCGCCAATTTCTTGGCTGGGGCAGCGCACTATCGAGTTTTCTGCTTGGCTAAGGTCTAATGCGGTGTAGGGTTGGTTTAGCCTAATTTCGCCGATTTGGCTGGTAAATGCCGTAATTTTGATGTTGTAGTGCCGCAAAAAAAGTTTGGCAAGGCTACCTGCGGCTACCCTGGCTATGGTTTCTCGAGCCGAAGACCGCCCGCCGCCCCTATAATCTCTGATGCCAAATTTTTCTTGGTAGGTAAAATCGGCGTGCGAAGGACGAAAAACGTCTTTTAATGCGCCGTAGTCCTGGCTTTTTTGGTCGGTGTTTGGCACCCAAAGTGCGATGGGCGCACCCGTAGCCTTGCCCTCAAAAACGCCCGACAGCACCTGCACCAAATCCTTTTCGGCTCTGGTGGTACTCACGTGGCTCTGCCCAGGGCGGCGGCGGCTCAGTTCCTCCTGCACAAATGCCAAATCAATATCCAAGCCAGCGGGGCAGCCATTGACCACCACGCCTATGCCCAAGCCGTGCGATTCGCCAAAACTCGAAATTTCAAATGCCTTTCCAAAACTGTTGCCTCGCATTATGTCATTTTAAAATTTGTAATCAATCTGTATTTTCATTAATTGCAGAGACAAGGCAGTGCCTTGTCTCTACAAAATTGCATTTGTGTTTTTATTGCGTTTTTATATTTTTGTTTAATTGTAGAGACAAGGCACTGCCTTGTCTCCCAACTGCAAGTATTATGAAAAAATTCCGTCGCTAAATTTTTATTTCACGGAGACAAGGCGTTGCCTTGTCTCTACAAAATTGCATTTGTGTTTTTATTGCGTTTCTATATTTTTGTTTAATTGTAGAGACAAGGCACTGCCTTGTCTCCCAACTGTCTTGTCTCTACAAATGCAATTTTTTTGTAATTAATTGACCACCAACTGATTTTCCCATTTGCTCACCACCGCCGTAGCCACGGCATTGCCTATTACATTGGTGGCGGTGCGCCCCATATCCAAAATTGCATCTACCCCAAGCAACAAAAGCAAGCCCTCCACGGGTATGTTAAACTGCGACAAAGTACCCGCAATAACCACCAGCGACGCACGGGGCACGCCCGCCATGCCCTTGCTCGTAACCCAAAGCACCAATATCATCGTAATTTGGGTTTGCAAACTCAAATCCATGCCGTAGGCTTGGGCGATAAATCCAGTGGCAAAAATCATGTACATAATGGAGCCGTCCATGTTAAACGAATACCCAAGTGGCAGCACAAACGTAATAATTTTATCGGGGCAGCCAAACTTGCGCAGCGCATTGATGGTGTGCGGGTAGGCAGCCTCCGAACTTGCGGTGCTAAACCCCAAAATCATCGGTTCTTTAATGGCTTTTAGCAGTTTTAAATAAGGAATTTTGAGTGCAAAGCAAATAATGCCCAAAATAACGACTGTAAAAAACAACAATCCCCCAAAAAAGCACAAAATCAAGTACGCATAGTTTAGTAGCACCTTGCCTCCCTGCAAAGCTACCACCGCCGCCAGCGCACCAAAAACGCCCACAGGCGCAAATTGCATTACAAAACTGGTTAGTTTAAGCATCACTTGCGCCAAAGAATCTATGGCTCGGGTCATGGTTTTGCCTTGCTCGCCCGCCGCCGAGGTAGCCAGCCCAAAAAAGATGGAAAACACCACCAGCGAAAGTATTTCGTTGTTCGCCATGGCTTCTATGGCACTTTTGGGTACTAAATGCGTAACAAAACTTTTTAGGGTAAATGCCTCGGTGGCTATGCCCGTTTCTGCGCCCGTGGCGGGTAGGGTTAGGTTCATATTGGCACCTGGCTGTGTAAGGTTTACCAAAATTAGCCCCGTTACCAACGCCAAAATGGTGGCAAATTGAAAATAAATCAGGGTTTTTATCCCGATGCGCCCCACGGTTTTAAAGTCGCCCAAGTGCGCAATGCCCACCACCAAAGTACTAAAAACCAGCGGTGCAATAATCATTTTTATGAGCCGAAGAAAAATATCACTCAATATTTTTATGTAATCCGCAAAATTATTTATTTGGTAAGGGTAAAATCTCCGTACAAGCAACCCAACAACAATGCCCAGCAGCATCGCCAAAAAAATAGTTGTGGTAAGTTTTAGTTTCATTGGTATAAATGGTGTTAATTAATGGTGATTGTACAAAGATACTAAAAAATGCCATAGTTCCAACAAATCAATTGCAAAGCATTTTACAAGTATTGATGGTGCGATACAAAACAAAAAACCCCACAAAATTGTGGGGTTTTTCGGTCTAAAAGGTCGTTGTTATTCAGCGCCATCTAAGCGAGCTACGGCATTTGAGGCATCTCCTACCGTTTTACCTACTTGTAAGCCTACTTCGCAGTCGAAGCGGTAATGAATGCCGCCGTACATTCGTGAGTCGGAGGCTTGCTTTGCCATTGCATCGGCATCGGTGGCTTTGCTGGGGTACAAATGCCCGAGTACAGCTGCTGCTGCGCCCGAAAACGTGGAATGCCCCGAGGTGTAAGATGGAAAATTGGGCGTGCCTAATATCGACTTAAAGTTGCGGTTTACCTGCACGGGGCGTGGGTAGCAGTAGTAATATTTGGTTTCCCAGCAGCTTATGGCTGCGTCCATCAGGCTCATGTTTAGGTACGCAAAGCTGCGTGCGGTGCGCAGCGGGTTTTCTTTGGCATCTACTATGTAGCCTGAGGCGGCTCTGTTCCAGTGCCCAGGCGGTGTGTATGTGCCTGCGCCATCTGCCCAAAAATTGGCTATGCGCCTTTGTTCGCTGCTCAAATTTTTGGCTATGTCTTCCAGTTCTTGCATATTTTTACCAAACTCTGGCGAGTTTATGGCGGGCGGTGCGGCGGGTCTTGTGGTTCTTATGTCGGTAAAGCACCACGGTTTTACTTTGCCAAACAGCGGTAGCATGGGCGGGCGGCGGGGCCATTCCACACTGAGCCATATTCCGTCGTTCGAGCGTTCTTTTGCGCTGTATGCTATCGAGTCCCATTTGGCTTGGTTGCCCACGGCGTTTTTCATGCCGTCGGTTTTTGTGCGTGCTATAAATTTGGCGGCTACGGCTTTGCCCAAGGCTGTGCCAGCATCTAAGTCGCTTTGGGTGTTTGCGCCCGCCAAAAGCCTGCTTTGCGTGTGTTCGGCGGCTTTTGCTTTCAAGTATTCTTTTTCTACGGGGAACATTGCGCCCAATATTTCTACCGAAACGGCGGCGATTACCGCATCTTCGCTGGGGTAGGAGGGCAGGTTGTTTTGTGGCAATACCGTTTTTATATTGGCGTTGGTTTTGTAGGGAGCTGGGCGGTTGTAGGCATATTTGTAGTGCCACGCACTTATTAGGGCATCAAACTGCGCCGTACCCCAATACGCCAGTGCACGGCTCACATAAGGCGGATTGGCAAACGGAAAATACGGATAAACCGACGGATTGGCTGCGTTCGGAAACGGATACTTGCCCGAGCTGTCTTCGGCTGGCGGCAAATTGTACTTGGCGCACAGCTCACGTGCTATCTCGTTCCAGCGCACCAAGGCATTCGAACCCCAATAGTTTATCGTTGCTTTTTGGGCTTCGGTGGTGTTCGATAGCGTTTCTAAGCTCCGTAGCTCCGCTTGATAGGCAGCACTCGAAACCGAATCGGGGGCAGGCACGGCTATTTCGCTGCCATTTTGCAACAAAATTGGTCGCCACGTGCCGCCAGTTTCGTCCAGTTTTTGATAGGCGTAGGGCGTTATGTCGTTTTGGGTGTTGGTAAGTTCTTTTTCGCAGCTCCAAAGCAATGGTATAAACAAAAGAGCCATCATTTTACCCACAAAACCCGCTGTATTTGTATGTTTTAATTTCATTTTTAAAATCAATTTGTACTCGTTTTTTTAGTCTGATACACAATTCCGAAGCTCACATTTGCCGTTTGCCCCGTGTTCCTGCCCTTTAAGGTGTAGCCGCCGCCAGCCATAATTCCCCACTGGCTATTTAGTTCTTTGGGGCGATACAAAAGTTCGGTACTTATTCGGCTCATATCCATGTTGTTCGATGGAAAAGGCATATCGTTTCTCCGCATATCAAAACCGCCAAGGGTGTTGTATTGGTTGTACCAGCCCAAAATCCTAAATTCACTGTTCAAGCGGTAGCCCACAGATGCGTTAAACTGCGATACGTTGGGCATAAAAACCTCATTTGTATAGTAGGCTCGGTCGGTGTAATAAAAATTTCGCTCCAGTTTTATGTTGTTTCTAAACGTGTAGCTGCCATTCAGGTTCACTATCAGCCCCTTTGCGCCCAAATAACCCAGCGTAGCCCCCAACAAGTAGTTGCGGCTGCCCACACCAATGCTAAATGGCAGGTAATCGGGGTAGTAGTTTGAGGCAGGCATCGAAAAATTGGCTATTGTAAACAGGTTTAGCGTGCTGATGCTGTTTTTGTCGTCGTTGCTAAATGTGATGGAAATTGGGTTGTGCTTCAAGCCCACAGATAGGTCTTGTAAGCCCTGATGCCCCGATGTGGTAGCCCCAGAGTTGGTTTTTATGTACGGCAAGCTGGCGAGCAGGTTTAGGTTTTTGCCCAAGCCATAAGCCACCATCGCCCCAAAATTTTGGTTGTAAAGCCTACCCAAGCTCTTGTTTTCTCGGAGCAGCGTGCCTTCCCAGTAGTACGTAAAGCTGCTGTGGTTATAGCTGGTAGCGATGCACACTTGTTTTTTTTGCATCATAAATCCGTCGGATAGCGTTTGGGCATGGCTGGCTTTTGCCACCAAAATGCCCACACAAACCAGCGTGATTTTTCTAAAAAAGGAGTTCATTCTTTGGTTCAACTATTGGTTATCAAAATTTATAAGGCGCAAATATACGAATAATACTTAAAACTGCGCACAACAAACGAAAATCCTTTCTTTTGGAAAGGATTTTGTAGTGATTCCGCTGGGACTCGAACCCAGGACCCGTACATTAAAAGTGTACTGCTCTACCAGCTGAGCTACGAAATCGTAGATTTGTTTGCTTTTTGTACCCAGAACAAGATTTGAACTTGCACGCCCTTGCGAGCACTACCCCCTCAAAGTAGCGTGTCTACCAATTTCACCACCTGGGTAGGTGTTTGTGATTCCGCTGGGACTCGAACCCAGGACCCGTACATTAAAAGTGTACTGCTCTACCAGCTGAGCTACGAAATCAATGCTCCTGTTAAAAGTGGTGCAAAGGTAATGCTTTTTTCGGACTTTGCAAACAGTTTTTTTTAAATATTTTTAATTACCAACTCGGATAAAAAGCATCGGTGTAATGATTGATGCTTACCTCCGCATTTTTTTGTAAAATGATGCTTATTACGTCAAAACGCACCTCTAAACTGTGCGGGTGTGCAAGTAAGTAACCTTGCGCAGCCCTAAAAAGTTTTGTTTGTTTTGAGTAATTTACGCTCGACTCTGGACTTTTTTGTGTACCGCTGCGTGTTTTCACCTCCACAAAAACCAAAAAAACGTCATTCTTTGCCACAATATCCAGCTCCAAATGCGACGAACGCCAGTTTTTGTCTAAAATTAGGTAGCCATTGCGCTCCAAAAAATCAGCAGCCAAATCTTCACCTTTTTTGCCCAAAATCTGGTTGTGCATCGGTTTTAGTTCGTTTTTTGGTATTCTTCCCAGCTTTTGGTTTTATAAATGCCCTTTGCGATGTAATTTAGTATTGGTTTTAGGTCGTCTGCGCTCAAATAGCCAGGCACTACGGTAATAATTTCTTGTTTTTCGTTGAAAAAAACCGTGCTTGGGTAGCTCATCTGACCGTTTAGCATGGCTATGGCAAGGGCGTGGGTGCGCTCGCCAGCCCTTTTTTCAAACAGTTTGCCATTAAAACTGATGCTTGCGCTTTGTTCGGCATCGAATTTTATTGGATAAAAGCCTTGGTTCAGCAGCGCCACCACCTCGGGGTCTTCAAACGTGGTTTTGTCCATCTTTTTGCACCAGCCGCACCAGTCCGTATATACGTCTATGTACAGCGGTTTAGATTTCTTTTTGTTGGCTGCCAAAGCCGTTTTAAAGTCCAGCCATTTTACCTGCGTAGTTTGCTTGGGTGCGGTCAAAAACCCCTGTGCCACCATGCCCACCACCAATAGCATGGCGGTGGCAGCGAGCGTCAATGTTACTTTTTTTAGCATAACCTTATTTTTTTTGGTTGAGTTTGGCTTGCTCGGCTTTTTGCTGAAACGCCTCTAAGCGTGCCATAAATCCAGTTTTTTTATTGCCGTTGGCGGCGTTTTTCTTTTTATTGTCTTGTATTTGGGCGTGAATTTTAGTTTCGTCCACCGATTTTTTGATGAGCCACATTTGCAATATGCCCAGCACATTGCTCAAAAAGTAGTAATAATTCAAGCCCGAGGCGTAGCTGTTTAGCACAAACAAAAACATTACGGGCATAATGTACATAATCACCTGCATTTGCTTCATTTGGTCGTTGCTACCAGCGGTCATTTTGTTGTTTTGCCACATTTGAAATAGGGTAGTAGCCGTCATCAAAAGCGTAAAAAGGCTGATGTGGTTGCCAAAAGTACTGCTAATAAGCGGAATGTTGCCGCTCCAACTGGCTATGCTGTCGTAGCGAGATAGGTCGTCTGCCCACAAAAATGGCTGCTGGCGAAGCTCTATGGCTGCTGGAAAAAACCTAAAAACGGCAAACAAAATCGGCATTTGAAACAACATCGGTAGGCAGCCGCCCAACGGATTTACGCCCGCTTTTTGAAACAGTTTTAGCTGCTCGGCTTGCATTTTGGTTGGGTCTTTTTCAAATTTTGCTTTTAGCTCGGTAATTTCGGGCTGTAAAATCCGCATTTTTGCCGTAGATAAAAACGATTTGTAGGTAAACGGAAAAATAATCAGGCGAATTACGATTGTAATTAGCAAAATAATAAGACCGTAGCCGAGTTTAAATCCGTCTAAAAAGTGGAACAGAGGTATGATTAAAAACTTATTTACCCAGCCAAAAATGCCCCAGCCCAGCGGAATTTCTTCTTCCAAGTCGATGTCTAATTTTTCGAGGGTTTTGTAGTGGTTTGGTCCAAAATAAAAGCTAAGTTGCGTGCTGCCGTTGTCTTTTTCGGGCATGGGAATGCGCAACTGCGCTCCAAATTGCTTTATAATTTGGGGTATGCTATCCACTTCGCCGTTTTTGTCGCTGCCCGATACATTGGTAAACTGGGTTTGGGCGATGAGCGCAGCCGAAAAAAACTTTTGTTTAAACGAAATCCATTTGATGGGTTGCTCCAAGTTTTCGCTTCCGTTGGCAGATATGTAATCGGCTTTTTTATCTAAGTTTTTGTAGTAAAGGTTAGAGTTTAGCTGCTCTTCCTTCATATTTTGCTCTTGCGAAGGCGTTTGCATTTTCCAATCCAACACGATATATGGCGTAGATTTATCCAAAACATCGCCAAAATTTTGCGTATTTATGCTGTGTTTTACCACATAGCTGTTCGCACTAAGCACAAATGTTTGCTCCAAGTAGCTTGTGGGGCTAATTTGCAGCCGAAAATTCACGGAGCTATCGGTCTGTGAGTGCAGGCTATAATACAGGTCTTCGGAGCGTATTTGCCTGTTTTGCGCCATAAATGTGTAGTTGTAGCTTGCTTCTTCGGGTTTAAAAAGCATCAGAGCTTTTTTGTCGTAGGTTTTGTATTTTTTTAGCTCTACCGCAATTATTTTCCCACCTTTTGAGCTTGCCATTACCTTCACAAGGTCGTTTTGTAGCACAATTAGAGCCTCTTTTCCTTGCGCAAAAGCGGCGAGTTTGCCGTATTTTTGGCTAAAAACTTGGTTGGTATAAGCCGTATCCGCCACCACAGGTAGCGCATATTTGGCAGCCTCGGGCGATGTGTTTTTTTGTTTTAAACTATCTATTTTGGCAGTTTTGGGTACAGGTTTGGTGTCGTATTTGGGTATTAAATAGCCATAAAAAAACATTACGATGCCTGCTATAAGTACTGAACCTATAATTGAATTCCTATCCATTAATTTTTTTTAACGAGTGATGTTGCTTGTGCGATGCAAAGTTAGTGCTTTTGCGGCAAATTTTATCTAAAAAGGGTTTTTTAACGGTTTGTACACATTTTTTCAGATTTATATAAATTTATTTTGGATACCAAATAATATTGTATATTTTTGTCAATCAATATGATGCAATTAACAACGACCATGGAAAAACTACGCATTACCCTACTGATTTTGCACGCCATAAGTGGCACTATATCGCTGTCCAGCGGCGTAGTGAGCATGATTACCCAAAAAGGGCATAAGTACCATCGTACTTTTGGTTTGATTTATTTTTGGTCTATGTTTGGTTTGTTTGCTACTGCCATTCCGCTGTCTATTATGCGCAGCCATTTCTTTTTGTTTTGTTCGGCTATTTTTAGTTTTTATTTGGCTTTTACGGGTTTTCGGCATACAAAAAACAAAAAGCCCATTTTTGGGCGGATTGGCAAAAAAATTGATGTTTCTGCTTCTTTGCTCGCCATCGGTATTAGTGTAGTGGTTTTGTTTTTAGCCTTGCGCATGATATATTTGGGCGATGTGCATAATGCCATTGTACCCATTATTTTTAGTATTTTGTGTAGCAGTTTTGGCTATGCCGACCTCAAACACTTTAACCACTTGTATGCGCCCAAAGAATACGGCATTACGTGGGTTTTTGGGCATCTTTCACGCATGATAGGCTCGTATATTTCGGCATTTACGGCTTTTTCCATCGTTACTTTTCGTGGCTTACCCGAAAATTTCAACTGGCTTTACCCCTCGGTTTTGGGCAGCATTGGCGTGTTGCTGGCGGTGCGGTTTTACAAGCATAAGTTCTCCCACAAGATTGTAGCAAAAGTTGTAAAAAATGCGCCCTTGGTACATAAAAACCAAAATGTGAACGAGTAAATTCTTTCACAAATCCATAATATACACAAAAACCACATAACTTTGCGTGCCACTTTTGGGTGTGCTGCACAAGCTATGTGGTAACAATAATTGCCTAAAACCAACAAAACAAGAACAACAAAATTACACCATTAAATAAAAATTTTATGATTACCTACAAAATTTTCAGTCAGCTTTTGCAGAATGGACTACCTGACGCTGCGGGTGGACTAATGTCTGCAATAGTTATTAGTTTGTTCAATAGAGCAAAAGGTTTTTTTTCAAACTCACAGCCAACGCAGGAAGATTACACCAATCTTTTGGACACAAATCAAGAATTTTTAGAAACCATAACAAGACTATCGGAGGAATTACAGAAATTAGGTGTTATGTCAAGTCAGCACATTTATAATTATGGGGTAGTAAATAAGCAAGTAAATATTGGTACTAATCATGGTTCAATTTCATAGACACATGGATAATAAAAGCCAAAATATTCATAATAATTCTACTATTGACAAGCAGATAAATATTGGGACTAATATTGTTTATAATTATTTTTATAGTACATCATATCAGAATATCTTGACTGAAATTCAGGATAACGAAGAAGCACTTGCATTTATTCCAGAAAAAGAAATAGAAACAAGGAATAAGTTAATACTAAAAATAGAAAAATTCAAAAAGCAAAAAGCTGATTTTCAAAGAGAAATTGTACAGTTAGCAGAAGTTTTTACACGAATTGAACTTAATTCTGAAAGACTACGTGAAGCAAAAAAATATTTCGACAGCGGAAGATTGATTGAAGCAAGTGCTTTGCTGAATATGCAACATATTCAAAGCGAAATAATAACTTTAAATATCACGACTGAATCAACTAAACGAAAAGCAAGTGAAGCTAACATAAAACGTAAGCAGCTTTCAAACGAACTTTTAGTAAAAGCTCAAATTACAGCTCTGATGTTTAATAATGTAAATAGGATTACAGACGTAGAAGAATATTTTAATATGTCATTACAATTACATAAGTTCTTTGACAATTGTTATAATTATGCTGATTTTCAACGTGTTCACGAAAACTATAAGAAATCATTAAAATTTTTCCAACTTGCATATAAAGTCAGTAACAAAGATAAGTTCTTGCAGGCACAAGCACTTCATGCAATAGGGAATGTCTTATATGACCTTAAAGAATATGAAAAAGCATTGCAGAAATTTATTGAAGCCGATAATATTTGGGCTGAGATAATAGATTCAGATTGGGGAAAAATTGCACCTAAAAAAGCAATAACAGACAACGCACTTGGTAACACATACGGAGACCTTGCTCTGATAAATAACGACATCATTAATTTTGAGAAATCGGAAGAATACCATGAAAAAGCTCTTGGCATTCGGCTAAAACTTGTTCAATTAGATGAACCAAAATATAAACCCGATTTAGCATTAACATACATGAATCTTGCAGTTTTGAAGAGAAGACTTAAACAGTTAGAAGATTCAGAGAAATATTATAGAATTCTTATACCGGTGTATAAAGAGTTAGAAAGGGAAGATGCGTACAAGTACGGACTGTATGTTGCTCATTTGTACAATAATTTAGCATACTTGTTCATGGACAAACAAGACTTTCCAAAAGCAAAAGAGTTTTTCGAGTTTGCAAAATTGCAATATCAAAAAATAGCTAAATTGAACCCAATTGCACATGAACAATGGCTTGGAATGGCTTATGCAAACTTAGCAAAACTTTATACTAATTATATTTTTGACTATGAATTAGCTACTTTGAATATAGATAATGCAAAGAAAATATTATCGAAACATAAATCTAACCCGAAAGCTATGATGTATCTTGATGAGGCTTTGAAGCTTGAAAAGATACTTAATTCAGATTGAGTGTGGATTTGTTCTATAACAACCAATAGAACTTTAACTATTGTTATTTTAACAAAAGCAGTAGCCGATAATATGAGTTTATGCCAAGTGAAACCCACCAATTCCCGCAAATAAGTCTATAAAAGTAAAGTTTTTAGGTGCGTCCATTTATTGTAAAATCTGCTACAAAGGTACAATTTTTTTGGGTTTGTAGTTGTGTGTTGTATTGCTAACGAGTAACTTCGCTCCACAAACCCATAATATACACAAAAACCACATAACTTTGCCAGCCACTTTTGGGTGTGCTGCACAAGCTATGTGGTTTTGTTTTGGCTAAAATTGGTTTTAGCTAAAAGATTTACCGCACACTTTTCACGTCATACCCTTTGGCGAGCATGGCTACTGTTTCGGTTTTGGGTTGCGCCTGCTCGGAGGTGTGCATTTTCTTTACCGAAATACTGGGTGCTATCACCAACGAAACGATGCTCATCAGTTTTATAAGTATGTTCATCGATGGTCCAGAGGTATCTTTAAAAGGGTCGCCCACGGTGTCGCCAGTTACGGAGGCTTTGTGCGGGTCGCTGCCTTTGTAGTACATTTTACCGTTTATTTCTACGCCTTTTTCAAACGATTTTTTGGCATTGTCCCACGCGCCACCTGCATTGCTCTGAAACATACCCATAAGCACGCCACTTACCGTAACGCCAGCCAGCAAGCCGCCCAGCACTTCTGGTCCGAAGCTAAAACCAACCAATATCGGCACTGTAAGGGCTATTGCGCCTGGAAGTATCATTTTGCGAATGGCGGCTTCGGTGCTTATTGCCACGCATTTGTCGTATTCGGGTTTGGCTGTGCCGTCCATAATGCCTTTTATTTCCCTAAACTGGCGGCGCACTTCTTCTACCATCGCCATGGCGGCTTCGCCTACGGCTCTAATCGCCAACGATGAAAATATAAATGGAATCATAGCGCCTACAAACAAACCAGCGAGTACGTCGGCTTTGTAAATGTCTATTTTGTCGATGCCCGCTGTGCCTACAAATGCGGCAAAAAGTGCCAACGAAGTAAGTGCCGCCGAAGCAATGGCAAAGCCTTTGCCCACCGCAGCGGTGGTGTTGCCTACGGCATCGAGTATGTCTGTTTTTTCACGCACGTCTTTGGGTAAGTCGCTCATTTCGGCTATGCCGCCAGCGTTGTCGGCTATCGGACCAAAAGCATCAATGGCTAACTGCATGGCGGTGGTCGCCATCATACCTGCGGCGGCTATGGCTACGCCGTACAGCCCTGCGCATTTAAACGATAGCATAATGCCCGTGGCGAGTACCAATATGGGCAATGCGGTACTTTCCATACCTACTGCCAAACCACCTATGATGTTGGTGGCGTGCCCTGTGGACGATTGCCTAATAATGCTCAAAACTGGGCGTTTGCCCATAGAGCAGTAATATTCGGTGATGTAGCTCATGAGCGCACCCACGGTTAAACCCACCATAATTGCGCCAAAAACACCGCTGGGCGTAAAATCCACGCCACGTAGGTTCATGTTGGCGGGCAGCATATAGTTTACCAAAAAATAGCAAGCTATGGCGGTAAGAACTATACTGCCCCAGTTACCGAAGTTTAGTGCGGTTAGCACGTTGCCATTTTCTTTTACTTTTACAAAAGATACGGCTACAATACTAAAAATTAAGCCAATGCCTGCAATAGCCATAGGCAACAAAATGGGGGCGATGCCGCCAAATTGGTCGTTGCTCACTATTTCACGCCCAAGAACCATGGTAGCCAGCACGGTAGCCACATAAGAACCAAAAAGGTCGGCACCCATACCAGCCACGTCGCCCACGTTGTCGCCCACGTTGTCGGCGATGGTAGCGGGGTTGCGGGGGTCGTCCTCGGGTATTCCAGCCTCTACTTTACCCACTAAGTCCGCACCTACGTCGGCGGCTTTGGTATAAATACCGCCACCTACCCTCGCAAAAAGGGCGATGCTCTCGGCACCCAAAGAAAAGCCAGTTAGCACTTCTAAGGCAAGTTCCATTTCTGCGCCATTTACGTCGCCAGTGGTTACAAACATAGCCACAAATATAATAAACAATGAGCCTAAGCCCAAAATAGCCAAACCAGCCACGCCCACGCCCATCACCGAGCCACCAATAAACGACACATTAAGTGCCTTGCTCAAACTGGTGCGAGCGGCTTGTGCGGTGCGCACATTCGCCTTGGTAGCCACACGCATACCCACAAAACCAGCCAGCGCACTAAATACCGCTCCCGTTATAAACGAAGCAATAATCCACAAGCTCGATTTTTCGTTGCCCAAGGTCATAAAACCCAAAAGCAAGCAGGCAATTACCACAAAATACCCCATTACACGGTACTCAGCCCTCAAAAAAGCCATTGCACCCTCGGCTATATAGCCCGCTATTTCTTTCATACGGTCGTTTCCCGCATCTTGCTTGGCTACCCACTGGTACTTTATATAGGTGTAAACCAAGCCCACGATGCCCAAAGCTGGCACTAAATAAACAAAATTTGTCATTGATTGATTTTAATTGTTGTAATGATGTTTTAATATGTTTGCGATTGTTTTCTTTTTAAAAAAGAGCGCAAATATACGTATTTATCGTTAAAAAACCAAAAAATTTTTTGCACAAGTTTCTCTTTAATCCAAAACCAACCCAAAAAATGCTTGGTTTTATTTCTTTGTTTGCCGTAAAATAATAACCTATTATTTTTCGTATCTTTGCAAAAAACCAAACCCAAAAAATGAAATCGGATACACCGCTTATGCGCCAATATGCACAATTCAAACAAAAACATGAAGGCGCAATTTTACTTTTTAGGGTCGGCGATTTTTACGAAACCTTTGAGGACGATGCCGTAAAAGCCTCAAAAATACTCGGCATTACCCTCACAAAACGCTCCAACGGCTCGGCTTCGGAGGTGCATTTGGCGGGATTTCCATACCACTCCTTAGATACCTACCTACCCAAGCTGGTGCGGGCGGGGCATCGGGTGGCGATATGCGAGCAGCTCGAAAAACCAAGCGAAACCCAAAACAAAATAGTGCGGCGTGGCATCACCGAGCTGGTAACGCCAGGCGTGTTACTAAGCGATAAAATACTGGATCAAAATACAAATAACTATTTGGCAGCCATACACTTGGTGGCAGAAAACGATGAGATTGGCATTGCTTTCTGTGATATTTCTACGGGCGAATTTTTGGTGGCGCAGGGCAATAAATCCTATATAGAAAAATTGCTGCAAAGTTTTAACCCCGCCGAAGTGCTTTTTGAACGCACGAAAAAAGCGGCGTTTGAGAAACTTTTTGGCACTGGTTTTTACACCAACATTGTAGATGAGTGGGCGTTTAAACCCGAATATACCACCGAAATCCTGACCAAACACTTTGAAACTGCGAGCCTAAAAGGTTTTGGCATACAAGACAGCGTAAACGCCATTGTGGCGGCGGGCATTGTGCTGCATTACCTGCAAGAAACGCAGCACCCAAACCTGAAACACATCAACCAAATTTCACGCATTGATGCGCTGGATTATATGTGGCTCGACCGTTTTACGATAAAAAATTTGGAGCTTTTGCAAACTTATGGCGGCGAAGGCGTGGCACTTATCGATGTGTTGGACAAAACGCTGTCGCCGATGGGGGCGAGGCTGCTGCGCAAATGGTTGGTTTTTCCGCTAAAAAGCCAGAAAAAAATTATGGAGCGGCAAAATGCTGTTCAGTTTTTTTTGGAGCAACCAGAAACAACCCAAAAACTAAAAAGTACCATCAAACTCATCGGTGATTTGGGGCGGCTGGTGGGCAAAATAGCCACTTTGCGCCTTAGCCCACGTGAGGCGGTGCATCTAAAAAACGTGCTGCTGCTCCTGCCCGACTTCAAACACCTGCTGCAAACCACCACGCAACCCGAGCTACAACTCATTGCCGAAAAAATAAATAGCTGCGCTACGCTGGCACAAAAGCTGGACAACGAACTAAGCCCCGAGGCTGGAACAAGCATCGGCAAAGGCACAACCGTAAAAAAAGGCGTGCTGCCAGAGCTCGATGAACTGCGAGAAATAGCGCATTCGGGCAAAGATTACCTACAAAACCTGCAAAAACGTGAAGCCGAAAAAACGGGTATTTCTTCGCTAAAAGTCCATTTTAACAACGTTTTTGGCTACTACCTCGAGGTTACAAACACCCACAAAGACCGTGTGCCGCAAGACTGGATTAGGAAGCAAACCCTCGTGAACGCCGAGCGCTACATTACCCCAGAACTGAAAATTTACGAAGAAAAAATACTCGGGGCGGAGGACAGAATATTGGTTTTGGAGGCAAAAATATACGACGATTTGCTGCAAGACATCGCCAATTACATACAGCCCATACAGCTCAATGCGAGCCAGATAGCCACCATAGATTGCCTGCTTTGCTTTGCGCATTTGGCGGAAACCAACCATTATACCAAGCCAGAAATTACGGAGACCAACGAAATTATTCTGTTGGAAGCCCGCCACCCCGTGATAGAAAAACAGCTAAGTGCCGATAGTTACATACCCAACGACATAGAGCTGAACACCGAAACCCAGCAAATTGTAATGATTACTGGACCGAACATGGCTGGAAAATCTGCTATACTGCGCCAAACGGCGTTGAGCGTAATTATGGCTCAAATGGGTTGTTTTGTGCCTGCAAAATACGCCAAAATAGGCATAACCGACAAAATATTTACCAGAGTGGGCGCAAGCGATAGCCTGAGTACGGGCGAAAGTACGTTTATGGTAGAAATGAACGAAACCGCCAGCATTCTAAATAATTTGTCGGACAAAAGCCTGATACTGCTCGACGAAATAGGCAGAGGCACAAGCACTTACGATGGCGTGAGCATTGCGTGGGCTATTGCGGAGTACCTGCACCAGCACCCAAATTACCGCCCCAAAACGCTTTTTGCCACGCACTACCACGAGCTGAACATGATGGCTGAACAGTTCGAGCGCATCAAAAACTTTAATGTAGCGGTGAAAGAAATTGACGGCAAAATCATTTTTTTGCGCAAGCTCGTGCCTGGCGGCAGCGAACATAGTTTTGGTATTTATGTAGCCAAACTGGCTGGCGTGCCGCAAGCGGTTTTGCAGCGGGCTACCGAGGTTTTGTTTGGTTTGGAAGCCAATAAAAAGAACAAAACGCCTCAAATTGCTGCGGGAAACCGCAACCAAACCCAGCTTTTTCAGGTAAATGATGCGGTTTCGGAGGCGGTAAAGCTAAAACTAAAAAGCATAGACATAAACACCATTACGCCCGTGGAGGCGTTGTTTTACCTACATGAAATCAAAAAGTTGGTGAAAAACTAACAAATTCTTCCGCTACTTGCAAGCGATAGGGCGCACCCAAAACAAGTGCTTGGTTTTGCAGCACGTGTCCAGCTTCAAAGCCAAAAACAACTGGATAGCCCTCGTTTTTTACGGCATCAAAAATGATTTCAGATAAAGAACTGCCAAACAAATTGTCGGGCGGATTTTGCATATTCCAAAAACTACCCACGACCAAGCCCGCCAAATTTTTTAGCTTTCCCGCCCTTTTTAGGCTGTGCATCATGCGGTCTATGTGGTAGTATTGCTCCGAAATGTCCTCTATAAAAAGGATTTTGTTTTTGGTCTCAAAGTCCTTGCTCCCCAATAAACTGTACAAAATGGATAGGTTGCCACCGACTAAAACGCCGTGTGCTCTACCAAACCTGTTTTGTGGGTGGGGCGTAGGGTTTTGTATTTGCATATCACCAAAAAGCGCATTTTTGAGGCTTTTTGTGGCTAAATTCGGTTGTAAATCCGCTGGGAAATTGGTACACAGCTCGGCGTGCAGCGTAGGTATGTGCGTTTTTTGGTGCAAATAGCTGTGCAAAACCGTAACATCGCTGTACCCAACGACCCATTTTGGGTGCTGCGTAAATTTGCGTAGGTTGAGCTGGTCTATGATGCGTATGATGCCGTAGCCGCCCCTTGCCGCAAAAACGGCTTTTATTTCTTGAGCATCAAAAGCCCACTGCAAGTCGTGTAGCCGCTGGGCATCGGTAGCCCCAAAACGGTGGTAATTGTTGCCTACATTGGGCGTTACTACCACTTCCAGCCCCCAACTTTCTATGGTTTTTATGGCGGGTTGTATTTTTTCTAAACTGATTTTACCAGCCGAAGACACGATGGCTACTTTGTCTTTTGGTTTTAAATAAGGAGGTAAAATGATCATTTGGTTGATTGATAGTACAAAAATACGACTTAAAAGGATTGGATTTATTTTTTTTGCGATATTTTTGGGCTTTTCAATATAATGCCGTATATTTGCATTGCAATTAAAGGTCGGATGGCCGAGCGGCTAGGCTCAGCTCTGCAAAAGCTGCTACAGCGGTTCGAATCCGCTTCCGACCTCTGCACAAGCCATTTCCATAAGAAATGGCTTGTCTTTTTTAGGTATATAATCAAACTTGCAATGAAAAAAATACTCATTTTCGGCTTTTTGCTACTCATTTCTTGTAGTACAAAACAAAATATTGCGCTAAATACGGGCTGTACGCCACGTCCAAAAAACATTATTTTGATGATAGGCGACGGCATGGGCACGGCGCAAGTGTATGCTGGGCTGGTTACAAAAGGTTATTTGAACTTGGAGCAATTTAAGTGCATTGGGTTTCATAAAACATACTCCGCCACCGATTTTATAACTGATAGCTCGGCGGGCGCTACGGCTTTTTCTACTGGAAAAAAAACCTACAACCTCGCCGTGGGCGTGGGCTTGGATAGCCTGCCGTTGCCCACCATACTCGAGGCTGCGGAGGCGCACGGGCTGGCTACGGGCATGGTCGTAACCTGCAATTTGGCGCACGCCACGCCCGCCAGTTTTATAGCGCACCAGCCCATGCGCTATATGTACCCGCAAATAGCCGCCGACTACCTAAAAACCGACATAGATGTGATGATAGGCGGCGGAAAAGGTTATTTTGACAAGCGGACTGACGGCAGAAACTTGGTTACGGAGCTGCAACAAAAGGGCTACGCCGTGCTGGATAGCAGCCAAAATTTAGAGGGTTTTCAGGGCAATAAACTGGCGTATTTTTATGCGGATTACGAACCCAAAAAAATGAGCGAGGGTAGGGGCGATATACTCAAAAGAGGCACGCAAAAAGCAATGCAAATATTGAGCAAAAATCGCAATGGTTTTTTTATGATGGTGGAAGGCTCGCAAATAGATTGGGGCGGACATAGCAACGAAACCGACTATATTACCAACGAAATGATGGATTTTGACGATGCGATAGGGGCTGCGCTTGATTTTGCAAAAAAAGACGGAAACACCCTCGTAATCGTTACCGCCGACCATGAAACGGGTGGTTTTGCGCTCGTAAATGGCTCTATTCAAGAGAAAAAAGTATATGGGCAGTTTGTAACAAAACGCCACACGGGCGTAATGGTGCCCGTTTTTGCGTATGGCGTGGGTGCGGAGGCGTTTATGGGCATTTATGAAAACACCGAAATTTATATTAAAATGAAAACCCTTTTTGGGTTTTAAACCACCTTACAAATGACCATTTCCCCCAATGAAATACCGCTGGCACAGTTTATGAACTTGGTGCAAAGTACGGTAGCCCCACGCCCCATTGCTTTTGCCAGCACCATAGACGCGCAAAATAGGGTAAACCTAAGTCCGTTTAGTTTTTTTAATGTGTTTAGCATTAATCCGCCGATTTTGATTTTTTCGCCTGCCCGCAGGGTGCGCAACAATACCACCAAACATACCTTGGAAAATGTGCTTGAAGTGCCCGAAGTGGTTATAAACATCGTGGATTATGCCATGGTGCAGCAATGCTCGCTGGCGAGTACCGAGTACGAAAAGGGCGTTGATGAGTTTGAAAAAGCGGGTTTTGTGGCACTAAAAAGCGATTTGGTGCGCCCGCCGAGGGTCGCCAACAGCCCAGCTTCGTTTGAGTGCAAGGTAAACCAAGTAATACCGCTGGGTAGTGAGGGCGGTGCGGGAAACTTGGTGGTGTGCGAGATTGTAAAAGCGCATTTTAGCCCGCATATTTTTGATGAAAATGGCACGATAAACCCACAAAAAATGGATTTGGTAGCCCGCTTGGGCGGCGATTGGTATGCCAGAATTACGAGTGAAAGTTTGTTTCAGGTGGCTAAACCCGTGGCTAACTTGGGCATAGGCATAGATGCGTTGCCTGCGCATATATGGGCGAACAAAATGCTTTCGGGCAATGATTTGGGTAAACTGGGCAATGTAGAGCGGCTGCCCATGGAGGCAGAGGTAGCCGAATTTAAAGCTGCGCACAAAGAAATGGCGCACAACGATGCTTTTTTGGCTAAATTACTGGAAGAAAATGCTGTTTTTGATGCCCTATGCTTTTTGATGTAAGTTGGGCATTTGTCTTTTTTTTACTTTAAAAATACGGTTTAGCCGCCAGTTGCCTTTTGGTGGTCAGCCAAAAACTGCGCCAAACCTTTGTCGGTTAGCGGGTGGTTTAGTAAGCTGGTAATGGCAGATAGTGGGCAGGTAACCACGTCTGCGCCCGCCTCGGCGCATTTTATAATGTGCAGGCTGTTGCGCACCGATGCAGCCAGTACCTCGGTGTCGTACATTTGTATGTTGTATATATTTACGATTTGTTTTATGAGGTCGATGCCGTCGTAGCCTATGTCGTCGAGCCTGCCCATAAACGGCGAAACGAAGCTCGCCCCAGCTTTGGCAGCCAAAATGGCTTGTCCCGCCGAAAACACCAACGTGCAATTGGTGCGGATACCTTGGTTGGCAAAATAGCTTATGGCTTTAATTCCGTCGGCTATCATGGGTATTTTTACCACAATTTTTTCGTCCAAATTCGCCAAAATTTCGCCTTCTTTTATCATATTGGCGTAGTCTGTGGCTATTACTTCGGCACTCACATTGTCGTCCATCAGTTTACAAATGTCTTGGTAGTGTTTGAGTATGTTTTTTTGCCCCGTAATACCTTCCTTAGCCATGAGGCTCGGGTTGGTGGTTACGCCATCTAAAATACCAAACGCCTGCGCTTCGGCTATTTGGCTAAGGTTTGCGGTATCTATAAAAAATTTCATGGTCGGAGTTTTAAAAAAAAATGGGCAAGTCATACATCGCACCGCTCAACTTTTTACCGTTGCTGTATTCCTACCCTGGCGGAGTTCAAAAGGAGCTGGTCGTGTACGCCTTACCCAGTGCAAAGGTACTATTATTTTTTGAAACTGCAAAGTGTATCTTGCTTTTTTGTAAAATTAAATGTCGCCGAGCTGCGGGCGCAAAATTAGTTCTTCTACCACCGTGGCGTGGCTCAGGTTGTAGAGTTCCCACACAGCTTTTGCGATGTCGGAGGCGGGCATAAAACGCTCGGGCGGCAAGTCCACGCCCGCCCAGCTATCGGTGAGCGTGGCACCAGGCAGCAGGGCAGTAACCCGAATATTTTTGTCTTTTAGCTCCTCACGCAGGCTTTTGCTAAAACCAAGCATCGCAAATTTAGATATGCTATAACTACCGCCGTACTTGTACGCTTGTATGCTTGCGATGCTACAAATGTTAAAAATATACCCATCTTTCGCCTCAATCATGGCTGGTACGAGGTTTTTTGTGGTGTAATATGCGCTGTACAAGTTGGTATTTATCATGGTTTCCAAGCTGCCGTTTGCTTCCTCGAGCATACTTCCTGGCATAAATAGCCCAGCATTGTTTACCAAAACCGCAATATTTTTGCATTTATTTAACACTTCTTGGCATAATAAATGCACTTGCTCGGTGTTGCTCATGTCGGTTTTTATGCCCAAAAACGTTTGGTTGGGGTATAAATCTGTGAGTTCTGTACAAAATTTATTTACCTCCATTTCGTTTCTTGCACAAAAAGCAATGTCGAAGCCGTTTGCGGCAAATTGGAGTACGATGGCTCTGCCGATGCCTTTGGTAGCACCTGTAACGATGGCTGTTTTGTTCATTTTAGTCTTTTTTTCGGTTTAATGCCAGTGCCATGAGCATGAGCTTGGGTAGGGCGTGGGCGGGGTTGCGTTTTCTTAGGTCGAGGTACCAACCAAATTTTTTCAAAATAGGGATTTTGTGCGTTTCCACAAACTCTATGAGCGTGCCGTCGGGGTCTTCTATGTAGCTAAAATGCCCTGCGGCTTCGCCCATATCAAAGCCAGTGCGGTGCGCCAAGCTGCTGTCCACCGTAAAATTAAAGCCTTTTTGGGCGCAAATTTCTTTGAGTGCAGCCATGTTTTGTATGTCGAAACACAGGTGAATGTAGCCGCAATCGCCCCAAAAGCGGTTTGCAAAAATCTTGCGTGGCACGGCATCGAGGCATTGCACGAGTTCTATTTCGGACGCACCAAACATTTGGCTAAACGGACCTTTGCGGGCTTGGGCGTGGCGCAAAAGCACACGGCGGTATTTGCCGCCGCCGCCGTTTAGCGGTTTAAAATCGCCGAATGTGTCCGTGAGGTCGTAAACAACTTGGTCGTAGCCCAAAATGTTGGTGTACAGCTCCAATGATTTTTCGATGTTGCTCACGCCGATGGTAGCGCCTATGGGTCCGGCGTTGGGTAGGTTTTTGTTTGTAAACCATTGCCTGTGAGGCGTTTCTGTAACTTCTATGATGTTGTTTTCCAAATCTTGTAAGTAAAAGTGCCTTTCGCCAGCGGGGTTTTTGCTTATTTCCCCCAAAAGTTTAGCACCTTTTTCTTTGAGTTTGGTGTACATCGTTTCGGCGTTTTTACACGGAAATTTGGCTGCAAAAATGCCCAAATCGCCCACTTTTACCTCAAAACTGCAAGGTTGCGGCGTGCGCTGGGTGTATTGCCATATTTCTAAGCCGCCGCCTCCCTGTGTGTGTATCGCCAGTACGGCGTGGCGGGCTTGCGGTTGGTTGCCGGTGTAGGGCAGCATGAGGGCGGCGGTGGCGGCTTCTTCGAATATGGGTACGTCCACCCCAAAGAAACTTCGGTACCATGCCCAAGTTTTGTGTACATTGGTGTTGCCTATGCCTATTTGTTGTATGCCGCTTATGTTGTAGTTCATGTTGGTTTTTTTACGCCGCAAAGTTAGCCAAAATAGCGCATTTTGTGGTTGATTTTTTTCGGATAAATATAGCATAAAAAATATTCTTTCCAATAATCCCATAATCCGACGGTTAAAACCGTCGGCTATTGAAAAACCATTTGCGGCGTTAATCTATTGCAATTGTCAATGAAAATCAATAGCCGACGGTTTTAACCGTTGGAATATTCGTTTCGGCTACGCTCAACGCCCAAATATATTCACAAAAAAATATTTTATTTTTTTCTTGCATAATTAAAAAATACTACATACATTTGGTGCTTGTTAGTATAATTTACCTTTTAAATAATTAAAAAATGGAAAATTTTGCAAATTTGGGCAAAAGCAATCAAATGTTAAATTGCCCCCCCCCCCCCAACTATCGTGCCAAGTATTTGGCACACAATGCATTAATAGCTTTTTCGGCTACGAATGCACGTGGGTTTTATAAAAATGAGTACAATGAGTGAAATTGAAAAATAGAGTTACAATTCTTAAATAATTTTTCTTAATTTCAAACATAAATATCATGTACAAAATAATAATAAATACACTTTTAGTGTTGTGTGTAGTAACAAATGTATCGTACGCACAAACCAATGTAAACAAAGAATGGGAAACTACGGCAGGCAATCCTTTGGGGCTAAACTGGACGAGTAGCATCACCAATGCCTCCAACGAGCTAATAAGCGTTGGTAATTCCTTAGTAACGGGGCAAGGCGCAAATATTTTAACCACAAAATACAATTCAGACGGCGTTATTGCTTGGCAACGAAATTTTAACACATCGAGTACAAAAAATGACTACGGAATAGCTGTAACAGAAGACAGTGCTGGCAACATTTATGTAGCAGGTACCACTGACAACAGTGGTAGTGCAAATTTTGACGTTGTAATTTTAAAGTATAACGTATCAGGAGCATTGCAATGGAGCAATACTTTCAATTCTTCATTTAGTAAAAACGACATTGGCACAGCATTAAAAGTAGATGGAAATGGTAATTTGTATGTAACAGCATCGAGCGAAGGCAGTACAACTACTTTTGATTATCTGCTCTTAAAGTACAATGCAGCAGGTGCTTTAC
This sequence comes from Bacteroidota bacterium, assembly GCA_043765195.1. GTDB lineage: Bacteria > Bacteroidota > Bacteroidia > UBA7662 > JAYUJN01 > JAYUJN01. The sequence continues at coordinate 4,236 of JAYUJN010000041.1, read as the reverse complement.
AATGGAATAAGCGCTACGATTTTGCATCATTAATTGAAATTCCGATTGGTGTAGATTTTGATGCAAGCGGAAATGTATTTATTACTGGTGCAAGTGCCAGTAATTCCACCAATTGGGATTATACCATTGCTAAGTATAACACGGCAGGTACTTTTTTGGGTGATGTAAGAAACTCCGTGGCGGGTGCTGGTTTTGACCAACCAATGTCCTACAAAAAAGATGCAAGCGGAAACATTTATATCACAGGTCGTTCTTCGGTTAATGGCATTAACTACGACATTAAAACCATCAAACTTAATTCGTCTTATATTTTGCAATGGACAAAATTAATAGACCTTGCGGGCAAAGAAGACGTAGGCAATTCCATTGACATAGACGCAAGTGGAAATGTTTACGTAGGTGGATTTTCTACAAAAAGCAACAACATCAAAGAAGCCATCGCTGTAAAATACGATGCAAGCGGAACAGAAATTTGGCGACACGAGCAATCTGCCATAAATACCACAGGCGATGCTTTAATAAAAGCCATTGATGTAACCTCGAGTGGAGAAGTTTATTTTGTTGGTGAGGAGAAAGGAAACAATGGAACGAAAGACGTAGTGGTTTCTAAAATAGACAATGCAGGAGCGATAGAATGGCAAAAGAAATTAAATACAAACATTGACGAAAAGCCAACAGGCGTAAATGTAGCCAACGATGGAAGTTTGTATGTTTCTGCACTAAAAGATGGTACCAATGATACTTACGAAACAGTAAAATATACCGAGTATAAAACAGATAGCAATTTTGTGATAAATTCAAATGGTGAACCTGTGTATAAAACGTATGAATTAATTGTTCGCTTTCAGCAGAGCGCAATAAACACCAATGCAGTTGATAATAATATTGGGACTAAAATTGCGGAATTTGGAGGTATAGATTATTTTCTAACCCCAGCAGCGTTGGCTGACTTTAACAATGCAATTTCGGGGCTTTGCAATTCCAATTTATCAATTAAAAGCTCAGATGTGAACAATCCTTGCAATGTAAAAGCTGTTAAGGTGTTCAAGCAGTTAAAATCTACAGACACTACAACAATAAGCCGTTTGGGTGAAACGATAAAAATACCCGATTTTTGGACAACGCTACTGTTGGAGTTTCCACAGGGTATGGTCATAGAGCAAATTAATATTGCGCTCAAAACCATTCCAAGTGTTGTAAGGTACTCCGAACCCAATTACATAGCCTTACAAACTGCGGGGTGTAATGATGCAGAGTATGCAACAGCCCAACACTCCTTACATAAAATTACAGGCAGTCCGTTTGTAAATGCAGACATAAACATAGAGCCAGCTTGGGATTTTATACCACACGGCGGAGTAAATACAATTCGCTGTGGCGTGTTTGATACTGGATTGGACTGGAGGCACGAAGACTTTGGCTTTGATGGTGTGAACCCCAATACAAGCAAAGTTGTAGATGGGTTTGACTTTCAGAGCAATGTACATTTAAAAGCGATGGCAAACCCAGACCCAGATGGACACGGTACTGGATGTGCAGGGATTATAGGTGCTTTAAGAAACAATACCATAGGCATTGCGGGCATAGCAGGTGGCGATGTAGGCAATTCAAATTCGGGGGTTGCGCTATATGGAATGCGTATTTTAAGCGGGAATAATTTTCTTCCTGGTACACTGAATTATATAAATGATGCAATAGTAACAGCTTCGCTGTACAACACTGTTCCGAATAAAGGCTATGATTTTGGTTTACATATTATGTCTAATAGTTGGAGATATGATGAATATTTTACACAATTTACATCGGCGAATAACAGACTATTGAAAGAGGCGGTACATTTCGCAAACAGAGCCAAGGTTACCTTTTGTGCAGCTCGTGGCAACGAGGGCAGAGACAATGAAGCGTACCCTGCGATAATTGACGATGATTGGGTTTTGTCTGTGGGTGGTACTGGTACAAATGGTTGTTTTATTCATGTTAACAGGGCAGTAGATCCATCTACACCAAATGGAGAACTTACTGCAAGTTTTGGACGCAATGTTGATGTTGGGGGACCTGCAACTGTTGATTTGGTAAAGACAACTAAAAGTGGTGGTGGCTATAGAGCCTTTAATGGTACAAGTGCGGCTACGCCTCATGTAGCAGGTGTAGTCAGTTTATTAATGGGCTATTGGAATGCACCAAGCCCACAATATCAAAACCTTGCCCCAGAAGACTGTGAAAATATTATTCAATTGTCTGCAAAAGACGATACTTGTAATATAGGCTTTGACCAGTTTATTGGTGCAGGTTTATTAGATGCTGGTCATGCCATGCAATTGATAGAAAAACCATACAATGCAGTTAATCATTTTGGCACAAACTTTCTTTCTACTTTTACAAGAACTCAAAGTCAAGTGGCTACCAACCTTAGTATCTATTTATCAGAAGATTATCAAAACGATGCCAATGTTTTTTTTGGAAGAGGTCAGTATAAAGTAAATAAATACAAAGTAGATGCTACGGTGAATCATATATTAAATGTTAATGCTAATATTGTATCATTTTGGGCAAGACCAAGTTCATCAACGGTTTTAGAAGATATAGATGCAAATGGCACGGATATTTTACCTCGGCAACGGGTAAAAATAAATTCATGTACTCCTACTGGTTGTTCTATGAGTGGCTTTGTTTATGAAGTATTCGATATGAACAACAATCCTTTAGGTTGGTGGCCCTTTAACGTTATTACCAATACAGGAGCTGCCACATTTGAATACACGCTTTTGACGCACAACAGCAGTTCAAGTGCAATTAGCCAAGAGCAGATTTATGCACATAATATCTCTGTTTATCCTAACCCGACTACAAACCAAAATACAATTTCGTTTACCAACAAGGACAACGGAGATGTAAAAATAAATTTGTACGACATTCAAGGAAAAATGATTGGTGAAGTGTTCAATGGCAAATCTAAAGTAGGTGCTAACACCGTTTTGTATAATACGAGCGCATTGTCTGATGGTATTTATTTTTATGAAATAAAAATAGGCGGTGGTGTAGCCCACGTAAAATTTGTAAAACAATAAGTAAACTTTACCGATATGGGGCTAAGCCCCATATCGGTATTTTAAATAATTTTAAAATGAAAACGCTAAAAAACACAATATTTTTTTTGGGAGTATTGGTTCTTGGTTCTTGCTGTAAAGACAAACCAATTCCGATAACAAATGAGCCAATAAAAGACAATTGCCCCGAAATGTACGATGCAAGGAGTACACCATACATAAACCCTTATATGGGTACTTTATTTACCCAAAGCCCAATACCGCCAGGGCATATTTACCCCGATAAATATTGTTACTGGTATCCGTGTATGAACCCGACCAACGAATTTGAATTTTGTTATGCTCGCAGAGAAAACGGAGTACAAGCCAACGATGATATGGATTTATATAAATACAATTTTTGTAGTGGAAAATCAACTCTAATAACAAAACATATAGCTTACTGTACTGATTGGAGTGTGAAAGACTGGATAATATTTACTGGGCAAAACAGAGATTTATGGAAAGTAAAGTCCAATGGAGATAGTTTAATGAGGCTTACATTTACTGGTAACTCACAAACTGATGTAGTGTGGAATGCAACTGGAAATTTGTTTATTTGGAACAATACAAAAATTGCAGACGAAAACGGAAATACAAAACACACTATAACGAATTTGGGTACTATTCTTGGTTGGGCTGACGAGAATAATATTTTTAGTATGAGCCAAGGCGCAAATAATGTTAAAAAAGTAAATATTAGAACAAATCAAGTAACTGATTTTATTCCAACCAATGGAAATGTGTATTACAAATATTTAACAAATTCAAATGAATTTTTAGGTGTAGAAGACAGTATGTACATTTATACTAAAAATATAATTTATAACGTAACTAACAATAAAACAACCTATATGAGTAGCAGTTACTTGCCACAAAGTTTTCCGTCAAATGTATATTGTAAATTTGGCGACAAAATACTACTGCAACAAATATTACGAGATACCCTTACAGGCGACCCAGCATTATTAAATTTTAGAAGCCATATAGCCATAATGAATGCAGACGGAACAAATGAAAGACAAATATTATTGCCTGAATAAAGTAACTATGACAGCAAGTAGTCAATAGAATTTTATAAAAGCCCAAAGACCGTTCTATTAGAACTTCTTTGGGCTTGTGGTGGAAAATGTGATGGTGGAGACGTTGC